>NZ_JBEOVB010000109.1:0-1001 GCF_040295245.1 Streptomyces sp. NPDC002884 | reverse complement strand
TAACGAGCTGGTGCACGGTAGGCGGTGAGGCGTCGAGGACTGCGGCGGGGCTCGGTGTTCACATCTGTGCTGAGGTCAGGTCCGCAGTTTGCTGGTGGGACAGCAGGCCGGCAACGGCTTGGACCATGTCGCTGATGTGTTCGCGGCGGCCGAGGTGGCGGGCCAGGGCCCGCCGGTTCTTCAAATGTGCGATGCCGTGCTCGACGCGGATGCGTCGGGAGGAGTGTGCCTTGCGTTGGCGCTCGTGCATCTCCTCGTACCAGTCCGGGGCGTTCTTCCTGAACTTGCGGTGCGGTGGCGTCACCACGCGCCCGCCGGTCTGGGCGCCCAGACCCTGGTAGCCGGCATCCGCAAGGATCTCCAGTGCTGGCCCGCCGTCCAGGAGCTTGACCAGCCCTAATTGGCGGGCATGGGTGATGTCTGCGCAGCTGCCGTGCTGGGCCGGACTGCAGAAGAGGACGCGGCCGTCGCCGTCCGTGACAACCATGGTCTTGACCGAATTCTGCTTGCTCTTGCCGGAGATGAACTTGTCCCGGTGCTTGCGCCCGGCGGCCGGGCGCCTGACGCGGATCTCGGTTCCGTCGATGATGCCGGTCTTCCCGCTGGTTCCGAGGTGGTCGACGACCTCGGCCAGTGTCCGCAGCCGCGCACCCGGGCTGATGGTGCACCCTCGCTCAGCGAGCAGGGGCCGCACCTCGCCGATGGCGCGGGTGATGGTGGAGCGGTCCACACCGAACCAGCAGGCCAGCACGTCATGAGTGACGGCATGGCGCAGATGCACGAGCGTGGCCAGGAGCCGGTCGACGAACACCAGCCGGTGCTTCGCGCCTGCGCCCACAGCCCGCTTCCGCAGCCTGGACGCGAGCTTGGCCTGGTGCCGTGCGTGCCACAACGGCCCTACTTCAGCGACGAGTTCAGCGATCACGTCAGCCGACAGGCCCGTGATCCTCCGGTCGCTAACGAGCACTGCACGAAACGCGTTCCCCACCCCACGACCATGA
>NZ_JBEOVB010000108.1:0-1063 GCF_040295245.1 Streptomyces sp. NPDC002884 | reverse complement strand
CAGAGTTCGTCAGGAACCAGCCGCTGCGACAGATCAGCACCCACAACCACTCATGATGCCGCACGGGCCATGCACCACGTGAGACATCCTCTAAATCTGGAGCCGTTGCTGCCGCAGCGCGAGCGCAGGTTCCGGTATCCGGGCCGCAAGCCGTTGCCGGACAGGGATGTGCTGTCCGGGATCTTGTACGTGCTGCACACCGGGATCCAGTGGGAGTACCTGCCTCAGGATCTCGGCTTCGGCTCGGGCATGACGTGCTGGCGCCGGCTGCGGGACTGGAACCAGGCCGGCGTGTGGCAGCGGCTGCACGAGGTCCTGCTGGCCGAGCTGAACGCGGCCTCCCGGCTGGACTGGTCCCGCTGCGTGGTCGACTCCTCCCACGTCAGAGCGCTAAAAGGGGGATCCACACGGGCCCCTCGCCAGTCGACCGAGGTCGGGCCGGCTCGAAGCACCACCTGATCACCGACGGCCACGGCACCCCGCTCGCCGTCCTGCTGACCGGCGGCACCCGCAACGACGTCACCCAACTCCTGCCCTTGCGCGACGCGATCCCGCCGGTCCGCGGCCGGGTCGGCCGGCCCCGCCGCAAGCCGGACTCGCTGTTTGCCGACCGCGGCTACGACCACGACATCTACCGCGACCAGGTCCGCGCCCGCGGCATCGTGCCCGCGATCGCCCGCCGCGGCACCCTGCACGGCACCGGACTGGGCACCTACCGCTGGGGGTCGAGCGAAGTTTTGCGTGGCCGCACGGCTTCCGACGTCTGCGCATCCGACGGGAACGGCGAACCGACATCCACGAAGCATTCCCCAAACTCGCCTGCTGCCTCATCACCCACCGACAACTCGGCTCATTGTGTTAGCCGTTGTAAGCCCGCAGAAGAACAACATGCGGGCACGTGACGCACCGACCTGCGGTGTCAAGCCGCAGAACGCACAAGTTGATTCTCTGCGAGCCCTAAGAACATCACCGGGTAGGGCCGTTAGCGCGCATAAAAGTGGTAGCAGCATCCGCGGGAACATAATTCGGCCGCCCGAAAGGATTATCCCGACGCCACTTAGCC
>NZ_JBEOVB010000107.1:0-1089 GCF_040295245.1 Streptomyces sp. NPDC002884 | reverse complement strand
ACGGCGAGCCCGATGTTCCACCCGGCGTATCGGCACCGTCGTCCAAGCCATCCACACACTCTTGACCTGCGACTATTCAGGATGAAAGAGGTTCAGTGAGCCTTTTCAGAGTGGCCACCGATTGGGTGACGTCGCTTCGGCAGCTCGGCCCGGCAAGGACAGCAACTGCCCTGCTTGGAGGCTTCGTCAACATACTCGGGACCCTCACTCGCCGGAGGAGCGGCTGAAGAGGCTCACTGATATCGCTGTGGAGTTGGGGACCGTGGAGCCTGTCGAGCAGGACTTGTCCGGGCCGCCCGTGCCCGTGTCGGACGAGCAGTTGGTGGCGATGCTGGTGGAGCGGGCCCGGTCAGAGGGACTGCATCTGACTGGGCAGGGCGGGCTGCTGCAGCAGCTGACCGAGCGGGTCCTGGAGTCCGCTCTGGAAGGTGAGATCGCTGATCACCTCGGCTACGAGAAGCACGGCTCAGCCGGCCGGGGCAGTGGCAACTCCCGCAACGGAGGCCGGGCCAAGACCGTGCTGACCGACGTCGGACCGGTCGAGATCAAGGTTCCGCGTGACGTGTCGGGCACGTTCGAGCCGCAGATCATCAAGAAGTGGCAGCGCCGGCTGACCGGGGTCGACGAGATGGTTCTGTCGTTGTCCGCGAAGGGGCTCACGCACGGCGAGATCGCCGCCCACCTGGCCGAGGTCTACGGGGCCGAGGTCTCCAAGCAGACCATCTCCACCATCACCGACAAGGTGATGGAGGGCATGACCGAGTGGCAGAACCGGCCGCTCGACCGCGTTTACCCCGTTTTGTTCGTCGATGCGATCAACGTCAAGATCAGAGACGGGAAGGTCGCGAACCGTCCGATCTACGTAGTGATGGCCGTGACCGTGGACGGCACCCGCGACATCCTCGGCATCTGGGCCGGCGACGGCGGCGAGGGAGCAAAGTACTGGCTCCACGTGTTCACCGAGCTCAAGAACCGTGGCCTGGACGACGTGCTCATGCTGGTCTGTGACGGGCTCAAGGGTCTGCCCGAAGCCGTGGAAGCCGTCTGGCCTCGCACGATCGTCCAGACGTGTGTCGTGCATCTGCTGCG
>NZ_JBEOVB010000106.1:0-1110 GCF_040295245.1 Streptomyces sp. NPDC002884 | reverse complement strand
GTGAAGGTGCGGCCGCGGATGCATTCGGTTTGATGAGCATCCAGAGGTTCTCCGCGAGAGCGTTGTCGTACGAGTCCCCGACGGACCCCATGGATGCTGCAACTCCCATGCGCAGCAGGCGAGTTGTGAGCTTGATGGATGTGTGCTGACAGCCGTGGTCGGCGTGATGGATGAGCTTGCCGGGCTCGACCTCCCGGGACGCGAGCGCGTACTCCAGGGTGGTCAGGACCAGGTCGGCGTCCGCGCGGGCAGAGGTCTCCCACGCGACCACTCGGCGGGAGAAGGCGTCCCGGATCGCCGAGAGCCACAACGGTCCCTCGCCGGTGGAGATCATCGTCAGGTCGGTGACCCACAGCCGGTTCGGCGCCGGTGCGGTGAAGTCCCGGTTGACCAGGTCCGGGGCGAGGCTGGCCTTGGGATCGCGGCGCGTGAAGCCCTTCCGCCGAGGGCTGACGCCTGCGATGTCGGCCTCGCGCATCAGGCGCTCGACCCGCTTGCGGCCCACGCGTGTGCCCTCGCGTTTGAGGACGGCGTGCACGCGCGGCGAGCCGTAATTGCCGCCGGACTCCGCGTGGATCTCCTTGATCCGCTCGGTCAGCTCGACGTCGCGGCGCCGCCGTTCGCACGGCTCCTTCTCCGCGCGGCGCCAGCGGTAGTAGGTGGAGGAGGCGATGTGCAGTTCCCGCAGGACGCACTCGACTCCCAGGCGGGGATGCTCGTCGACGAGCGCCGTCACCTGGGCCGGGTCGGGTCGAGTTGCGCCGCGAAAAACGCAGACGCCGTCCGCAGCACGTCGTTGGCCCGCTTGAGCTGGGCGTTCTCTTTGCGCAGCGCCACCAGCTCGGCCCGCTCGTCGGTGGTGAGCCGGCCGTCGCGCTCGCCGGCATCGGCCTCGGCCTGCCGGATCCAGCCGCGCAGGGCCTCGGGATGCACACCGAGGTCGACGGCCAGCTTCTTGATCTGCGGCTTCGGGTCGGAGGTCCGGTACATCCGCACCGCACGCTCACACAACTCCAGCGAGTACTTTCTGGGGGCGGCCATGGTCGATGTTCCTCTCATGAGAACCATCTGACCCTCTGTCAACACACTCCGCATCTCGGGGGAACCTCA
>NZ_JBEOVB010000105.1:0-1319 GCF_040295245.1 Streptomyces sp. NPDC002884 | reverse complement strand
CACGCACGCCGCAACGGCGACGAGGGCGACCCGGCCCCCGTGCGCACACCGTGGCCGGACAAGCTCATCGAAACGGTCGCCGCACAGGACGCTCATCGCAAGGCCGAAGCAGCGCTGCGGGAACTTCCCGCCGAGCCTGACCAAGACCCGCCAGCACCCGCGCCTGCACCGATGACACCGATTAAGCACGCCCGACTGATCCACCAGATGTTCAGCCTCGTCGGCTACGCCATCGACAGCGACAACGTCGGCCTCAGCGACCACCAGGACCTCGTAGACACGATCCGCGGACTCTACGACCAGGCTGGCTCCGCAGCCCCCCGCGCACCCGAGGACTACTGACCACTCACCACGCGAGCCGTGCACCCCAGAGCACGAAGCCCCGGCTGGACGTGGGAGGCCGACCAGGGCAGGCGCCTCGCGGCGGAAGGCTCCGCAGGGGCTGCAGCCGGACGATCCTCGCCGCACCTCATGGTGGGTCGGCCCGGCACGTGTCGGCGTACACGTGAACGTCCCCACTCGCGTACGGATGAATAGGGACAGTTGTTGATGCGTTGAGAGGTGACGAGGTCTTGGCTACCGCCATCGTCGACCGCCTCCTCCACCACCGCGAAGTGATCTCCGTCAACGGCCCCAGTCACCGGCTCAGGAACCGCCTCAAGGACATCGAGCGAGAGAATGACGTGGCCTGACGACCCACGTCGATTCCGGCGACCGAGCGTTGATCAGTTGTTGATCACCTGCTGAAAGATCTCAGGGAACTCGCCGTTCTCGATCAGCCCGGCGATCACGTCGGTCATGTTGTCGATGCCGGGATCCCTGACGATCAGGCCGTCCGAGACCCAGAAGTACCGGCCCCCGAGGGCCTCGTCGGTCCCTGCCCAGAGTTTCATCAGGCGCTCGACTTCCGCGACGGTGAACACGGTCGCGGTCCAACGAGATCCGTCCTTCAGAGTCACGAAGACATCGACGTTGCAGACCTCGTCCAAGTCCTCGCCGTCGCTGGGCAGGAACGATGCCTCGAAGTCCTCCATGCGGACCCGATACCAGGGCTCGTCCCACCCTCGCTCGACCGATTCGGACCATGTGCTGGGGCTCATCGCGCGAGTGTCCCTGGTCGGGGCATCCATCTCAACCGAGATCCTCTGCCGTGCTGCTGCCCGCAGTCAGAGCTGGGGACGTTCGTCCGTACGCAAGGGGGGGAGATAGGTCCGTACGCCGACAGCACGGGGCGACAGCCCAGGCCGCTGCTCGCCCGCGGTTCATCAGGAGCGGCGAACTCGTGGTCGTGGGCGGCGCGGTCGCGGGCCTCGCCTCGG
>NZ_JBEOVB010000104.1:0-1445 GCF_040295245.1 Streptomyces sp. NPDC002884 | reverse complement strand
CCAGCAAACTGCGGACCTGACCTCAGCACAGATGTGAACACCGAGCCCCGCCGCAGTCCTCGACGCCTCACCGCCTACCGTGCACCAGCTCGTTACACAGACCCGGATCACCCAACGTCAGCGCGCAAAGGCAACCCGATAAGGTCAGTAGATGCTATAAGGCCCTTGAGGAGTACGAGTAGTGTCTGATGGAGGGCTTCCGGAAAGTCCGAATCTATAAAGGCGAAGCTCGAGTTAGCGTCGTAGACGGCGCGCACTGATTGGGCGGGGTGCGTGTGGGTCCACAAGCCGCAAATCATAACGATGATAAGGACGGCACCCTGCTGAGAGCGACGCAGGTCGAGTTCAGGGAAGAGGTCGCGAAGAAGCTCGGCCAGCGCGAGAATGCTGTCGGGGGCACCTTTCTTGAACCGGGTCGCAACGTCAAGGGAGATGTTGTGTTCGAGGACGCCAGCCTGTGCGCTGAGCAGCTCACACAGCATGGGCCGCGCAGCGAAAGAAGCGGCCAGTCCAGATGCGACTGTCTCGATTCTGGTGTGCAGGGGTTCGCGTCCCAAAATGAGAGAGCGAAGTGGATCGGCCGTCTCGGTGATGAAGTCGCGTGCGCTCTGCTCGAGCAGTTCAAGCAACACGGCTTCACGCGATTCGAAGTAGCGAAGTACATTGGACTTTGCGAGCCCAACACGCCGGCTCAACTCGTTCAGGCTGAGTTTAGAGACGGGCATCTCGGCGAGCATAGCTGCGGCGTTCTGCAGGATGTGCTGCCTGCGTACGGAGCGTTGTGTCTCGTTCCTTGCCCGCTGGAAGGTCGTCATATCGACAGTCTACAGACTGCCAGTCTCTTGATTAAAGGCTGCATTCCTACTAGGTTTAGGAGACCGGACGTCTCTTATGTTGATGAGTGCGGCACCACTCGGCCTCACTAGAAGTTCAGCTGATGTCGGCATGTATCAGTCTCAGGCGCGCAGGTGTGAAGACTAGACGTACCGCCACTACAGCGTGGGAGTTGAGCTTGACACGAAGAGAGGGACAGAGCAGGTGAGCAAGAATGCGCTGCTGAAGTTGAACTCGCGGTGGCCGGGGGTCTGATGTCTCGTGATCGTAGTGGTATGCCGGAGGGATCAGGTATGTGCAGTGAGGCGGGCCGACGCCAAGATTTCGTAACACGATCTTGTTAAAACGACCTGGTGGGGCGTGACCGGTCTGACGATTCAGCCGTTCGTGAACTGTGAGCACCCGGCCGTGGATCGTGGACGACGACTTGTGTGCGCTGATCGAGCCGCTGCTGCCGCGCTGGTCTGAGTGATCACCGGGGCCGCGACCGGTGGCGGACCCGCTGTGTCTGCAAGGTGGCGTTAACGGTCTGAACTGGTTCAGGCACGGATTCCGTGAAGTGGATCGTGCTGCTGTGCGCCGGTGACGCTCCGTCATCCTGGGCGTCATCC
>NZ_JBEOVB010000103.1:0-1467 GCF_040295245.1 Streptomyces sp. NPDC002884 | reverse complement strand
TCCCCCCTTCCGGCGCCGCTCCGTATGAGTCGACGCACAGCAGTCGCCTCAACTGCCGGGATCAGGCGACAGTTTGAAGGGAGTCCCGCAGGAGTGCCGCATCCGGCTATCGTCACCATCCATGTGCGGTGAGTGATTGGATGAATGTGTGGAAGAGACCGATCGCCACCCCCTGACCGTTGCGCGGAAGGCGCGCGGCGTGTCGCAGGAAGCGCTCGCGGCCGGGGTTCAGGCCGCAGCCCGCCGACAGGGCCTGCGTTCGGGCACCGACCGGATGCGGGTGCGTAAGTGGGAACGGGGCGTGCGCCCGAGCGAGGAGTCACAGGCGTACATCGCCGAGGCGCTCGGCTGGCCCGCGGACATCGTCCGGGCCGACGACTGGCCGAAGTGGCTGCCGCTCACCGCCAACGGGGTCATTCCCTTCGGCCCCCACAGCTCCGTGCCCGCCCTGAGAGAGGCCCTGCTGACAGCGATGGAACGCCGAACCTTCCTCTCGATCTCCAGTACCGCCCTGACCGCACTGGCGTCGGACTGGGCCGCCGGCTCCCACAACACGCTCGCGCAGGCCCACGACGGCAAACCGGTCGGCGAGGACCTCGTCGCCTTCCTGGAAGCCTCCACCCAGCACCTCGCCAATCTCCCCACCGAGCAGCGACAGCACACCCCTGCCCTGCTGGACGCGCACCTGGCCACCGTGACGGAACTCCTCGAACGCGGCCGCTGCACACGCGACATCAGGCTGCGCCTGCACACCCTCGCAGCCTCCCTGGCCCAGACCGTCGCCTGGCACCGCTTCGACCTCGGCCATCACGCCAACGCCAGCCAGCACTGGGTCGCCGGCCTGCACAACGCCCACGCGGTCGGCGACCGAGACATGGGTGCCGGCCTCCTTGGGGACCTCGCCTACCAAGCTGCCTGGCGTGGCCAGCACACCACCGCGGCACACATCCTCGAACACGCCCTCACCCGCGCCGAGAACCCCGCCGCCCGCTGCCTCCTCCAGCTACGTCTGGCCCGCACACTCGCCGCGCGCCGTGACCCCACCGAGCGCCGCACCGTGCTCCGCGCCCTCGCCGCAGCCGAACAGCACCTGAACGACGCGGGCACCGACCGGCCCACCTGGTGCGCCTGGGTATCCGAAGCAGATCTCGCGGTCGACTCCGGCCAGGCCCTCCTCGAACTCGGCGACACCGGCCGCGCCCACCAGCTCATCGCCGAAGGCGAGCTGCTGCTGCCCACCGCACGCGACAAGACCCGCGGCGTGTTTCTGACCTACCGCGCTGCGAGCCACCTCGACCAGAAGGAACCCGAACCCGCGGCAGCCGCAGCCAACGAGGCCCTGCTCCTCGCCCGCCGCATCGGTGCTCCCCGATGCGTCAGGCTCATCGACGACCTCCTGCCACGATTCCAGCCCTACGCTCGAGCCCAAGGCGTTCCCGAGCTGCTCCACCTCGCCGCCGTATAGTG
>NZ_JBEOVB010000102.1:0-1558 GCF_040295245.1 Streptomyces sp. NPDC002884 | reverse complement strand
TACGACAAGCACGCTGTTCAACGAACCGCACCGGCAGAACCGTCGCAGCCGTCCACACCCTCCTCACCTGCGAATACACAGGATGAAAGAGGCTCAGTAAGACTCAGTACCGGGTCGCATGTTTGCGATTACATGAATTATTCAATATCTACGGTTTCGGGATCCTTAGATCCATTCGAACCTGAGACGTCCGGTCCACTCAGCGGCTGCCAGGACGATATCTTGTCATCCAGTCCGTTATTCACACCCTTGGGGTTGATTGACTTCACGTAGGTTTGCGAATGAACTTCTATCATTGATCCCTTATAGTTTTCGTCCGTATAGAAAATGATGTCGAAGTCGCTACTGTTCCTGATTGAACTGATGTCATCATTCAGCTTGGTGGCCGCTTGGGAAATCGGTACATCTTCACACTTGCCGCGAAAGTCTTCACCTGTGCACACCGTGATCACGGGATTTGTCTGAGCCAGGCCCTGCGGCTGCCAGGAGCTAATCCTGTCGTTGATCCCCTGCTCGGAGCCCGGGGGGTCAAGGTCCTCCTTGACTTCACCCGGACCCAGCGTAATGGAGTCCCCAGAGAAGTGCGGGTCGGCGTAAAACGTCACAGGGAAATCGTTGTTATTTTGAATGGACCCGATGCTATCGTCAAGGATTCTCGCGGAATCCGTATAGGCGGAAAAATCTACACATCTTTGGAAACTTCGCTCAGCGCATACCTTGACTGAATTCCCGCCTTGTTTCGGTTCGCGCGGCCCCGGGTTGTTGTCAACTTCAAGAATGGGCGGGACCGGCATGGGCTGCTCGGGCAACGTTGGGTCGGTTTGACTTACGTTGTCTTCTGCGCTGCGCGCCGTCAAATTGGAATCGTCATTTGCTTTACCAGAATCCGTTGATCCGCAAGCAAAAAGCCCGAACGATGCCATCAGAAGAACCACCGGGTAGGTGATTTTTCGAGCGTGGGGCATAAAATCTCCTCAAGTGATACTCGCCGTGAGAGTCACGGACTTCCTTCGGTGAGTTGCTCGCCTACAAACTGATACGGGAGCTGGTCGAGTACGGTTCACTCAAGTGTTTTCTTCCCTGTTGTCGCAGGTGAGCGCCGTGTGAACGGTCTACGGAGCGGTGTCGATGCAGCCGGGTGTGAGACTGTTCACGATGAGATGGCATCATGTGATCGCAGACCGGTGTGGCACCCCGTTGGCTGCCTCAAGAGCGTATTTCAACCTGATTAGTTGCAGGTCAAGAGCTTGTGGCCAACTAGGGTTCGTCTTCAAACGGATCTTGCCCAGAGCAGGAATGACGCGAGACTGACCGCTGCCTCGTAGGAGGTGGCGGTCTTGACGTATCTGGTGGCGATGCCGCGGAAGCCAAGTCGGTTGAAGCATCGCTCGACGACGTTGCGGCGCCGATAGATCTGCCGGTCGAATGCCGGTGGCCGGCCGCCGTGGCGGCCGCGGTTGTGGTCATGGTCGTGGGGTGGGGAACGCGTTTCGTGCAGTGCTCGTTAGCGACCGGAGGATCACGGGCCTGTCGGCTGACGTGATCGCTGAACTCGTCG
>NZ_JBEOVB010000101.1:0-1572 GCF_040295245.1 Streptomyces sp. NPDC002884 | reverse complement strand
AGCGAGTACTTTCTGGGGGCGGCCATGGTCGATGTTCCTCTCATGAGAACCATCTGACCCTCTGTCAACACACTCCGCATCTCGGGGGAACCTCAGAGGGCTCACAGCCCCGATCGTCGGTGGACGTTGTACTGACGCCGGCGGTCGGCATCGAGAAGCTTTACCGGGGTCAGCTACCGCCCATTAGATCGTGGGGCGGAAGCGGAACATCGTCACCGACACGATCGGGCTCCTGCTTGCCGTGCTGGTCACTGCGGCGAGCGTGCAGGATTCCGCGGCCGGCACCCAGCTCCTGGACCAGATCGCCGCCGAACATCCCCGCGTCCGCAAGGTGTGGGTCGACGGCGGCTACCGCCAGCACTTCGTCGAGCACGCCGCGACCCTCGGCATCGACATGGAAATCACCGCACGCGGCTCCGGGACCATAGGGGATTCACCCCCATCCCGAAACGCTGGGCAGTTGAGCGGACACTCATGCTCCACCGCCGCCTGGCCCGCGACTACGAAACCCACCCACACCGATCCGAAGCCATGACCGACCTCATGGCCCGCCGCCTCACCAGCGAGAACACGATCTCCTGGCACGAGCCGGCACCGCAGACCAAACAGCAGATTCCGGTATGAAACAACAGGAGAAAACGACGTCTGAGTACGGCACCCAATTCTGGCAGCTCCACCCGCCCAGTATGTGACGAAGGCGAGAAGCGCACGCCCCAGCACGGCCATGATGGCACATCACCGATCGCTTAGAGTTTCATATCGGGTACTGGTGCGGGTGCACAAGCGGGTACTATCCCGTCATGGCCCAGAAGATTGTGACTGTATACGTGGACGACCTCACAGGCACGGAATCAGAGGAGGTGCAGACCCATACATTTTCATTGGATGGGGTAAACTACGAGATCGATCTAGTGTCGGATAACTACGACAAGCTCTTCGAGGCTCTTGCCCCCTTCATCAGTACCGGCCGCAAAGTCGGCCGCGCGAAGCCTTCAGGTCGATCGACTAAGCAGAACTCCGGCGATCCGAGTGCGGAACAGATGCGCGTTTGGGCGCGGGAGAACAACTATCCCGTCAATGACCGCGGGCGGGTCCCCGCCAGCGTCCGTGAGGCTTACGCGAAGGCTCACTGACTGTTAATCGGTTTTCCTTCCTCCTGAGGCGGGAAAACGGTACATCCCCGCCTCAGATAGATTGCGGCGGGCGCGATAGCAAACCATCGTGCACGCAAGAGGTCGCACGCCGCCTGACTCGCAACGCACCCTGGGGCGCATCCCGGTGACGGGGAAACTCCTCCGACATACAACGGCTGACACAATGAGCTTCTTCAGCTGCCCCTCCGGCGAGTGAAGGCCCCGAGCGTGTGGACGAGGCCGCCAAGCAGGGCAGTCGCTGTCCTTGCTGGGCGGAGCCGCCGACACGACGTCACCCGATCGGTGGCCACTCTGAAGAAGCTCAATGAAGCCGTCTGCCAGTTACTGGCCCTAACAAAGCCTCTGGATGTGCCGGTGGGTGATCGGGCAGACGGCAAGTCCGAGGAAGGCCTCGTGGATGTCGTCTCGTTGTTCCCAG
>NZ_JBEOVB010000100.1:0-1678 GCF_040295245.1 Streptomyces sp. NPDC002884 | reverse complement strand
GCGACCGATTCCAAGCCCCAGCCCCATCGCCTTCATGCGGACAAGGCGTACGACGTGCCTCACCTGCGGCGATGGTTATGGGGCAAGCGCATCGGTGTCCGCATTGCCCGCAAAGGCGTGGACTCCAGCGAACGGCTCGGCCGCCGAAGGCGGGTCATCGAACGCACCATGTCCTGGCTGACCGGCTACCGCCGCCGCAACCACCGCTACGAGCGGAAACCAGGCAACTACCTGGCCTTTCTCGGACTGGCAGCCGCCCTCTGCTGCTACAAACGGCTCCGCAAACTGACCATGTAGGACACGGTCTTACGTATGCCCGACTCTGATCTGCGAACTCCCGGCTAACGGAGACCGTGGCGACCTGCCTGTTGAGCGATGCGAGGTGTTGTGCCAGGGGGCAGGGGCGGCAAAGGCTTAAAGGCAGACTGGGTGGCGGCATAGGTGATGGGCTTAAGGGCTGCGGCCGAAGCCACGCTGCTCATGGTGCTGTAGGTGTTTGAATTCGCCAAGGGGGAGTCTGACGGAGTAGATACCGTATCGATGAGGGGGCGCCCCTCCAATTGAGCCAGGGCAGCTGAGCGGTGGACTGCAATACGACTCTCTCTGCTGTTCAGCAGCCTACTGTCCAGAAATTTTGAAGGGATGTCGTCGCTGAGGGGGGTCCTGCTGAACCGAACGGCGCTGTTTAGGTTTGGGGTCACTCGTTCATCAGGCTGAGGGGCCATCCCGTCCCGTCGCGAACGGCCGTCGCGTGCGGACCGGAACCGAGCGGCAGCCTCGGCGTCGCGTGCGGACCGGAACCGAGCGGCAGCCTCGGCGTCGCGAGCTCTGAGATCGCCAACACTGTGAGCTGCCTGCACCCGTTTGCTGTCCGAGTAAATCTCCACTTCTTTGTCCACCCGGATAACGATTTTCTGAGGCCTTGCCATGATCCACTTCCTGTCAAAGTTGCAACTCCGGACTAATAATCCAGACATAGGTAGAACGGATACGCGGATTTTTCAGTTCAACTCGCATGGCTGGCGCTCGCAGACAAGGACGACGACCAACGGGCGCTGCTTGAAGCCGACGTCCTGGACGAAGTGCCTGCCGGGCTTGGTGGACGACTTGCGGTACTGGGAAATGGTCCGCCTGCGCACCACCGCGGCCGCCGCGCGTGACGTCGAGCAGCTGCTGGCGCGGCGTGCACGGCATGTCCCCCGTTATGTCTTTCGCGGTAGCTCAAGGCCAAGTTCGGCACCGTCCTGGTGATCGTGGGCCAGCCCGCGTCCATGGGCGCCCTGCCCCTGACCGTCGCCCAGGATGCGGGCTGCCAGGTCGCTTACCTGCCCGGACCCGCGACGCGGCGGATCGCCGACCTCTACCCGGGAGAGCCGAAGACCGACGCGAAGGTCACGGTGATCGCGTACGCGGCCCGGACGATGCCCCACACCCTGCAGTCGCTGGAGCTGACCGACGTGATCACCGTCGAGCTCACGGTGCTGACCGGCTTCGACCAGGACCTCGCGGCCGAGGCGAACCGCACCAGCAACCGGATACGCGGCTCACCCAATTCCACCCCAGCCTCGAGCGCGTCCTCGGGGTGAGGTTCCCCCGAGATGCGGAGTGTGTTGACAGAGGGTCAGATGGTTCTCATGAGAGGAACATCGACCATGGCCGCCCCCAGAAAGTACTCGCT
>NZ_JBEOVB010000099.1:0-1962 GCF_040295245.1 Streptomyces sp. NPDC002884 | reverse complement strand
CCCTCAACGCGTTCCAGATCGCCTTCGAGGGACGCCTGACCCCGAGCAACAACTGACCATCAACAACCAAGATCAGCCGTTAAATTGACACACCCCTTCCCGGAAACACCCACGCCCCGATCGTCGCCCGCAGCCACGCAATCACCAAGGCCCTTGCCGCCACTGGAGTCAAATACTGGACGGACACGGCATATCAAGGTACCCGCCACCTTGCCTGGGCGCCCTTCCCGGTCGCCGGCTCAAGCGGCAAAAGCAACGGCCAACAGCAGTCACGCCAAGATTCGGTGCCTCGGCGAGCCAGGCCACGACCGTCCTCAAGGGCCGATGCCCGCTGCGAAAGCTCCGCCACAGCACAAACCGGATCACCGACATTGCGAAGGCCGTCGCCGACTTCACCGCATCCCAACACAAGGCTGGAAAACGCTCAGTGAGCCTCCTCATCCTGCATGGGTCCAGGTCAGCGGCGTGTGGACGGCCGGACGATGGTGGCGATACGGCGGGTGGAGCACCTTGGGCATCGTAGTAGCCACCAGGACTTGAGCTGTGTGAAGGCGCGTTCTCCTGGAGCCCTCAGTCGGGCGTGGTCGTGGTGGGCTGCTGGTAGTGGGCGGGCTCGTCCTTGAGTTCAGCAGTCCCGTGATCGCCTCGGAGAGCACACTCTCCACCTTCCTGGTCTTGCGGCGAGGGAGAACGTTCGGTTTTGAAAGATGTTCGAGTCTGTTCTTGAACCCAAAGAAGGGACAGAACGTTCTACCTGGCGTGAACGCTCGGCTGTCCGCTCCCATCTTCAGGTCTACCCTGCCCCCGGAAGGCACTTTCATGGACACCCTCGTCAGTACCTCGTCCGCCGCCAGCAAGTCCACACCGCTGCGCATGCTTTATCTCGGGCGCTTCGTCTTCGCTGCCGTCTGGGCAGGCTTGCTCTTTACGAGCGCTGACAGGCTCGGTGCTCTGAATGTGACCCTCCTTCTCGTCTATCCCGCCGTCGACATGGCTGCCGTCCTCTTCGATGTGCGGGCCGCACAAGCCAACGGCGGCGCGGTACCGGCTCTATACACCAACGCCGGCATCAGCGCACTGGCGGTCGTCAGCCTGGCCTTCGCCGCCGCTTCCGGGATCCCGGCCGTCTTGCGGGTCTGGGGTGCCTGGGCCATTGTCTCGGGCGTCCTTCAACTGATCACCGGCGTCGTCCGCCGACGGGGGGGTGGCCAATGGTCAATGATCATCAGCGGTACCATCTCCACCCTCGCAGGCACCTCATTCATCACCCAAGCAGGGAGCGACGACGTCACCTTGAAGAACCTCGCTGGCTACGCTTTCCTCGGCGGCGCCTTCTTCCTCGTGTCTGCGCTCCGGCTGAATCGGGGAACCCGCCAACAGGCATGACGTCGACCACCGCTGCACACCGCACTCGGCGGCCAGCCACGGGACTGTGAAACGTTCGACTTTGTCTCCCATTCTGTGGTAGCAGAGAGTTATGGTTGAAGTGCGCCTGGTGAAAGCGGTTCCCGGTTCTGTCTGTTGCGAGGCCCCTCCCTCCCAACTTCGCGGAAGGCAGGCCGCTACCCTTGCCGCGAGCTGGGCGAATCATCGCCAGTAGCGCTTCACCCGAAGTCACCACCGGAGACAGAACCAAATGGGCGGTGTAACTCCCCTCGACTGCGTCTCATGCGGAGTGCGCTCTCGCGGTAGTCGACGGGGTACCCCCGCCACACAGTACGCGCCTCCCTCCAGCGCCCCGAACGGACACCAGGCACCTCGCTGCGCAACAGATAAGCGCAACCTCGTGTTCCTGGTCGACCGGGGCGTTCAGCAAGCAAAAACGCAGCGTCGGATGAACCAACAAGCCGTCATGTAAGAGCGCGGCTAACGAGCTGGTGCACGGTAGGCGGTGAGGCGTCGAGGACTGCGGCGGGGCTCGGTGTTCACATCTGTGCTGAGGTCAGGTCCGCAGTTTGCTGG
>NZ_JBEOVB010000098.1:0-2197 GCF_040295245.1 Streptomyces sp. NPDC002884 | reverse complement strand
CACTGATTCCGTGAAGGTGGCCAAGAGCCGGTTACGTTCTGTGGTCGGTCGAAGTTCTGCTCGGGCCGCTGTGCTGGGCGGATCTCTGTGCGCGAGAATGTTCGACATGACGACTTGAAGAGCACCGGCCGGGCGACAGCATTGGCGAAAGGTCGGGAGCTGGGACACGATTCCCGACGGTGATCGACGCGTCTGCGCCGACTGCGGAACACCCGTCAGTTCCTACCAGTACCGGTTTTATTCGCCCGGGACTTCGATGTTCGAGCGGTGCATCGGGCTTGCCTGGTGTTCCACTTGCCGGATCTACTCCGGCAACATGGTGCACGTCCCGCGGAAGCGAGTCCTGGTCGACCTCCTTGCGTCTCTTCTGCCTGAGCAGCGAGAACGGCTTCTGCGTTCGGAGACACGACTCATCGAGTACCTGGACCGCCAGGCCCGAGGCGCCAGAAGTTAGGGTCGGCGGCTGGCCGATAATAGGAGGAGCCGCTTGCGCAGCAGTGGAAGTTTCTCTCTGCCGAACATACTGCGCTTGAGGGCTTTGAGATCGTTGACGCGGCCTTCGACGGGGCCGGAGGACCATTCGGTGCTCATGCCGAAGACGACGGCGTCGAGGTCTGTGATCAGCCCGGCTGCGAAGGAGGCCAGGCCGCACTGCTGATCGACACAGACATCGGCGATCCATCCGCGCAGCCGTTCGCCTTCACGGTTGGTCATGATGGTCGCGAACGTCCGGACGTGGGTGATGGCGGCCGTGAGCTCGGGTGAACGGGCCAGCAGCGTCTTGAGCCGCTGCTGGTCGTCGTCGCGCAGGTGGTCGGGGTGGCTCATGATCCAGCGGGTGGCTTCGCGGGGTGAGGGCGGCCGGGCCATCGGCGGACGCGTGGCTGCGGGCTGGCGCCCGGGACGCAGCGGCTGGACGTAGTCGCGCAGGGTGCTGTAGGCACAGCGGGCCCCGCGTTCTTGGAGCTCGCGGTGGAGGGTCGACAGGTTGGTGCAGCCCTCGGCGATCCGTTGTCCCAGGTAGGGCCGGTAGCGGTCGAGTTTGCTGATCCGGTCTTGCCACTGGCCGTGCAGCATCACCTCCGGGCTGGCCGCGCGGGCGTACTTGCGCACCGTGTTGCGGCCCAGCCCAAGCCGGCGGGCGACTTCGCGCAGGCTCAGGCCCTGCTCGACCTGGGCGCGGACCGCCGCGTGGGTGTCGCGGAGCCGGTCGAGGAACTTCCCCGCGGGGTAGGGCCCGGATGGCTCCTGGCCCATGGAGGTCGGCACGGGTTCGGGCGAAGGCTCCGGCTCGACGAGGTCGCGCAGGAGAACGCGGTGGTGGTAGACCAGCCGTTCGACGGCTTCGCCGAGGTTGTGCCAGACATGCCACCTGTCTGCGCAGTGCTGGGCCTGCGGGGCGCCGGTGCGAGCGCCCTCGGCGAAGAATGCCGCACGGTCGCGGCAGACGATCTCGACGCCGGGGTGCTCGCGCAGCCAAGCGGCCAGGGTCTCGGCCTCGCGGTCGGGCAGCAGGTCCAGGGGCTGGTGGGTCTCGCAGTCGATCAGGATCGTGCCGTAGCGACGTCCCTTCCTGGTCGCGAACTCGTCCACTCCGAGCACCTGCGGCACCGCCCAGTTCGGCTCCGGTAGCGCCATCACCACTCGAAGTACGGTCATCCGGCTGACCGCGACGCCCAGCCCCAGCCCCAGCCCCAGCCCCAGCCCCAGCCCCAGCCGGACCACGGCGCGAGCCGCCAGGACAACACCAAGAGCACCGACTATCTGCTGCAGAAGGGGTGTTCGCCGGCCGTAGCGGCTGGTCAGTCCCTCGACCTGTTCGGCGAAGGTCACTCTCGCACAGCCGCTGTTGTCGCAGAACAAGCGGCGCACCGACAACTCGATGAGTACCGGCCGGGTGCCGACCGGAACATCGGCGATCCTGCGTCCGTACCGGCTGTGCACCCGCATCGACGATGCCCCGCACCCCGGACACGCGGCTGACGTCCCACCCTTCGTGCTCGCCGCGATCCGCAGGACGGCGCTCTCCACCACCACGCGTTCCACCAGCACCGTTACCAGGTGCGGGAACACCAACTCCACCAAGGTTTCACACGACCGAAGGATGACGCCCAGGATGACGGAGCGTCACCGGCGCACAGCAGCACGATCCACTTCACGGAATCCGTGCCTGAACCAGTTCAGACCGTTAACGCCA
>NZ_JBEOVB010000097.1:0-2327 GCF_040295245.1 Streptomyces sp. NPDC002884 | reverse complement strand
CGCGGAGAGTCCGACACGTAGAGGCAGTCCGTCCGCGTCGGACAGGACATGCATCTTGGAACCGGGCTTACCCCGGTCCACGGGACTCGGACCTGTGTGTTCGCCCCCGAGGCTGCTGCTATATCGCGTCAAGCGGTTCGGAGGAGATCCTGCTGGTCCGGTCTGAGCGTTCCAGAATCTTGAATAGCTGACGGCAGACGGCTCGTTTCAGGCACCGTTGTGCGTCGCGGGAGGTCTTGCCCTCGCTGATCCTGCGGGCGACGTACGTCTTCGTAGCGGGGTCCAGCCGCATGCGGATGAGCGTGATGGTGTGCAGGGCCCGGTTCAACTGCCGGTCACCGCTGCGGTTGATCCGATGGCGGTTCGTGAGCCCGGAAGAGGCCGGAATAGGCGAAACGCCGGCGAAGGATGCGAAGGCGGCCTCGGATCGGAACCGGCCGGGGTGCGACCAGCTGACGAGGACCTGCTGTGATGGGCCCGACTCCTTGCAGTTCCAGCAGCTCCGGAGCCATCTGACGTGTGAGTGCGAGGATCTCACTCTCAAGGTCCCTGGCCTCGGCCTGGAGTGTCTGGACGCGCTGAGCGGTGGACCTCAGGGCCCGGACGGTCATGCGGTGCTCGATGTCCTGCGTCGGGCGATCCCTGAGCTGAGCGCAGCGGGCGATCTGGGCAGGACGCTTGAGTTTGCGCAGCTCGGCCCGCAGATCGTCGGGGGCAGAAACGATCAGGCCCTTGAACTGGTTGATCGCGGCGGTCGAGGCAAGGACAGCGCCATGCCGGGTGACGAGGAGGACGCGCAGGGCCTCGCGCTCTCCTCGGAGCCTTGGCTGGATCAGGTGCTCGCTGGCCAAGGCCTCCTTGGCTGCCCTGATGGCGTCGATCATGTCCGTCTTGCGGCCGCCGCGGACAGCCGGCCGTTTGGGACGCAGCACTTCGACGACCTGTTCGCCAGTCTGGTCGAGGAAGGCGGCCAGGCCGGCTCCGTAGCTGCCGACTCCTTCGAGAGCCCAGCATCGGCGGCCGGGATCGTGCTGACGGGCGAAATCCAGCAGGCGCCGGTAACCCCGTGCGTTCGCGGGGGTATCGGTGGTGGCGATAACAGCGCCGACAGGGCTCACGGCGGCTGCAGCGAGGGTGTCCCGGTGGGTGTCGATGCCGATGACGCCATCGACTCGTTCTGCGAGCATGGTCACGCGGTTGTTCTCCTTCAAGAGCTGGGCGACCGTGGTCGGCGCCGGCCTGGGTGGAGTCACCGCGTGGCAGAACTGTGATGAGTCACGTCGAAATGGCGGACAAGCTGCTGATCAAGCCAACGGGGTGGGCCAGGCTGACGCCGACGTCCGGTAGACATCTCGGGGGCACGGCAGGCTCTGACGAGCCGCCAATTACCTTGGGGGTCATACCGGAACGTCAACGCCAGCCTGGCAGCAACCCAACCCGGGCCGCAGGACGACTATCACAGTTACCTTCTTCGTGGCCTCGCGATGAGGCTCCCGGCCTTCGGCCCCGGCATGACTTCGCCCCCTCATCGACGATGATCGAAAAAGTGGTGTCACCGGGATCGAAGGCATTGGCAGACCGCTGGTTAGAGGCTCGAGCGCCGAACCCGGACCGGGGAAGGCAGTCTCTTCGTAACGTGGATGCCGGCACGCTGATGCCGCAGGTGAGGGCCGGGGAGAGCACGAGCACGGGAGCGAAGGGCATGGCGGACGAAACTGGCGTCGGTGTCTATCTGGGGCTGGATGTCGGCAAGGGCGAACACCACGCCACTGCCGTCAACCTCGCGGGGAAGAAAGTGTTCGACAAGTCGCTGCCCAACAACGAGCCAAAACTGCGGGAGCTCTTCGACAAACTCCGGGCCAAGCACGGAACGGTGCTGGTCGTCGTTGACCAGCCAGCTTCCATCGGGGCTCTGCCCGTGGCAGTCGCCCGGGATGCGGGCTGCCAGGTCGCCTATCTGCCCGGACTCACGATGCGACGAATCGCCGATCTTTACCCTGGTGAGGCCAAGACCGATGCCCGTGATGCTTTCGTCATCGCGGACGCCGCCAGAACGATGCCCCACACCCTGCGGACGATCGATCCCGACGATGAGACTGTTGCCGAGCTCGCGATGATCGCAGGGTTCGACGACGACCTGGCGGGCGAGTCCACCCGGACCGCCAATCGGCTCCGTGGTCTGCTCACCCAGATCCACCCGTCCCTGGAACGAGTCCTGGGCCCGCGGATCCAGCACCCGGCCGTGCTCAAACTGCTGGACCAGTTCGGCTCCCCGGCCCAGATCCGCAAGGCCGGCCGTCGTCGCCTCGTGACCCTGATACGTCCCA
>NZ_JBEOVB010000096.1:0-2441 GCF_040295245.1 Streptomyces sp. NPDC002884 | reverse complement strand
GGCCGCGCCTGGCGCCGCAAGGCCCCGGTGGAGTCGCTCATGCCGCTGCGGCTGGCCCGTTACGGCGTCCCGCTGGCGGAGACCGCCCCGGCGGGCCTGGCGGCGGCAGGCATTCAACCCACGCCGCCGCCCCTGACACCAGCACATCAGCAGGAATCGGCATCGGTCGGCCCGGCCAACGCAGGTGGCGTCCCGGCCGCTGACACGACCCCGGTGCTGCAGCAGGAACAGGCTGCGCCCGCGTTGGCTAGCCCGGGCATTGAGGCCGCTGAACACACCCCTCGGCCTCCCGCACGAAACGGAGCCGCCACGCACCATAAGCCCGCTGAGGCCAGCGCAGCGGCGCCTCACCCGGCAGTACCGGCGCCACTCGCTGAACCCCACCCACCACAAAGCTCACGCAAGGACAGCGCGGAACCAATCCGCCGAGTCGCCCCCATTTCCCCGGATTGGAGCACCGCTACCGGAACCGCTGCGAGCGCCCAGCCCGTTCTGTCGCCCCCAGACCACTACGCCATAGCCACCACCCCCAGCAGCGCGCACCTACCGGAAGGACAACCCGCCGAGCGCCCTCGCCCCTCTCCCTCTCCCTCTCCCTCTCCTAGGCCACAGCCCACCACCGTCGACCGCTACTACCAGGTCTGGGCCGACTTCCACCACCGACACCGCCACTACCCGGACGCGGCCGAACTCTCCACCCACCTGGCTGAACACGGCGTCCTTGACCGCAATCAACACCCCATCAAACCGAAATCCCTCTCCCGCTATCTCCTCCAATTCCACCTCTACACCGCATGGGCCCAACACCGCGCCACCACCCACACTCCTGACCTCCACCGCATCACCCAAGCACTCACCCACCAAGGCATCACCGCCCAATACAACAGACCCCTCGGTTTCCATCACTTCACCCCCCACCTCCGCGCCTTCGAACGACGCTGGCAAACCCTCAACCCCGACGACACCCACACACCTGATCCACAATCCATAGACTTCCTTGTGCCTGACGACGACGGAGAAGCCATCCCGAGCGATCTACCGAACGCTGGTGCAGGCTCTTCGTAGCTCAGGTGCAGCCCTTCACTTCGCGGTCAGAGACTGCCGGGGGCTGAGACGTTGCCCAGGGGCCCATCACAAAAAGGGTGCAACTGGGGGCTGTCAGTTTTCGAGGTCGTCTGCACGGATTCCCACGCTCAGCTGCACTCCTGTCCGGGCGTGGCGAGACGTGCGCCGAGGAACGAACTGCGGCAGCGAGGCCATCACCCGCAAGACTCTGGAGACCATCGAGGTCGACCAGACCGCCGAGGACGCCCGCCAGGAACACCGCCGCAGTCGGCGACCCCGCCGTCGGAGGCCGGATGCCGACGCAGCCTGACCAACTTCACCGGCTGCCCGTCGCTCTCGGCCCCGTCCACGACGAGACTCTCGGTTCCTATCTCCACGCCTGGCCGTCGCCAACAACCGTCCCGCGGGCTTCCTCGCCCGTCTCCTGGGCCCACTGCCGCCGGAGTTCTCCCCGCTCAGCAACACCACCGCCGGCTGGAATCCTCACTCACCCGGCCGTCTGGCCACACTCTCCGGGCGCCCGACGCCCCACCTCGCCAGGGCACTGCCTGCACTCGCCGACTTCCTCAGCCCACACCGGCCCGGTCAGCTAACGGGACAGCTGATCAGCCGCCTCTGCCGCTGCTGCACAGCCCGCCGCAGCCCCACCGCTTCCGTGGTCGTCACCATCTCGCCCGCCCACGTCCACCTTTGCCCGCGGCATCAGCCCTGGACCCGCTCCACTCACGACATTCCGCTCATCGCCCTGCCCGAAGTCATCGAAGCCCAGCATCGACTTGATCAACTCAACCCGCCGGCACCGACAGACCGGACGAGCCCTCGACCTGGCGCAGAAAATCGTCGAGGGCTGGTCCGCCTCCGGAATCCCGATCGACCTCGGAGAGGAGTGGACCGATCGTCTTGACCGAGTCGAAGCTCTCGCCGTCAGCAAGAAGATCTCGGCTGAGCATCGCAGTCACCTCGCGGCGTTCCCCGAGATCGTGGTGCTGAAGAACCTGATCCTGGACCCGCCCACATCCGCCCTCGACCCCAAGGCGCTCTACCTGGCAACGGCCGCCGAACTGAGCCGACGATTGGCTCGGCTCTACACCACCCTCGGAACCCAGGACCCCCTCTACCGGAGATTCTGTCTCCACCGAGATCGCAACTTCCGCGAAAGCCAGGTCGCCTGAGAACCCCGGCCCGCCGTCTTCTCAAACAACCTGGCACCCCAGCAGGTCAACGGCTCCTTCCTGACACATGCACTTCGACAGGACAACTCTCACTTCGCCCGAACCTGATGAAACGGGCGCAATGACGGCGTCAGGTCCGCGAACGAAGTCGGCCACGCGACGTCGTCGATCGCGAGCCACGGCGCAGTGGCTACGACGGTGGGC
>NZ_JBEOVB010000095.1:0-2630 GCF_040295245.1 Streptomyces sp. NPDC002884 | reverse complement strand
CCCCGGGGCGGGGGGGGCCCCCCCCCCCCCCCGCCGGGTCTGGGCCATCAGGAGGCTGGGTTCGGTGGAACCGCCGAACCGGTCGCAGACCCACACATGCGCGCTGTAGAGCTGGCTCACGCCCGCGTGCACGGCCTCGGCCGACCTCGGCGCCAGGCGGTCCAGCCCGCCGCCGCGCTTCAGGGTGCGCATGACGGAGACGAGATGCTGGTGGTCACGGGTCTGCAGGCCGCTGAATCCGGCGTTCACGGCGGGCGGCACCATGGTGTCCCGCACCTGTGCGTACCAGTGCGGGGGGAAGTCGGCGGCATAGCGCATGGAGGCCGAGGCGCTGCGGCACAGCCAGGTGAATTCTCGTACCGCCTCCCCCTCCCGCGCGGTGCCGGCCGCACGGTCCACCCCGGACAGGGCCGAGCTCAGCAACTGGAGCACCACGAAGAAGCGCTGATGCCCGATCAGCCAGCGCAGGTGCGCGGCCGCGGAGGGGTCGGCGGATGCCCACTCGCGGTCCTTGGAGGGGACCGACAGGCCGCCGGTGAGGAAGGCGGTGACGCCCAACAGCTCACCGGACTCTCCGCCGAGGGTGGTCCCGGCCGTGGCCAGGTCCTCCCGCACGAGCAGGTCGCTGACGAGGACGGCCGCGGCGAGCAGGGCGGCGTTGTCGCCCCGCACCCGCTTCACCTCGAAGTGCCGGTCGTGGATGCGGCTGCCGGCCGGCGGCGCGAGAACGGCCTGCCCCTCGGCGCCGGTTGCGGTCGCCCAGTCCAGCAGCCCCCGCCGGGCCTGCGGTGCGCCCGCGTCGTCGCCCATCGCCGCCTCGTACGCCACGGGCGCCCGTTCCAGCAGGGCTGTCAGCGCCCGTCCGACAGCCGCTGTCCCGGCGGGCAGTTCGTCGGGCAGTGGCAGCCAGAGCGTGGTCGACTCGTCGATTTTCGCACCATGCGTCACAGAATCTCCCACACCAAGAAGTTACGTCACGTATTTGCGTAACTACTTTAAGTGGTCATAAATAGTGCTTCGGCCCACCCCCCGACCCAGATCGGAAACCACGATGTCGACCACGCCCCTGGTGCCTCGCCCCGGCCCGCCCGCCGCGGCGCCCGCCCTCACCCCCATCCCGCTGATGGAACTCACCACCGGCTTCTGGCGGTTCAAGACACTGGCCGCCGCCGTCGACCTCGGCCTGTTCACCACCTTGTCCGGGCTCGGCAGCGCGAACGCCGCCGAACTGACCGCGGCCCTGGGCCTGGACCCCCGGCCGGCCCGCATGCTTCTGGCCGGCTGCGCCTCCCTCGGCCTGCTGGTGCGCGAGAACGACCGCTACCGCAACAGCGAGACGGCGGAGCACTTCCTGGTCGAGGGCCGACCGCACTGGTTCGGCGGATTCGTCCGCTACTCGGACCGGCACGCCTACCCCGCCTGGCACGACCTCCAGAAGGCCCTGCTCACCAACCGCCCCACCACCTGGGACCCCGACATCCAGGAGTCCGCCTTCGTCACGGCGGACCCGGCGATCCTCGAAGACTTCTGGGGGGCGATGTTCACGCTCTCCTCCTTCACCGCCGACGCCCTGGCCGACGCCCACGACTTCACATCCCACCGCCGGCTCCTCGACGTGGGCGGCGGCACCGGCGCCTTCCCCGTCGGCCTGTGCCGCCGCCATCCCCACCTGCGGGCGACCGTCCTGGACCTGCCGCGCGTCACCGCCATGGCCCGCGAGAAGATCGCCGGCCTCGGCCTCGGGCACGCCGTCTCCACCCACGACGGTGACTTCCTCACCGACCCGGCCCTGCCCCTGGGCCACGACGTGATCCTGCTCAGCATGATCCTGCACGACTGGGACGAGGCCGCCGGCCGCGCCCTGCTCGCCAAGTGCCACGCGGCGCTGCCCGCGGGCGGCACGGTCATCATCTGCGAACTCGTCCTGGACGACGACGAGACCGGACCGGCCCCCGCGGCCCTGATGGGCTTGAACATGCTGATCGAGACACGCTCCGGCCACAACTACACCCACGCCGAGTACACCGACTGGCTGACCGGTGCCGGATTCACCGACACCACCACCGTGCCGCTCGTCGCGGCCGGGGCGAATGCCGCCATCGTGGCCCGCAAACCCTGAGACGCGGCGCCGCCCACGGACACGACCGCCTCGGCCGCCCACGTGATCAGCGAGTCGCTCGCCCCGGGCGGACGCTTGCGATCGCGGCGGTTCCTGCGGGCCTTCGTGCCGGCCGGGAATGAGAGCGCCGGACCGGTTGTTCCAGACCATGTAACTGACATGCTCCGGACAATCGGGGGGTGTGGGTGAGAGGAGGACTTCATGGCACGCAGCAGCATGCGTCCCGTCGTCACGCTGAGGTCGACGGCCGGGACCGGCGTCGCCTATGTGACGCGCAAGAACCGCAGCAACGACCCCGGCCGGCTCGTCCTGCGCAAGTACGACCGGCTCGCCGGGACGCACGTCCCCTTCCGCGAGGAACGCTGAACCACCTCTCCGCCCCGGGCGGACCGTGACAAGGAGGGAAACCCCATGAAGTCCCGTATCCATCCCGCGTCCCGGCAGGTCGCCTTCCGCGACCGTGCCGCGAACACCCTGTTCCTCATCCGCTCCACGGCGGCCTCGGACCGGA
>NZ_JBEOVB010000094.1:0-2866 GCF_040295245.1 Streptomyces sp. NPDC002884 | reverse complement strand
GAAGGCCCAGGAGAATGAGACGCATCCTGCGCAGCAGCCTGAGCAGCCAAGCGCTTCTTCCTATTCTCATGCCCCCGCAACGCAGCCTCACTGGCCGCCCCAGGCGGCCGGGTGGCATGCCACGCCTTGGCGGCAGCGCTGGTAGCCCCAGGCGGCCTACTGGCGTGCCCTCGCTTGGTAATCGCGCTGCGCTCCTCAGCGGACCTGCTGGCGTTCGCCCGCTCGGCGATCGCACTACGCTCCTCAGCCGGCCTGCTGGCGTGCCACTCCCTAAGTGCCGCGCTTTGTGCTTCGCGGGTTGCAGCGCTTCGCGGCGGACGGTGTCCCCCACGCTGCTGTGTAATTTCTTCAGGGGTAGACATAAAATTCTTCTATTCTCTATCACGCTAATATCGTCCTGCACTGTGCAGGTGTGGCGCTCTGCCGAATGCAACGTATGGAAGGCGGTATGGGTTCATGCGTCGACAAGGAAGACTCCAACGTTCTCGCGAGATGTCCAGTTCGCTCCCTTGGTCCCTTCCCCTGCGAGGTCTCCGGCAGGCGGCACCAGGGGCAGGGACCAAGCGGGTCAGGTCGCAGGGCGGAGCAGGCTAAAGACACCGTAGTTGTCGGTGTGGAGTCGGCCTTCTCGGTCTGCTCCTCGTCGCGGCGGCCGCGGGCCGTTGGCGGACGGCGCAATAGGTGCTCGGCACAATGGGCGCGTCAGCCCTCGGCGAGACGTCGCCGATCGGCTGGACGCCGACCGAGTCCATGCACTGGTCGGTATAGGCGACCTTCATCGCAGGGGACGGTCCAGCCTTGCGGCAAAGAAAGTCGAAGCGGTTTTCAATATCGCGTTCTTCCGGCGCTGTTGGTCCTGGGCACCCGATGCCCCGTCGGCCTCGGCCCGCTTGACCCATCCCCGCAGAGCCTCAGGGTGCAGGCCTCAACCGGTCGGCGATGCGCTTGATCGCCCCGGCCCGGTCGGCCAGGTTCTTGCGGCCTCGACCGCCAGCCGGGTCGCGCGTTCAGCTCGTCGGGATACTTGCGTGGAGCAGCTATGATCGGCATTCTTCCGGGTCTCCGATGTCTCGATCAAACCTGGGGCGGTTCACTTGGGCGAGCCATGACACACAGCGAACCGGACTAGGAAAATCCATCGCTGAACCTTGCACGTAGCTTTTGCGTAGAACAAGTCATGACGCCACCCAGTGGAGACCTTGCGCAGTCTTTGACGCCAGCAGTACACGGAAGCCCGAAGCGTGCATCACGCACAATCAAAGCAGTATCAATGTCGAATGCAATCCCAATTGGACAGGTGCGATCAGTTCGCCACGATGCAGCGATCTCAACTACGACGCGTCGCACCCCAAAAGCTAGTCAGTTCACTGAACCCCTTTCACTCCGTCTCTGTTGGGTGGAAGTTTAGGTGAGGGGCGAGGAGATGAGGCTACTGGTCGAGCGGTGGTGTTCTCTGCACACTCACGCGTCGTCCCAGGAGCCTCGCTTGGCCCCGTATCGAGCTGTGCTCGACGAACTCCATGAACTTGTTGAGTATGCCTCATGACTCATCAATGCCCCAAGGTATGAACGCTGCTCGTGCTGACGCAAATTGGGCTGCTTTCAGCGAGCTTCGCTTGCGCCAGTGCACACACGCAACAACGAGACGCTGCCCGAACTCCCAGCAGGCTCCAGTGTTTCGGTTGCTACCGCCTGGATCGATGAGACCATCGACGCCTTCGCCGCTTGGGCACCCGGTGTGCATGCACCTTTGGTCGGGCACGCGCCTGACACCGTGTCACCTCACATAAAGTGGACACGTCCTACCTTCGCCCCTACGGGAGAATCTCCAATGCAGAACATGGAAAACGCAAATAAACCGCCCACGCGTAAGACTATCAACACGTACTTGGCTGGCCTTGTATTACACGATGCAATCAATAGTCCGCGAGTTAAAGAAGCGGCAGAAATCTTTAAAATACTCTTGACCCGCGAGCCGTCTAGTCAGCCGAGTGCACCCGCCGGAGCGCCCCATGCGTCGACGCCAGTCGCCGACAGTAGGCTTTCATGGATGAGTATGCCGTTCTGCTCAGCAGAACGGGGTAATACGCTTCGGGGTATCGTTGCTGCCGATCCGAAAGGGTGGGAGTTGCTGGCTGACTATCTGAATGAGCATGGACATGGTCAATATGTGGCAAATTCACAAGGGATCCAGCAGCAGGTGCTGAAAAGGCTCGAGGATCACAAAAAAGCGCGCTATGGGCAGATGTCGAGTGCACCGCTGAGTAAGAATTGGTCAGACACGCTTTCTGCATTGGCGGACCGTCAGCGAGGCGGGGATAGGCGGTCGAGATGGCGTCTTGTGCAACAAGTCCATCTGGCTGCGGCCGTGCAGGCCGCAGACGTTAAGTCGGACGCTTCGAGCGCAGTAAATAGAACGCCAGTACACAACAACTATGGAAGCTCGCCTCTGCCGGGAACCAGCGGTCCTTCTCGACGGCAATCACAGAGTTGAACCGGTTATCTAAATTTTTGACACGCCCATCCTAACGTTCGACCAAGTCCTTCATAGTCCGCGCGCGATTGGGATAGTGTATTTCGATGGCCGACCGGTGCCCGCATAACCTAGGTGGACGAGCCGGGCGTCGGCCGGATGCGCGGCGTGACGGTCGGAGATGCCGATATAACGCCCGGATCGGCCCGAGGATAGTAGGGCTTGGTCATCTTCGGGTGTGTCAATTTAACGGCTGATCTTGGTTGTTGATGGTCAGTTGTTGCTCGGGGTCAGGCGGCCCTCGAAGGCGATCTGGAACGCGTTGAGGGGTGCTTTCCAGCGCATGGTCCACCGCCTGCGGCCCTTCCCGGTCGGGTCCAGGCTCATCAGCGC
>NZ_JBEOVB010000093.1:0-3536 GCF_040295245.1 Streptomyces sp. NPDC002884 | reverse complement strand
TGCTCGACCAGCTCGTACGGGACGTCGAGCATGGAAGGATACGGAACCAACAGAGCCCCTCGGCCGCCGGTGTGATGAGTGAGATCACCACACCAGCGACGAGGGGCTCTGCCACGTCACCACCCCCGTTGACCAGCCATTTCACCCCTGCAGCACAGGATGAAAGAGGCTCACTGACCGGCACATAGATGATCGCCGCAAACACCTTCAGCCCGTCAAGTACTCAAGAAAGCGGAAGGCTCGTGACATCAGATGTCACGAGCCTTCCGCAAGAGCCTCAGATTCGAGGAGACTGATTCAACGGACGATTAAACCTATCAAGTGCAAGAAACCAGTGACGCAAATCATGGTGCCTTGACATGCATACACATAGCGTCGCCTGAACTCTCCACAAATGGAAACCTAGCGATGATTCACATTCTTCTCAGACTGCTGTGCCGGAATGCATTGTTGGGCCCGGTAAGCAGCCAATGCGGCAGCGGTAGGCGGGCAGACGGGGGTAGAAGGCGATGGGCGCACTGATGCCGCGGAACCGAAACCATAGAACTGGTCGAAACTCTTGAATGAGTTTCTAGCAAACTGCTCCACCGCGCGAGTAAAATAACCCATTTGCTTTTGAAGTTCCACACGGGTCTCCACGGGGATGCTTATGGCGATCTCAGCCTGACGGGAACCAGTTCTCGTGTATTCAGCCGCCCACCAATCCCACTCCGCCTGCGCGATCCTGCGGAAAGCATCGTCTGCCTCGGGGCTATCCACTCGCGTCACGAAAGCACGCTTCAACCCGCGCCCACGCTGCTTGAAAGCCCCGTTCACATTGCTCGCGCCGTTCTCTTGGTACACCAACCCAAATACTTCGATGCCATCGCGTAGGCTTGTACCGACAAAATCTGACCCGGTCTTACCGTCTGCAGCCATCGTACTATCGACGTGCCGCCTGGCATCCAGACGTGGCTCACCTTCAGCTCGTGGCGCCCACCACAGCGGAAAGGTGCTGGTAAGGGCCCGCACTATGGTCCAGAACGACGGCTGATCTTTACTAGGTCCTGATTGAGAGGGAGTAGGCATGTGGATCAATCTCCTTGAGTGTGCAAGATTCCGCAGCGAATGATGAACCAAACCAATCGGAGGGCAAGACCGTAAAGAGCTATCGTTCCACGTGATTCGCCCCCCGTCGCAAATCACTACGAAAATGACTCGTCATGGGTTCAGGCCAGTCAAAAGGTGAGCCCGAGGTTGCGGGGAGATAAGTGACGAGATTGCCCCCGCACATTAGACAGGTGCAGTGAACCTGCAGCCCACACGTAGTCGGAGTTGCAATGCGAATCCGGGCGTTCACGTAGCGATACTGAACTTGAATGCGTGATGTCGGTCTGTCATCTATGTCAGCTGGCAACACAGGGTGGTACCTCGACGCGCAGCGTCCATCAGTAGACGATGGATCGATCTGGCAGGCGGCTTCGGCAATCTGGTGCTCTCCGCTGATGCGGGCTCGGGCAAGGGCAGTGCCGGGATCAATGCCGCGGGTGCAGAGGTGCCAGGTGGTCTCTGAGTCCAGCCGCACTGATGCGGCCAGCCGGCCGCTGGGTGATTCGGCCAGTGACCAGCGGTCCGCGGTGGCGGTCACGGTCCAGGTACCGACGGCCGGCTCATCGATGACCACCTGGAGTTGTGTCCCGGCGGGTGCGGGCGTGTGACGCAGCGTGTGGGGCAAGGCCCGCATGAAGGTGTCCAGGACCGTGGCCAGAGCGTTGGGCTCCAGATCGGTGTCCTGGCCGGTGGCGTGACGGATCTGCTGGCGGTGGGTCCAGTACTCGGTGAACTCCCGGGCGACGTCCAGCCACGTGGGTGCCGGGTCGGCCCCTGCCCAGGACACTGCAAGGCCCGTTGCGCCAAGGTCGGTGCCCTCGAATTGGCGGGCGATGTGGGTCCCTGGGCTTCGATGAGCCCGGCTGGGCTGTGAGCGCCGTGGAGGTCGATCCATTCCTGGTTGACCCGGTGGATGAACGCTTCCAGACTCTCTCCAGCCGCTATGGTGCGCTGGTGTCCCTCTGTGCTCCAGCCGAGACGGCCGTGGTAGGCGCCGAGGATGTGGGCGGCAAGATCGTGAACGGTCCAGCCTGGGACCGCAGCCCTGCTCCACTCATCGGGCCGGTGACCGCGTAGCAGGTCGAGGAGCGACGCCAGCTCGGGCCCGAACAGCGGGCGTGCGTCGATCGGCTTGCCCAGCCAGGAGGGGTTGGATACTCGTTGGGCTGGAGATTCATGGTCAAAGCCTGTCAGCCGGGAGGCTCGGTCTTCCATCGAATACGGCCTGACCTCACGGGGGCATGTCGGTCAGTCATCCATAGTCAGGCCAGTGCCGGCCAGGCATCCGTCGACCAGGTCGGGTCGGTACTGGATCTGCTTGAGTTTGCGCTTCACAGCCCGGGTGATCTGGGCGAGGTCGGCTGCGGCGAGGTTGCCGAGGTCGCGTTTGACCAGCGACCAAATGCCCTCCTGCGGGTTCAGGTCGGGTGCGTAGGGCAGTTGGAAGACGGTGAGCCAGGCCGCGTTCGCAGCGATGAACCGCCGCATCCCGGCTGTGAGATGGAGGCGTACGTTGTCCCAGACGAGCACGATGGGCCCGCCGAGCTGGATGCGGGCCCGCACGACCAGGTCGCGCAGGTCCCACCAGCCGAAGCCTTTCGGCTGCCCCGGTACTCGCGCACGGCGTAGAACATCCGCGAGCGCCGGCCCGGCTGGTAGCAGACCATCCCCGCCATCGACACCCGGCCCGATCCTCTTCCGCGTACCCGCACTACGGGCGTGCAGCCCCGGCGGCCCCAGGTCCTGGAGCGCGGCGGCGTCAGCGACTGCCCGGCCTCGTCCTGGAAGACAATCCAGGCACCGAGCGCCGCCGCGGTGCTTTTACCCGCGGCCAGACGTCCTTCTTCCACAAGTCGGCCGCCGTGTCGTCGCGCTCGATGGCCCGGCGGGCGGGCTGCTGCCACGACCAGCCGCGTCGCTTCAGCAGCCTCCACGTGCCTTGGAGCGTGTATGAAACGCGGAACATGCGACCGATCAGCGTCTTCACCCTGGCCAGCGTCCACCGCTGATCCGCCCAGCCGTGCGTCAACGGCCCAGGCTCCAACTCGCTTTCCGGCCTGGCCACTTGCGCATCGCTGAGCTGGGGACGTCCGGGTGATCCCTTGGACGCAACACCGGCCGCGCCGCGTTCGCGCCAGGACCGGCGCCACCGCTCCCCACGCTCGAAGCAATCCACAGCCTGCAGCCGGACCCGCTCCCGCGCTGCCCTCCCGGCATCGGTTAGCCCGCCGCCCTGCGCATATCTCACAAGCTCCACAGCTACCTGACCACCGCAGAGGCTTCAGGAGAACGCCCCGGCATCACCCGATCAAGTCCAGTAGCGAACACTGAGCCTCTTTCATCCTGTGCTGCAGGGGTGAAATGGCTGGTCAACGGGGGTGGTGACGTGGCAGAGCCCCTCGTCGTTGGTGTGGTGATCTCACTCATCACACCGGCGGCCGAGGGGC
>NZ_JBEOVB010000092.1:0-3594 GCF_040295245.1 Streptomyces sp. NPDC002884 | reverse complement strand
TTCACCAAGCCCGAGGAGTACCCGACCGACGTCTATGTGCTGCCCAAGCACCTCGACGAGAAGGTCGCCCGCCTCCACCTCGACGCACTCGGCGTGAAGCTCACGACGCTCCGCCCCGAGCAGGCCGCGTACATCGGTGTCGAGGTCGAGGGTCCCTACAAGTCGGACCACTACCGCTACTGAGTCCGCAGCTCCACCCGCTGAGAGCGCGTCCGTGCACGGACGCGCTCTCAGCACCAGGCAGGACCTCCGAGGCAGGCCCCCGCACCCCCGTGCCGGGGGCCTGCCCCTTCGGTCCACGGCCGGACCGGCCGTCAGCCTGCCCGGCCGACCCGTCGAGACGGCCTGACCCACCCGTCACACCCCAGGACCCCCATGCCCCGCGGCCGATATTCGCTCCACGATCCGCACGATCACACCCCCCTCGCACACGAGCACTTCCAGTGCGCCCCCGGCCCCTCCGGCTGGCGCTACGTCTCTCGACTGACCAGCCCCACCGGCGAACACACCGGATCCGTCGACCTCACCCTCGACGACCTCGGCCGCCCCCTCCGCCTCGAACTCCACGCGAGCAGCTGGCAGGTACGCGGCGCGGCCCTCGACGGCGTCACCTGGGTCCGCACCGACCCCACCGGCACCCAGGCCACGGAAGGCAATGTCCCCGCCCACGCCTTCACCGGCACATCCCCCGCATTCCTCATCGCCACCAGCCGGCTCCTACGCCTCACCCCCTCCTCCTCGGCAACCCGAGTACGCCTCGTGGCCTTCACCGATCCGGTCCTCGCCCCGCGCACCGTGGACCAGTCCTGGGCCTTGCTGAGCAGAGAAGCACACGCCACTGACAACGGCCCCCTGACCGTGGACGAATACCAGGTCACAGCCCTGGACACCGGGGAACAGCACGCGGTGCACATCGCCGGAGACGTGGTTCTCGCAGCCCCCGGCATCGAACTGGAAGAACTCGAGACACCCCCGTCCACCTTCGACTGAAGCCGCTCCGGCGGCGCTACGCCGGCGGCACGAACCCAGTGGCCGGCCCCTGGCCGGGATCGGCAGGCGACTCCTCCACCGGCGCCGCGGGCCGCCCCCCGTCCCCCGACGGAACCCCAGCACCCCCAGCAGCCGACTGCACCCCAGCAGGCCCGTACGCCACCGGCGCCCCGTACGCAGGTGCGTACGGCATAGGCGACGGGTACGGCGCGGATGACGGATAGGGCCCGGGCGCCCCGTACGACGCAGGCGGTCCGTAGGGCGCGGGTGACCCGTATGACGCCGGCGGCGCGTACGGCGTGGGCGGTCCGTATGGCATGGGCGGCTCGTACGACGTCGGCGGGCCGTAGGTCCCTGGCGCACCACCCACCGCTCCGACCTCACCCTCGCCCCCGGGCCACCCCGCCACCGGACCGTTCCCGAAGGCCCGCCGGGCCTCTCGGACCTGCCGCTCCTGCACCACCGCCGCCAGATACGCGGCCGCCGGCACCCCTTGCGGCACCGGCGTCCCCGTACGCGCGGCGAGATCTCCGGCCAGCCGCTCCGCCATCGCCCGGCCGACCTGCGGATCCAGCTGGTTCATCCGCCCCAGGTACTGCCGGACCGCCAGCCACAGCCCATCCGGCACCGATGAGAGATCAAGCGCCTGGAATCGGCCCGCCAGCCACGGCGGAGGCGGCGACACGAAACCGGACCGCGCCACGGGCACCCGCTCCCGCACCACCAGCGTCCCGGCGAAGACGTCCCCGAGCCGTCGCCCCCGCGCCGACACGAGCGAGGCGATACAGGCCACCACCCCGATCGTCAGCAGAATCTCCACCACACCGAGCGCGCCCCGCACCAGCGCGTGCCGGAACCGGATCGGCCCACCGTCGTCCCGCACCACCCGCAAGCCGCACGCCAGCTTCCCGAGCGACCGCCCATGACTGAGCGTCTCCACCGCGATCGGCCCACCGACCAGCACCAGCAGAAACGTGGCGATCGACAGCGCGATCTGCGCCGCCTCGTCCAGGGATGCCGTCGCCGCCACCAGAGCGATGGCCACGACGACGTAGACCACGAAGGCCACGGTCAGGTCCAGCAGCATGGCCAACGCCCGGCTGGGCAGCCTGGCAGGCCGCAGCTCCAACGCCACAGCCTCGCCCGTCACCAACTCGCTCACGCCCGTAGTCCCTTCCCTGGCCCACCCCGAGAACGGCCAGTCTGCCAAGCTGAGGGCGCATCGCGCCGCAGTAGGACAAGCTGACATCCATCACCGGCCGCCGACGAACAGCCGAGGAGCAGGCACACCGATGGACCTCGACGTCTTCGTCTCCGCCCACCGAGCCGAATGGGACCGTCTCGACGCGCTCCTGAGTCGCCGGCGCAGCCTCACCGGCGCCGAGACCGACGAACTCGTCACCCTCTACCAGCGCACCGCCACCCACTTGTCCCTGATCCAGTCCAGTGCCCCCGACCCGCAGCTGACCGGCCGGCTCACCCAACTCGTGGCACGCGCGCGTAGCGCGGTGACAGGGACCCGCCGCGCCTCGTGGCGCGACGTGACGCGCTTCCTCACGCAGGGCTTTCCCGCCGCGGTCTACAGGTCACGCCACTGGTGGGTACCCACGGCACTCCTCTCCACCGCCGTCGCCGTCCTTCTGGGCTGGTGGATCGGTACCCACCCGGAAGTCCAGTCCTCCATAGCGGCCCCCGACGAACTGCGCGCGCTCACCCGACCCGGCGGCCTGTACGAGACGTACTACTCGAGCCACCAGGCCGCGGCATTCGCCGCCCAGGTCTGGACGAACAACGCCCAGGCAGCCGCCATGTGCCTGGTCCTCGGCGTCTTCCTCGGCCTGCCGGTCCTCTGGATCCTCTTCCAGAACATGCTCAACCTCGGCATTGGGGCCGGCCTCATGTCCTCGGCGGGCCGGCTCGACACCTTCCTGGGCCTTGTCCTCCCGCACGGCCTGCTCGAGCTGACCGCGGTCTTCGTCGCTGCCGGCACCGGGCTCCGGCTGGGTTGGACGGTCATCGACCCGGGCCCGCGCACCCGGCGCACCGCCCTCGCGGAAGAGGGCCGAGCCGCGGTCGGCATGGCGATCGGCCTGGCGGTGGTCCTCTTCGTCTCCGGCGCCATCGAAGGCTTCGTCACTCCGTCGGGCCTACCGACATGGGCCCGCATCACCATCGGCATCGCAGCCGAGCTGGCCTTCCTGACGTACGTCTACGTCCTCGGCGGCCGAGCCGCCCGGGCCGGGGAAACGGGTGACGTCGAGGCAGCCGAGCGCAGCGCCGAGGTGCCGACGGCCGCCTGATGTGCGGACGGCCCCGCTGGGCTGCTAGTCTCCTCTTCGCCCCACAAAAGCCGTTGACACGGAGTGCGTGGGGAGGTAGATTTGAACAGTTGCCTGGAACTGGACAGCGTCCGGTCGGCAGCGGTTAGTATCTGTCAGCCTCTTGAATCCATGATTCCGCAGAGGCACCCCCGATAAGTCGGAAAAGAATGGCCGGTCAGACCGGCCTGGAACTTCTGATAAAGTCGGAACCGCCGGAAAGGAAACCGCGAAACAAAAGCGGGAACCTGGAAAGCACCGAGGAAATCGGGTCGAGAAAAGATCT
>NZ_JBEOVB010000091.1:0-4412 GCF_040295245.1 Streptomyces sp. NPDC002884 | reverse complement strand
AGAACACCATGAAGGCCACCGTCATCGCCGACTGGCGAGGCCGCACGTTATGGACCGATGCCCTGCGACCTGGGCGTATACACGACGCCACGGCCGCCCGCAACGAAGGCACCGCCGTCTGCTTCCGGCACTTCCCCGACGTCGAAGTCCTCCTGGACGACGGCTGCCTCGGCCTGAGCCGCGACCACCGCGGCCAAGCGATCACACCACCCAGAAAACCGCGGCCAGGAGCATTGCCCGGCAGAGTCGAACAGTGGGAACACGACCGGCACGGGCGCAGGGTGAACACGTCTCACCCGCTATCACGCACCAACCCGTAAGGGCTCGCAGAGAATTAACTTGTGCATTCTGCGGCTTGACACCGCAGGTCAGTGCGCCACACGCCCGCATGTTGTTCTTCTGCGGGTCCTAAAGCGATCCAAAGAATTTGGCTATTCCTCGCTGCATTCGAGATTCCCGAGAGTGGCTCTGCCTCTGCCCTTCGCGGTTGCTGTCTGCGACACTGCCGGTGCCCGATGGAGTGGTAGCAGCAGTAACCGTTCGACACCCTTGCAGAGAGACCGACGGTCCCTTATAGTTAAGGAATGGTGGTCTGTCGATCTGAAGACTCTGGGGCGTGGAAATGCCGACGCAACCCTAGGTGACGATAAAAGCGTAAAATGGCGCCCCGGAGCACGACATCGGAACGGCGCTTCGGATTGCCACTGTCGCGCATATACAGTTTCGGGCGTCCTAATTAAATGAGGACGCCCCGGAGGCTCGTTCGAAGAATCAGTTTAGACTGTACGAATAACACGCCATTTCAGAAAGTCGGAACCTGTGAAAAACGTTGGCAAATTCGACTGGATCAAGTCGGCCACTGACGCAGCACACAGCACGCAGGCCGATCTGAGCAAATATCCTGCACCCCAGAAGATCGCTCGCAACTTGGTGCGAAGTGCGCTTATGTATGAGGATGAGCAATGGGTAGATTCCATTACGCTGATAGCTGACGAGCTGGTGGGTAATGCTTTGCAGCACGCCCAAACAGCCAGCGGTATCCACTTTTCATTAAATATTTTACGTTGGTGCGCTATCGTTGCAGTAAAGGACGGCGGTTCAGAATTCACGAAACCTATCTGTCAGCCAGTCGGCGCACCTCCAGAGGTTGAATCGGGACGCGGTCTATTAATTGTCGATACCATTTCAGATTATTGGGGAATACAGGCAACTGAAAGCGGGAAGAGGGTTTTCGCTCTTCTCCTCCGCAACTCTACGGGATAACGTATGCGACCCCCTGCGCGGACAGAAAGGAATGTTAGATACTGGATCGCAAGTTTACATACTAGGTGCGTTTCGGATCCCGATTCACTCTAGGCCACTGTCGCCAGAGTGTTACCGGTAGATCGTTAGCCCGGAACAGTCATCTTGCTGTGTATGGCATCAAAATAGATACAGGGCTTCCTGGAGGCACCGCTGCTGCCGCATCATGATTTCCAGATTCGATATTCATTGCCTGGTCGAATGCCTACCGGAACCCCTGGAAAGCCCCGGCGTTCACGCCGGGAGTAAATGCATCTCAAGGCTGCTCCGACATGTATTTTTGAGTGCACGCTTTTGTCGCTCGATGTACTGACGGACGATCGCCAAAGGTGGTCCGCCGCATGATCCGGAGAAGCGAAAGCCCGATTGATCACCGACCACTTCGGCAGCGGCTCGAACCCCTTGGTCCACGGTCACTGGACCACTTCGACGTCGATGCCCACCTCGGCGTTGTGGTTGAAGATGCTGGCCTGGTACTAACCTTGAATGCATGATGTCTTCATGGTGGCTGGCTCGCTATAGATCTTCAATGGCTGCGGTTACGGCGGTTGGAAGTCGAGGCCGGTCTTGGTGATGAGGCCGTCGATGAGGCCGGGTCGGTACTGCATCTGTTTGAGCCGGGTCTTCACCAGCGCGGTGAGCTGGTCAAGGCTGTGTTTGGTGAGGTTGGCCAGCGATCTCTTCAGGTGTGACCACTCACCTTCGACCGGGTTGAACTCAGGAGCGTAGGGCGGCAGCTGGTAGACGGTCAGCCAGAATCGGGCGGCGATCAGCTCCCGCATGGTGTGGCTGACGTGCGTGTGCAGATTGTCCCGGACCAGGACGATCGGGCCGCCGAGCTGCTGGTGTGCGGCGTCCAGCAGGCGGGCGTAGTCGGTCTCGGCGAAGCCTTTGCGCCGACCTTTGGCAGGGCCGCGGTCGAGGTGGATGCGGCAGATCAGCCGGGACCGGTGGCCGGACTTCGTGCAGATCAGTGCAGCCATGGAGACACGCTTGGTACCCGCGGCGGTGACCCGCACGGTGGGCGTGTGGCCCCGGCGGCCCCGGGTTCGGCCTTTGGGTGGCCTCAGCCCCTGGCCGGCTTCGTCCTCGAAGCAGAGCCGGGCGCCCAGGTCCGCCGCCGTCTTTATATGACGGGCCACTGCTCGTCCTTCCAGGCAGCGATCTTCTCTTCATCCCGCTCGGTCGCCTTGCGGGAGCGAACCTGCACGCTCCAGCCGATGCGGTGCAGCAGCAGGTCCATCCCGGCCACGGTGTACTCCACCCCGAACCGGCGGCGCACGACCTCCGCGATCCTCGCCAAAGTCCGGCACAGGTCGCACCAGCCGGCAGTGGCCGGATCGGCATCCAACACCGCCTCCAGCACACGCAGTTGACCGTTTCGAGCTTGCAGCGGGCACCGCCGATCCCCTTGGAGACCAAAGCCTGCCGACCCCCCGCAGCCAACGCCCCACGCCAGCGGTTCGCCGACATCCGAGTCACCCTGAACCGCCGAGCCACCTCCCAGGAGAAGCTCTTGCCGCCGTCGGGCCGGGCGTCCGGGCAGGGCCGGTAGATCAGCCGTGAGGATTCGCGGCTCTTGCAGCAGGCTAGGGCAGCCACCGACAAGCAGCGAAGTGAGCGGCCCCGGACGCGGATCACAGGGGTGTGGCCGCGGCGGGACCAGGTGCGGGTGGTCGGCGGCGTCATCGAGAATCCGGCTTCGTCCTCGAAGACGGGCCAGGCACCGAGCGCCGCCACGGTCCTACCACCTGCGGCCAGGTCTCCTTCCTCCATCCGGCCACGGCCGCCTCGTCGCGCTCGATGGCACGGCGGGCGGGAACCTGGAAGGTCCAGCCATTCCGACTGAGCAGCGCGGCAATGCCCTGGACGCTGTAGCTCTTGCGGAATCGGCGCCCAATCAGGGGCTTGATCCGCGGCAAGTTCGTCGCTGAGCAGCGGCAGCGACGCCGGCCCCTCCGAGGCCAGGGCTGCCGGCCCGCCCTGCGACCAGGTCTTGCGCCAACGCCGTACCAACCGGGCACTGGCCCGCAGGTCCTGCCCAATGACCGCGACCTCCTCCCCCATCTGGAAGCGCTCGGCCGCCTCCAACCGCAACTTCTCATGGAAGGCCCGCCGTTCGTCGGTCAGTCCACCGCACTTGGCGTACCGCAAGACTCATGAACCGACACCACGCCTTGCCGGTCAGTAGGAGAATTCTGCACGGGAGTTATATGACGCTCAAACCGCCCAAGCCGAGGGAAGACTTGATCGTCGACTGGCTCGAAGCACCATCTGATCACCGACGAGCACGGCACCCCGCTCGTGGTTCTGCTGACTGGGGCAACCGTAGCAACGCTACTCACCTACTGCCGCTGCCCTGTCGGTCCGCGGCGGGTCGGACCTCTCTGCCGCAAGCAGGACTCCCCGTTCGCCGACCGCAGCTACGACCACGGCATTTGCCATCCGCCGAGACCAAGTCCGCGACCCGCGGCATCGTGCCCGCGCCTGCTCGCCGGGCACACGGCACGGCACGAGACTGAGCACTTACCGGTACGGGGCAAACGGACCCTCACCTGAGTTCGCCAGCAGGACCTCGTGCCGCCGCTGCCACACGCCGGCCGCGTTCCAGTCCCGCAACCGGCGCCAGCACATCATGCCCGAGCCGAATCCGAGTTCCTGCGGCAGATACTCCAACTGGATTCCGGTGTGCAGCACATGCAAGATCCCGCACAGCACTTCCCGGTCCGGCAATGCCTTGCGGCCGGGATACCGGAACCTGCGCTCACGCTGCGGCAGCAGCGGCTCCAAGCGGTCCCACAACTCATCCGACACGATCCACGGCGACGTCCCCACACCAGACCGAACGCCTAACTCCCGCCCCGGACACGGCAACCAGAACCGATCCACCTCACTGTGTTAGCCGTTGCAAGACTCGCAGAAGAACAACATGCGGGCGAGTGACGCACTGACCTACGATGTCAAGCCGCAGAACGCACAAGTTAATTCTCTGCGAGCCCTAATTGGCTCTAACAGAAGTGGTGCGATCATGTGACTGTCGGCTTGATCGCTCGTTGATGAGGGCATGGGGAAGCGTCAGTCGCGGCCGTGGATCGTGTCGGACGAACTGT
>NZ_JBEOVB010000090.1:0-2786 GCF_040295245.1 Streptomyces sp. NPDC002884 | reverse complement strand
CAGAAACCGTTGATGTAGGCGAAGGACATGCGAAAGGTCCGGCGTAGAGGGTAAGACCCCCGTAGTCGAAACGTCAACGGCTCGTTTGAGAGACACCCAAGTAGCACGGGGCCCGAGAAATCCCGTGTGAATCTGGCGGGACCACCCGCTAAGCCTAAATATTCCCTGGTGACCGATAGCGGATAGTACCGTGAGGGAATGGTGAAAAGTACCGCGGGAGCGGAGTGAAATAGTACCTGAAACCGTGTGCCTACAAGCCGTGGGAGCGTCGCGCATCGAGTTTACTCGATGCGTCGTGACTGCGTGCCTTTTGAAGAATGAGCCTGCGAGTTTGCGGTGTGTTGCGAGGTTAACCCGAGTGGGGCAGCCGTAGCGAAAGCGAGTCCGAATAGGGCGTTTCAGTAGCACGCTCAAGACCCGAAGCGGAGTGATCTAGCCATGGGCAGGTTGAAGCGGAGGTAAGACTTCGTGGAGGACCGAACCCACCAGGGTTGAAAACCTGGGGGATGACCTGTGGTTAGGGGTGAAAGGCCAATCAAACTCCGTGATAGCTGGTTCTCCCCGAAATGCATTTAGGTGCAGCGTCGTGTGTTTCTTGCCGGAGGTAGAGCACTGGATAGGCGATGGGCCCTACCGGGTTACTGACCTTAGCCAAACTCCGAATGCCGGTAAGTGAGAGCGCGGCAGTGAGACTGTGGGGGATAAGCTCCATGGTCGAGAGGGAAACAGCCCAGAGCATCGACTAAGGCCCCTAAGCGTACGCTAAGTGGGAAAGGATGTGGAGTCGCACAGACAACCAGGAGGTTGGCTTAGAAGCAGCCACCCTTGAAAGAGTGCGTAATAGCTCACTGGTCTAGTGATTCCGCGCCGACAATGTAGCGGGGCTCAAGCGTACCGCCGAAGTCGTGTCATTCATACAATAGGGCCAACGCCTGTATGGATGGGTAGGGGAGCGTCGTGTGCCGGGTGAAGCAGCACCGGAAGGTAGTTGTGGACGGTTCACGAGTGAGAATGCAGGCATGAGTAGCGATACACACGTGAGAAACGTGTGCGCCGATTGACTAAGGGTTCCTGGGTCAAGCTGATCTGCCCAGGGTAAGTCGGGACCTAAGGCGAGGCCGACAGGCGTAGTCGATGGATAACCGGTTGATATTCCGGTACCCGCTGTGAAGCGTCAAACATCGAACCAGGCGATGCTAAGTCCGTGAAGCCGTTCCGGACCCTTCGGGGAAAGGAAAGTGGTGGAGCCGACGAACCAGACTTGCAGTAGGTGAGTGATGGGGTGACGCAGGAAGGTAGTCCATCCCGGGCGGTGGTTGTCCCGGGGTAAGGGTGTAGGCCGTGTGATAGGCAAATCCGTCACACATTAAGGCTGAGACCTGATGCCGAGCCGATTGTGGCGAAGTGGATGATCCTATGCTGTCGAGAAAAGCCTCTAGCGAGTTTCATGGCGGCCCGTACCCTAAACCGACTCAGGTGGTCAGGTAGAGAATACCGAGGCGTTCGGGTGAACTATGGTTAAGGAACTCGGCAAAATGCCCCCGTAACTTCGGGAGAAGGGGGGCCATCACTGGTGAGAGGACTTGCTCCTCGAGCTGGGGGTGGCCGCAGAGACCAGCGAGAAGCGACTGTTTACTAAAAACACAGGTCCGTGCGAAGCCGTAAGGCGATGTATACGGACTGACGCCTGCCCGGTGCTGGAACGTTAAGGGGACCGGTTAGTCACTCTTCGGGGTGGCGAAGCTGAGAACTTAAGCGCCAGTAAACGGCGGTGGTAACTATAACCATCCTAAGGTAGCGAAATTCCTTGTCGGGTAAGTTCCGACCTGCACGAATGGCGTAACGACTTCTCGACTGTCTCAACCATAGGCCCGGTGAAATTGCACTACGAGTAAAGATGCTCGTTTCGCGCAGCAGGACGGAAAGACCCCGGGACCTTTACTACAGTTTGATATTGGTGTTCGGTTCGGCTTGTGTAGGATAGGTGGGAGACTTTGAAACGTGGACGCCAGTTCACGGTGAGTCGTCGTTGAAATACCACTCTGGTCGTGCTGGATGTCTAACCTGGGTCCGTGATCCGGATCAGGGACAGTGTCTGATGGGTAGTTTAACTGGGGCGGTTGCCTCCTAAAGAGTAACGGAGGCGCCCAAAGGTTCCCTCAGCCTGGTTGGCAATCAGGTGTTGAGTGTAAGTGCACAAGGGAGCTTGACTGTGAGACCGACGGGTCGAGCAGGGACGAAAGTCGGGACTAGTGATCCGGCGGTGGCTTGTGGAAGCGCCGTCGCTCAACGGATAAAAGGTACCCCGGGGATAACAGGCTGATCTTCCCCAAGAGTCCATATCGACGGGATGGTTTGGCACCTCGATGTCGGCTCGTCGCATCCTGGGGCTGGAGTCGGTCCCAAGGGTTGGGCTGTTCGCCCATTAAAGCGGTACGCGAGCTGGGTTTAGAACGTCGTGAGACAGTTCGGTCCCTATCCGCTGCGCGCGCAGGAATATTGAGAAGGGCTGTCCCTAGTACGAGAGGACCGGGACGGACGAACCTCTGGTGTGCCAGTTGTTCTGCCAAGGGCATGGCTGGTTGGCTACGTTCGGGAGGGATAACCGCTGAAAGCATCTAAGCGGGAAGCCTGCTTCGAGATGAGTATTCCCACCCCCTTGAGGGGTTAAGGCTCCCAGTAGACGACTGGGTTGATAGGCCGGATGTGGAAGCCCAGTAATGGGTGAAGCTGACTGGTACTAATAGGCCGAGGGCTTGTCCTCAGTTGCTCGCGTCCACTGTGTT
>NZ_JBEOVB010000089.1:0-4941 GCF_040295245.1 Streptomyces sp. NPDC002884 | reverse complement strand
TCCCAGAGTTCGTCAGGAACCAGCCGCTGCGACAGATCAGCACCCACAACCACTCATGATGCCGCACGGGCCATGCACCACGTGAGACATCCTCTAAAGTGGCCACGCTGAAAACGCTCACAGAGCGAGTTGATCACAAGCCCTTGCGATACGCGTCTACCACATCGACGAGCCGGAACCATGAAACCATTACCTCGATTCTCGGTGCGTCTTTGTTATCGCTGCTGAGGGCTCTTGTGCGGCATCGGCTGCGAATTGAAACGATTGATCTGCTGTTGATCGTAAGCGCTCCGTGGCGCAGCTCGTTTTGGCTGGGAAGCCGCAGGTACGGGCTGCCGCTGAGCAGCTTGCGCAACTAGGTTTTGATGAAATTGCTGAGGCGTAAGAGTAATCCCCCTATCTTGTGCCTTCTGTACGGCCGCTCGATAGTCACTGAGAAGCATCTGCTGTTGCGCCGTGTTGTGTTGGACGCCCCTCCGTTCCAGTCCTATAAGCATCTCGGCGAATTCATCCGGGTTCATATTTTCTTCTCTCCAAGGTAGGTTACATGCCTCATCAAGTAGAACGAGGTGAGGCGCTCCTCGGTTCAATCATTGCTTTATGAAATCTGCTTCCACAGGATTAAGACGGCGGGCGGAGCCGCATACGCCGAGCGTCCAGGATCGCTGGGGTGTCGGCTCCAGGCGCGGCGGGAGTCCGTCGACTCCACGGTGGTCGGAGTCGGACGGTCTCGTAGTCAACCGACGACGTCCTGGCCGACAAGGTTCGCGCATCCCTGGAATTCTCTCGCTCAGGCAAGGCCATTCAGAACTCACTATGCGCCGTTCACCGAGTGACATCAGCAGTCAGCGGATCTCGTGCAGGCAAACGTAACATTTTGCTCACCTCGTCATTTAGCCTGAAATGGCGGGTTCCAGTGGCCTGTACGTGCCAGACCCCGTGATCGCTAACCTCGCGCTTTCACGAGGCGGGCTGTCCGGCAGGCGGTCAGGAAAGCAGAAAGAGCCTCTGACCAGCAAGGATAATGATTGTCTAAGGTCCTTGTTCCCGCTGAAGTCAGAGGCACCTTCCAGGTGAAGCACCCTATCGGGTCCTATCCCCGTGTCCGCGTTCAGGATGCCGGCCGTCAGGTCGTCACCCAGGCCGGGTCGGTCCTGCTCGTCGAAACAGTCCGCAGGATTGGCCTTGACCGGGCCATATCCGCAGCTCTGGCTCCATGGCGGAAGCCGCGGGCCGTCCACGATCCCGGCAAGATGCCGGTAACGTTCGGTTGATGTCACCGCGACACCTCAAATCTTGAACCAAACCTGAACCAGAAACCTTCTCCCCACGTAGTTACTGTTGAAGCTGCCATTCACATGGCATCCACCTTCAATGAACTCCGCAGGCATCGCGGAAAGGAAGCGTAAATTGCGCAAACGATTCATGAGGTTCGCGTCCGCTGTCGCAGTTACCGCGGGTATTACCGCGGCCACCATCCTTGGGGGCGCCGGGAATGCTTCTGCAGCCATAGATGGATCCTTCGGCCCTAAGGGGTCGGTCAAGCTGTGCAACAACACGAAGTTCTCGATGTGGCTGTCTTGGAATAACGACAAGAACACCTCCGCCCGCGCTACTCCCGGCAACTGTATGCTCGCGCAACTGAATGCCGATATGGACCTTGAGGTGCAAGCGGTCGACACACAGTTTGGCCTTATGCATATCTGCCGCACCACGCATATCGATCCTTACAAAGCCTTCGTCTACGTGGTTTCTGGGTCGCGTGCGCTCACGACTCAGTGTGCAATCCGCAGTAAATCTTTCGGCGGGTAATAGATCCGCGAATAGTTTACCCGCAGTGAAATTCGTTACTCATTTTACTTGCGCCAAAGCCTGTCCCGTAATTATAGCCTCGAGGTTTCGTAACGGGCTGCAGACGGAGTCGGTGGCTCGATTTCATGTCGAGGACTGAGGTGGGGCAGGTTGAGGACCCGGGTATCCCCTCGGAGGGATGGGGGAGTCCGCTGGTCATCCGGGGTCCGGCAGGACGGTGAGCCGGTCGAGGGCGGCGGTGACGCGGCTGGTCCAGGCCCAGTGCCGGACCGGCGGCGGATCCGCCAACGGCCGGTAGTGACGAGTTGTCCGGCCGCGCTGAACAGCCGGAGCCGCATGCGGCGGGGTTCCCGGAGACGGGCCGTGCCGGTCAGGGCGGGTATCGGGATCCAGGCCAGCATCTTGAGAGCGATCTGCACGATCTACAGCCGGATCCGGTTCTGGGCGGTGCGGTGCAGAGGAAGATTTCGCAGGCCGGCGGCCCGGATGTGGCCCTCGCCTGTAGCCGGTGACGGAGCTCGAGTTCGGCGATCGGCCGGCCAGAGGTGTTGGCGGCGAAACAGGTCAGGCGCATGCCGTCCGCATCCGTGAGCCGCAAACTGTGCCCCGAGGCGGTCTTTCCTTGCGGACGATCAACCGCATGCCCTTTGGGCCACCGTCCAGGACGTCTCCGGCGAGTTTGGCTACCCAGGCGCCATCGCGGATCTCGCCGTCGCGGTGTGGGTGAACACCCTGCCCCGGCTCCAGCGGGGCGAGCCCTGGTACGAGATCGGCGTCGACGACCCGGATCGGCGCCGCCGGCGCTACGCCGAACCCGCTGGCCGCTGACACAAAGTCGGGCAGCGTGGGGCGGGCACTGCCGGCCCCAACGGCCCAACCCTGACCGGACAAATCCAGGGTCTCGTGCGTCCAACATCCGGGGTCAAGGCCCGACGTCTGTTTCTTGACGGCGTGTCTTGACCCCAGCAGATCGCGGTGATGGGGCCAGTCGGGACCGGTAGCGTGGCCTGTCGGAGCCCACTTGACCATGATGAGAGTCGGAGCTTCCCCGTCAAGGCCGGTGCACCTGCACTCATCCGTGCAGGCTCCGGATGCCTATCCGGCTTTAAGAACCAGCATCCCGCTTTTACGTCGGCCGAGTCCTCGCCACCGGCCAGTCCTACACCCGCCCCACCCACCGCAAGGCCGGCACCGAACCCTGACGAGATGGTCAAGACAAGCCCCAGAACATGCTCGCCTGCGTTTGTACAAACTTAGTACTCCAGCAGCGGTTCGTGTCCTGAGCTGCGTTTTCGGTAGTGGCAGCGGCGGGCGACGGCTTGGCGGTGCCTTCTCCAAGCCGACCATTTCAGTGCATGGGCAACGGGATCGCGGTCGCCTCGCGGGTGGGGCAGAAGAGTGTCCAGGAGCCGCCGGATCTCTGCCACGGTGAGCGGGACGAGAGCTGATCCGTTTCTGCAGCCCCCCTTGCCTCAGCGCCGGTTTGGGCGGCGAGTGCGGCCAGGACGGCGTGGGCGAGCATGGCCAGGGTGATGTGCCGATACCAGCCGATGTAACGGCGGACCTCGTACTCGTCCAGGCCGCACTCGTTCTTCGCGGCCTGGAAGCACTCCTCGATCGCCCACCGGGAGCCGGCCACCCGGGCCAGTTCGGCGATCTCGACACCCACGGGTGCGTAGGCCAGGTGGTAGGCCACGTCTTCAGGGTCGGACAGGCTGCGGCGGGCCATCACCCAGCGATGGTGGGTTGGTGGGTCGGGGTCGAAGATGATGTTGGCAGGCAGCTTGGCCCCGGCCCAGTCGTAGATCCGCGGGCCTTTCGCCCCGTCGCCGCAGGACAGCCGCTGCCAGGCGTCACCGGGTGCTTCGTCGGTGAGCTCATCGATGCGCCAGATCCCGGCCAGGGACTTGATCTGCTGGGACTTGGGCACTGCCACCACATAGGCGAGGCCGTGTTGTTCGAGCAGGCGACGGAAGTTCCAGTCCTGTCCGTAGGCCTCATCCGCGGTCACCCACGTGGCGGGCAGGCCGGCGGCCAGGCAGCGGCGGACGATGTCCCGGGCCAGTTCGCCCTTGGTCGCGAAGCCCCGCGCGTCGGGGATCTTCGCTGCCCGACACCGCTCGCGGTCGGACGTCCAGGCTTTGGGCAGGTAGAGCTCGCGGTCCACCAGGGCCCGGCCTGAACCGGTGGCGTAGGCGGCGAACACCCCGATCTGGCAGTTGTCGATCTTTCCCGATGTGCCGGTGTACTGCCGCCCGACCCCGGCCGAGGTGGTGCCCTTCTTGATGAACCCGGTGTCATCGATGATCAGCACTCCGTCCGGCCCGAGCCGTTCGCCGACGTAGGCACGGACGTCGTCAAGCAGGGCGTCCGCATCCCAGACACTGCTGTTCAGTAGCCGCTGAAAGCCGTCCGGGGTGCGGTGACCTGCCCACTCCGCGAGCTGCCAGCCGTTCTTGCGTGTCGCCCGCCCCAGCAGCCCACGGACATAGTCCCGCATTCGCCACCGCAGATCCGCCCGAGCAAACCGGCCCGCCACCCGAGCGAACATCGACTCCAACTCAGCGGCCCAGTCAGCGACTTCAGTCATCCCCTCCATACCAGAACAACGACAACCGCCAGCTCAGGACACGAACCGCTGCTGGAGTATTAGACCGTGTCCTACATGGTCAGTTGGCCGTTGTGCTGGGCATGGGGAGTGGGTGCTGGGGATGGATCGTTCCGGACGGCTTGTGGGAGATCGCGAAGCCGCTGCTGCCGTCGGCCCGCCTGCGGCCGCAGGGTGGCGGGGCCGCGAACACCGATGATGGGGCGGTGTTCGCCGCGATCATCTACGTGCTCGTCAGCGGTTGCGCCTGGCGGGCCTTGCCGCCGTGCTTCGGAGCGTCGAAGTCGACTGTGCATCGCCGCTTCGCCATCTGGTCCCGCGCCGGAGTCTGGGGCCGGCTGCATCAGAAGGTTCTCCAGCTTCTGGACGGCCACGAGCTCATCGATCTGTCCCGCGCAGTCCTCGACTCAGCTCATGTCCGGGCTAAAAAGGTGCCTCTATGGTTTTCGTCAAGCCGTAGCGGGTGTGGGTGGTTGGTAGAAGGTGCCGTCGCGGAGCATGGCGAAGAGGACGTCGATGCG
>NZ_JBEOVB010000088.1:0-5001 GCF_040295245.1 Streptomyces sp. NPDC002884 | reverse complement strand
GAGAGAGCCCCGTGAACAGCCGATGCGCCAGCACCGCCCGATTGACCATGATCGCCACAGCGAGATCTGCCATCCACCTGGCACGACACCTCACCTCACCCGCTATCACGCACCAACTCGTAACAGCAGCCAGCCCGGCCAGCCGTGGGCGTGGATCGCCTCGGGCGGGATGCCTTCGAGCGCGGCCATGGCGAGCTGGGTGTGATAGCTGGGCGCGTAGACGCCTGCGATCCACCGGGATGCCTTCTCCTTGCGGTACGCCATCTGCCCGTACCTCATGCGCTGGTGCTGCTCGGCAACACGGAGCAGGTACGCCTGCGCATTCGTCCCGCGCAGGGCCAGCAGGTAGGCCAGCGGGTGGGTTCGGCAGCGTCAGTAGTCACGGACCCATCCCTTTCGCGGGCGCGGGCGCCACCACTCTTCCGGCTCCCGGCGGGCGGGGGAAGGCCGCCCGGGAGGAACGGCAACGGGCGGCAACCACCCGCAACGGACGGCAACGCCACCGCTCTGTGCGCCAGTTGGAGCCTGCGGTGTCCTTGCACGGCTGCCCGCCAGGGCCGCGTTTCGACGACGTGTCAGGAGGACCCGATGGCGACCACACTCCCCGCAGCCGTCACGACGGCGCAGACCGGCCCGGGCGGGCGGAGGTGCTCGACCAGGTCGCCCGGCTGGCCGACCTGGAGGAGTCCGCAGTCGAGCAGATGCGGGCCGAAGCGCTGGGGGCGCCCACGCGTGGCGTCGTCGCCTACGGCGAGTACCAGTTCGGAGGCTGGTGGACCACGTCGCTGTTGAACCACTCCGACTCCGGTGACCCGCACGACGTCGTCATCGGCGACGGCCGCCCCCAGCCCACCTCCCTACTTGAGGAGATGCCGGCCACCGCGCGGTTCCTCGACTCGCTGGGGCTGAACTTCATGTACGTGCGCCTGGCCCGCCTGGAGCCGCACTCCTACCTGTGGAAACACCGCGACTACGCGGAACTGCGCGACACCGGCCGCCACCGCCTGCACTTCCCGCTCGTCACCAACCCCTCCGCCGTCCTGGTCACCGCTGGAGCCCGGGTCCACATGGCGGCCGGATCCCTGTGGCGGCTGACGCCCTCGCAGGCCCACGGAGTCTGCAACACCACCGGCCCCGACCGGATCCACCTGATCGCCGACGTCTACGTCGACGACGCCTACCAGGCCCTCGCCGCCCGCCCGCACCTGCGCGGCGGGGACGCCACGGGGCGCCCTTGCGGGAGATGACAGGCCATCGCTTGCGGAGTTCTTCGCGGTGGGGGTTGGAGTCGTAGGCCTTGTCGCCGAGCAGGGTTTCGGGGCGCTAGCGAGGACGGCCGGGGCGGCCGGCGACGGGCGGGATGCCGTCGACCAGGACCAGTGTCTGGGTGACGTCGTTGACGTTGGCCGCGGTGGTGATGACCTTGAGCGGGGTGCCGCGTCCGTCGCAGATCAGATGGTGTTTGCTGCCTACCTTGCGGTTGTAGAGGACGTAGAGGATGCCCTGCAGACAGCGCCTGTCCGCTACCGGCCGTGGCGCTGGCAACCGCTCGGGCCAGGGCGGCAGCAGCGGCTCGATCAGCGCCCACAAGTCATCGTCCACGATCCACGGCCGAGTGCTCACACCATCACGAACAGCCGAATCACCAGACCGGTCACGCCCGACCAGGACATCTCAACAAGATCGTGTTACGAGCTCATAGGGCCCACGCCCTCTTGGCCCTATGAGCTCGAGTCCAAACCCAAGCCAGCACCCCCAGCAACAAGATCAAGGCGACATGTTAATGATCTGCAGGACCTTAACTGATCACGGACAGCACTTCCTGCCACAAAACCGCTCCCAGGTCAGGCACTTCCCTGCTCGGATGGGAACCTCCTGACACGTAGCGGCCACTATCCGGGCCCAGTTTCGTCTGGTCACCCTGAACCGTAGGCCGCTTGCTGCTGTGGTTGATACTGCCGAAGCGTCACCGAGGAGATCACAGTCGCCGAGGGGGGTGTAGCCCTGCTACGCGCATGTACCCCTAAACACCGGCCCTCGACCGGTCACAGCTGGCGGTTAGCGGTCGCCGCGGTGATGCATGGCAGCGGTCAGCGTTCGGAGCAACTCTGACCTACGACATATAGATCAAGGCTGCAAGACGCATCAGATCAGGCGCACGCGGCGTTCCTCCAACATTCGGCTTTGTCCGAGCTCGGAGATGAGCTTCTCGACGCTGCCAAGAATCCATCTGTCGCGATATATTCACATGTTTCACGCTTTCAAAAAATTATCTACTGACCAGGTGTGACACGGTCCGGTTCAGGATTTGGGGCGGCTTTGCTGGTCCCCCCGCGTTGGGAACGAGCAGTTTTGGCACCTGTTTTTCCAGGCCTGATAGTCAATGGGTCGACGGCTTCGCCGGGAGCACCGACCTCGTAGTCGCCTGTGGGCTGGCTGTCGCGATCGTGAGGCAGGAGGAAAAACGTGCGGCGAGTAAACAGGCCACTGTCGGGATCGCATTCAGCATCTGAGGCTAGGTTTGTGTAGCCGACTAGACGGCCGTCGCGAGAGTAGCGAGGCTTGCCGCGGCGTTGGGTGGCCTTGTCGAGAGCTTGGCGAACGTAGTCAAAGTTTGCGGGATCTTCGAGCCACACGACGTCGACTTCGTCGGCGAGCTGGCTATCGCGCAGCATCGAGCTCATGGCTGCGGGCCCTCCTCGTGATTGTTGGCCGGGTGGCCCGGGTGGGTGGCAACTCCGCCCGTCCAGTACTACAGCCAGCACGATCCAGACTGGCAGTGTTCATGGTAAGGGCAACTGGTGCCTTGAGCAGAGTATGTATTTGGCTCATTGTTGGACACTGCTGTCGTAACTGGCTGGATCCTCCCTGTCAGCAAGGAGTGCGAGTCCAGGGTAAAGCTTGCGGTCGTTGTTCTTGATCATATCAGCGGGGGAGGCAAGTCCAACTTCCTGTCGTATTCGTGAGGCAAATGCCCGGGAGGTTGCCCTCTGAATTCCCTCCTCTGCACACCAGCGCGTGTAGGTCTCGTACAGCAGCTTTTGTTCGACGCGCAGTGCGGGATTGGGGCGTATTTCGGCGCCTAGCGTGCAGCATTCGGTGAGGAAGCGGCCAATATGGTCTTCGGTTTTCTCGTACGCCTCAGTCGCAAGGCGCACAGAAGCGGGCCCGGTCAGAGGATCTCGAGAGAACAGGTAGCGGCGGGCGCCGTCGATCAGCCACTGCAGGATCCCCGGGCCCTCGTCTCGGACCAGCTCGGCAGCCAGATTGTCGATCTTCCGATCATCGGGAACCTTCCGCTCGAATGGGATGAGCCGCATGCGCCGCCAGAATGCATATCCCCCCGTCCCCACCTCCGGTCGATGATTTCCCAGCAGCCACAACTTATGCGTGGGTGTGAAGGTGAAGAAATCCTGTCGCATCCGCCGGGCCGTGATTGCGTCTCCCCCGGTCAGCAGCTTTACCCTGCCCTCATTAAATTTATCATTTGGTTTGAGCTCACTACACACCACGATGCGCCGCCCGTGCAGTTCCGTCAGCTCTGTGGAATGCTCGGCGAACTTCCCCTTTTCCATCAGAAACCCTGGCGGGGCGGCATTGGCGTAGTCTCCAAGAATTTGCATCATCACGTCCAGCAGGACAGACTTGCCGTTGGCGCCAGAGCCATAAAGGAAAGGCAGAACCTGGCCGCCGATATCTCCGGTGACGGAGTAGCCGAGCAGTAAGTGCAAGAATGCAATCGTCTCCGTTCCTTTTTCATCGTCACCAAAGGTTTCGGTAAGGAACCGGTTCCAGCGTGGTGTTTCCATCACCTGCGGTGCGACTGTTGCGGCACGAGAATGCATGTCTGTGAGCGGATCAGGCTTGCGCAACTCACCGGATTTAAGATCGACCACGCCACCCGGAGTGCAGAGGGCATAAATATCGCCGTCAAGTACGTCCGGGTTCAGGCTGAGCCCAGGAGCAGCTTGCGCCTGCTGCAACAGAGCTTTCAATCCAGCGGTGGACTGAGTACGGCGCCGGTGTGCTTGCAACTGTACATCGGTGAATCTTCCTGATGCATCTGTCAGCGGGATCTGCTCGGCCAAGTCGCCAGCTGCCCATAGCGCCGACTTTTCGCCGCCCAGACGCTTCCATCGGTAGACGTCCCAGAAAAACCACCCGAGACCCTCCACATGGCGGAATCGGTCACCGTAGATTCGGGCGAACAGCTTGGCCATTCCGCGATCGGTCAACTCCTCCGGAAAGGCACCAGGCACATGAGGAAAGGAGGCCTCACTCACCGGACTCGATATGGCTAGGTTCTGTTTAGATCCCAGCAGAAGACGCAACTGGTCAGCAGCCCTGACCGGATCAAATCCCTGCTGGTCAAAGCCACTCATGAACGTCCTCGAGAAGCAAAGAGCCCACTTAGGGCAGAATACGCTATCACTGGCACGAAATTCCCTCAAGCCATAGTAGTCGCTGTTGAGCTGTCGAGCCGGTTACCAGGCGTCGATGAGCTCTGCCCTGGCGTCGGGGTTGAAGTACATACCAAAAGCACGGTGCACCGTGTCGACGCTCTGGATGAAGTGCGTTACCGAGGCTGTAAATCATGACGGATGCGATTAGGCGAGTTCTCAACTACAGTATTCCAGGCGCTTCTTCCAGGTCCTTTTGGCCGCTCAAGCAAGGCTAATGAGGAGGTCACCCCAGAAAACGGCTAGAATCAAAATGTCCGTGCCGTTCATCAATTTAGATCGATTGCCAGGTTTCGGAATCGACGGATGGTGATCATCGCCTGTGGGCAGTGATTTCCGCTCGTCCCATACTGCTGTGACTGCGAAGCGTTCACAGGTGAGCGGGTGGATCCGCCTGGAATCATGGCAATTGGACTTCCAGCATCATGCGTTCGCCATAGCGGGCGACTGAGCCTTTTCAGTGTGGTCACCGATCGGGTGACGTCGCTTCGGCAGCTCGGCCCGGCAAGGACAGCAACTGCCCTGCTTGGAGGCTTCGTCA
>NZ_JBEOVB010000087.1:0-5038 GCF_040295245.1 Streptomyces sp. NPDC002884 | reverse complement strand
TTCTTTTCCGCGGTGTTGTTGCCGGGCGGGCGGGGGGGGGGGGGGTCGTTTTTGTGCGGGGGGGGGGGGGCCCCCCGGGGGGGGGGGCCCCCCCCGCCCGCAGGTGTACCGCGCGTGTACCGCGCGACTGTGCGCGTACGGCGTCCCGTCAGGCCTTGCGGCGGCCTATCAGGTGCGGCTTCGCTTCCAGCCCGTCCAGCCCGTGCCAGGACAGGTTCACCAGGTGGGCCGCCACCTCCGCCTTCTTCGGGCGGCGCACGTCCAGCCACCACTGACCGGTCAGGGCGACCATGCCGACCAGGGCCTGGGCGTACAGCGGGGCCAGCTTCGGGTCGAAGCCGCGGCTCTTGAACTCGCGGCCCAGGATGTCCTCCACCTGGGTCGCGATGTCGGAGATCAGGGACGCGAACGACCCGGTCGACTGCGGGATGGGGGAGTCCCGGACCAGGATCCGGAAGCCGTCCGTGTACTCCTCGATGTAGTCGAGGAGCGCGAAGGCCGCCTGTTCGAGGAGCTCACGGGGGTGGCCCGCCGTCAGCGAGGACGTGACCATGTCCAGCAGCCGGCGCATCTCCCGGTCCACGACGACCGCGTACAGGCCCTCCTTGCCGCCGAAGTGCTCGTACACCACCGGCTTGGAGACCCCGGCCTTCGCCGCGATCTCCTCCACCGAGGTGCCCTCGAAACCCTTCGCCGCGAACAGGGTGCGACCGATCTCGAGCAGCTGCTGGCGCCTCTCGGCACCCGTCATACGGGTGCGCCGGGCGCGCCGCGGCTTGGCTTCGTTGCTGGGGGTGCTGCTGGGATCGGTCGCCACGCCGTCAATCATGCCGCCTCGGCGGTGGCCTTCCCCCGTCGGGAGTCGTCCTCACCCGTGTTGCGACGCGAATCGATACGCGAGCGTGACGGCCAGCGGACGTCGTAGGCCCACCCGAGCATCTCGAACCACCGGATGAGCCGCGCCGAGGAGTCCAGCTGGCCCCGCATCACGCCGTGTCGCGCCGACGTCGGGTCCGCGTGGTGCAGGTTGTGCCAGGACTCGCCGCAGGACAGGACCGCCAGCCACCAGACGTTGCCGGAGCGGTCGCGCGACTTGAACGGGCGCTTGCCCACCGCGTGACAGATCGAGTTGATCGACCACGTCACGTGGTGCAGCAGGGCCACCCGCACCAGCGAGCCCCAGAAGAACGCCGTGAACGCGCCCCACCAGGACATCGTCACCAGGCCGCCCACCAGCGGCGGCAGCGCCAGCGACAGGATCGTCCAGTAGATGAACTGCCGGGACACCGCGCGGATCGCCGGGTCCTTGATCAGATCCGGCGCGTACTTCTCCTGCGAGGTCTGCTCCTCGTCGAACATCCAGGCGATGTGGGCCCACCACAGGCCCTTCATCAGGGCCGGGAGCGTCTCGCCGAACCGCCACGGCGAATGCGGGTCGCCGTCCGCGTCGGAGAACTTGTGGTGCTTGCGGTGATCGGCCACCCAGCGGACGATCGGCCCCTCCACCGCCATCGAACCCATGACCGCCAACGCGATCCTGAGCGGCCGCTTCGCCTTGAACGAACCGTGCGTGAAGTAGCGGTGGAAACCGATCGTGATGCCGTGGCAGCCGAGGTAGTACATGAAGACCAGCAGACCGAGGTCGAGCCAGCTCACCCCCCAGCCCCACGCCAGCGGCACCGCCGCCAGCACCGCCAGGAACGGAACGACGATGAAGACCAGCAGCATGATCTGCTCGATCGAACGCTTCTGCTCGCCACCCAGGGTGGCGGAGGGTGTGGGGGTACCGTCGGGCGACTTCGAAGGGTCATCGATCACGTGGGAGCTGCCTGTGGTCATGCGCGTCCCCTGGGGGGTCTGGGAATGAGGGAGATGCCGTTGTTCCGCACACCGCGGAAGGTCGCACGGCGCACCAGTGCCACGCTCCCTACGGTTCCGTAACCTACGGCATCGTAAGTATGGCAGTGCCTTGCCGGGCGGCAAGAGCCCGCCAACCTGCGCGTCCCCATGGACACCTATCCTTGGAGACAGTCGGACAGCGCGGTCCGCTCTGTTTTCTTCCCGGATGTCCGGCCCCTATGCGACGCCCGCCGCACGGGGCCGGAGTACGGGTTCCCTCCCGGACGAGCTTCAACACTGCAAGGAGCCGCACCTGTGAGCAGTGCCGACGACCTTGGCCAGGCCACCGCAACGACCAGCACCGAGCTGCGCGCCGACATCCGCCGACTGGGGGACCTCCTCGGCGAGACCCTCGTCCGGCAGGAAGGCCCGGAGCTTCTCGACCTGGTCGAGAAGGTCCGCCGCCTCACCCGCGAGGACGGCGAAGCCGCCGCCGAACTGCTGCGTGGCATCGAACTGGAGACCGCGGCCAAGCTGGTCCGCGCCTTCTCCACCTACTTCCACCTCGCCAACGTCACCGAGCAGGTCCACCGCGGCCGCGAGCTGCGCGAGCGCCGCGCCGCCGAGGGCGGCCTGCTCGCCCGCACCGCCGACCGCCTCAAGGACGTCGACCCCGAGCACGTCCTCCAGACGGTCCGCCACCTCAACGTTCGCCCCGTGTTCACGGCGCACCCCACCGAAGCCGCGCGCCGGTCGGTACTGAACAAGCTCCGGCGCATCGCCGCGCTCCTCGAGACCCCCGTCATCGAGGCCGACCGCCGCCGCTACGACACCCGCCTGGCCGAGAACATCGACCTCGTCTGGCAGACCGACGAGCTCCGGGTCGTACGCCCCGAGCCCGCCGACGAGGCCCGCAACGCCGTCTACTACCTCGACGAACTCCACGCGGGCGCCGTGGGCGACGTCCTGGAGGACCTCACCGCCGAACTGGAGCGGGTCGGCGTCAAGCTCCCCGAGAACACCCGCCCGCTCACCTTCGGCACCTGGATCGGCGGCGACCGCGACGGCAACCCCAATGTCACCCCCCAGGTGACCTGGGACGTTCTCATCCTCCAGCACGAGCACGGCATCAACGACGCGCTGGACATGATCGACGAGCTCCGCGGCTTCCTCTCCAACTCCATCCGCTACACCGGAGCCACCGAGGAACTCCTGGAGTCGCTGAAGGGCGACCTCGAACGGATGCCCGAGATCAGCCCCCGCTACAAGCGCCTCAACGCCGAGGAGCCCTACCGGCTCAAGGCCACCTGCATCCGGCAGAAGCTCGAGAACACCAAGCAGCGCCTCGCCAAGGGCATCCCCCACGAGGACGGGCGCGACTACCTCGGCACCAGCGAGCTCCTCGCGGACCTCACCCTCATCCAGACCTCCCTGCGCCAGCACCGCGGCGGTCTGTTCGCCGACGGCCGGATGAACCGCACCATCCGCACCCTCGCCGCGTTCGGCCTCCAGCTCGCCACCATGGACGTCCGCGAGCACGCCGACGCACACCACCACGCCCTCGGTCAGCTCTTCGACCGTCTCGGCGAGGAGTCCTGGCGCTACACCGACATGCCGCGCGAGTACCGCACCAAGCTGCTCGCCAAGGAACTGCGCTCCCGCCGGCCGCTCGCCCCCTCCCCGGCCCCGGTCGACGCCGCCGGCGAGAAGACCCTCGGGGTCTTCCTCACCGTCAAGCGGGCCCTGGAGGTCTTCGGCCCCGAGGTCATCGAGTCGTACATCATCTCGATGTGCCAGGGCGCCGACGACGTGTTCGCGGCGGCGGTCCTGGCCCGTGAGGCCGGCCTCGTCGACCTGCACGCCGGCTGGGCGAAGATCGGCATCGTGCCGCTCCTGGAGACCACGGACGAGCTGAAGGCCGCCGACACCATCCTCGAGGACATGCTCTCCGACCCCTCCTACCGGCGCCTCGTCGCGCTGCGCGGAGACGTCCAGGAGGTCATGCTCGGCTACTCCGACTCCTCGAAGTTCGGCGGCATCACCACCAGCCAGTGGGAGATCCACCGCGCCCAGCGCCGGCTGCGCGACGTCGCCCACCGCTACGGCGTGCGGCTGCGGCTGTTCCACGGCCGCGGCGGCACCGTCGGCCGCGGCGGCGGCCCCTCCCACGACGCCATCCTCGCCCAGCCCTGGGGCACCCTGGAGGGCGAGATCAAGGTCACAGAACAGGGCGAGGTCATCTCCGACAAGTACCTCATCCCCTCCCTGGCCAGGGAGAACCTGGAACTGACGGTCGCCGCGACCTTGCAGGCCTCCGCCCTGCACACCGCCCCCCGCCAGTCCGACGAGGCCCTCGCCCGCTGGGACGCCGCGATGGACGTCGTCTCGGACGCCGCCCACGGCGCCTACCGGGCCCTCGTCGAGGACCCGGACCTGCCGACGTACTTCCTCGCGTCGACGCCGGTGGACCAGCTCGCGGACCTGCACCTGGGCTCCCGGCCCTCCCGGCGCCCCGGCTCCGGCGTCTCGCTCGACGGCCTGCGTGCCATCCCGTGGGTCTTCGGCTGGACCCAGTCCCGCCAGATCGTCCCCGGCTGGTTCGGCGTCGGCTCCGGGCTCAAGGCGCTGCGCGAGGCCGGTCTCGACACCGTCCTGGACGAGATGCGCGACCAGTGGCACTTCTTCCGGAACTTCATCTCCAACGTCGAGATGACCCTCGCGAAGACCGACCTGCGCATCGCCCAGCACTACGTCGACACCCTCGTCCCCGACGACCTGAAGCACGTCTTCGACCGGATCAAGGCCGAACACGCCCTCACCGTCGCCGAGGTACTGAGGATCACCGGCGAAACGGAACTGCTCGACGCCACCCCCGTGCTCAAGCAGACCTTCACCATCCGCGACGCCTACCTCGACCCGATCTCCTACCTCCAGGTCACGCTGCTCAAGCGCCAGCGTGACGCCGCCGCCGCGGGAGCCGAGCCCGACCCGCTCCTCGCCCGCGCCCTGCTCCTCACCGTCAACGGCGTCGCCGCGGGCCTGCGCAACACCGGCTGACCCGCACACCGGCACGAAGGGGCGCCCCGGTCCGTACGGACCGGGGGGGCCCGGAGGGGCCCGACCGACAACCCGACGCCCACCCGCCCCCCCCCCCCCCGGCCCCCCACCGCGCACGGCACCCCCGCCCGCAAAACGCGGC
>NZ_JBEOVB010000086.1:0-5097 GCF_040295245.1 Streptomyces sp. NPDC002884 | reverse complement strand
GAGTATGTTGACGAAGCCTCCAAGCAGGGCAGTTGCTGTCCTTGCCGGGCCGAGCTGCCGAAGCGACGTCACCCAATCGGTGACCACACTGAAAAACCTCAGTGTGCGGTCGGTGGAACGCTGGCGTCGGGCCTGGCGCGAGGGCGGCATGGAGGCTTTTGCACTCCGCGGGCCCGGCCAACTTCCCGACCATTACCGATGTCCAGTTCGCGGTGCTCGAGGAGGAACTCGGCAAGGGTCCGTCAGCGCACGGCTTCGACGGTGAGCGTTGGACTCTGGCCCGGGTCCAGACGGCGATCCGCCGTCGTCTGCGGCTGAGCCTGTCGGTGGCGACGGTATGGCGGCTGCTGAAGCGGCACGGCTGGTCCTGGCAGGCGCCTGCCCGCCGTGCGCTCGAACGCGACGAGCACGCGGTGCAGCTGTTGGAAGGAAGGAGGTGTGGCCGCGGGCAAAAGTCTCGCGGCGGCGTCCGGGGCGTGGATCGTCTTCGAGGACGAGGCAGGATTCGCGATGACTCCGCCCCGGGCCCGGACCTGGGGACGACGTGGCCACACACTCGTTATTCGCGTTCGGGGAAGTTCCCGCCGCAGGACTTCGGTCGCCGGGCTGTGCTGCTAAAAACCCGGCGAGACCGCCAGACTGATCTACCGGCCCCGTCAGCATCTACTCCTGAAAGGAGCACGGAAGAGCTTCTCCTTGCAGGACTACCGAGACCCGCTGGTGAGGGCCCACAATCAGCTCGACGGCCCCATCGTGGTGGTTTGGGACAATCTCAACACCCACCTGGCAGCGGGCTTGAAAAAAGTACGAAGCCGAGCACGACTGGCTCACCACCGTCCGTCTGCCCTCATACGCACCCGACCTGAAAACCGTCGAAGCCGTCTGGTCATTCGTGCGCAGGGCCATGGCCAACACTGAGGTTTTTCAGTGTGGTCACCGATCGGGTGACGTCGCTTCGGCAGCTCGGCCCGGCAAGGACAGCAACTGCCCTGCTTGGAGGCTTCGTCAACATACTCGGGACCCTCACTCGCCGGAGGAGCGGCTGAAGAGGCTCACTGCCTTCGACACACCCCACGACCTCGACCGCAAACTCCGCCGCAAGTTTCGCAGATCCAACTCCGACCCCACCTGACCGACGGCTGCCCCACCGCCACCGGCCTGGCTATCGACCCACCCACCCCACCTTGAAAACCTCAGTAATCATTTCGCGAGGTGAGTCCCGTCAGTCCCGCCGCAAAACGATGATCGCTCTCAGTAACGGCGTCGTGAGCGCCGGAGCGGGGCACCGTAGCTTGCAAGATTCAGTCCCGCTCTCAGTTCAGTTGAAGAAGCCCAGGTCAGAGGGCAAGTCAAATGAGGGACGGGACCAACGGGATTGAACTTGACAGTTATGTTGTGCTCCTTTCCTCTAGATACCCTTCCTACCTACGCGGGCACATACACACACACCTGACAGACAGAACTAGGAGGTTGGGTCCCGTCAGTCCCGTAGGAGACGAGCACAGGGCTTCTAACCTGGAGTTTTAGTGCGGCGGGACTGAACGGGACTCACACTCTGCGGACAGACAGACAGAGGCGCCAGAGCCAGGTTCACCGTGGTGTCTGGTTGCTCAACACGATGCCTCAATCGACTTGAGCTTCTTTGTCGGTGTGAGGTCTCAGGAGATGCTTGACCGTTTACGCTCTGGACATGGTTGACACGTTCGGCTGAACGTCCATCGTCTCCCAACTGCCGGTAGGACATGGGTGCTTCGTCGGAGTCGTGGATGTACAGCCGTTGGCCGAGTACCGCTACCGGGCTGTCCGCGAGGTCCTCGGTGAGGCCGCCGCCCGGTACGACACCTCGCGTCAGACGTTGCACAGCTGGCGTCGGCGGTCCGAGCTGGAGGGCATGCCCGGTCTGCTCGGACCGCTCTCTGCGCCCGCGAAACAGCCCCACGCGCCTGTCCGCGGATAGCGAGGCCGAGATCTGCGAGTCGCGTCGACGACATCCCCGAGGGGGTGCCCGCCGGATCGTCCACGAACTCGCGGGCCGCGGACTGGAGTCTGCACCGTCACGGGCCACGGTCCACCGGGTGCTGTCCCGCAACGGCATGGTCCGCCCCCGCAAGAACCTCGGACCGATCACCAGGCTCTACGTCAAGGGCATGGGCACCCAGGAGGACCGTCAAGGATCTCCTGACGACAAACCGTCAAGGAAGTTCTGAGACCTCACGCCGAGATTCTTGGTCTTGCCGTCCCACGATGAAGACCGCCGCAGTGATTGCGTCAGTTGATGCCGGTTGCACGGCATTCTTCGAGATCGCCGACCGGCTCCGGGGGAAGGCGGCGATCCGCTCGAGAGCCGCGGAGCTAGGCCGCAATCCATCCACGACTAGCCGAGAGATCCGCGACCTTGGTTGTGCCTGTGTCGCAGCTAGTCGGTCTTCTCCGGATGGGCTGCGCGATGCCGCGCCGGCGCAGGTATGCGTGAAAGCCGCAGGAGTTTGTAGGCCTTGTCCGCGATGACGTAGTCGGCCCCCGCAGGGTGATCGGCCAAGGCCCTCTCTGGCCCACGGTGCAAAGTAGCCGTCGGCCCTCTGCCCCTTTCGTCAGGCCGAACGAATTGTCGACAAAGGGTTCGCGACCAGCTACCAGCGAGGTCCTGCCGCGTCCAGCACGCCACCACGTCCTCGGGTGAAACTTGGCGAAGTACGACCTGTCGTCCCGCTCGGCGAAGAGCCACCGTAAGCAGATCCGCGACGCCCTCGGGTTCCGCCCGGCGACCCGGGCCGACGAAGAACGGCTTGCTGGCTGGCTCGCCGATGAGGTCTGTCCGATCGAGCTGGTTGAGGACTGGCTGCGCTGGGCCGTACTCGTACGGTGCCGCAGCGACCGCATCGATCTCCAGGGCCGTATCGAGCCGATCGTGGCCGCCGCGCGGGCACGATCGGACCGGCTCTTCTGCACGCAGACCAGCGCGCCTAGGCCTGGCATCCTCTTCCGCCTCGCCGACGCTGCGGTGGGCCGGCCGGCCGGGACCGTACACGCAGTGCTGTGCCCGGTGGTGAGTGAGAAGACGCTGCGCGACCTGGTTGCGGAGGCGAAGGCGAACGAGAAGGCGTTCAAGGCCAAGGTCCGCACCACGCTCCGCTCCTCGTACAGTTCGTACTACCGGCAGATGCTGCCGCCGCTGCTGAACACTCTGGGCCTCAAGTGCAACAGCACCACCTACCGGCCGGTGATGGACGCCCTCGCTCCGCTGGCCAAGTACGCCGACGTCGACGGCAAGACGCGTTTCTACGACGTCGGCGACGCGGTGCCGACGTCGTAGTCAGTTCGTCACAGGTCTGATGCGGCTGATGACGGACAGCCTGGAGTGGCTGACGGCGGTGCTCGCGGACGGGGTCAAGATCAGCACCCGCAAGGGCGAGCCGTGGATCTCCGTGCCGAGGCTGGAGCCGCTGGACGAGCCCACAGGCCCTCCAGACCCTCAAGAACGAGGTGATCCACCGCTGGGCGTGCTCGAACTGCTGGACGTGGTGAAGAACGCCGACTTCCTCACTGGCCCTACCGCCAAGTTCTCCTCGGGCACCGCGTACGAGGAGAACCAGGCGACCGCGCGACCCTTCAGCGAGGCCTGCTTCTCGCGCTATTCGCCCTGGGTACCAGCATGGGCATCCGGGCGATCGTGGCGAGACCGAAGCCGCTCCGTGGCACGTGCGCCGACACTTCATCACCGTCGACAACCTGCGTGCCGTCGTCACCAGGCTGGTGAACGGCACGTTCGCCCGCCTGGTGGGGGTGGGGCACCGCGTGCGCGTCGAACTCGAAGAGTTCGGCTCTTGGTCCTCGAATCATGACCAAGTACCACGCTCGCAACGGCGGCAACGGCGTGATGATCGACTGGCGCGTCGCGAAGAAGAACGTCTGTATCTACTCCCAGCTGAAGTCCTGTTCGTGGTCCGAGGTCGCGACGATGATCATGAGTCTGCTGTGGCACTGCACGGATGCTGAGATCGAGTACAACTACGTCGACACGCACGGCGCGAGCGTGGTCGGGTTCGCTTTCACCGAGCTGCTCAACTTCCGTCTGCTGCCGAGGCTGAGCAGCATCCGCCTGTACCCCCGACAACGCCCCGCCCGGCTGGTCGGCGCTCGGCGGCTCGCTGACCCGGCCGATTCGCTGGGAGCTGATCGCGCAGCAGTACGACCAAATGGTCAAGTACGCCACCGCGCTCCGACTCGGCACCGCCGAGGCCCAACAGAGGAGCGAGGGCTGTCCTATGACCTGGCCCTGAACGGGAAGGAAGTTGCCCACCCGGAGGATGCCGAGCCGCACCAACCTGCTTATGGCGGGCTCGGACCGCCCACCCTTCCCCGCTACCGCACCCCACCGCGAGCCGTCTGCGTCCTCGCAGCAAAGGCGGGTGCGGAACGGTTCACCGAGGTGACCTGGAGGCAGGGGAGCAAAGGCACGATGACCTCACGGTTCGCAGTGCTGACAGTGCGGCCCGCCGGCAAGCAGTCCCTGGCCGCAGCTCAGGAGGCGGGCGGCGGCCGCAACCGTTGGGACGGCGTCCTGCCCGTCCAGACACTCCTCGTCTAATGGCCGGACGGCCAGGACACTCCGACTCAGGTCCGAGTCCCGTGGACCGGGGTAAGCCCGGTTCCAAGATGCATGTCCTGTCCGACGCGGACGGACTGCCTCTACGTGTCGGACTCTCCGCGGCCAACACCCACGACAGTCAGGCACTGAAGCCGATGCTGCCGGATTTCCACATAGGACACGAATCCCACGCGACCGATTCCAAGCCCCAGCCCCATCGCCTTCATGCGGACAAGGCGTACGACGTGCCTCACCTGCGGCGATGGTTATGGGGCAAGCGCATCGGCGTCCGCATCGCCCGCAAAGGCGTGGACTCCAGCGAACGGCTCGGCCGCCGAAGGCGGGTCATCGAACGCACCATGTCCTGGCTGACTGGCTACCGCCGCCTCAACCACCGCTACGAGCGGAAACCAACTAAGACGTCATTTCAGTTGGTGCGATCTTGCGGCATTCTGGGGTAGTGACTGCTGCGCTTGTCGAACGGTTAGCGCCTGAAGATCTGTGGGAGC
>NZ_JBEOVB010000085.1:0-5604 GCF_040295245.1 Streptomyces sp. NPDC002884 | reverse complement strand
AACGCATGCACCAGGCCATCCTCACCGTCGACCCCCGCCTCGACATCATCGCCGACCCCCACCACACCCCCACCTACGACCTCTACACCACCTGACACCGGGTCAGAACGACCTCACGGGACACGGGACACCGGACGCCGGACACACCCGCATCCGGGCCTCGGTCACGGCACGGACCGCAGGCGCGGGTGCTGCGTCGTTATCCCCGAAGGCTGGAGCAGCGGCGGAGGCTCGGGGCCGGGATCATCGGTGACGACGACGCCCGCGGCCGAGTGGTCGAAACCAGCGGGCCAGCGCGTGTGCTCGCTGGCCAGCGCACCGGTCAGACGTGCCTGGTGCAGGTCGGCCGTACTCAGGTCGGATCCGCGCAGGTCGGCCAGGCGCAGGTCGGCGCGGCGGAAGACAGCGCCCCCCGCATCGGCCTTGCGCACGTTCGCCTCGCGCAGGTCGGCGTCGGTGAAGTCCGCGTCACGCAGGTCCGTTTCGACCAGTCGGGCGCCCCGCAGGTCGGCCAGAACGCAGCGGGCCCGGCGCAGGACCGCCGTCTTGAGGTCGGCGTGCCGCAGGTTGACCGCGACGAGGGACGCCTGGGTGAGGTTGGCGTGGTAGAGACCCGCCGCCTCCATACAGGACCGGTCGAGGTTGACCTCGTGCAGCCACAGCCCGTCGCAGTCGGCCCGGCGCAGGTCCGTGACACCGAGGTTGACCCAGGACTGCGCCCGGGGTTGCAGCAACAGCACGCCGAGGCCGGTCAGTGCCACCTGGGCGTCGGCGGCTCGCACCTCCAGCGGCACGACGTCGTTGATGGGCGCGTCCGCCGCCGCGGCTCCCGGTCCGGTGGGCGGCCAGGGCAGGTGGGTCCGCAGGTAGGCGGCCTGGATGGAGATGACGGCCTCGCGGTCGCGGGCGGAGTGCTCCGCGATGCGCCACAGCGCGTGGAGTCCGCCGATGCGCGTTTCCAGCTTGTCACTGCCGAGTTGGTCGACGGCCGTGCTGAACCGGTCGGTGACGTAGCCCTCCTGGGTGGCGCGCAAGCCGTCCTGGCTGACGCGCAGTTGCCGCCAGGTGGCGTACGCGCCGAACAGCAGGACCAACCCGCCGACGGCCTGGAGCAGTGTCGTACGGACGTCGTTCACCGCCTTCAGCCGGTCCTGCGCGGCCACGCTCGCCCCGGCGAGATCGTGGTCGACCACCACACCCGGCAGGAGGACCAGCACCACGCCCAGAACGGCCAGCCCCGCCGTCCCGGTCACGAGGGCCGCGGTCACCCGATGCCTGACCAGCCGGGCGTACCACGGCCTGCGTCCTCGGTCCGACTCCCCCATCCCCATGGGAACGGAAGCGTAGGCGCAGCTCGGAAAACGATCAAGAGGCAGGCCCGGACACTCGATTCCAGCGGGTCGGAAGGGCATCGGATTCTCCGGCACGCGCTCGATACGATCACGGCATGACTGCTGACGAGCGCATCGAACAGGCCCGACTCCTTTATGAGCGCGCCGTCTTCGGCGGGGACAGCGGTGCGCCGGCGTCCGCCGACCGGAGCCTCGACGAGGTCGAGGCGGACCTCGCACTCGCCCGCGGCCAGGTGATCCACGCCCGCTTCCTGGAGGAGCGGGTCGAGAACGCGCGGGAGCTCGAGCTCTTCGAACACGCGGCGGAGCTGTACGGGCGGCTCGGTGACGTGCGCGGCGAGGGTGAGGCGGTGTTCTGGGTCGGCACCTTCCACCAAGTGGTGCGTGACGACAACGACACCGCCGTGCCTTGCTTCGAGCGGGCCCTCGGCCTCGCCACCCGGGCCGGCGACCGGCTGACGACGTCGTACGCACTGCGGCACCTCGGCTTCGCCGACCACATGCTCGGCCGTCTGGACGAGGCCCGTGCGCGCCTCGAGGAGTCCACCCGCCTGCGCCGGGAGGTGGGGTTCCTGCCGGGGGTGGCCGCGAATCTGATCGGGCTGGCCCATCTGGCCGCCCAGCAGGATCGGCGGGATGACGCGGCGGCGCTGCTCGCGGAAGCGACGGAGCTGGCCGAGCGCACCGACTCCCACGGAGTGCTGCGCTGGGTGGCGGCAGCCCGCGAGGAGCTCGGCCTGCCGTCGGGTTCGCGCTGACGGCACCCGCGCGAAGAGGCCCTGCGCCCGTCGGGTACGTCACGACGTGGCTCGGCAAGTCGCCGGGTCGACAGCCGAGTTGACGGCGCTTCACTGAAATCGCAGTACGAAGGGTGTCGGCCGGCTCGTTCGGGCGTCTATCATCCGTGCTTGCCGAAGAGTCGACCAATGTTCGATATCACGAACAGCATAAGCATCGCGATCCTCTGTGCGGCCGAGCCGTCCGCACGAGAAACGGAAATCCGCGTCTGCGCCGGGCGCGCCGCACAACGGTGCGCCCGTACCCCGACGACGGCCGTCAGGTCGCGAAGGGGCAGCGCCACGGGCCCACCGATGTACGGAACCTGCCGATGTACAGAACCTGCCGCCGTGCTCAGGGAACCGGGCGCGCGGGAGCCGGCGAACCACACGTCACCACCCGGCGGCACGAGGCGCCGGCGCTTCCCCGTCCTCGCTCCCCCGATCAAGGAACAGGTGAACGATGTCCTCCTCACTGAGCAGACGGCGACTCCTGCAAGCTGCCGGAGCCACGCTCGCCGCCTCCGCGGCCGGCCCACTCGTCGGCGCCTCTCCCGCCCGGGCGGCCGTTCCTCCCGCCCGCGCCGACCTCGGGGTCTCCGCCTACGCCTTCGACTTCGGCCAGGTGCGGCTGACCGCGAGCCGATGGCTGGACAACCAGAACCGCACAGCCGCCTACCTGCGGTTCGTGGACGTGGACCGGCTGCTGTACACCTTCCGCGCCAACCACAGGCTCTCCACGGCCGGCGCCGCCGCCGGCGGCGGCTGGGACGCGCCCGACTTCCCCTTCCGCAGCCATGTCCAGGGACACTTCCTCACCGCCTGGGCGCAGCTGTACGCCGTCACCGGGGACTCGGTCGCCCGCGACAAGGCCGTCTACATGGTGGCGGAGCTGGCCAAGTGCCAGGCCAACGACAGCGCCGCCGGATTCACCACCGGCTACCTCTCCGGCTATCCCGAGTCCGACTTCACCGCCCTCGAACAGGGCACCCTGAGCAACGGCAACGTGCCGTACTACACGATCCACAAGACGCTGGCCGGGCTGCTGGACGTGTGGCGCCTGATCGGCAGCACGCAGGCCCGGGACGTCCTGCTGGCCCTGGCGGGCTGGGTCGACACCCGCACCGGCCGGCTCACCGGTCAGCAGATGCAGGCGATGCTCGGTGTGGAGTTCGGCGGTATGAACGACGTGCTGTGCGACCTCTACCAGCAGACGGGCGACACACGGTGGCTCACCGCCGCCCAGCGCTTCGACCATGCCGCCGTGTTCGACCCGCTGGCGGCCAACCTGGACCAGTTGGGCGGACTGCACGCCAACACCCAGGTTCCCAAGTGGATCGGGGCCCTGCGCGAGTACAAGGCCACCGGCACCACCCGCTACCGGGACATCGCCACCAACGCGTGGAACATCGCCGTCGGCACCCACACCTACGCCATCGGCGGCAACAGTCAGGCGGAGCACTTCCGCGCGCCGAACGCGATCGCCGCGTACCTGAAACAGGACACCTGCGAGAGCTGCAACACGTACAACATGCTCAAGCTCACCCGTGACCTGTACGCGGTGACCCCGGACCGGGCCGCGCTGTTCGACTTCTACGAGCAGGCCTGGCTGAACCACATGATCGGCCAGCAGAACCCGGCGGACGCCCACGGTCACGTCACCTATTTCACCCCGCTCAACCCGGGCGGCCGGCGCGGTGTGGGCCCGGCCTGGGGCGGAGGCACCTGGAGCACCGACTACGGCACCTTCTGGTGCTGCCAGGGCACCGGCCTGGAGACCCACACCAGGCTGATGGACTCCATCTACTTCCGCAACGACACCACGCTCACCGTGAACCTGTTCGTGCCGTCCGTGCTGACCTGGTCCCAGCGCGGCATCACCGTCACCCAGACCACCTCGTACCCCGCCGGCGACACGTCCACGCTGACGGTCACCGGCAGCGCCGCCGGAACGTGGGCGATGCGCGTCCGCATTCCCGGCTGGACCAGCGGAGCCACGATCAGCGTGAACGGCGTGGCGCAGAGCGTCGCCACCACCCCCGGCACCTACGCCACCCTGACCCGCGCCTGGGCGTCCGGCGACACCGTCACCGTCCGCCTGCCCATGCGGGTCGTCCTGCGGCCGGCCCCCGACAACGCGAACACCGCCGCGGTCACCTACGGGCCGGTCGTGCTGGCCGGCGACTACGGGGACAGTGCGCTCGGCACGCTCCCGCTGCTCGACGCCGCCACCGTCACACGCACCAGCAGCACTTCGCTCGCCTTCACCGCGACCGCGGGCGGCTCCACCGTCGACCTGGGCCCGTTCCACGACGCGCACGGCTTCAACTACACCGTCTACTGGAACACCGGCGGCGTCGCCCCCGTACACCTCGTCAACGTGGCCAGCGGCCTGGTGCTGGGCGTCAAGGACATGTCCACCGCCGACGGCGGCCTCGCCCTTCAGTGGACCGACAGCGGCACCGCCGACCACAACTGGGAGGTGATCGTCGACGGGACGGCGGTCCGGCTGCGGAACGTCAACAGCGGCAAGGTCCTCGGTGTGCTGAACATGTCCACCGCGGACAACGCGAGCGTGCTCCAGTGGACGGACAACGGCACCGCGGACCACCTGTGGACGCTGCTCGACCAGGGCGACGGCACCTACAAGATCCGCAATGTGCACAGCGGCAAGCTGCTCGGCGTCGCGGGCAACTCCACCGCCGTCGGGGCCTACGCGGTACAGGCACCCGACGACGGCACCGCCGACAACCGCTGGCGCATCGTGGGCGCCTGACAACGGGCCCGGACGCCGTCCTGCTCACCGCTCACCGCTCACCGCCTGCGTGTCGGGCTCACGGCCCGGCATCAGGGGTCGAAGTGGGTGGCGATGCCGAACGTCCGGCGCAGGAGCTCCATGTCGTGCAGGTCGCGTCGGGTCGGCTCGTAGCCCTGGTGGAAATGGACCTGCCGGTCGGCGGAGAGGCACGGGACCGTGCTCGTGCCGATGGTGCCGGTGACGAAGCCGGAGGCCGGATAGCGGAACGGCCGCTCGGGGTCGAAGGAGGCCTGGGTGGCGGAGCCGTCGGCGGCGAAGACCAGCGGGTGGAGGTCGATCTCCCGTCCGCCGGCGTCGGTGACGACGAACCGCACGGGCCGCCGGTCCAGGGTCTCGGTGAATCCCGCCGCCGCCAGGGCGGCCACCACGGCGGGCTCCTGGTCCAGACGGTGCATCAGGTCCAGGTCCCGGTGGTCACGGGTCTGCTCGCCCACCAGGGCGTCGATGCCCCAGCCGCCTCCGATCCAGGCGTCGGAGCCCGCGCGCCGCAGCAGCGCCAGCACGGACAGCACGTCCTCGGCCGTCATCATCGCGGCGGCCTCCGGGCGCGTCGCGCGCGACGGCGGGGCCCCTCCCCCTCGGTGCCGGGCCGGGGGCGGCAGCATCGAGTCGCGCGCCCCCGCCCCGGGCGGGTTCGCGCAGGACGTCGACGAGTCGA
>NZ_JBEOVB010000084.1:0-5850 GCF_040295245.1 Streptomyces sp. NPDC002884 | reverse complement strand
ACAGCTCCCACAGATCTTCAGGCGCTAACCGTTCGACAAGCGCAGCAGTCACTACCCCAGAATGCCGCAAGATCGCACCAACTGAAATGACGTCTAAGTGGAGAGTCCGGGGCCAGTCACGTGTGTGCGCCCCGGTTTGTCGCTTCATCGATCTGCTCTCTTCGGAGATGCGTAGCCGAGTACGCAGGGTTCCGCACGCCGTGCACGCGGCGTACAGACCTGGCACCGTCACCGAAGGCCGGAGGGTGCAGCTGTCTCCGGGTGCAGTTCCTGCCGCGGCCCTGGGCGCTGCGGCACGAGGGGCCAGGAGTGAGGCAGGGGTGCGTGGCCTGCCGGCCTGCTTGAGGAGCCCGCGGCGAGTGGGCGAGGAGCCGCAAAGTGATTACGCCGTAATCACCCCGAGGGCAGCAGTGCGTCAAGTTGACGCACGTGGACGCAGTGTGTGATCTGCTTGTGTCCACAGCCGGAACATGGTTCTAGCCCTGCCGCCTGGCACCGGAAATCCCGTGGCTCTCGGTTGTCGAATCAGCCAAGGTGCAGGAGTGAGCGCTGAAGAGAGTCCCGTAGAACACGAGAACCGGTGGATCCTGAACCTTCGCGACATGAGCGTTACCAAGATCAGCGTGGAGTTGGGCTCGTGCTGGCCCTCGACTCGGACTGGAAAGTCGCACTGGAAGCATCCGTCAACCTCGCGCTCGGGACCGCCCACGCCAACCCGTCCGTGATTCTGAAACCGGAATCGCAGGACGTTGCAGCGGCCCTGACTCTGTTCGGAGCGAAGGTCCTGTCGGCGGTCGCGTTCAAGTCCGGCACCCTGCGTCTCGCTTTCGACACCGGCCACCACCTGACCTGTTCATCCGATATGCACTTCGAGGCGTGGCAGGTCACGGGCCCAACAGGATGGCGCTTCACATCGTTGTCTGGAGGCGACCTCGCCGTCTGGTCCGGCTCAGGAACGAGCGGGGCCTAGCCGCGGCACACGATGCGGCAGGCACAAGACTTGCGGTCTGTTTCAACGAACCGAGTCCACGCGTCTCACCCAATCCCGCCCACGAAGGTCAGCCGCATGCAGACGACCAATTTCGATGAGACAGGACACCGAGAGGGCCAGCGGCCAGCCAGGGGTACGAGGCCCGTCGGCTTGGTTGAGGAGCCCGCAGCAAGTGGGCGAGGAGCCGCGAAGTGATTACGCCGTAATCACCTGCGGGCGGGGGAGTGGTGACGGGGGAGTGATTACGCCGTAATCACCTCGAGCGTAGTTCGTGCCGCGGCCCTGGGCGCTGCGGCACGTGGGGGCCAGCGGCTGTCCACGGACAGCGGGACATCCGGGTGAGCGGAAGTTCAGGTCCTTGCTGGCGGACAGTTGATCTCCCTGTCCGGTATGACTATTCGATCCCTGATCGGCGGGTCGTGCGGCCTCTGGAAGGCCACGCTCGTGGAGTCTGTGTCAGCGCCGATGTCAGTGGTGGCTGGGATGCTGGCGGCATGATCCCTTGGAACCTGCTCGATCTCGGCAAGGCCCTGCGCGCCGGTTGGGCTGCCGACACCTGTTCGCCCGACGATCAAGCCGACTGGCAGCCAGCTAACCCGGCCTGGGGGCACTGTGACATCACGGCCTTGATCGTCCACGACGTCTTCGGCGGTGATCTCATGGTCGGCGAGGTGCACCTTGACGGGACCCAGCACGGCTTCCACTGGTGGAACCGGCTGGCCAGCGGGGTGGAACTCGACCTGACGCGCGAGCAGTTCCAGCGGGGCCAGACCGTCACCGCTGCCCGTGTCGTCGAGCGCCCGCCGGGCCCTCTGCCCCGTCGCTGGGAGGAGTACCTCCTGCTGCGTGAGCGCGTCATCAAGCACCTCGGTCATCTTCCGGAGCCCGTCTGAGGAGGCCGGGATCAGCCGGGCTGGTTCAGCGGGACGACGCCCTGTCCGCTGGTGGCCTGGGTCAGCCTCAGTGAGGAGCCCTCGGTCAGGACGATGTGAGCGTGGTGCAGGAGGCGGTCGACAGCGGCGGTGGCCAGCGTCTTCGGCATGATCGAATCGAATCCTGACGGGTGGAGGTTCGAGGTCACGACCACGGACCGGCGCTCGTTGGCTGCATCGATCACACGGTAGAACGCCTCGGCGGCGGCCTGCCCGGACGGCAGCATGCCGATGTCGTCGACGACGATGAGGTCGCATCGGGTGATCTTCGCGACGCCCCTGGAGACGGTGTTGTCCACGGTCGCCCGCCCCAGGTGGGCGGTGAGCGATTTCAAGGTAAACCAGGCGACCTTCATGCCCTGGTCGATCGCCTTTTCGCCAGTGCCTCCGCCAGGTGGTTCTTGCCCGTGCCGCTGGGCCCGGCGACAGCCAAGTTCTCCGCCCTGGTGACCCATTCCAGCGTCATGAGCGCATGCTGGGTCGGGACGGGGATGGAGGATTCGGTCTCCTTCCAGGACTCGAAGGTCTTGCCCGAAGGCAGCTGGGCGAGGCGGCGGTGGTTGCGGCGGGTCGCTTCGTCCCGGCCCTTATTTTCTGTCTCCAGGAGAATCCGCACGACCTCGGCCGGGTCCCAGCGTTGTGATCTCGCGGTCGCGAGGCCCTCGGGGGCGGCGTTGCGCAGGTAGGGAAATCGCATCCGCTTGAGCACGGCTTCCAGCTCAGGTGGGATCGGCGGGGCTGCCGGCGGTGGAGGAACCGGTGCCGGGGCCCGCGCGGGAACGACTTCGGTCACTTCATCCGTGCACGGCTGAGGGCCACAGCGGTACGCCCGCACCGAGTCACACACGTTGGCGAGCCAGGCCACCTGAGACCGCCAGCGAATTGACCAGTTCACTTGAGACGGGGCCAGTTCCTCGGAGACGGGACACCGGAGGCTGAGCCTGCTCCGGCCCGGAGACCTGCCGTCTGTCTCAACGAACCCAGTCGTTGCGTCTCGCCCAATCCAGTCCACGCAGGTCAACGATGCGCAGACGACCAACTTCGTTGAGACAGAACACGTGGGGGCCATCGGCGAGCCTGGGTTGCGAGGCCCGCTGGCCTGGTTGAGGAGCCCGCGGGGTGAGGACGAGGAGCCGCCAGGTGATTACGCCGTAATCACCTGCGGGCACAGCCGTCCGTGCATCAACTTGGTCTAGGTAACGTGTCGCTGAGGCAAATGATCTACGACGTTAGTATGGTGTCATCATGAGTACCCCAGCCACCTCCAGCGACCGCGAGAAGGTCGTCTCCAAACTACCGGCCCGGCTCCGGCAGAAGCTCAAGATCAGAGCCGCGCAGCTCGGCGTCGAAATCCAAAGCGCCGTCGAACTGGGCATCAAAGACTGGTGCACCCTGGCCTCGACGCCCACGACCGTCGACACCGCAGGCGCGGACTCCTTCTCCACCTGGATTCCGGCCGCCCAATGGAAAGAGTTCCGCGAGAGCGCCGGAGACCGGGGCGTCTCCCTCATCCAGGGCCTCGCTCAGGCCGTCCAACTCTGGCTCGACACCAACCCCGCCCCCGGCGTCCGACGTCCCGCCATCACCCGCCGCATCGTGGTCTGCAACCAGAAGGGCGGCGTCGGCAAGACCGCCATCACGGCCGGACTGGGCGAAGCACTCGCCGAAGACGCCGACTCCCTACACCCCGTGCGTGTAGCCAAAGCCCTCACCAAAGCCTTGCGCGCCAGCGAGACCGAAGCCAGCGAGACCGCCCTAGAAGACGCCGCCCTTGACATCGAGAACCTGCCCGGGCCCGGACAACGTGTCCTGCTCGTCGACTTCGACCCTCAGTGCCACCTCACCAACCAGCTCGGCGCAAGCCCGCTGCCGCTCAACGGCGACAGCCTCACCAATCACATGGCCGGCGACCCCAAGGGCGACCTGCGCGACCTGATCGTCGCCGTCGACAACGAAAGCTTCGACGGCCGCCTCCACCTGCTGCCCGCGTGCAACGACGCCTTCCTCCTCGACGTGCGCCTGTCTGCCGTCCGTGCCCGCGAAGCCGCTCTCGAGCGGGCCCTCGCTCCGCTCGAGAGTGATTACGACGTAATCATCGTCGACTGCCCGCCGAGCCTCGGGCTTAGCATGGACGCCGCCGCCTACTACGGCCGCCGCCGCGACGCCGAGAATCCCGGACAGTCCGGAGCGCTCATCGTCGTTCAGGCCGAGGACAGTTCCGCCGACGCCTACGAGCTTCTAACCACCCAGATCGAAGACCTGCGCAACGACCTCCAGATCGACATCGACTACCTCGGCATCGTCGTCAACCTCTACGACTCCCGCCGCGGTTACATCGCGACGTCTTCGCTCCAGGGGTGGGTCGACATAAAGGATCCGAGGGTGGTCGGGCTCATCGGCGACCTGAAGGAACAGAAGGAAGCAGTCCGCGTGAAGAAGCCCTTGCTGTCTTACGCGCCCAAGTCGCAGCAGGCCGTCGGCATGCGCGCACTGGCCAGGGAGGTGCTGTGAGCAAGGCCGACCAGCTGGGCAGCGGCAGGTTCGGCGGGTCCGTGCGCAACGTCAGCGCACGCCGCCAAGCCGTCGCCGCCGCCACAGGGGTCCCCACCGACGGAGTCGCCCCGCCGACCGAACTCCCCGTCCACCGCATCAGCCCGAACCCCGACAACCCCCGATCCAGCCTCGGTGACCTGACCGACCTGGCGGGCAGCCTCAGGACCCATGGTCAGAAGCAGGCCATCACGGTCATGAACCGGGACGCCTACATCAAGGCCAACCCCGACCGCGCAGCCGACCTCGAGCACGACATCACGCATGTGGTCATCGACGGCAGCAGCCGGCTTGCGGCAGCCCGCGAAGCCGGGCTCACCACCCTCAAGGTCATGGTCAGTGACGATCAAGGCGGCACCTCCGAGGAGCTCCTGGAGTCCGCCCTCGTAGCCAACATCCACCGCCAGGACCTCGACGAGCTCGACGAAGCGCGCGCTCTCCAACGGCTCCTGGCCATCCACGGCAGTCAGCGCGCTCTCGCCAAGCGCCTGCACCGCTCGCAGGGCTGGGTGTCACAGCGCGTTGCTCTCCTCAACCTCACCCCCGAACTGCAGTCCAGGATCGGGCAGGAGTCCATCGACCTGCTGCGTGCCGTCGGCAACAAGCCCGCCGACCAGCAAGAGGCCGCTCTGGCAGAGCTGAAGGCGGAACGGGCGCGTAAGGAACAACAGCTCCGGACGGCCGTCTCCCAGCCGGTACGAAAGGAGGCAGTGGAAGCTGCAGAGGCAGCAGAGGCAGACGAGCAGGCCGAAGGCACGCCGGAGGGTGACGAAGGCGACGAGGGCGTAAGCAATGACCGTCCCGTCATCAACTCCCCAGCCGCACCGGCCGCACCGGCCACACCAGCCGAAGCGAACCAGAAGGACGACGAGCTCGAACCCGAGCCGGAGCCTGACCAGGGCGTACCGGAACCGCGCAACGCTCAAGCGGACCCGGCCAAGAAGACGGTGGACAAGGAGGGCAGCCAGCCCCGCTCGCTGCCCTACGACGATCCGTGGTTCATCGCGATGCACCTCAAGCGGAAAATGGAAGAGCCGGCGTTCTTCGAACTGCTGCGCCAACTTGCCCAGGTCGGCCAAGAGCGCGACCCCGCGAAGTTCGCAGAGACCATGGCGCGGTTCACCGTTCAGCCGGCGAGTTGAGCCGCCGCAGGCGCCTCCCGTAAATGCGCGATGGGAGGCGCCAAAGGTGTCGCAGGGCCGCCAGGCACATGAAAGTGTGACGGTTGTTCAGGAAGTCCGATGCGGCAGGGGAGCGGTGCGTGGCTGATGGCGACATACCTCAGCTGACCCGGACGCACCGCGTGCTCATCGGCGTGGTCGTGGCCGGCGCCGTGGTCATCGCCGGCATCGGCTTCGCCGGTTCGTACGCGGCCGT
>NZ_JBEOVB010000083.1:0-6677 GCF_040295245.1 Streptomyces sp. NPDC002884 | reverse complement strand
CCGAGCAGGCGACGGCCGAACCAACGAATCTGAACACCCATCAACCCCTGCTGACCAGCTGATCAGCACCTCCCGCATGACGGGGGAACCTCAGACCATCGTGAGGTCGGTGACCCACAGGCGATTCGGCGCCGGCGCGGTGAAGTCCCTGTTCACGAGGTCCGCAGCGAGCGTGGCCTTCGGGTCTCGGCGCGTGAAACCCTTGCGTCTGGGGATGACGCCCGCCAGGCCGTCCTCGCGCATCAGTCGCACGACCCGCTTGCGGCCGACGTGGACGCCCTCGCGCTTGAGGACGGTGTGCACCCGCGGAGAGCCGTAGATCCCGCCGGAATCGGCGTGGATCTGCCGGATCTGCTCGATCAGCTCGACGTCCCGACACTTGCGTTCGCACGGCTCGTGCTCGGCGCGGCGCCAGCGGTAGTAGGTGGAGGAGGCGATGTGCAGTTCCCGCAGGACGCACTCGACTCCCAGGCGGGGATGCTCGTCGACGAGCGCCGTCACCTGGGCCGGGTCGGGTCGAGTTGCGCCGCGAAAAACGCAGACACCGTCCGCAGGACTTCGTTCGCCCGCTTGAGCTGGACGTTCTCCTTACGCAACGCGACCAGCTCGGCGCGTTCGTCGGTGGTCAGCCCGTCGTTACGCTCGCCGGCGTCTCGCTCGGTCTGCCGGATCCACCCGCGCAGGGCCTCGGGATGCACGCCGATCTCTGCGGCCAGCTGTTTGATCTGCGGCTTCGGATCGGAAGCGCGATACATCCGCACCGCACGTTCACGCAGCTCCAGCGAGTATTTCCTGCGAGTAGCCTTGGTCGATGTTCCTCTCATGAGCACCATCTGACTCCCTGTCAACTGCTTCCGCATCTCGGGGGAAGCTCAGCCCGACACCCCGAAGTGCTGGCCGCCCAGCGCAAGGAGCGTGCCTGGATCCTTAGCGAGAAGGGCATCCGCTGGGCGGACGCCCACTCAGCACAGCATCCTGACCCAACTGGTGTTGCTATCCGGTTGGATCTCCAATCGTCGAACTCGAAGCCCGAAGTCTCCGCCCGGGCGATGATGTCGCGGACTGCCTCGGGGTTCGTGATGACTGCTTCAACGGCCGTCTTGAGAAGCACGCGGTCGCTCGGACTCCCGACCGCGCAGAACATACCGGCCTCGCTGTCGAAGTCGAGGCGCTCGAAACCGTCTTTGTGTGTACCAGCAGCCACCAGGAACACCTACGGCCCGGGTGGGCTCCCTTGCTGGCCCTACTCGGGGCTTCCGCACATGCACCGGGCGCGAGTTTTAACGTCTTGAACGTGAGGTGGAGTTCAGGATGTCAATTCCGCCAGGACCACTGAACGAGTGCTGGGCACCATGAGGGGTGTGGGAGGTGGACTGCGTACTTCCTGGAACTGGCAAAGACGCTGCAGTTGCAATACCTGAGGCAGGTGCCAGAACGGAGGGGCCAAGAGCACCCTCTCGCTGTACCGCCGAGCGAAGATGGTGAGTCGGAACTGCAGAATGCTGGGCTCGCGTTGTCGGTGCGGCGGGAGTAGGTGAGGCAGCCGCATGAAAACTTGAAGGCCCGGATCCGAAGCCAGAATTGTTACTGGGGTGGCGCGGAACGGGGTGAAGCACAGTAGGTAAATCGTTCATCACTTCTGTACCATGTCCGACACGATTTCTCCATGCCTCTACCTTGGCTTTCGATATTTCAATAGCAGAAGGCGCCGTAGATGCAGGGTGTGGCTGGATGCCTGAGGGGAAGCCGTACACCGCGAAAGGAGCGCTGCCGATGCCGGTCGGTTCTCGAGAGCTGATTCCCTCAACATATATGCGCGTTACCCCCTTGTGCTCACGTGTTTGGAAACCAGCCCGTCTGACTGATTCAATTTCCGCTTCGTTTAACTGCCCACTTCCATCCCTGCTAGCCAACTTGTAAAGAAAACTGTGAAGGTCTGGCGATTCACTTTGCGTAGGAATTGTGCCTCGACGGATCTCACTGTGAGCCCCTTGAAACCAATCATCAATTTCCTGAGCCCTGCATGTTTTCCTAAAAGGCATAAAAAAATTTCTCCTTGGCCACTGAAGTGGGGGTATTGGGTGCGCTACCGATTGGCTGACTTTCTTCAGCCGTCCTGCCGGCAAGTGAAGGTCGCGAGCATTTTGACGATGCTGCCAAGTAGGGCAGTTACTGTACTTGCTGGCTCAAGATGCCGACGCGACGTCACCTGGTCGGCGGCCACTCTGAAGAAGCTCATTGACGGAGCACATATTTCTGTTGGGTGTTGCGCTCAGTCCGCTGCTACCGTTGAAATGCGCTGGTAGATTTTTTCACATCCTAGCCTTAAGCGGCACTTAATAGCATGGAGAGTAGCGGTGACCTGGAGGCATTAACCTGCCCGCCAATCCGGTAGATGAGTTAATTATTTCTTCGGAAATTGTGAGGGTGCGGAGTGCGATCCGATGTCTTGATACCTCGCTGGTGGCAAGAACGATTGGCGGCTATGATGAAGACTATTCATGTACGGTTAAATTGCTCCGCTTGATTAGTATGCGGGTGGAATGTGATGCCTCTTTTTGTGCGCGCTATTCATTCAGATTTCACACTTCGGTGAAGCTGGCATGAAATTGACATGCATTGATTGAGCTTGGAATGCGGCGACTGAAGTGCGAAACATTCCATCGTTTAGAGTAGAGGTTCTGGCGCCGCTTCTGTCGAGCCACCCTTTGACTTAAGACTGAGGCTGCTTCCTGTGTAACGTTGCCGGGCTGCCGCAGGTTCAATTTGAGGTCCCCGAGATCTATAGTCCCGCGTGAAGCCGGGCAAGGAGGGTGCTGGGGCGGCCCCAGGGGCCTGCCGATCATTGAACCTCTTTCATCCTGAATAGTCGCAGGTCAAGAGTGATCCTTTTCAGTGCGGCCACCTATCGGGTGACGTCGCTTCCGCAGCTCGGCCCGACAAGGACAGCAGCTGCCCTGCTTGGAGGCTTCGTCAACATACTCGGGATCCTCACTCGCTGGAGGGGCGGCCGAAGAGGCTCAGTGTGTGGATGGCTTGGACGACGGTGCTGATACGCCGGGTTGTTGAACATCGGGCCCGCTGTAACCGTCGCCAGGGCTGTAAGAAGAACGGCTCTGGCCCGTAGTCGGTGGTGACGCCGAGTAGCCGCCCTTGATCATGATCTTGTGATGGATGTCAACTCCCTTATCGGGACGGTGTTTTCCGGGTTGTCGGTGCTGGTCGTCGAGGACGTGGTGGACGGCGGTGACGCGGTGGTGGTCACGGCTCGCACTCGGGACGTGGCGGTGCCGTGTCCGGTGTGCCGGACTCCGACGGCGAAGGTGCACGGATATCACCACCGGACGGTGACGGACGTGCCGGTCGACGGCCGCCCGGTCCTCGTCCACCTGCGCGTACGGCGACTGGCCTGTCCAGCCCTGGGCTGCCGGAGGCAGACCTTCCGCGAGCAGATTCCCGGACTGCTGGAGCGTCATCAGCGCCGCACGGTGCGCCTCGCCCGGCAGATATCCCAGGTAGCGCGGGAGTTGTGCGGCCGGGCAGCCCAACGCCTCGCCAGTCTGCTGGCCATGCCCGTGTCCCGCAGCACCGCGCTGCGCCGACTACGACGCCTGCCACTGCCGCAGCAGGTGATCCCGCGGGTGATCGGTGTGGATGATTTCGCCCTGCGCCGCCGCCACCGCTACGCCACGATCATCACGGATGCTGAAACCGGCCGACGCGTCGCGGTCCTGCCCGACCGCGAGAGGGCCACCCTGGAGTCCTGGCTGCGCGAACATTCTGGTGTCGAGGTCGTGTGCCGGGACGGCTCGGCGACTTACGCCGAGGCCATCCGCCGCGCCTTACCCGACGCGGTGCAGGTCAGCGACCGATGGCACCTCTGGAGAAACCTCTGCGACAAAGTCCAGCTCGAGGTCCGCGCGCACGCCGGCTGCCGGGCCACCATCAACCCGGCCCGCCCCGGCGGAGTACATGAGCAGACCACCCGGGAACGCTGGAACAAGGTCCACGACCTCCTCGGCCAGGGCGTCGGCCTCCTCGACTGCGCCCGCCGCCTCGGCGTGGCCCTGAACACCGTCAAACGCTACGCCCGCATGCCCGAACCCCAGGCCCTGCGCATCGCTCCCAACTACCGGCCCACCCTCGTCGACCCCTACCGCGACCATCTGCGCGCCCGCCGTGCGGCCGAACCGGCAGTTGCTGTCACCCACCTCCTCGAAGAGATCCGGGAGTTGGGCTACACCGGCAGCGCAAACCTCCTGGTCCGCTACCTCAACCAGGGCCGCGCCGAAGGCGACCGCCCTGTCACCACCGCGCGCCACGTCGGCCGCCTCCTGCTCACCGACCCCGAAAACCTGCGCCCGAAGGAATTGACCCTGCTGGAGAAGATCACCGCGGCCTGCCCGGAGATGACCGCACTCGCCGATCTCGTCCGCGGCTTCGCCGCCTTGCTCAAACCGGCCGAGAGCAACGACGCGAAGCTCACCGCGTGGATCACAGCCGCCCGCGCCGTCGGCCTGCCCCACCTGCACAGCTTCACCAATGGCCTCGAAATAGACCGGCCCGCCGTGAACGCCGGACTCACTCTGCCCTACCACAACGGCCGCACCGAGGGCGTCAACACCCGTACCAAGAGGATCATGAGACAGATGCATGGACGCGCCGGATTCGACCTCCTCCGCCACCGCATCCTCCTGCCCTGACGGACACCCAGCGTCACCACCGACTACGGGCCAGAGCCGTTGATTGGACAGTCCCGTCGGTCCCAGGTGGGGGGGGTTGGGTGGTACCTGTTTGGTCAGCGGCGGGAGCCGCTGCGCGGAGACTGCGGGCGGTGCTGCTGCTGGGACGACTGAGGCCCTAGCAAGTCAGGAAACAAGTCCTTGAGGCGTGGCAGGTTACTGGGATGAGGGTGGGTTGATGTGCTTTGAGGAACTGGCAGAGCAGGGGCTGTAGAGGTATTCGCCGGAGCTGATGATGACGCTGCCGCTTGGGCCCCGTCCGCTTGAGTGCTGGACGAGCTTGCAGCGGGCGGCTGAGCTGCCAGGTCGAGGAGGGCGGCAGCGGCGGCAGCGGCGGCAGTGTTCGCCCGTCGTGTCAGCCAGCCATTCCGGGCAGCGACTGAAGTCTTTTGGCGCTCTGCGGGATTCTGGTAACGCCTTATGCCGGCGATTGAGGCGTTGTGGGAGATCTGGGCGAGCTGCTCCGGTGTCCTGCCGGCTGCGGCGGCCTTGGCAATCGCGGAGCGCTCCGCAGGTGTCTTAGGCATGACGACTCCATGGGATGGTCGGGGTTGAGCTCTCTTGGAGCTTCGACGGTTGTAGGGCCGTTGAAGTTCAAGGGCGTGAATCTTTCCCTCAAACGCCCCCTGAGAGGGCATTTGATCTAGGCGTATCGCCCTGTATGCCCTAGTGGGTTCCTAGCCAGGTTGGCGTGGTTTCGTCCGTTATGCGTTTGGCGAGGCTGTCGATCGAGGCTGAGCCTTTTCCAACCTCATGTCTGTGCCGGTCAACGCTTGCTGACGGCTAAACACTTTGATCTGCGGCGAGGTCATGATCAGCGGATCTGTAGTCGGTCACGATGACCCGGAAGCGCCCCTCAGCATTGCCAGCGACGTTGACGGCCAGGTTGCAAAAAGGCTCACTGAGCTTCTTTGAGAGGGCCACCGATCGGGTGACGGTCCGTGAAGCGCAACGAGCGAAGCCCTCGGGCAGTTGATCGAGATGTCTGACGTCTCAACCACGCTGCTCAGGGGCCTCGTTGGGTCATCTATCGACGCCCGCGACCAGGGCGCCGACGACCAGGAGATGCGCGCGATCATCGCCGAAGGCTTCAAGGGACATCTACTTCCAGGACGGCGTGCGCGCACAGGGCCTCAGTGACGTCGAGATCAACGACATCGACCACCTCGACCTGGACTGCCATGGTGCTGGTCGGCGCGGACAGTTCCAGGGCGCGCTCCTGGCCGATGTGGGCGAGGCGGGTGTCCCCGAGCGTGGTGAAGGCGTGGCTGAGGTGGACGTGGTGCTTTTGCTCGCCGTACGTCAGCCACGTGTCCGACCACTCGCCCTCGGGGAGCCGGTCCATGAGGGCGTTGGCGGCTTCGAGCGCGGCGCGGGCCTGGTCGCTCTGGTGGTTTGAGGGCGTAGGCGCGGGCGGCGACCGCGGCCGCCAGGGTCGCCGCGGCGGTGGGCTGGTGCCCGGCGACGTGACGGGCCCGTTCGGCGAGGCCGGCCGCCGTCGGGGCGCCGTAGTTGAGCGGGACCATCGCCTCGCGGGCGAGGACCCAGGCGTGCAGTTGGTCGTCGCCGGATTCGGCGGCGGCCCGGGCGGCCGTGGCGACCAGGCGCGGGATTCCTTACGACTGCCCAGGTCGTGTAAGACGATCGCGGTCATCCCGGCCATCTGCCCGGCCGTACGAGGTCGGGGCGGGAGCAGGGGTAGCAGCAGGGCCGTGGCGTCGTGTATACGCCCAGGTCGCAGGGCATCGGTCCATAACGTGCGGCCTCGCCAGTCGGCGATGACGGTGGCCTTCATGGTGTTCTGCTTCTTCCTTCCCGAGACGAAGGCACGGCGTCCGCTGCGGCTGGCCGGTGGCCGCCGGATCTGGATCTCGGTGGCGTCCAAACGCAGCTCGGCGCCTTCGGCCTGGGCATAGGCAAATACATCCGTCAGCG
>NZ_JBEOVB010000082.1:0-6848 GCF_040295245.1 Streptomyces sp. NPDC002884 | reverse complement strand
CCGCTACGAGCGAAAGCCGGAACACTTCCTCGCCTTCACCGCCATCGCCGCGACCCTCATATGCCACCGCAGACTCACCAACTGAAATGAAGTCTAAGGCTCCTCCCGGCTCCTCGGTGGGGAACTCATCATCGATGTGGCCTTCTCGTGACGCTGTGTCCGGGAGCTGGCTCAGGCCCGACGGTGGTCTTGGGTGGGTAGGTGTTTTCGAGCTGGGAGTGCGTGGCGGAAGGGGCGCTATGGAACGGATTGCTTGCCGCAGCATCCTTTATCGTCGCCTTGAGCTGATTCCGCTGCAGCTCGGCCAGGCGCGCACTGTACTGATCCATGGGGTGCGGCACAAACTCGATGTTGGGCTGAGGAGAGGTGGACCGAGGATGGGTGAGCTGCTTCCAATGCAGCTCAGCCAGTCTTCTGCTGTACTGATCCATGCTTCTCGTGACGCTGTGTCCGGGAGCTGGCTCAGGCCCGATGGCGGTCTTGGGTGGGTAGGTGTTTTCGAGCTGGGAGTGCGTGGCGGAAGGGGCGCTATGGAACGGATTGCTTGCCGCAGCATCCTTTATCGTCGCCTTGAGCTGATTCCGCTGCTGCTCGGCCAGGCTTGCACTGTAAGGAGTTGGTGCATTCCACTGCCGGTCGGCTGGCTGTTTTTGCATGTCGCTATCCTGTGCATGAAGAGTTCTTTTGCTTGCATGGGAATTAGGATCCCCCAACTGCAACGTTTTTTGCCCAGGAGAGTTCAACGGGGGCGGCGTGAGGTTCCCCCGAGATGCGGACGGTGGTGACAGAGGGGCAGATGGTTCTCATGAGAGAACCATCTGCCCCCAAGGCTCCCGATGCCCTACGCGGCTGGATCCGGCAGGCCGATGCCAGCGAGCGGGATGGTTCGGCTGACCACTGACGCGCCAAGCTCGCCACGTTACACAGGGAGAATACCCAGCTCAGGCAGGCGAATGAGGTCCTGCCGACGGCCTCAGCCCTTCTTTCGCGGTGCGGCTCGACCCGCCCCGGCCCAGGTGACGGGGCTGCTCGATGAACGCCCGCACCTGGGGGTCAGACTGCGTCCTGCGGGAATTGCACATCGCCTCCTCCGCCGACTCCGCTGGCGCAGCGCCGGGAAACATCCGTGCGAACAGCGGTGTTCGTCGAGCTGGCTGAGCGAATCAAGGAGTTCCACGCCGAATCTCGCAGCATCTGCGGCTTGCCGCGCGCGCATACAGTGAAGATCCACAGCAGCTCGCCGGCCGGATCGGTGAGGACCTGGACGTTCACTCCGTGCCGGCGGTGCTTGGCCGAGTAGTCCGCCCGGCTGTCGCCGACGCGGTCGCACTCGGCGAGGGTCCCGTCCAGCAGGACGAAGTCCGGATCGTGCTCGCGCAGCGTTTGAGCAGGCCAGGGGCTCGTTCGGCGAGCAAGCGGGTCACGCTGCTGACGTATGCGTGGACGGTGCCGACGGATATCCCGAACCCGGCCGCGATCCGGGTGAGAGGGTCGTGGCGGCGCAGGTACACCAGAGCGACGAGCGCACGCTGGTGCGGCGGGAGCTTGCAGCGGCGGTCACCCTCGCGGGTGACGATGAGCATGGTGACCCACTCGACCAGGGCGTGAGGGAGGTCGAGTGCGGCAGGATAGACACCTCAGGCGCTCAACACGTCAAGCTGCGGCGGCGAGTTCGACGGGGAAGGCGGTGTGCTCGTCGAAGAGCTTGCGGTGCTGAAGGCAGTGGTAGAGCTGGCCAGCATGCGGTTGAAGAGGTTCCTCTGGGCGGCTGCGTGCCAGTCTCCGTGGCCGTCGCGGCGCCTGCGATAGTGGGTCTTGGCGCCTGGTGAGGCGGTGATCGTGCAGAAGGCCCAGAGGTAGCCGGCGTGGTTGAGGCGGTCGTTCTTCACCCACCGGCGGGTGATGCTCGACTTCTTGCCCGAGGCCCTGGTGATGGGGGAAGCCCCGCCGTATGCCTTCAGGCCCCGGGCATCGGCGAAGCGGTTTCGGTCGTCCCCGATCTCGGCGAGCACCCGGGCACCGAGCTGGATGCCGAGGCCGGGGAAGCTGAGGATGATCTCAGCGTCCGGATGCTGAGGAAAAGCTTCCTCCCCCGCCTCGGCCAGATTGTCGGCCGCCTGCAGGCGGCCTGGAGCTGGACCAGGAGCGCGAGCATCTGCTGGCCGAGCGCGTCCTCGACCAGCGGCGGCTGGTGGGCCCAGTCGGCGCGGAAGACTTCACGGAGCCGTTCGGCCTCGGCTTCGACGCCGCGTTTGCGACCGGCGCGCTTGAGTGCGGCCTGCAGCTGCGTGCGTGTCAGCTTCGCAGCCCGCGTCGGTGCCGGTGCCGCCTTGAGGAGTTCGTGTGCCTCCCGGCGGCACAGACCGTTCTTCCACGACTCGAAGGCGGCCAGGGCGGACGGATAGTACTCGCGCAACAGGGAGCGGAGCTGGTTGGAGATCTGCTGCCGGTTCCACGTGGCGTCCTGCTGAGCTCTGACGAGCACGGCGAGGGCGCGGGCCAGGTCGCTGTCCTGCGGCAGTGGCCGGTGGGCGTGCATGTCGGTGCGCAGTATGTTGGCCAGGGCCAGGGCGTCTCCGGAGTCGGACTTCTTGCGGGAGACGCTGTGCCGGTCACGGTAGCGGGCGGCGGCCATCGGGTTGATCGCGAAGACCTGCCGCTTGCCCGTCCGTAGCACTGCGACGAGCAGGCCGCGGGAGGTCTCGATCGCGACCGGGACCGGGTTCTCCTCGGTGTCGCCGTATTCGGCGAGCAGGTCCAGCGGATCTTGTAGCCGGCGGCGTCGTCGGTGATGTGCCGTTTGGCCAGTAACTGGCCGCTGTCGTCGACCAGGGCGATGTCGTGCGTGCGTTCCGCCCAGTCAATGCCGCAGTAGATCAAGTCTTTCCCCTCCGTCGTACTGTTCTTGCTGGTCACGAGCTCATGAGGGCCACGCAGCGACCTAATCCCAGGACTCAGCCCTTCTGGCCGGTCCGCCACCTCAGTAGCCGTTCGTGGCACCAGCTCGTCCCACGGGCCTCAGTCTCTGCGGGAGCTCAAACGGCTCGGGCTTCACAAGAGGTCACCGTGGAGCGGGCTCGCACCGCCAACACCAACGAGTGATCAAGCGGAGGGTGTTGATGCCCGGCGGCGCTGGACGGCGCCGATCTTTCGGTAGGCCTCGCGTGCCGGGAGGGACGTCAAACGTCCGTCCAGCACCAGCGGACGCCAACACCTGCTGGACGGTGACGGGTGCACGGGCGCCGGCGCCGCCGATCTATCCTTGGGCTCCGAGGCCGGGGAACCAATAGGCGTCCGTCCGACGCCCACGCAGCTGCCACCATGAGTACGAGGACCGCGCGCCGCTCTACGCGGAGGTCTCAGCGGGCGGTTCGTAAGTTGATGTCCGTTTCGGTCTCGGTTACTGCTTCTTGCTGAACGTGCCGGGCTCGGCCGCGCTGAGGATTCCTAGTGTGGCCAGGGTGATCGTGGATTTCGGCCTGGGGGCCCCTCCAGCGTCAGACAGCCCTCGCGGGGGCGGGCACAGAAACCGGTCGAATACATTGCAAGTTCCTCTCGTAGATGTCTCCTAGGGCGTCTATGACCTGGATTCTGATGTCCAGTACGGAGATTCTCTCGAGAGCCTTGGAGCCGAGAGCCAGCAGTTCCATACCTTCTCTGCTGACGTTGGTCATCGGCACGGCCGCACCCGAACCGAGGTGCAGCATGAAGTAGTCGTCGTCCCAGTTGAGCCCCAGCGACGCCAGCGATTCGATGGCCTTGGCCCAGGAAACCCAGGCGAAAGGGATGACGGCAATGCCCGAGCCTGTCGGAGAGGTCTGGATCCGGTAAGCGACGGAGTGGATCACGGCTCTACCCCCGCCCGCGTTGACCAGGGAGACCGTCCTCAGCGAATCGTTGAGTTCGCCGCTGCGCCCCTCGGTCCCAGACCAACTCAGCGCGGGCTGCATGGTTTGCGAGAGCTGACTGCGAGTCACGATAATGCCGGCAAGCAGAGCTACCACGGCTGCGCAGGTCGAGGCGTCCAGCACCGTGAGCCGCCACGGCCAGTCGTCACGGACGTTGGCATTCAGATTGGCTTTGACGATCTCCCAAGTCAGATCGACTAGGGCGAATACAAGAAACGCTCTGGGCCACCGCAGCGTCCTGCCACTGGTCGAGATCCGCCGTTGGTCCCATTGTGACTCTTCCATATGCCCTCCCGCATTTCTCGTCCTCCCACGATGCCGCGTGCCGCGTGCTGGGAGCAACGGTGCCGGATCAGGGAGCGCTTGAGTGTCAGTGGGCGGTTCGTGAGTTGTCTGTTCCGGGCTTGGTTACTGCTTCTTGCTGAAGGTGCCGGGCTCGGACTCGGTGAGGAATCCTAGTGTGACCAGGCGTTTCATCTTGGCTCGGGTGCGTTCGATGTGTTTCGGCAGGAGCTCGAAGTCGAGGGCCTGACAGATGTCGCGGGCCGTCAGGGGGGCGGTCGTGCTGTTGAAGACGGCGAGGATGCGCGGGTAGTCCGGGTGCTCGGGCAGCTCCGGACTCCCTGATGGGTCGGGGCTGTGGACCGGGATTCGGTCGGCGAGGCCAGTGATGGTCGTGCGGGTGATGGCGAGGTGTTCCAGTCGCAGTTCGGCCTCGCGGAGCTGGGTCTGAAGGGTGTCGATCTGGGTGCGGAGATCGTCGGTCAGGGCCCGGGCTGCGTCTTCCTGAAGGTCGAGCGCCTGAAGGAGGGGGTTGAGGTTCACGCGCTGACCACCTGCGGATCGCGCCAGGTGAGCGTGCTCGCGTCGGTGAGCCGACGGGCCATGACGTGGGTCATGGCCCAGTAGACGCGTGAGGTGGAGGAGGCCGGGCGGTGTTCGTAGTCGCGGACCAGGCTCCGGTGCAGTATCAGGGTCCCGAACGTCTGCTCCACCCGCCATCGTTTCGGCTGCGGAACGAATCCCCCCTCCTCAGGATTGCGCCGGACGATCTCGACGTCGATGCCGAGGGCGGCCCCGTGCGTGACGACCTGGTTCTTGAAGCCCTGGTCGACCAGGGCCTTGCTGACCGAGCCGCCGACCGCGACGGCGACCTGGTCGAGCAGAGCGATGCCGGCGGCGTTGTCGTGGACACTCGCGGCCACCACGGTGACAGCGATGACCAGGCCAAGGACGTCCACGGCCAGTCCCCGCTTGCGGCCAGGCACCCGTTTCGCGGCGTCTTTACCCGTCGTGACCGCGGGGACCCCGGTTGCCGCCCGGACACTCTGGGTGTCCAGGATCACCAGGGTCGGGTCCTCTAACCGCCGGTTCCTCTCCCGCACCTGGCAGCGCAGGAGTTCATGAATCTGCTGGTCGGTGCCATCGTCCCGCCAGGCGGCGAAGTAGTAGTACGTCGCGCTCTTCGGCGGCAGGTCGTTCGGCAACAGGGCCCACTGACAGCCGGTCCGGGACTGGTAGAGGATCGAGTTCACGATCTCCCGCATCGGATAGCGGCCCTGGTGGCCGCTCACGGAACAGTGCCGGTTCTTCCAGGCCGTGATCACCGGCTCGATCAACGCCCACTACTCGTCGGACAAGTCGCTCTGGTACGGCTTGCGTTCACTCATCCCACCGATCCCAGCAGGCCACCGGCACCGGACCGGAACGTTCCGGCTTCGTCCACACCATCAGGCGACACCAGAACCACTCATAGGATCACGAACCACCCACTCAGCAGACCCGGTTCGCCGCAGGCATCGCAGCCCTCTACTCGAGCATCCCCACAAGCTTCCGCTCCATTGGGACGCTTATCTACGGATTAGGGAACCAACAGGGCTCCTGTGCCGGTGGGTTGAGACGTCGAACACCTCCCTCAACGGCACGGGGGCTTTGTGCGTTGTGGCACCTCACCTCGACCTGACCGGTGTCACTCGATCAGTGGCCAAGCTGAAAACGCTCAGTGAGGTTTTTCAGTGTGGTAACCGATCGGGTGACGTCGCTTCGGCAGCTCGGCCCGGCAAGGACAGCAACTGCCCTGCTTGGAGGCATCGTCAACATACTCGGGACCCTCACTCGCCGGACGAGCGGCTGAAGAGGCTCAGTGCTGAAACGCGAGGGCACACGCGTGGGCTGTAAGCGGATCGAGCGCCTGGTGCGCGAAGCCGACCTGACGGGCGTCAACCCGTGGCGCACAGACTTCACGCGCCGGGATCCCGAGGCCAGGCTCGCCCCGGTTTTGGTCAACCGGGACTTTACGGCGCCTGCGCCGAACCAGGCGTGGGGCAACCGACCGGACGATGATCTCGACCGGCCAGGGGTCGCTGCGGCACAAGGCGATCCGGGACGCGTCCTATTGCCGGGTGATGGCTTGGGAGACCTCCGCCCGAGCGGACGCGGAACTGGTCCTGGCCACGCTGGAGTACGCCCCTACGTCCCGTGAGGTTGGCGTTGGTGTGCCGGCGGCGCCAGAGCGCCATCTCCAGAGCGGTAGAGGCTGGTGACGACCTGCCGACCGACGACCATGTGGGAGAAGACGGCATGACGAAGGCCGCGTAGGCCCAGCCGGAGTAGTCTTAATGTAGGTGATGTCGGTAATCCACAGCTGGTTCGGGGAAGTTGCGGTGAACTGTCGCTCGACCAGGTCGGCAGACCGGTCGGTCTTTCGGGTGGGCTCGGTGATGCGCGGGCTCTCGGCCCGGCTCAGGTCCCGCAGTCCGACCTGGTGCATGCGGCATTCGACCGTGCAGCGGGGCCACCTCGTGTTCCTCGCGGGCCAGAGCGGCATGAACCTGGCAGAATCCTTAGAGGATGTCTCACGTGGCGAGTTTCGCCAGCTTCTTGTAGCAGGTCAGGGCTGCGGCGAGGCCGAGGAAGGCGAGGAAGTGACTGCCCTTGCGT
>NZ_JBEOVB010000081.1:0-6969 GCF_040295245.1 Streptomyces sp. NPDC002884 | reverse complement strand
GCGAGGGGGTCTGAAGGTTTTGTGGAGAGGGCTGCGAGGCGGTGCCGAGCGGTTCTCCAGCCGTATTCGAGAACCGACCGGAAAACGGAACCGGAACAATGCGGTCCGCGGCGGGAAACCACTCGCCCTTCCGGGGCCGCCGCCGCGTCCGGCCGTCACGGCTCAGGCCTCGCCTGCCCAACGGTCTTACCGGCGGGCGGACTTGAAATCTCCTGGAGGAACGGTCCACCGAGGCCTGTGGTGAGCGGGCTGAACCCCGCATTCCGCAAGGCGCGCGGACTAGCATGCCGGGAAATCGCCCCGTATTCCGGCGTGGAGGGCGGTGAGGAGACCGTCGGTGATGTTGCCGCCGGAAAGGATTCCGCTTCCGAATGCATGTCAGGAGGTGCAGGTTGTCTCTGGTCGAGCGGGTGCGGGTTCCCTGATCGCCCGGCGGCACAGCCCTGCCGACCGTTTCACCTGCTCGCGGTCTGATTCTCCGGCTCCCCGTCGTCCCCTTTGCCCGGCAGTGTGCCGAGTCCTGTGTGCCTGTGGTTCGGGTGGTTTTCGTTTGTCATCGCTGACGTCGTTTCGGGAGGTTGTCGTGTCTGAGTTCGCCGAGTCGCCCGCTGCTGGTGCCGCTGCTGCCGGCGGTGCGGTGGGGGGTACGGGCGTCTGGTTGGTCGGGGCGCGTGGGTCGGTCGCCACGACCGTGGTCGCGGGCTGTGCCGGGCTGGTGGCGGGGTTGTATCCGGCGACGGGGTTGGTCACGGAGACCGAGGAGTTCGCCGCGGCGGGACTGCCCGAGCTGTCGTCCTTGGTGTTCGGTGGGCATGACACGGTGGACTGGCCCTTGGTCAAGCGGGCCGAGGTACTGGCGGAGCAGGGCGTTCTGCCGCACGGGCTGGTGCGGGCCGTGCGCCGTGAACTCGCCGTGGCCGACGGGGAGATCCGGCCGGGAGGGCCGGTGGCGGGTGACGGCCGCGGTGACGAAGAGCTGATAGCGGCGTTCGCGGCGGACATCGAGGCGTTCACCCGGCGCGGAGGACTGGCGCGGACGGTGGTGGTCAATGTCGCCTCCACCGAGCCGGTCGCGGTTGAGGGCGGGCGGCTGCCGGCGAGTTCGCTGTACGCCGCGGCGGCGCTGCGGGCGGGTTGTGCGTATGTGAACTTCACTCCCTCGGCGGGGGTGGGGCATCCGGCGCTGGAGGAGTTGCGCGCGCGGGCGGACGTACCGTGGGCGGGCCGGGACGGAAAGACCGGGCAGACCCTGCTGCGGGCGGTGCTGGCGCCGATGTTCCGTCAGCGCGCTCTGGCTGTGCGGGCCTGGTCCGGGACGAATCTGCTGGGCGGGGGCGACGGGGCGGCGCTGGCCGATCCGGCGGCGGCCGCCGCGAAGAACGCGGGCAAGAACCGGGTCCTCGAGGACAACCTGGGTGCGCTGCCCGAGGGCGCGGTGCACATCGACGAGGTGCCCGCACTGGGTGAGTGGAAGACGGCCTGGGACCATGTGGCCTTCGAGGGGTTCCTCGGCTCACGGATGGTGCTCCAGACGATCTGGCAGGGCTGTGACTCGGCGTTGGCCGCACCGCTCGTCCTCGATCTGGCGCGGCTGGCGGCCCGCGCGCACGAGACGGGGATCGCCGGCGGCCTAGCGGAGCTGGGTTTCTATTTCAAGGATCCCGACGGCGGCTCTGCGGCGCTGGCCGAGCAGTACGACGCCCTGGTCGCCTTCGCCGCGCGGCTGGCGGGCGGCCGGTGAGCGAGCTGCGCGACTGGGCCGAACTGCTGCGGGTCTCGGCGCTGTTCACCGTTCCGGGGGACGTGCTGGCCGGAGCTGCGGCGAGTGGCCGGCGTCCGGGTGCCGCCACCGCTCTGGCGGCCGGTGCCTCGCTGTGCCTGTACGAGGCGGGGATGGCGCTCAACGACTGGGCCGACCGCGACGAGGACGCCGCCGAGCGTCCGCACCGGCCTGTTCCCTCGGGCCGTATCGCTCCCGGGCAGGCGCTGGCGGCGGCCGCCGTACTCACGGGCGCGGGCCTGGGCCTGGGCTTCGCCGCGGGTCGGCCCGCGGCACTGTGCGCCACCGCTCTCGCGGGCACCGTATGGGCCTACGACCTGCGGCTGAAGCACACCGCGGCGGGCCCGGCGGCGATGGCCGCGGCCCGCGCCCTGGATCTGCTCCTGGGCGCGGTGGCCACCGCCGGCCCGAGCACTGCCGGCCCGAGCAACATCGGCCCGAGTACCGCCGGCCCGGGTAAAGCCGCGCAGCGCACATCGGCCGGGCAGCGTCCGTCAGCAGGGCAGCCTCGGGCAGCCGGGCGGCGTCAGGCAGGCGGTCTGGCAGGCGCCCTGGCCGGTCTGTCCGCAGGTGCTCCGGCAAGGCACCGGGCAGACATCGCGGTGGCCGCCCCGCCGGCCGGCGCCGCCGCTGCGGTGCGGCGGGCGCTGTTGCCCGCTGCCGTGCTCGGCGCTCACACCTACGCGCTCACCACCGTCTCGCGTGCCGAGACGCGGGGCGGTGTGCGGGGCGGGCCGCTCGCCGCGCTCGGTGTGACGGCCGTCCTCGGCACCCTCGTCGGCTCCGGTGGGCACACCGGCCCGGCCGCCCTCCGGCGCCGGAGCGGGCGGGTCGGCGCACCCGGCGTACCCGCTGCACCCGGTGCGCCCGATGCGCTCGGCGTGCCCGGCCTGCGCGGTGTGCCGGGCGTGCCGGGTGGGCTTGGTGGGCTCGGCCGGGCCGTGCTGGCCGGGGGGTATGTGGTCACGGCCGGGCGGCCGTTGGTGCACGCCGTGCTGAATCCGTCGCCGCCGCTGACCCAGCGGGCCGTGGGCGGCGGTATCCGTGCCTTGATCCCACTCCAGGCGGCCCTCGCGGCGCGCTCCGGGGCGCCCGCGACCGCCGCGTTGCTGGCCGCGCTCGTGCCTGCGGCGCGCCGGCTCGCGGGGAAGGTGAGCCCCACATGAGTGTCCGTCTTGGCTACGGCACGAACGGCCTGAGCGATCTGCGGCTCGACGACGCCCTGGGGATACTGGCCGAACTCGGCTATGACGGCGTCGGGCTGACGTTGGACCACATGCACCTCGACCCGGTGGGACCCGGCCTGGCGGGGCGCGTCGCGAGGGTCGCCGACCGGCTCGGCGCCCTCGGGCTGTCCGTCACCGTGGAGACCGGCGCCCGCTATGTCCTCGACCCGCGTCGCAAGCACGGCCCCACCCTGCTGGACGCGGAGCCCGAGGGCCGGGCGGCGCGGATCGCGCTGCTGGTGACCGCCGTGCAGGTGGCCGCGGACCTCGGTGCTCACGCGGTGCACTGTTTCAGCGGCGTCCGTCCCGCGGGAACGAGTGAGGCGGCCGCCTGGGATCTGCTCGGCGCTTCTCTGACCCCGGTCCTGGAGGCCGCGGTACGGGCGGGAGTTCCGCTGGCCATCGAGCCGGAGCCCGGTCACCTTGTGGAGACACTCGCCGGGTTCCACCGGCTGCGCGGGCAGCTCGGAGACCATCCGCTGCTCGGACTCACGCTCGACATCGGCCACTGCCAGTGCCTGGAGCCGTCGGCGCCGGCGGACTGTGTCACGGCCGCGGGGCCGTGGCTGCGGCACGTGCAGATCGAGGACATGCGCCGCGGCGTCCACGAGCACCTGCCCTTCGGCGACGGTGAGATCGACTTCCCGCCCGTCCTGGCCGCGTTGGACGCCACCGGATACCAGGGGCTGACCGTGGTCGAACTGCCCCGACACTCACACGCCGGACCCGAACTCGCCCGCTCCTCCATGGCGTTCCTCCGTGCCCGGCTCAACGCGCCCGCCACCGTCTCCCCGCCGCCGTCCGCGTAAGGAAACCCGTATGTCGGTCACCCGAGAGGAACTGTCCGCCCGTCTCGGCTCCGAGGCCACCGCCTGGCTCGACGCCGCGCTCGCCGACGCACGCGCCGCCGCGCGCCCCGACCAGGACACCGCCGAGCCTCCCGCGAGGGATCCCGCATCCCCCGACGCCCGGGCGTCCGAGCCCCCGGCGGGGAACGCCGTGTCCCCCGTCCGGGATGCCACGGCCCCCGCCAGGGACGCCACGGCCCGCCGGGGCATGCCCGCGTGGGAGCTGCGGTTCGCCGCGGCCGGTCGGGTGTGTGCCGGTCCGGAGGCGGCGGAGGCGGCCAGGGTGCTGCTGCTGCGCACCGCCTGCCCCGACGCGGCCGCCGTGGCCCGCCTCTACGAGCACGGCAGCGGCGCGGAACGCCGCGCCGTGCTGCTCGCCCTGCCCCATCTGCCCCTCACGCCGGGCCAGGGCGTGGCGCTGGTCGAGGACGCGCTGCGCGCCAACGACACCCGGCTCGTGGCGGCGGCCGTCGGCCCCTACGCCGCCGTGCACCTGTCTGCCCACGCCTGGCGGCACGCCGTCCTGAAATGCCTGTTCACCCAGGTACCGCTGGCCGCGGTCGCCGGGCTCGCCGACCGCGCCCGCGGAGACGGCGAACTCGCCCGCATGCTGGCCGACTTCGCCGCGGAGCGCACCGCCGCCGCCCGGCCCGTCCCCGACGACCTGCACCACGCCCTCGCTCTCGCCCTCGACCTCGCCGCCAAGGAAGCCTGATGCGCATCTTCGACCCGCACATCCACATGACCTCGCGCACCACCGACGACTACCGGGCGATGTACGCGGCCGGGGTGCGCGCCGTGGTCGAACCCTCCTTCTGGCTCGGCCAGCCGCGTACCTCACCGGAGAGCTTCCTGGACTACTTCGACGCGCTGCTGGGCTTCGAACCCTTCCGCGCCGCCCAGTACGGCATCGCCCACCACTGCACCATCGCCCTCAACCCCAAGGAGGCCAACGACCCGCGCTGTCTGCCCGTCCTCGATGAGTTGCCGCGCTACCTCCTCAAGGACGGTGTCGTCGCGGTCGGTGAGATCGGCTACGACTCGATGACCCCCGCCGAGGACAACGCCCTGGCCGCCCAGCTCCAGCTCGCCGCCGACCACGCCCTGCCGGCCCTGGTGCACACCCCGCACCGCGACAAGCTCGCCGGACTGCGTCGCACCCTGGACGTCGTGGCCGAGTCCGAACTGCCCGTCGAGCGGGTCCTGCTGGACCACCTCAACGAGACGACCGTGAAGGAGGCGAAGGCCGCCGGCTGCTGGCTGGGCTTCTCCGTCTACCCCGACACCAAGATGGACGAGCACCGCATGGTCGCCGTCCTGAAGGAGTACGGACTCGACCGGGTGCTGGTCAACTCCGCCGCGGACTGGGGCAACAGCGACCCGCTGAAGACCCGTGGGGTCGCCGACGCGATGCTCGCGGCGGGCTTCGGCGAGGACGACGTGGACCAGGTGCTGTGGCGCAACCCCGTCGCCTTCTACGGACTCAGCGGCCGCCTCGTCCTCGAGCCCGCCACACCCGCGGCACTGCACGAGGGCAACTCCCTGCTGCGCGGCGGAGAGTGACCCGTGCGCTTCGGCCACCCGGACGGCTCGACCGTCCACCTCGCCTACTGCACCAACGTCCACCCCGCCGAAACCCTCGACGGGGTCGTCGCCCAGCTCGGCGCCCACTGTGAACCCGTCCGCCGCCGTCTGGGCGTCGAACGCCTGGGCGTGGGACTGTGGCTGGCCCGGGACGCCGTCCACGCACTCACCGCGGACGCGGGCGCACCGGGCAGGCTGCGCGCCGAACTCGACCGACGCGGCCTGGAAGTGGTCACCCTCAACGGCTTCCCCTACGAGGGCTTCGGCGCCGAAGAGGTCAAGTACCGGGTCTACCGGCCCGACTGGAGCGACCCGCAGCGGCTCGACTACACCACCGACCTGGCCCGGCTGCTGGCCGCGCTGCTGCCCGACGACGTCACCGAGGGCACCATCTCCACGCTGCCGCTGGCCTGGCGCACCGGCTACGACGAAAGCGCCGCACACCGCGCTCATGGCGCGTTGAACGAACTCGCCCGCCGCCTGGACGACCTGTACGAAGCCACCGGGCGCCAGATCCGCATCGCCCTGGAACCGGAACCGGGCTGTGTGGTGGAGTCCACCGCCGACGCGCTCGCCCCGCTCTCCGCCCTGCCCGCCCACCGCATCGGCCTGTGCCTGGACACCTGCCACCTCGCCACCGGCTTCGAGGAGCCCGTCGGCGCGCTGGCCGCCCTGGGCAGGGCCGGCGTCACCGTGTTCAAGGCCCAGCTGTCCGCGGCCCTGCACGCAGGCGACCCCCGTGACCCGGCCGTCCGCGCGGCGCTCGCCGCCTTCGACGAACCACGCTTCCTGCACCAGACCCGGGCCCGTGTCGACGGGACCCTGCACGGCACCGACGACCTGGGCCAGGCCCTGACCGGAGGCGCGCTGCCGGACACCGTGCCCTGGCGCGCCCACTTCCACGTCCCCCTGCACGCACCCCCCGCCCCACCGCTGACGTCCACCCTGGACGTGCTGCGCGACACCCTGAGCGTCCTGGTCGGCGGCCCGCACCCGCGCACCCGCCACCTCGAGGTCGAGACGTACACCTGGCAGGCGCTGCCCGTCGGCTCCCGCCCCGCCACCGCCGCCGCCCTCGCCGACGGCATCGCCGCCGAACTCCGCCTCGCGGCCGATCTGTTGGCCGACCTCGGACTCAAGGAGCAGCAGTGACCACCCGCCCCACCCCCCTGCTCGTCCTGGACGTGGTGGGCCTGACCCCCGCGCTTCTGGAGCACATGCCCCATCTCAAGGCGCTGGCCGGCCGAGGTTCGCAGGCCGCGCTGGGCACCGTCCTGCCGGCCGTCACCTGTGCGGCGCAGTCCACTTTCCTGACCGGGACGCTTCCGGCGGAGCACGGCATCGTCGGCAACGGCTGGTATTTCCGTGAGCTCGGCGACGTACTGCTGTGGCGGCAGCACAACGGCCTCGTGGCGGGTGACAAGCTGTGGGACGCAGCGCGTCGGGCGTACCCGGGTTATACGGTCGCCAACATCTGCTGGTGGTACGCCATGGGCGCGGACACCGACTACACGGTCACGCCGCGTCCGAT
>NZ_JBEOVB010000080.1:0-7293 GCF_040295245.1 Streptomyces sp. NPDC002884 | reverse complement strand
TCCAGGAAGCGTTCCGTGGCTGCGTCCTCGCCGGGTGCGGTGTAGACGGGCTTGAGAGCCTTGGCGACCTTGTCCCAGTCCTGACGGGCGGCGTAGCGGAACGAGTTCCGCAGCAGATGGAGCCGTAAAGAATCAACCTGTCGGCGTGTTGGGTCGATGGATGCCAGCAGTTCGGCGCCGGTGGCGAAGCGGGTCTGGGCGGGAGGCAGGGTGATTCCGGCTTCGCGGAGGACGGGTTGGGCGTCTTTGAGCGCGTTGTTGAGGGTGCCGAGACTGACGCCGAAGGCGTCTGCCAGGACTTGTCGGGTGCCGAGCTTGCGCTCGTAGAGGACTGCGGCCAGGAGGCGTTCGGCATCGGTGATCTTCTGCCGGAAGACGCCTCCGCGGGTGCCGGGCTGGCGTGGTCCGCCCCGATGCTGGTGGCGGCGCCGCTCGATCAAGGCGGCTTGCTGAAGCGACAACTTGCCCGTTGCGGACTGCGTCGAAGTCGCGGCGGAGGTTGCGGGCGAAGCCCGCAAGCGGAGCCAGACTGTCCTGTTCGACGTCGATGATCCAGTCTTCGAGGCGGTCGCCGTGCCGTCCGGTCATCATCGCGGCGAACTTCCTGACGTGAAGAGTGAGCCGGTCAAGTTCAGGATCACGCTCACGCAACCGGTGCAGGTTGTCAGCGTCCTCGTCCCGCAGGTGCTCGGGGTGCGTCATGATCCAGGAGGTGACCTCGCGGACCGAGGGAGGCTTCGGTCCCGGATCGGGTGCGTGTCCGCGCCCGGTCCGGTAACGCCGCAGATGCCGCTGAACAGCCAACTCGCCGCAGGAATAACCGAGTTGCTTGATCTCCCGGTAGAGCTGGGCAGCGTTTCTGACGCCCTCGTTCCAGCGCCGGTGCAGGTAGCCGACGTACGGATCAACGACATGCGCTCGTTGGAGGTTCTTGGCCACGACATCGTCGGCGGAGCGTGCGTTGACCAGTTTGCGGACGGTGGCCTGGTGCAGCCCGAGCTTCCGGCCGATCGCCGCCTTCGACATCCCCTGCTGCCACAGTTCGTGGGCGGCAGCATGCTGCTCACGCAGCCGGATCACGATCTTCAGCTCTTTCGGCGGCTGGACCACCTCGGGTTCCACCTCCACGAGGTCGGGGCCGGAGACTGAGCCGGGAGGCGGTTCGGTCAGGTGGGAGCGATGGGCGTTGACCGTCTTCTCAACCGCTTGGCCGAGGTTGGCCCACAGGTGATAGCGATCCGCGACCTGTTCGGCCTGCGGCGCCCCGACCCGAGCGCCCTCCTCGTAACCGCTGGAACGGTCTCGGCAAATGACCCTCACCTCTGGGTGATCGCGGAGCCAGGCGGCCAGGTCCTCCCCGTCGCGGCCGTCGTAGATGTGCAGCGGACGGTGCGTGGCCATGTCGATCAGGACCGTGCCGTAGTGGCGGCCCTTGCCGAAGGCGAAGTCGTCGACCCCGAGGATCTCCACCTCGCCGATCTCCGGCTCGGGCAGGGACCTGACCAGCCGCAACAGCGTATCCCTGCCCACGGTGAGGCCGACCGCGGCCGCCAAACGGGCTCCTGCCCGGCCAGGGACAGGCCGATCTGCGTCAACACCCCACGCAGCTGCGGGGTATGTCGGCTGTGCGGGGTGGTCAGTCCCGCGATCTGCTCGGCAAACGTCACCGCCGTGCAGGCAGGGTTCTCACAGCGGAAGCGGCGTATGCCTAACTCGATCACGACGCCGAGCCCGCCCACGGCGACATCACGCAGCCGGCGTACATACCGGCCGTGCACCCGTGCCGAGCTTTGGCCGCACCGGCAAGCCGCGGTCGTCGCTCGCGCGCGCGTCCTCAGCACCACCTTGTCGGGCCGCCGCTGGACCTCCTCGATCAGCAACGCGGACAGGTAGGGAAACAACTCCAACAGCACATTACGAGAGCACGCGATGCATGATCGCGAACATCTGAAACGACCTGCACAAGCGTCCGGATCACAAGATCGTCGCCAGAACCCTGATCTTGACGTTGATCGCATCGACGAACAAAACGGGGTAAACGCGGTCGAGCGGCCGGTTCCGCCACTCGGTCATGCCCTCCATCACCTTGTCGGTGATGGTGGAGATGGTCTGCTTGGAGACCTCGGCCCCGTAGACCTCGGCCAGGTGGGCGGCGATCTCGCCGTGCGTGAGCCCCTTCGCGGACAACGACAGAACCATCTCGTCGACCCCGGTCAGCCGGCGCTGCCACTTCTTGATGATCTGCGGTTCGAACGTGCCCGACACGTCACGCGGAACCTTGATCTCGACCGGTCCGACGTCGGTCAGCACGGTCTTGGCCCGGCCTCCGTTGCGGGAGTTGCCACTGCCCCGGCCGGCTGAGCCGTGCTTCTCGTAGCCGAGGTGATCAGCGATCTCACCTTCCAGAGCGGACTCCAGGACCCGCTCGGTCAGCTGCTGCAGCAGCCCGCCCTGCCCAGTCAGCTGCAGTCCCTCTGACCGGGCCCGCTCCACCAGCATCGCCACCAACTGCTCGTCCGACACGGGCACGGGCGGCCCGGACAAGTCCTGCTCGACAGGCTCCACGGTCCCCAACTCCACGGCGATATCAGTCACTTGACGTCTCTCCCATGATCGTCGGATCCGCCGTTAGATTTACACTCCCACCAGGTTAGAAAGGGTTCAGGCGACTGCTCTAAAGGGTGTTGCACAAGGCGGTGTTCGGGCAGGTCAGGGCCCGTGGAGGCAGTCTTCTGGTCATGACGCGAGCGCGAGGTTGTGCATGAGGGCGACGGCCTGGACCGCGTGGTGGAGGCAGTCGCCGCGCTGCCGGCAGTCGCGGAGGATCTTGTAGTTCTTCATCCGGCCGATCACATGCTCCACCCGGGCACGCACCTTGCGGTGGGCGGCATTGTCGGCTTCCTCGCCCGGCAGCAGAGGCCGGTGCGGGCGTTTGCGGTGCGGCACCACCATCTGGCAGTTGAGGTAGGCGCCGTCACCCAGAACGGTCACGCCCTGGCAGTGCTCGGCCAGCCCTGAGGCCCGCCAGGCGTGCGCGTCCGCGGTGGTGCCCGGCACCGGGCGTGCGGCGGCGATCACCAGGCGGGTGTCGGCATCGACGATGACCTGCACGTTCGCGGAGAACCGGTAGTTGCGTGACGATGAGCCCACGTGCCGGTCGCGGACCGGGACCAGGGTGCCGTCCACGATCCACAACCGGTCCGCCGCATCAGCCGGGCGGCAGACGGACTCGAGCGCCAGCAACCGACCAAGCCGCCGGATGACGCGGCACACCGTCGAGGAAGAGACGCCGAACAGCGGGCCCAGCTGCCGCATGGTCAGGTTCGTGCGGTAGTACACCGCGACCATCAGCACCCGCTCGGCCAGCGGCAGCGACCACGGCCGGCCCCGCAGCGTGCCGTTGCCGCCCCGCTCCCGCACCACCTTCAACCCGAGAACTGCGTCACCCGCAGCCCCGTGAACGTCTCCACCCACACCCGCTCAGCACGTAAAACCCCAGCCATACAGAAGAGATGCCCAGCTCAGAGCCTTGTGCAACACCCTTTAGTCCTCGTGTGCGGAGACGCGCTGGTTGGTTGCTTTCGGGGTTCTCAGGGACCGGAGGGAAACTTCTTGTGGGCCGGGGTGTCGGCGGGTTCGAGGAGGCGGAGGTACTCGAAGGGCTCGTGCGCCGCGAAGATCTCGATCTCGGGGTGGTCGGTGTGCAGTGCGCGGAGGCGGTCCTGGTTTTGCCGGCGGCTGGTGAATTCTGTGGTGACTGCCATCTGGAACAGGGCGGGGCCTGGTGCGCACCTGCGTCGCGGCTGTTTGATCTCACGGGCGTCGAAGTAGGCGTCTCCGGCGGCCAGGATCCATTCACCGCCCTTGCTGACGGCCACACCGCAGTGTCCATGGGTGTGGCCGAAGAGCGGCACGAGGAGGATGTCCGGGGGGAGTCCTCGCAGTTCCCGCACAGCATCGAAGCCAAACCACTCCTCACCGCCGTGCCGGTAGGTCCGCCAGTCCGGACCATGCGCCCACATACCCGGCCGGTATCTGCGGCGCGCCTTGAAGGACGGTCGGCTCACGGCCATCTCTAGCTCGGTCTCATGCACGTGGACCGCAGCGTTTGGGAAGTCCGACAGGCCGCCGACGTGATCGAGGTCGAGATGAGTCTGGACGATGTGACGCACATCTTTCGGGTCCAGTCCCAGGCCGCGGATCTGATGGACGGCGGCGAGCGAATCGTCGATCTCCGGACGGGCGTAGCCCCGCACGAAGTCGCTGCCGAGGCGGGCGATCGGGTCGGCGTAGTCGGCGGTCCCCAGGCCCGTGTCGATCAGGACGAGCCCCGAGTGCTCGGTCTCCAGCAGCAGCACATGGCAGACGAGGTGCCGGCCCCGTACCGACAGACCGCGCAGAGACGCGCAGTTCAGGTGATGGACATGCGTCACGCTCATCGGGAAATGCCTCCTCTAACGAACTTTCGGGTTGTTGGTCTACCAGGCTGCCTGTCTGTGCGGCGTGCGCGTTTGTGCCGTGGGCTCCCCTGACCCGGGCAGTGCGGCATGCGCAGGCTGCATCAGCCGGGGCAACGCGGTCACAGCAGACCTGTGACCTCGTGTGGGACGTAGAGCTCTTCGAGGAAGGCGACTTCGTCGTCGGTGAGCTGCACGTCGAGCGCGGCGAGAGCGTCCTCCAGCTGGGAGCTCTTGGACACGCCGACGATGGGCGCGGTCACGCCGGGGCGACCGGCGACCCAGGAGAGGGCGATTTGTGCCGCGGGGAGGCGGCGGCGCTCCGCCAGGTCCGCCACTCGATCGATGATCCGCTGGTCGGCGTCGGTGGTGGCGTCGAACAGGACCTGGCCGTACTTGTCGTCGCGTGTGCGGGCCGTCTCCTGTCCCCTGGGACGGGTCAGCCGTCCGCGTGCGAGTGGGCTCCACGGAATCACGCCGACGCCCTGGTCCGAGCAGAAGGGGAGCATCTCGCGCTCCTCCTCGCGATACAGGAGGTTGTAGTGGCATTGCATGCTGATGAAGCGGTGCCAGCCGTGGAGGTCGGCGGTGTACTGGGCCTTCGCGAACTGCCAGGCGTACATCGATGACGCGCCCAGATAGCGGACCTTTCCGGACTGCACCATCTGGTCGAGCGTGGAGAGGGTCTCCTCCAGCGGAGTGCGGGGGTCGAAGCGGTGGATCTGGTAGAGGTCGATGTAGTCAGTCCCGAGCCGCTTCAGACTGGCGTCGAGTTCCGTCATCATCGACTTCCGTGACAGGCCCCATGAGTTGGGGCCGTCGTGCATCGGGGCGAACACCTTGCTCGCGATCACGACTTCGTCCCGGCGTGTCTCCTTCGTCAGGACACGTCCGAGGATCTCTTCGCTTGCACCGTCGGAGTACTGGTTGGCCGTGTCGAAGAAGTTGATGCCAGCGTCGAGTGCCCGGCGGATGACGGTGCGGCTGTCGTCCTCGTCCAGTGTCCACGAGTGCTGACCTCGGCTCGGGTCTCCGAAGGACATGCCGCCCAGGGCTATCTGTGAGACATCGAGTCCGCTCCTGCCCAGTTTCACGTATTGCATTGTTCTCCTTCTCGTCGTGGACAGGTCTTGGTGATCTGTCGTCATGTTTGTGCTCGCCCTTCGGTCGGCGGGCGCGAAGAGGCCTCGGGGCGGGGCCGGTTCGGCAAGGAGGTCGATCCGTTGTCCTGCCGGATCCCATGACGACGCCGGCCGAGAGCTGGAGATCGGGGGACGGCTGACCGTGCCCTGTGGCCGAAGGGGTCGGTCGATGTAGCTGCGCAGGTCGCCGCCGATGGCGCTGCCGGGGTCGACGGTGGCGGTCGGTTCCGTGCCGGTGGGACCGTCGGTCCAGGTGTTCGGCTTGCGGGTGCCGACGCGGACGTCATCCGGCTGGTGCTGTGACCGCGGTGAGGGGGACGGGCTGTGACGCGGTGGCGTCGGGAGGGCGGACATCTCCGTCGAGCAGAGCGGTGTCCGGCGCGGGTCTGGCGGTGATCCGTGGGACCACAGGCCAGCTGGCAAATCCTATGTCGCGCCGCGGGCCCGTGCCTGTTCTCGGTGCAGACCCGTCGGTCAGGGATGCCTCTCAGGGGGTCCGGCGTTGGCTCGCCGGTGGGCGTGGTGATCCGGCCGGGCCCCGGAGATCAAGGGTCAGGGCGTCCGGGTCCGCCCGGTGATCCGCAGGAGGTGTTCGGTCTGGGCGTCGACGGACTGGGGTCCGTTGCCGGTCAGCAGGGTGTGCTCGTCGTCCCAGACGACCTTGGCCGCGGAAGGGTTCAGGGTGAGGTCGACGTCGTAGCCGGCCGCATCCAGGGCGACGTCGACGTAGTAGGGCAGGCGGGTGGATTCGCCGGGCACCTTGGGGTATTGGAGCTCCAGCATCATCCGCTCGCCGTACCGGGCAACGGTGGTGAGGCGCGCACCCCTGAACCGGTGCTGCTCATCGGTCGTGACGGTGCCTTCGTCGTCGACGCGGTAGCGGGCGGACGTCATCGCGACGGGGGCGTGGCAGATGAGCGAGATCGGCACAGCGCTTTCGTGGAGGGTGTGTAGCAGTTCGCCCATCCACGGGTTGTCGTGGAAGTCGACCATGGGGGCGTGTCCGCCGGGCATGTGGACGAACGCGAAGCTGTCGAGGGAGAAGTCGTCGTCCGGGTCACGGTGCCGTCGGATCAGCTCGGGGATCGAGTGGTAGTGGTGCTCCGGCAGGGCTTCGAAACCTGCGACGACGTCGTCCCTGATGGAGACGGCCTCGCTGTCGGTTCTGGGCAGGGCCTCGGAGACCGGGATGCGTCCGAGGTGACGCCGGGCAAGGGCCAGCTCCGCATCGCGGCGTTCCAGCAGGTCGGGGTTCTTGGCACGCAGTGCCTCAGGGGTGGAGTGCTTCGTGGCCCGTTGGATGGTGGTGCGTGCGGTAGCGCTGCCCAACCGACTGCCGGCGTGGAAGTTGAGCGCCAGGCCGTTGATGTCGAGCTGGGGCGGGTTGCCGTCGGGAGTGGCGAGAACGAAGTCGTAGTCGTCCTCGAAGGCGGCCATGACCGCGGCGAGTTCGACGAGGAAGAATCCGGTGGGGATGCCCGGGTGGTCGGTGGGCCTGCTCAGCGGCAGGGTTCGGGCGGAGGAGAGCACGAAGAGGGCTCGGGGCCGGGTCTCGGCGGGTGTGGGCATTGGTAGGCCTTGTCCGTGAGGTGGGGTGTCAGGCCGGTACGCCGGAGCCTCGCTTGATGAGGGCGTCGAAGGTCCGGTCGGGCAGGAGCCGGCTGAGGAGGATGAGGGGGCGGGCGCCGAAGCCG
>NZ_JBEOVB010000079.1:0-7724 GCF_040295245.1 Streptomyces sp. NPDC002884 | reverse complement strand
GGCGCCGGCACATTGTGCCGGCGCCCCTCCGTACGTGACGGGCCCGCTTCAGTAGCAGCATGACCAGCGGGCCGGAACGACGGCGATCTGCAAGCTAAGACTTGTCCCCGTTCGCCTCCCGATCGTTTCCGTCGATCGCGGACCGGGTCTCCGCGCGAGCACGCTGCACCTCAAGGGAGATGGTCAATAGTGCGCTCACGGATGCAAGTAGGTCGGCGAGTACGGACAGCAGGTCCTGCATGATCGTCCCCTTCGATCTGCGGCCACGAGCTGCAGCCGCTGCACCGCCGATGATGCGGACTTTTTGGCAATCCGGCCTTCTCCCACCGGATTGCGCAGGTACATTCCGGATTTGGAAGTAGTTGTCCAGGACGGACCGCACAGACGGACGGGGGCGGCGATGACGAAACGGGGGCGCAAGTGGCGCACTGAGGTCAAAGCGGCCACGGCTCAGGGGCGCAACCTCGCTCTGTTCATGAGGCGCCAGGTGGAGGCATCGGGCAAGACTCAGAAGGACTTGTCCACCGAGTTGGCCGTCAGCACTTCTCAACTGTCCGCCTACTTGAGTGGGGTGGCGGCTCCACCGGAGAAGGTGCTCGTTGGGCTGGTTCAGGCGACGACGCCAGTGGACTTGCTTGAGCGCCGGCTGGGAAAGGCAACAGAGCTGTTCAACCTGTTCCTGTATCCGCCGCGGTCGGAGAGCGTCGGCCCGCGAACGACAGCAAGGCATCCTCTGCCTGACACAGCCGACTTGGGCAGAGTGCTAGATGCTCTGGATGCGCGGTCCTCGTGGGGGGCCGTCCCGGAGTACTTTCGTGATCCGGATCAGTGGCCGCTCGCCGGACAGTGGGATGCACTGCAGGCGGGTGCTCACAGGGCTCGTCCCGATAGCACCGGCGACGCCGTTCCGCCGTACGTGAAGCGTGACGTTGATGTCGAACTGCAGCGTCGGCTTGTCACGGCGGCGCAGAACGGAGGATTCATTCTCCTGGTGGGCGATTCGACGGCAGGCAAGACCAGAGCTGCCTTCGAGGCTCTGCGCGCAGTCCTCCCCCACTACCGCGTGCTCGCTCCGGCCACGGGTTCCGAAGTCCAATCTGCGGCACGGGCAGCCGCACGCTCCGGCGTGCTCTGCGTGATGTGGTTTGACGATCTGGAGAGATTCCTGGGGCCTGCTGGTCTGACACCGTCAGTGGTTGCCTGGCTGGCTCGGGCCCGCATTCCTGTTCTCGCCACGATGCGTGCCCAGCAGTACGACATCTTTCGTCCCGCCAACTGGGCTGTGCCATCGGCCAACCCCGGTGCCGAGCGCGAGACGCTTTCGGTTGGGGCGCAGGTGCTGAATCAGACTGACGCCCTGCGCGTGAGCCGGCTGTGGAGCAGTGGCGAGCTGATCCGTGCGGAGGCATGCAGTGATGACCGCGTGGCCGACGCCCTGGCCCGCCACGGTCCCTACGGCATTGCGGAGTATCTCGCCGCAGGGCCGGCTCTCCTGGCCGAGTGGCATGACGCGGCGCATGGTGCAGGTCATCCCAGTGGGGCTCTTCTCGTGGCCGCAGCCGTGGACTTGCTACGCACCGGTCTGCTGTCCTGCCGAGAAGACGACCTGAGTGCGCTGCACGAGGCTCGTGTCGAAGCCGCAGGGCCATTGTTGAGGCCGGAAACACGGGAGCAGGCCTGGGACTGGGCGACGAGAGTCCGCTTCGGTGTCACCGGCATGCTCCAGCCCACTTCGGACCCGGCCTCGTGGGAAGCGTTTGACTACCTCGTCGATCACAGCGACACACCTGTTCCGGCCGATGCCTGGACGATGGCTCTGGAGTGCGCCGATGACGACGCGCTGGTGGCGATCGGTCTTAATGCCTTGCACGCCGAGCTGCTCGACATCACCGAGGAGGCATGGCGCCGCGCCTGTAACCGCGGGCACACCGGCGCCATGGTCAACCTGGGCAACCTGCTTCGCGAAAGCGGCCACGCCGCTGAGGGCGAAGCCTTATGGCGGCGGTCCGCCGAGCATGGTGAAGCCGTAGCCGCAGCGAACCTGGGGCTTGCACTGCGGCAACGGGGCGAACTGGAGGCTGCGGAGCCCTACCTCCGGCAAGCAGCATCAGCCGGGCACTTGGAGTCCGCCCATACCCTCGGTCACCTGCTGATCGACCAGGGTCGCCATGCGGAGACCGAGCCCTTTCTGCGCGAAGCGGCGACGCAGCTGCCTTCCGCAAGCCTCGACCTGGGCACGACGCTCGCCAAACTGGGCAGGATGGAGGAAGCCGAAAGCGTGTTCCGAGGCCCCGCCGACGGCGGTGACCTTGCGGCTGCCGTGAGGCTTGGATGGTTGCTGAACAAATCCGGACGCGTCGAGGAGGCAGAGAGGCGCTACCGCAGGGCCGCCGACCAGGGGAATGCGGTGGCCGCGAACAACCTTGCACAGCTGCTACGCGACACGGGACGACGCAGTAAGGCCGAGAGCTATCTGCGCAAGGCGGCACCTCATCTGGTCACAGCAGCCTTCAATCTGGGCACGCTGCTCCTCGATCTGGGTCGCCGCAAAGAGGCCGAGAAGCACCTGCGCGATGCCGCACGACGCAAACATCGTGAGGCGGGTAACCGCTTGGGCATCCTGCTGCAAGCGACCCAACGCATGGACGAAGCAGAAGAGTTCTGGCGCCGAGCAGCTGAACAGGGCAGCCTCGAAGCAGCCTGCAACCTAGCCAACCTGCTGAGTGAAACCGGCAGACCTCAAGCGGCAGAAGCTCGGTGGCGGGATGCCGCAGACCTCGAGCACAGCGAATCCGCGTTTCGACTCGCACTGCTTCTACGGACATCCGGACGGGAGGCGGAAGCGAGGCGGTATCTGCAGCAGGCAGCAGACCGAGGTCATGCCCGTGCCGCATACAAGCTGGGCAGAATCCTGCAAGCCAAAGAGGAACTCGACGAGGCAGAGCACTACTACGGCCTCGCCGTGCACGCCGACCACCGCGCAGCGGTCTGCCAACTCGGCCACCTCCTGCAGCACCGCGGGCGCGCCGACGAAGCTGCGAGCCTCTGGCGCCCACGGGCGCAGAGTGACGGCCCATGTCCGGCCAAGCATCTTGCCGCAATGTTGCTCGAGCGTGGCAGCCTTTCCGAGGCTGAGGACTGCTTTCGCCATGCAGCGCAGCACGGCGATATCGAGAGCCAGTTGACGCTCGGGAAACTTCTGCTGGCGACTGGCCGCGAAGACGAGGCGGAGTCGATTCTGCGCGAGGCCGCAGGCACCAGCACACGTGCGGCTCCGCCCCTCGGGCTGCTGTTGCAAGGGACCAATCGGACCGACGAAGCTGAGCAAGTTCTCCGCGAGGCGCTTGAGCACGGAGAGATGGATGCCGCAGCCGTGCTGGGCTTTCTCCTTGTGGATCAGGAACGGTTCGAGCAGGCAGAAGCGACTTTGCGTAGCGCTACAACGGGCAGCCCTTGGGCTGTGACGGCTCTCGGATACTTCTTGGAGTACTCCGGTCGGATGGACGAGGCCGAGGAAGCGTATCGGCAGGCTCTCGATCGCAGGGCACCAATGGCTGCCGATTACCTGGCTGATCTGCTCGAGAACACCGATCGTCCGGGGGAAGCGGAACACATCCGGCGGTCCGTAGCCGATCACTCACGTGACGGCGCATCTCTGCGCCTCCTGGAGCTTATGGGCTTGTCCGCCCTTACGGCCGCAAGCACCGACGACGATGGACAGCCGGGCACGCTCTGACAGTTGGCGGATCCTTGACGGTGACGTCGCCGACTCAAGACAAAGCTCACAGAACTCGTCTTAGGTCGTTTCTGCCTGGTGCGCATGGACGGTCGTTCGCTGTCCGGTGCAGCGAAGCCCAGTGAGGCGAACTGATGCTGAGGTGGATCACTCTTCATCCGTCGTTGACCCTGCACGGCATCATGCAGAGCCCTTCGGTAGGGCGCGGGAGAGCCGGACTTGGGCAAGGTCGCCTCGTCTGCGCCAAGCTGCATTACTGAACGCACTGCATTGCCTTCACGGCTACACGACGCGAAAGGTTGCGCTGATGCCGCTCTCGCCCTCGATCTCGGCGTGAGCCGGCGACCGGTAGCCCGACGCGCGCCCGCTCCCTGAGGTGCGCGGAAAGGCAGAGCGCCTGCTGGCCTGGCAAGCGATCCCTGTCGGTGGAGCGAGGCGGCGGTGGCCGTCTTGCAGAAGAAGTAGGCCCTCGTCACAGCAGGCCGCGACCGCGAACAAGCTCGTCAACCGGCAGAGTGTCCGCACCCCTTCGTGATCTCCGGGCCCAACCCGGCCTGACAGCCGCCTTTGCCACGTCGACGCCGACGGTTGGCCCGTTGATCCGGTGAAGTGATTACGGCGTAATCACTCGCGGCTGGCCCGTGGAAACCACTTGCACGCTCAATCGTGACTGCGTGATCAGCGGAGGCGTGTGTTGGATCTGCGTTGCCGGCAAGCGGCTGGGGGCGTGACTTGCAGGCCTGGGAGCGCTAGGCCAGAGGGCGCGGATGGGCCTGAGCGTCGTGCTTGGCCATACGGCTAGACGCTCAGCGACACCAGAAGAGGCTGAGAATCGGACGAGCCAGACACTCATGGCCCATCAACAGCGACTCGGTGCCCCCTCGAAGAGTCGACGACGGCACGCTGATGACTTCAGCTCCGTCGTGATTACGTCGTAATCACGACACCGGGGTAAGGGACTGCACATGATCCGGATGCGAGGTATGCCCGCTGGCCGTGACTGCAGCCCGCACGGGCCCTTGCCGCGTCAGGTGAGGTCTCAGGAAGGATTAGACCGACTCACAGACAGTGGCGACAAGAGACCGTGCCTGCTTGTCTGCAGGAGTGCCTGGCGCGCATGCGTCACGCAGACTCGCAGGAGCGAGGAGATGGAGGGACCCATGACAAGCGGACACGAGAGCCAGCTCTCGCCCCGCAGGCGCTGCTGACGGGTGCCCTGGCCCGGGAGGCCGCGCAGGCTCGACGTCTTCTGACCGCCGGGAAGTGGCGTCCCACCGAGGCGGACTCCGAAGCAGCCGAGGCCATGCTGGACCGCTTGGCGGCTCCGCTCCCAGCGCGGCGGGCAGCAACTGCACGGACCTTGGCCACGGACCGGGACCGTGGCTCCAACGCCTCCTGCGCACAACCCTTCACCACCTTGACGCAGGCATCGTCAGCCCGCCCGCAGCCGCGCTCCTCGCCGCCGGCGCCCGAGCATTTCTGCCTTGGTACGCCACTCCGAACCCACCACGCGCAGCAGCGGCCCCGGCATACGGGACCCCAGCCGGGCCGGAAAGCAGCCGGGCGGGGCCACCGACAGCGGTCGACGAGGCCCTCCTCCCCCAGTTAATCGCGCTGTTCGCCTTGGTGGCCGAGCCGCGCCTGCCCGGGGCCGCCCCGCTGACGCCTGCGATCGAGCCTTGGCAGACGCAGTAAAGGCCGCTTCCGTCACTACTCCAGACCCGCCGCCGGGGTATGGACATCTGAGACCTTCGGCTGCCCGGCGTGCGAAGGGACGGTCGGTCCGTGGACGGTGATCTGCGATTGGCGCCTGATCTCGCTCGGCTGGCCCTGCGGAGTGGTGACGCAGGAGCACGGCCCTTCCTTCTCCGAAGTCTGGCTCCTTCTACCGGACGTGCGAAGTGGTCGGGTTAGCTGACCGGGTTGCCCAAGCGCCGCTGGCAGGCTCACTCTGATTACGCCGTAATCACTCAAGGGAGCTGGCGCTCTCCCTGAGGTGAGGGAATGCAGCCAGCGGGATCTGCCAGACGTCACCGGGCGTCTGAAGCTGCGTACGCCAGGACGACGGCGTGGTGCGCAGGGCCGTATAGCAGCAGGGCCTGGGCAGCTTGGCGTTGCGGGCGGTGCTGCAGGCGTCGCGGAAGGTTCGTGGTGTTGCCGGTGATGACTTCGACCGGCTAGCTACCGTATGGCGAGCGGGCGAAGGCCTGGACCGTTTCTACGCCGTTGCCGGGCCCGGACTGGCCGTGGGTAGCGGCGACGAGGCGCAGTCGCTTTGGCTCATCGACCGACCGGTGAATGAAGTCGGGCGTGGCGTTGAGCCGCCCTCGTCGGCGTAGGGATAGGTGGGCTGCGGATGCTTCCGATGGCGAGCTGGCGCGCTCAGTCACAAGAGGAGCGACAGGGTCCCCCGAACACTGTTTCACAGAATGTGAATCCCCTTGTATGAGGCACACTCTGATGCATGGCTCGCACCGCTCGCAGGTCGAAGGACCCTACAAAACCGCTGCTCAAACCCCCTGTCCGCGTTGGCCATCTCGATACGGCAGCGGCTGTCGGGCAGTTGCGCCAGTTGCATGAGGAGGCCGAGGACGAGGACATCGGCCGCATGCCGGCTGACGATGAACTGTTCGGTGCGCTTCTCTATCTCGAGGCTCGTGCTGGGGCTCTGAAGAGCGTGGCCGCACGGCGTGCATCCGCACTCGACCGCATCCGGCTGTGGGAGTACCTGCGCCAGCAGGCGGATGTCCACCAGTCCCGGGCCGTTGACGATGCGCGGGCTGCAGGGGCGCAGTGGGCACAGCTTGCTTCCGCGCTTGCGGTCAAGGTGGCGAGCGCTGCCTACAACAAGGCGCTGCGGCTGCGCGCTGCTGCCCTAGCCAATCCCGCGAACCCGGACCTGCCGGTACGCCGTACTCCTGAGGCGGTTCTGCTTGCTGAGCGTCAGGCGGCAGCTCAAGCTGCGGCAGAACGCCGTGCGGAAGAGGAAGCTTCCCGTCGGCATGCATTGATGGCTCCCGTCGCGCGTCGACTCCTTGAGCACCGGGCGGTTCTGGATGACGACGATGACGTGACGTTCTGGCTGGACCAGATCGAGGCGGTACTCCCCCACTGCGAGACGCCCACTCAGTTCGTCAGCCTCGGCATCTATGTGGACGCCGTGGTGCGTGAACTGAACAAGGCAGACCACGCAGCCCGGACGGCTGAGATGGGTAAGGGTGCGCTTGCGGCGGTGGCAGCTGCCGCAGCCTTGGTAGTCGGCGGCTGACGTCTCACTGTGTCGAAGCAGCTGAAGGTGATTACGCCGTAATCACCTTCAGCTGTAGGGCCTACTGTTCCGCTCCCCAGTGCGCGCCTGGGGTAGGCCCCACATGCGCCGACCGGCTAGCTGGAGCGGTGGCGTCGGCACCCGGCGAGGAGGACTTCGTGGGCGTCGGCGTCGCGGTCTTGCTGAGCAGAAGGCTGTTCGTAGGGCTGAGGCAGGTAGTCGTGGCCGGGCGGTTGAGCCTGACTGGGCGTTCGTCGGGAGGTGCGGTCTCCAGGTGGGTGCATTTGTGGAGTGCAAGGCCGGGGAAGCGGGTGCCGCTGAGGTCGACATGCTTCAGGGAGCCGGCCTCGCGCCGCAGGGCGTGCTGAAGGGAGCTGTCCTGCAAGAAGGCGCAGAGCACCTGGCATACAGACGGATCCAGCACGCCGGCCACTGTGGCGCCCCGTAGACGAAGCGACATGACGTATCAGGGCCTTAAATTCCTGTTCGCCCAACAGTGGCCAGGAGATGACGCAGGCCTCGACCAGCCGCTGGACAACGGAGACAGGCCGGGGGAGTGCCGTCTGACGTCGACGCTCTGCCCATGGGGAAAGGCGTCCCAGAGTGCCTGGGCTTCACTTAAGACTTCATTTCAGTTGGTGAGTCTGCGGTGGCATATGAGGGTCGCGGCGATGGCGGTGAAGGCGAGGAAGTGTTCCGGCTTTCGCTCGTAGCGGCGGT
>NZ_JBEOVB010000078.1:0-9667 GCF_040295245.1 Streptomyces sp. NPDC002884 | reverse complement strand
GTGGTGCGCCGCCGGGGCGTGGTCTTCGTCGTCAACAAGAAGAACCCGCGCTTCAAGGCCCGCCAGGGCTGACAACGCCCACGCGCCGAACCGGCCGGCCTGCCCGCCGGCGTGCCGCCACGCCCCTTCCAGTGGAGCCACCGGCGTCCAGGAGGGTCCCGTCCGTGAGGCCAGGACTGTGCGCTGCCGCGGCTCACCCAGCGGCAGCACCCGGTGCCCTGCCGGGGGACCGGCGACCAGGTGATCACCACGGGCGACCCGCGGCATGCTTACGGCCACCGGGAGCGGGAAACGATGATCTCCATGACGAGCGCGATGCAGAACTACGGTCTCCTGTGGACCGACCCGGACGGCGCCCCGCAGGCGTCCGCCGGCAGGTACGACAAGCGGTCCGCAAAGCACCGCCGCACCGAACTGAAAGCGGTGGGCTGCACGCGTGTCGAGATCGTGCCGGTCAGGCCCGGCGAGGTCCCCGAACCGGCTGCCTGAGCGCAGCCGGGGGCGGCAGGGCAGCATCGGTGAGGAACTCGCACGCCGCCGATACCACCGCGCTCCCGGGCAGCGGCCGACCGACGTGATCCCGAGCGCGCACGCATGGCCTTGCGGAAACGGAAAGGGGCCGGCGTGCGGCAAGGCGTGACCGGTGCGTGCGGCGGCGCGGCGCCGTACGAGGGCTTCGCCGTTGACCGCGCAGAGCTGGATGGCGACCTCGGGAGAGATATGCCGGCCCCACTGCCCCAGGGGGGACGGGGGTGGGGCTGGCACGCGCTCGAACGGCCGGGGGGACAGCGCTGCGTCGAGCTCGTATTCGCCTGCTGCCCCCGGCCGGTAGTTGTACTCACGCTTTCGGCGCTCATGTCACTCCCGCCACGAGGGCAGCAGCCCCGGCCTGCCCGTCGTCCGCCACCTCGTCGACGCCTTCGGCGCGGGCCGGCGACGGGAGCCGGGGCGCGGCAGGTTCCCGGGATGCGAGGGCTGCCGGCGCCGGATCCTGGTGCGAAACTTCGCATCCCGGGAACCTCTTGACCCGCGCGGGACGACCCGGAGCACCCGCTGGGTGCACGGGCGGTCGCCAGGCGATGCACCGCGCCTGACGTCCAGGCGATGCACCGTGCCCGACTCCGGGCCCGGTCACGGGAGATGTGCACGTGCCGGTGGTCGTACGTGTACGTCCTGCCTGCGGCGTGCGCTTCTGGCTCCCCGCGCCGGCACCCGGTTGCCGACGCCTCACGTCCCGGCCGGGTCGGACAGTGCGCCCAGGCGTTCACGGAGGTGGTCCAGGACCGAGCGTGCGGTGTCCGGGCCGTGATAGGTCCTCTCGTGGCGCAGTGCCCCCGACAGGCGGGCGTCCTGCGTCATGGTGAGACTGAGCGCGAGCGTGGCCGCCGACGCATCGGACGCCTGGCGGGTGGCGTAGGTCAAACGGGAAGAGTCCTGGCTTATGGGCATGAGGTCGGTGCGCATCCCGTGCATCGGGGTGGCGTCGTCGCGCTGCCGGTCCAGGGCCCAGCCGGTGACCCCGTGCAGGCGCAGCGCGGCGTGCCCGAGGGCGTACCGGAAGAAGCCGGCGCTGCCGCTGCGGCCCAGCACGGTCTCGGCGAGCCGCCCGAACGGCAGGTCGACGGTGGCCGAGGCCTCGGCGACGGCGTCGTGCGCCTGTCGCAGCAACTGGTGTCCGCCGCCCTGAGACACGTCGATCGGGATCTGCACCATGTTGGCGAAGTCACCGATGGCGGTGCGGTGTTCGGGGCGCAGTCGGCCGTGGGACGGCGTGGAGAGGATCATCCTTGCCCGGCCGAAGTGACGGCAGAGGGCGCCGGCGAACGCCGCTGCCAGCAGTGAGTACAGGGAGACCCGGGCGGCCCGGGCGGCGTGCAGAAGCTGCCGGGTCTGCCCGGTGGAGAGGTCGAGGGGCTCCTCGTCGTAGTGGTGGCGCAGCGCGGGGGGCCCGGCGGTACGGCCTGGCAGCAGGTCCCTGGCGCCGTACGCCTGTAACAGCGCGGCGCGGGTGGCCAGTCGGGCCGCACGGTCGTCCAGGGCGGGTCGGGTGGACTCGGCGTCGATGAGGTCGAGGTAGGAGAAGGCGGGCCGCAGTGGCATCCCGGCGGCCACCCTGCGGTTGTACGCGCGGGCCAGGTCGACGAGGAAGAGGCGGTGGCTGGCCGCGTCGAACACCAGGTGGTGGAAGCAGGTGAGCAGGACGTGGTGGTCGGGTGCCGCGCGGAGCAGGTAGGCGCGTCCCAGGGCTTCGGTGACGTCGAAGGGGAGGGTGCTGAGGTCCACCAGGAGCGGGTACGGCTGCGCGGGCAGCACGGCCTCCTCCAGGGGCAGAGGGGCTGCGCGAAGCGTCTGGTGGGGCCGGATGACGTCGGCGGCCCGCTCCGGCGGCTCGTCCAGCCGCAGGCGCAGGGCGTCGTGGTGGAGTGTGACCTCGGCGAAGGCCTCCCGCAGCGCGCCGGCGTCCAGGGGGCCCAGGAGCCGCAGGGCGGTCGAGCAGTCGATCGAGACAACCGCGGGATAGGGCTTGCCGTGGCAGCGTTCCCACTCCCAGCACAATTCCTGGCGCGAGGAGAGCGGAACTGCCGGGTGCCGGGGACCGGTGGTCGTCTTCATGCCCTGCCTTGGGGTCGGGTACTGCGGGACAGAGTCGGGGCCGACGCCGGTTCGGTGAGGAAGGCGCCGTCGGTGGTCACGTGTTGGAACCGCCTCACCAGGATGTGCTCCTGCGGGCCGAGGCGGAACAGTGCGGCGTGCGTCATCCGGTCGGTGAGGTCGAGGGGCCGGGCGAGGACGCCCACCGCTTCGGCCCCGGACGCAGACCGCTTCGGTCCCGGCCGCTGACTGCCGACGCTCCGGCCGGACACCCGCCCTCAGGCACGCCCGCGCGCAACCGGCATCAACGGCTCGATCTGTGCGGGGAGATATGCCGGCCCCACTGCCCCGGGGGGATGGGGGGTGGGGCCGGCGTGCGCTCGAACGGCCGGGGGGACGGCGCTGCGTCGAGCTCTGTTTTGCCTGCTGCCCCCGGTCGGGAGGTGTATGCACGCTTCCGGCGTTTCTCTCACGCATCCAGAGCGCCCCCGGCGCCGTACGCGGTGCCGGGGCCGTCCCTCGTGAGGGAAGCTCGGGTCGGCGGCCGCTCCGGGGATGCGACGGCGACCGGGGCCGGAGCCGGAAGGACCGTGGCGGCACTCGGGTGGCCGAGCCGGCGCAGTGGGTTCATGCGGTGTGCAGGAGCCAGCGTTGAAGCGTGGCGTTGATGCCGGCGGGCAGGGCGCTGAGTTCGTCGATGGCGGCGCGGTCTTCGGGGCGTGGCGGGATGCCTGCTGTGGTCAGCGCCGCGTGGAGGTCGAGGCGCCGCCGGTCGCGCGGGTCGATGCTGTAACTGAGACGCTCCGCGGGGTTGGGCGGAGCCAGCAGGAAGTCCGCATCCTCAGAGCTGCCGCGCGGGGCAAGACAGAAGCCGTCGGCGGAAGCAACGGCGTACGGATCGACGAACGTGTGGGGCGCGTCGGTGCCGAAGACAGAAGCGGTCACGGGGGTCTCCTCACGAACTGCTTGCGCTTGTGTCCGACAGGAGTTCCGCGCGGCCCGCACCGGTTGCTGCTGCGGCGCAATGTCACGCCGTCGGCGTCATCGGCGGCTCATCCTCTGGTCCGACGAGCGGGCCGGACCACCTCCGGCGCGTGCTGTGAACGCGCCACCACAAGCGTCACGGCCCCGTTCCGTCGTGCCGGAGTCCGCCTCCGGCTTGTCGCCGGCACCGCTCCCGTTGTCGCGCTCGGCTTCGCGTCGCCACCCACGTCTGCCGCGCCACCATCACCGGAGCAACCGGTGAGGCTCAGCGCGCCCGCGGCGCACACGCCCAGCACGACCGCTCGGACGGCGCCCGGTCGTGACGGCTCTTCCTCGGCGCCAGGGTCATGATGTCCCCCAGCGTGCTTGCTCGAGATCTCCGCGAGCCTGATCGACTCACGAGAGGGGGATGAATTCCAGCCGCAGACACTTGAGTCCTGGCCCGATCTTGTATGCCGAACCCTCATCGTCAGGCCCAGCCCCCACCTTCACCCCGGCCCACCCGCGTCCGGTGACCGCTGTCAGCGCCCCCGGTTAGAGTCCGACCATCTCGCCCCTCTGCGCCCCACCAAGCGCCCCGGAAAGGATCTACCGGCATGTCCATGTGGCTCGGCCTCGTCAAGATCGACCCCTCGCTGCTGTCCGCCCTTCAGCAGCACCCGGAGTCGATCAGTGCCCTGTTCTTCGAGGACGACATGCCGGAGCCCCTCGTTTCCGGCGTCCACCCGACCGCAGACTCCTTCGGCTGCGACTACCGCCAACTCTCCGACCTGGCTGCCGGCCGATCGCAAGCCGAGCAGGACACCGTGGAGTGGCAGACGGCCTACCCCTGGCTGGCACGAGCCACCGGCGAGAACTGCTCCACCATCGAGGAGTTCGAGTTCGGCTACGGCCCGGCGCACTTCCTCACCCCCGACGAGGTCGGACAGGTCGCGCAGGGGCTGGCCGGTGAGAACTGGACCAGCCGAGCCGCAGCGGCCCATTGGCACACCGAGGCCGAGGAGAAGGACTTCGACGACCTCGTCCCCTTCTTCGCCAAGGCGGCAGCCGAAGGCAAGGCGGTACTCGGCGGTGTGAGCTGAGACAGTGCGCTACGCGGTGAGGCGCCGATCCCTGCTGTCCATCGCGCCGGTGTCGCGAGACCGAGAGACCGAGAGACCGAGAGACCGAGCTGGTGGTAGCTGAGCGAGTCCGACGTCGACCGCGCGTGGTGCGCCCTCGGCGCCCGGTATCCCCTGGTCCTCACCGGCGGCTACGCCGTACGGGCGCACCGGATCGTCGACCGCCTCAGTCAGGACCTCGACGTCGCCACCGAGAGCCCTGCCCCGATGGCCGAGATCGCCACTGCCCTTTGTGACGGACTGCAGGCACGAGGCTGCCAGCGCGGTCGCGCCGAGCGAGGTGACGTACTCCTGGTTGGCGGCTCCGGCCTAAACCGCCGCTACCTGCGAAGACGCCAGATCAAGCACACGATCCCGGAGCCGAAGGACCAGCGGGCCCACCGCAAACGGCGTGGCAGCAAGGGCGGCCGGCCCGCCGGCTTCGACAGCGAGAACTACAAACGCCGCAACGAGGTCGAGCGGACCATCAACCGGCTCATGAACTTCAAGGCCGTCGCCACCCGTTACGACAAGAGGTCCTACGTCTTCCGCGGGACCATCACCACGGCGGCTTCAGGCTGTGGCTCCGACCATGATCCGCCGGACAGTGCCCAGCGGGCGTGTCATCCCAATGGGGCGATGTGCGGCACGGCGGATCAGGCAAGACTCTCGCGAAGCCCGACTTCGCCCCGGAGGTTCCATGTCGAAAAGCGGCGTGCCTCGCATCGACGTTCCGCGCGACGCCCCGGCGCGGGCGTCGCTCGTCTTGGCGTCCCTGATCATCGTTGCCGCCGTGGCCAACTTGAACCTGTCGGTGGCCAACGTGGCACTGCCCGCGATCGGGAAGGCCTTCGACTCCTCCCAGGCCGCGCTGAACCTGGTCGCCGTGGGCTACTCCCTCGGCCTGGCCGCATCGGTGCTCTATCTGGGTGCGGTCGGCGACCGTCACGGCCGCAAGCTGCTGCTGCTCCTCGGCATCGCTCTGTCCATCCCCGCCTGCCTGCTCGCCGCGTACGCGCCGAACGACACCGTCCTCGTGGCGGCCCGGATCCTCGGCGGGCTCTCGGCCGGCATGGCCTACCCGACCACCCTGGCGCTGATCACCGCCCTGTGGGCGGGGCCGGCGCGGACGAAGTCGATCGCGCTGTGGTCGGCCCTGGGCGGCGGCATCTCCATGCTCGGGCCGGTGATCGCGGGCGCCCTGCTCGAACGCTTCTACTGGGGCTCGGTGTTCCTGATCACCCTGCCCCTTGCCGTGGTCGCGCTGGTCATGGCCCTGCTGTTCGTCCCCGCGCACGCCAACGAGTCGGCCGAACCGGTGGACAACCTCGGCGGCATCCTCTCCGTCTTCCTGGTCGCGGGACTGGTGCTGGCGATCAATTTCGCCGCCGTCCCCGACCAGGGGTCACTGGTCGTCGGCCTCGCCGTGATCGCCCTCGCTGCCGGAGCGGCGTTCTTCTGGCGTCAGCGCCGGGCTCCGAACCCGTTGTACGACCTCCGCATCGCCGGCCGGCGCACCTTCTGGGTCGCCGCATGCGCGGGAATCATCGTGTGGGGCTCCATGATGGGGTCGGCGTTCATCAGCCAGCAGTACCTGCAGAACGTGCTCGAGTACAGCCCCGTCGAAGCCGGCGCCGCCATCCTCCCTCTCGCCGTGATGATGGTGCTCGTGGCACCACGGTCCGCGAAGCTGGTCGAGAGACGCGGCGCCCGCACGACCCTGCTGATCGGTTACGCGTTCCTCTTCCTCGCCTTCGCCTGGATGTTGCTGTTCTGGGGCGAGGACAGCGGCTACTGGCAGATCGGCTTCGCCTACGTGCTCATCGGTATCGGCGCCGGCCTCGCCGGGACGCCCTCATCCCACTCGCTGACCGGATCGGTGCCCGTGCGCCGGGTCGGCATGGCCTCAGGCACCGCCGACCTGCAACGCGACCTCGGCGGGGCCATCATGCAGTCCGTCATGGGCGTGCTCCTCACCGCCGGCTATGCCTCGGCCTTCAGCGCGGCGATCGCCGCTTCCCCCGAGAGCAAGGAGGTGTCGGACCAGGTCCAGAGCGAGCTGACGAAGTCGTTCGCCTCCGCCGGGCAGGTCGCCCAGCAGCACCCCCGCTACGCCGAACAGATCGTCGCGGCAGCACGCAAGTCGTTCCTCCACGGCGACGACTGGGCGTACACCGTCGGCCTGGCCGCGATCGCCCTGGGTGCGCTGCTGATCTTCTTCATGTTCCCGCACCGGGACGCCGAGCGGGAACTCCTACGGCGCTACTGCACCGAGGACTCCGTCCCTGCCGCCACCGAGATGCCGAGCGGACCCTCTGGAGCCTGAGGCCGGCCGGTCAGCCGGTCGCCGACCGGATCCGTGCGCGGCCTTGCCCCAGGGCCGTCGACAGCAGGTCTGAGGACCGGACTGACGCGGGCGAGGATACGGGCGTGGCCTGCTTGACCAGCCGGGCCGCCACCCGCAGAGCCGGAACGCAGTACCGCCCGACTCTGCCGACCGGCCCCGACCATCCACACGCTGCAGACGGTCCTGACACCCAGGAGCGGCTGATCCTAGGGTCGTCGACCTGGTGGTGATCGGTACAGCCGTCACCTTGGTGCCTTTGCGCAACAGCGCCTTCATCCTGCTCCTCTCCTCACGGTGCGGCGTCCGCCAGGGCCTGGCGTCCTGCTGTCGTCGCTGGCCAACCTGATCGCGGTGATCGCCTGCGTGATGCTGGACTTCGGGCGCGCAGAACAGGCGCAGGCTGGCGTCGGCTACAGCGGCTACCTGGAAGTGGTCCCACTGTGAGCCTTCCAGGCGGCCGGCCAGGATCGGGCCGGTGGTGCTGTGCAGATGGATGCGGCCGTCGGGCCAGACGCGGGCGGTGGAGCCGGGCATGCTCCAGCCGACCGATCCGTCGCTCAGCCTTGGGATGCCGTTGCGCTCTTCCGGTGTCATCCGTGCGAGCAGCCGCACGGACGTCATCGATGCTGAGGGGTTGCGGTGGTCGGCCGTGTCCGGGGCGGTCTCGGCGATTGCGGCCAGCCATGCCGGGGCGAGCGGGTACGCCTTAGGGTGCAGGGTCAGCAGAGCTGCGCGGTCCTGGCCGTTGCCGGAGCGCACGGCGGCACGGACGAAGTCCGAGTGCTGGGCGTAGCGTTGCACGGACACGTGGCCTCGGCCGGTGGCGAACCAAGCCGGTTGGCGGTCGGCGAGCGTGGATAGGTCGGCGGCTGCAAGCGGGAGTCTGGGCTTGGACACCGGGCAGTCCTAGGTCCGGATGAACCGTCCCGTGTCCGTTGTTCCCGTCCGCGCGCGGTGCAACCCCGAAACAGGGGCAGGGGCAGGCTGGCCGGGAGGAGTTGCGACGCTAGGGCCGTGCGCTGGAGCGGCAGCAGTGAACCGGCGGCCGGAATACCTGACGGTACGCGAGGAGGCCGCCTGCCCCGTCACCGGCAGGAATGCGCCCGGGGCGGCCGGCTTTTCCTAGGGCGAGATGCAAATGCGCCGCCGCGACCGCGCCGTCAGGCGCTGAGCGCGGCCTGCTGCGCGGGTGCCGGATGCCGTCCGGCTACGGCCTGCGCGCGTTCCGGGTGTCGGGTTTGCTCGCTGCGGCCATGCTCGTCGAGGTCGGTTCAACCCCCGGCGCGGTGGACCTCGACGGTTCCGTTCGTCACTACGGCGGAGACGCGAGTTTCGACGTCACCTCAGAGGTCTCCACCGGTTTCGACCAGACCAACAACGTGGAGCAGATCCACTGGGAGAACGTCCCGCCGGGTGATGCCGACATCATTGTGCGCGCACCGGATCACCCGCTTTCCGCAGGAACGGTGTCGCCGAGTCGTACGCCTGCGTCTGGCGGATCTCCTGACCCGGCCCGCAGCACCAGGATCCGACTGCTTGTCACCGCCGGCCGCAGAACGTTCCTTCGGCTGGCACGGCATTGGCTCTGGGCCAGCGATATCACCGCCACCCTCGAACGCCCCTGCCAGCTTCCGACTCCAGGCTTCCTGTCCACATGACAGCACCACACCACCCGACACAGTGGAACCCGGCGTCTGCCCGGCCCGATAGTGGGACCAGTGGTCTGCCCATCCAGACCGGATCCACCACGATGCCCGCGTGCGCTGCAACGGGGCCTGCGGCTGCGCTTGCGAATATCACCAGCGCCTGGACCGCAGTGTCGTATCCGTGCAGGTCAGCAGGTCCATAGGCGAAGCGGTATCAAAGCGGTACCGCATTCGGATAGCCTCATCAGCGCTACCACTTTCGCCCGGGAGGCAAGGATGAGCAGCGAGCCCTGGACCATCGAGTCCATCCGCAACGTCCTCAGCAATCCTGTGCTTGTTCAGGAATTCCTCGGCGAGATCAACCGGACGCCAGCGCACCAGCTGCTTGGCGTCTTTGCGCGTTGGGAACGCATCGCCAAGGACACCCTGGCCGCGGCCGAACGGGGTCGGCAGATCGCGGAAGCTCATGGGCGTGGCGAAGACCCGACGGCCGAATGGGCGGATGTTACCGACCAGGTCCTCGGAGCGGCGGAGCGCATCCGTTCTCGCGGCGCTGCCTAACCCAATCCACCGTTGCAGGACTGCTACTCTCGGCGCTGGCCGACCTCACCCGACCGCTGGAATCTGGAAGGTTGAGGAGTCCCTTTTGTATCGACTTAAGTATGATCCTGCAGCCGAAGCGGTCCACGAAGCGATGCCGGCCGCCGCGAGTGAAGCCCTCACTCTCGCCCTGGCAGGCGCCTGCCACGATCCCCTCGCCGCTGCCAAGCCTTACGGCGAAGACGACGGGATCGTGCGGATAATCATCACTGAGCAGGCCTTCGCTGTGCTCCTCATCGGGACGACACTCAAGACGATCATCGTCTTGCAAGTCACGTACCTTGGCTGACTGCCCAGCTAGGCAACGCTCATGACTCCTCCTCGCGCCCGGCCGGGGACGACGGCCCCCGGCTCGTCACTCCGGCAGTTGGCGCATCTCCAGGACCCGCAGCCCCAGG
>NZ_JBEOVB010000077.1:0-10199 GCF_040295245.1 Streptomyces sp. NPDC002884 | reverse complement strand
GACGGGTAGGCCAGCGCGCCCAACGTCAGGGCCAGCGCGCCCCCTACGACGACAGTGCCCAACATGTTCCGCGAAAGTTGCACCATTCCTCCTGCCCGTCAGGAAACCCGCCGACCTGCCACCGCCCGGTTGGGGCGGACGAAGTCAATTACGCGCGGCGTGCCGTTTGGGCTCACCAGACCCGACAGAAGATTCGTGGGCAGCGCACAGGAAGGCTCCAGCCCAGGTGCCAGGCGGTTGCCCGGCGTGAATGGCCTTGGTCAAGCAGCTCATGGACCAGGACGTGTCTGCCGCGGGCCGACCAGTGAGACAGCTCCCGGCAGTTACCGTGCCGACCTGAACATAGAAGCGCTCCGGCCGCTTGAACCGTCTCTATTGGCCAGCATCGGGGCCCAGAGGATGCCGCCGCAGCACGGGGCGGTCTTCGAGTGTCAGCAGACGTGATTGTTCCCGGCCTCTTGCACAATCTCCTCATGCAGCCGCTGCCGGTTCCCTGTCCCGCCCGTCTCATCCCGGACGCCTCCGGTTCCGATTCGTTCGACACGGCATACAGGCAGGCTATGGCGCACCGAGCCGTGTTCGTCGCCATCGAATCTGACGGTCCGCGGTGGACCGTGAAGGCGGACACGCTGACCGCCGGTCCCGGACACTCCGTCGACGACAGCGTGAACGCCGCTGTCCGGGCCGCGATCACCCGCCTGGTCCACAACCATGAGGTCGGTGCGGACGCCTACGCGGGACCGATCTACTTCATGATGCACAACGTGTCGAGCGAGGAGCGCGCCCGTGAACTCGCGGCCGCCCTCCACGCAGCCCTGCACGGAGACCTGGAACCTCTCCACCGCGCCGTGCCTCCCACGTCCTGACCTGAACGCGCGAGAACACAAACCGCGAGCCCCTGAACAAGGAGCACAGCTCAACGGCACCGACACAAGGTCGTGTCCTTGGCCGCCAGTTATCCGCCTTCTGGCGCCCCTGCGGAGTCAGTGGAAGCAGTCGAAGCCAGGCAGCGGTTCAGCCCCGGGGCGGGCGGGTGGCGGTGTCGAGGTAGAAGGCGTCGATGCTCTGGACGGCCTGCTCGAACTCCTCGAGGTTGACCGGCTTGGTCACATACGCGTTCGCATGGCTGCTGTACGCGCCGGTGACGTCCTCGGGAGCGGCGGAGGTGGTGAGCACGACCACGGGAATGGTCTGCAGGTTCTCGTCCGTCTTGAGGATCCGCAGGAGGTCGCGTCCGTTCATCCGGGGCATGTTCAGGTCCAGGACGATCAGGTCGGGGCGCGCGCTCGAGGGGGAACGCAGGTGTTCGAGTGCGGCAACTCCGTCGGTGACCTGGACCAGGTTGCGGGCTCCGCGCTCGGAGAGGGCTTCCTCGATGAGCAGGGCATCGGCCATGTCGTCTTCGACGAGGAGAACATCGAAGGGCCGTACGGGGGTGGTCATCATCGGATGCTCCAAAGGGGCTTCGTCGGAGTGGTGGAAGAGCCCCGGCCAGCGACGCCGGGCACCTTGGCGGGTCAGACCGCAGGCGGCACCGAGCTGCGGATAGCCGGCACCCGCACGGGCGGCGGACACGGCCGCCCCCTGCTGGAGGCGCTCGGCCGCCTGCTGGAGCTGGTCCAGCATCCACAGCAGGGCCAGGGCCTGCGCCTGTTCCCCTTCCGTCGAGGGCGGGACTTCTTCCTGCAGCTGGAGAGCAAGGCTCCTCGCAAGCCGGTCGACCGCCGCGTCCGCGACGGCAACCGTCTGTTCGGGGGTGGTCCGCACAACGAAGCTCTTGCCAGGCACATTGCGCACCATAGGCTGCGATCCGGCCCCACGACAACAACTGTTGTCGAACACCCTCTACAGTGGCCGCTGCCCCCGTAAGACCCAGGCGGCGATCACAGCGGAGGGGAACACGGCATGAGCGGGAACGCGAGACCGCCTGCACGGACGTCTTCGGCCTGGACGACGCGGCGGTGGCTGCGCGTCGGGGTGGCGGTCTCGCTGACGGTCCTCACACTCCTCGGGGCGGCGGGAGCGTGGGTGCTGGCCGAGACGGAATCGATCAGCAATGAACTTGTGGACGTGAAATCTCCTGCCCTGAGTACGTCGTTCCGACTGGAATCGGCGCTGCTGAACCAGGAGACCGGCATCCGCGGCTACGGCGCCACCGGCATCCCTGACTTCCTCGCCCCCTACCGGCAGGGGCTCACCGCCCAGACGACTCACACCGCCCGCCTGGCAGAGCTGCTCCACGATGACGCAGCCGGCCTGAAGGACCTCAAAGCCGTGCAGGACGCCGTGGAGACCTGGCAGGCAAAGATCGCCCGTCCGATCGCCGCTGCACCGGCCGGAACACCCTCACCGCTGACCACCGAACGCGCCACGCAGGGCAAGGAAGCCTTCGACGCACTGCGCGCTGTCCTGAGCAGCCAGCAGGAACGGCTGCGGACAGAGCGGGTGCAGGCGGTGGAAGACCTCTCTTCCACGATGGTGCTGCGCAACTGGGTGTTCACCGCGATCGCGGCCGTCATCGCCGCTCTCACCGTGCTGGTCTTCGAAGGACTGCGCCGGGGCATCACGACCCCCCTGGACCAGCTCGGGGCCGACGCCCGCACCATCGCCGGCGGCGACTTCGACCATCCCATCACCCCCACCGGACCCGCGGACCTGCGCCGGCTCAGCGCCGAGATCGACTTCATGCGCCGCCGCCTCGTGCGCGAACTTGCGTTCACCGAAGAGGCACGCGGCCGCCTCGACGCGCAGACCGCCGACCTGCAACGCTCCAATGCCGAGCTGGAGCAGTTCGCGTATGTGGCCTCCCACGACCTCCAGGAGCCGCTGCGCAAAGTCTCCAGCTTCACCCAGCTCCTCCAGCGCCGCTACGGCGGCCAGTTGGACGCCCGGGCCGACCAGTACATCGACTACGCGGTCGACGGCGCGAACCGCATGCAGATCCTCATCAACGACCTCCTCGACTTCTCCCGCGTCGGCCGCGTCCACCACGAGCTGAAGAGCGTCGACCTCGGCCAGGTGCTGACGCAGACTCTGTCCTCCCTCAGCGTGAGCATCGAGGAATCGGGGGCATCGATCACGCACGACCTGCTGCCGTCGCTGGTCGCCGACCCCAGCCAGATGGGCATGCTCTGGCAGAACCTGATCGGCAACGCCGTCAAATTCCACCGCCCCGACCAGGCACCCGAAATCCACATCTCTGCCACGCGCGAAGGCGTGCTGTGGCGGTTCTCGGTCACCGACAACGGCATCGGCATCGCCCCCGAGTACGCCGAGAAAGTGTTCGTGATCTTCCAGCGGCTCCACACCAAAGACGCCTACAACGGCAGCGGCATCGGCCTGGCCATGTGCAAGAAGATCGTCGAATTCCACGGCGGCACCATCGCCGTCGACCCCGACTACCAAGAGGGCGCCCGCATCACCTTCACCCTGGCCAGCGAACCCCCCGAGCTCACGGGTCCCTCCACCATGCCGGAAGCGACCCGCGCCGACACGGAGCCGGCACGGTGACCGCGCCCGCGGCCCACACCTCCGGCGGCGCCGCGCAAGACCCCGTCTACCGCGTCCTGCTCATCGAGGACGACCAGGCCGACGCGCTGCTCGTCGAGGAGCTCCTCCACGACACGGGACTGCGGTTCGAGCTGACCACGAGGACGACCCTCGCCGAAGCCCGCACCGACCTCTCTGCCCGAGCGATCGACTGCATCCTCCTCGACCTCCACCTGCCCGACGCCTCCGGCACCAAGGCCATCGCCGCCGTCCGCGAACTCGCCCCGCACACCGCCGTGATCGTCCTCACCGGCCTGTCCGAGACGCAGGCCGGAGCCGAGGCGATGGCCGCCGGCGCCCAGGACTACCTTGTCAAGGGCAAGGTCGAAGCCGACCTGCTGCACCGCACGGTCCGCTACGCCGTCTACCGCAGCCAGACCGAACGCGCGGCCGCCGAGGCCCAGAGGGCCCGCCTGCGCGCCGAGGAGAACACCCGCCTGGAACGGGGCCTGCTGCCCCAGCCCCTCCTCTCCACCTCCGCGGTCACGGTGACCACCCGCTACCTGCCCGGCGCCGAAAGGGCACTTCTGGGAGGGGACTTCCTCGACGTCGTCGAAGACGACGACCAGCTTTTGCACGCCGTGGTCGGCGACGTCAGCGGACACGGCCCCGACGCCGCCGCGCTCGGCGTCTGCCTGCGCATCGCATGGCGTGCCCTCGTCCTCGCCGGACACCACGGCCCCTGCTTGCTGCACCTCATGGAACGCATCCTGATCGCCGAACGCGGCCCGCAGCCCCTGTTCGCCACCTGCGCTCTCCTCACCCTCGACCAGAACGCCGCCACCGCCACGCTCTACCTGGCCGGCCACCACGAACCCCTCCTCACCACCGCCAAAGGCACCCGGGAACTCGCCGCCGCACACGGAGTGGCCCTGGGCATCGCCCCGCAGCTCGGTACCTGGCCCGCAACGGTGGTCCCGCTGCCGGCAGCCGGAGCACTGACCCTGTACACCGACGGCCTCACCGAAGGACACAACGGCCCGCACACCGAACGGCTCGGCGTCGAAGGCCTCCTCGCACTGATCCGCAGCCTGCCGCCGACAGACCCGGCCGCCCATGTCGACCGCCTCATCAAAGAGACCCAGGCACTGAACGCCGGGCGTCACACCGACGACCTCGCCGTACTCCGCCTCGACTGGGACAACCGGTAGACGCAGGCCCCTTCGGCTGTCCGCGTCTTCACGGAGCGAGGGCCTCAGCCGCCACAGCGTCTCAGGCTCTGCACCGGTGGCAGCCGCAATCTTGCTGGCCGTCTCAGGGATGTGTGGCGAAGTACCAGGCAGGGCCCGCGATTCCGTCAGAAGACACGGAACACCGCAGTGTGCAGATGCCCGCCATCTTCCTTGCGGGGAAGCATTGTGCTTCGGGGCGCTCCGCCTCGTCCCGACGCGGAGGGGTCGGCCAGCAGGGGCCAGTGCAGGAACGCGGCCATGGTGGCGGCATACGCGGGCCGGTCAGGGTTTGTGTTCGATCTCGGCCAGTCGTGCCTGCACCTGGTCTCCGAGTTCGCTCAGCAGGTCGAGCTGTTCCGGAGTGATGTGATCGATCAGCGCGTTGCGTACGTCGGCCACGTGGAGCGGCGCAGCCGCGTCGATGAGTGTGCGGCCCTGGTCGGTGATGACCACGACGGCGCCGCGCTGGTCGGTCTGGCAGCGCTCGCGGTGTACGAGTCCGCGCTTTTCCATGCGTGTCAGGTGCTGCGAGAGGCGGCTCTTCTCCCACCTCATGGCGCGGCCGAGGTCCATTGACCGCAGGCGTCCTTCCGGTGTCTCGGACAGGTGCGCCAGGACCTGGTAGTCGGCGCTGGAGAGCCCGCAGCGGGTGCGCAGCTGCCGCTCGATGTACTCCGACAGGCCGTCCTGCATGGCCATGAGGCCGCGCCAGGCCCGCTGCTCGCGTTCGTCCAGCCATCGGGGTCCGTCCGTGTCCATGGGTCCATCCTAGCGCTTGGTTGACACGTTAACCATTTGATGCCTACGGTCTGGTTAACACGTAAACCAAATTGGTGGGCGGGCGCACCGCGCCCAGCGCAGGAGCCGCCGGAACCGGCTGCCGGGCAAGGCAGCCGCGCCTCCCGCCTGAGCGGGCCGTCGGCCCGGATGGGAAACACGCATGTCTGCACAAACCCGGTACGCCATCGTGGGGACCGGAAACATCGGCTCGGCGCTGGCGCGCCTCTTCGCCAGGGCCGACATAGAGGTCGCCATCGCCAACACGCGAGGACCAGAATCGATCAAGGAACTGGCCGCCTCACTCGGCCCCGCCGTACACCCCGTGACACTCACCGAGGCCCTGGCGTGCGACGTCATCTTCATGGCGGTCCCGTTTCCCGCAGTGCAGGAGTTCGGCTCGGCGCTGCCCGACTGGAGCGGCAAGATCGTCGTCGACACCACCAATGCCCACTACACGCCGAACGCCGACGACATCCTCAAGGGGCGGCTGTCCTCCGACTTCGCCGCCGAGGTGCTGCCCGGCGCGCAGATCGTCAAGGCCTTCAACCACCTCCCCGCGAACACGCTCGCTGCGCAGGCACCCGCCGGGCAGGGCAAGCGGGTGCTCTTCATCTCCAGCAACTCCCACGCGGCCAGCACGGAGATTGCCGAGCTCGCCCAGGCACTCGGCCTGTCAGCCGTCGAGCTGGGCCGGATCGACGAGGGCGGACGCCTGATACAGGTTCCAGGCGTCCTGGTCCTCAGGAACCTCACCGAACAGCCGCTCACCTGACCAGATGTGACGCCAGGCCGACACTGCGAGGCAGCCGGCACCGGTCACACGGGCCAGCCTCCACGCACCCAGCGCCATGCGTCGACGCGCCTCGCGCCCGCGTGCCCCTCCTCATCCACATGCATGCACACTCAGCCGCACCCTGCGCCCGAGCGCGAATCCTCGGACCACTCCGATACCCATGTGCTGATTCAGGATTTCGCGGACGGTCTGAGATGTGTGACAGAAAGGTTCATACCCGTGTTCATCTCCGCCGCAGTGCTCAGCATGGTGCTCGCTGTCGTAGCCCTGGCCGCCGGATTGCCGAAGGCCCTGCTGAAGGGCAGCATCCCGACCCAGCTGCAAACGCCAGGAGGCCTCAGCGCACCCCTCGTCCGGCTCATCGGACTGGCCGAACTCGGTGCGGCCGCAGGACTGCTCACCGGCCTCTTCTGGCAGCCCATCGGCGTTGCCGCCGCCACGGGATTCGGCCTCCTGCTCGTCGGAGCCGTGCGCTTCCACGCGAAGGCCGGGGACTACGCCAACCCCGAGACCCGCGCCAATGCGATGGCACCCGCCGTCCTGACCGCCGTCGCCGTCGCCGCAGCCACCACCCTCGCCCTCTCGGCCTAGAGAAGAGCAGCAAGCAGTCGGCGCAGCTCGGCATATTTGCTGGAAGGCCGTGACGTGGCGCGCAACCAGAGTGCACGGGGGTGCCCGCTTACAGCGAAATGACGCGGGCAATATAGAAGCCCGCGACGATCACGGCGCCGGCGACGATCAGCCACGCCCAGATGCCGGGATGCTCCCACATGCCGCCATCGGGGCGTTCCTCGTGAGCCTCGGCTGTTGAGCCCTCGGCCGGCGGAGTCTCCTCAGGGGGTACGAGCGGGTCAGTCATGCTTTCAGGCTCATGCAGGTTCCCCGGGCACGCATCCGGTGACCGTCCTGGCCCCGGCCGGCGTGCCACAGTGGCGCTCCGGCGAGGGCACCAAGGACGAGCCCCCGTAGCGCCGCATGGTGAGGAGGGCCAGACCGTCGGGCGCGGAGAAACGCCGCCCACGGGGTGCCGGGTATCGGTTTGACGTGGCGCGTCGCTGCCATTCGTCTCCCCTACCGGACTCAGGCGGTGGGGCCGGGGAGGCCGCTTCTGCCGCCAGACCGCGGGCGCTGGTATCGGCCAGTCGGTAGGACATGCCCGCTACCGCGCCCTGACCGAGGGTCGACCTGGTCGGCGAGGATCCGGGAGCGGTCCAGGAGGAGGTCGACAGTGTGCCGTAAATGCCCGGCGATACTGTCGTCGTCCAAGGTCAGGGCGGCGCGGGTGGCGGCGACCACACCGCACGAGTCGGGGCCCCAGCACGATGACGGGCGAGCAGCCCAGCACACTCACGCCGTACTCGCTACTGCCCCGTACCTCCGCTCCGGCTATTGGCCTGCAGTACGGACCACGAACAGGTCACCCAGGCGCGGAGCACGGCGTCCTGCGCGGGTACGCCGGCCCGCGCCCTGCGGACGATCGTCGCCCTGGACGCGGGGCAGCCCGCGGAAGATCCATTTCCCGGAGACCTGTCTCTCGCTCTCCATCGGTGAGCGATGCGCATCAGGATGTCCGGGCGCAGGTTAACCAGGAGCTTGAGGGCCCCATGAACCATAGAGAGGGCTTCCCTTGGAAGGCTTGATCCTGATACGAAAGAGCCTGTTCCAAACAACAGAAAGCGCTTGCTAGACGAGAGTGGCAGGAGCCTGAAGTTCCAGCGGCCTGCTCTCGCATACTGTGTGAACGGAGAAGGTGTGGACATCGCTGTGAGTGCGGACGCTGGAACGTCCGGCAGCCCCTTGGTGCACTTCTGGAATCTCTGCGTGGGTGCCGGGCGGGCGAATGAAGGGCTTCGCGCGGGCTGGCTGGAGCAGTTGGACGCGGCTGTCCGGTCGTGCGGCTTCCGGTACGTCCGCTTCCACGGCCTCCTGCACGACGACATGTTCGTCTACCGGGAGGTGGACGGCAGCCCTGTGTACAACTTCCAGTACGTCGACGAACTGTTCGACCGCCTCCTGGATCTCGGTGTGAGGCCCTTCGTCGAACTGGGCTTCAGCCCCGGTGACCTGGCGGCCGAGCGGGACACGGTGTTCTGGTGGAAGGCGAACGGTTCTCCGCCGAAGGACCTCGCGAAATGGGGCGCCCTGATCTCTGCACTCGTCCGGCACTGGGTGGACCGCTACGGCATCGGCGAGGTCCGTCAGTGGTACTTCGAGGTGTGGAACGAGCCCAATCTTCGGCCGTTCTTCCAGGGAACACGCAGTGAGTACTTCGCGCTGTACTCGGCCACGGCAGCTGCCGTGAAGTCGGTCGATCCCAGTCTGAGAGTCGGCGGGCCGGCAACGAGCAACTTCGTCCCCGATGCCCGTTTCGCCGGGGAGACCGAGGACTTCGGCAGTCACGCGTCGACCGTCACCGCGCCCGACCTCGACGCACTGGACTGGCAGCCCGTCTGGCTGGCCGCATTCCTGGAGTATTGCCGCAGCACCGGCGCTCCCGTGGACTTCGTCTCCGCGCACCCCTACCCGACCGACTGGGCTCTGGACGATCTCGGCGAGACGGTGAAGCTGACCCGCGGTGTTGACGCCACCCGGCAGGACATTGCTCTGCTGCGCGAGATGGTCGATGCGAGTCCGTTCCCGGATGCTGAGATCCATCTGACGGAGTGGAGTTCCAGTCCTTCGCCACGTGACCACACCCACGACCACCTCCAGGCCGCGACGTTCGTGGTGAAGGCGAACCTGGAGTCCGCCGGGCTGGTGGACTCCCTGTCCTACTGGACGTTCACCGATGTGTTCGAGGAGAGCGGCGCGGGTGACACCGTCTTCCACGGCGGCTTCGGGATGATCAACTTTCAGGGTGTACCGAAGCCGACGTTCCACGCGTACCGGTTCCTCGGGAGCCTCGGTGACGAACTCCTCGCCCAGGAGCCGGGCGCCGTAGTCACTCGCCACAGCGTCAGCGGCGCGTTGACCACGCTCGCCTATCACTATCCGGCCGAGGTGACCACCGCCCCGCCGGCATCGTTCGGCGACCGGACGAACGCGGAGAAAACCCTGGCCACAGGGTCATCCCGCCGACTTGAGGTCGTCCTGACCGGGCTGAGCCCTCGCACCGCGTTCACCGTCGAGACTCTCGACCACGAGCACGGTAATACTCTCGCGCTGTGGCGGGACATGGGCTCGCCCGATCCCCTCAGCCGCGAACAGACCAGGCAGCTCACCCTGCGGGCAGGGCAACTGTCGCTGCGCACGGTCCTCGCCGACGCCCACGGAGTACTCCGCCTCGACGAGCCAATGGCACCGTGGAGCGTCGTTCTCATCCGTCAGCAGTGAGCCGACAATCGCCCCGTTCTCGAGGAAGCGGCTGCGGAAGGTACGGCTCATCAGGCAGACGAGACCGCGCAATCTGGCAGACCGTGGTCACCACCACGACAAGCGCTGCCCGCTGCTCTGGCAGTGCGGCCTTCGCCCAGTGGTGGGACGAGCGGGGCCAGGCACACGGGTTTGGCCTCGGCGTTTTCCGCTGGGTGGTCGGCAGGACGATGCACCTGGCTGCACTCCCGTAGTTGTCTCGAAGAACAGCTGGGAACGACGCGACGACATCCCCGAAGGCCGCAGCATCACCCCACAACCCCGCGCCTTTGTCAGGACATCTCAAACGGTGCGTCGGGCGTGGTGGCGGGCTTCCTGTAGTCGAACCTTCGACGGGAGGCGGTCCAGGCCTGCGGAGTCTCGTGCGTGTGCGAGGGCGTCCTGGCTCAGCTGTCCCAGAGTCCGCGCGGGATCCGCGTAGGGCTCCAGCATCAGCCGCACGCGTGCGGCGGGAGCAGTGCGTCGGCCCGTCAGCCGGACCTGAGCCCGCGAAACCCCGCCCAGGGCTTGCGCCTCTTCCTCGATCGCGTCCT
>NZ_JBEOVB010000076.1:0-10481 GCF_040295245.1 Streptomyces sp. NPDC002884 | reverse complement strand
GGGATCCGGGGCGGGGAGCGGTCGTCTAGGGCCTGTTCCTGCGGATCACACCGCGGACGCGGGGATCCTGAGGGCGGCGGCCGGATTCCCCGGCCGGGCGCCCGCCCGTACCATTCCCTCACTGATCAGGTCACCCGCCGCGGGCGACCGGTCCGTCTAGCGGTGGCCCTTGACGAGCGGGTCGCCGGCCTTCTTGACCACCTTGGCGATCCAGGCCATCGCCTCCGGCACGTCGTAGTTGCCGGCGTGCGGCTGGTTCCATGCCTCCTGGTAGTTCACGTCCTCGACCTGCGGGTCCGCCGCCAGCGCCCGGTCGAGGTTGATCGAGATGATGAACGAGGTGTCGCGGTCCCGCGTGCCGTTGCGGACGTACCAGTTCGGCGCGGTGTCGGCCGCCTTGGTACCGACGAAGTCCATCGGGTCGATCAGGTGGAGCTGGTCGTCGACCGTGGTGCTCTTCTTCGCGGTGTACTGCTTCCAGGTCAGCCCGGTGTCGTCCAGGCCGCTGCCGTCACCCGGGACGTTGTTGTGGTCCCAGCTGAATTCGGTGTAGTTCAGGTACTTCTGGGTGTACGGGCCGAACAGGTTGGTCTCGGTACCGCTCGTGGTGTTGCCGTAGACGCCGACGGCGTCGAACGCCGGGGTCGTCTTCAACGCCTGCTGCGTCACCACGAACTTCAGGTACTTCGCCATATCGACCGACCGCACCTTGTTCGCGGCGTTGTCGACGTCCATCCAGTCGTTGACGTACGACTTCGTGGTCGATCCGCCCGGACCGCCCGACGCGATCACGAAGTTCTCGCCCAGCGCCGGGATCGTGTTCGCCGGATCGGCCTTCAGGTACGTCTCCGCGGACCGGATGAGCTCCTTCTTGATCGTCTCCAGCATGTTCGCGGCCGTCAGCCTCGAGCCGTCCGGGTTGCGCAGGCCCAGGCTCTTCTCGTACGCCGGGAACTTCGCCGCCATCGCCGCCGCGTCGGCGGCCTGCGCGTTCTGCCCCGCCGCCGTGCGGGTGCCGAGCACGTTGTACAGCCACTCGTAGGCGATGTCCGCGTTGCCGAGGTCGGTGATCGGGCAGTACGCGTTCACCGCGAACACGTCGTCGCGCAGGGTGCTGCGGCCCTTGGCGTCGATACCGGCGGCACCGATCGCCGCGAGGTAGGAGTCGTACTCGCTGTCGTTGCCGGAGGCGCCCAGGATGGAGGAGAGCGCGCCTCCGCCGCTGGTGCCGTTGACGACGATCCGCTCCGCGCTGCCCGGCATGGCCTGGTCGTTGAGCCGCAGGTAGCGCACGGCCGCCTTGGCGTCCACCACCGCAGCCGGAGCCTTGCCCGGGGAGGAGCCGTCGGCGCCGACCAGGCCACGGCTGCGGTTCGCAACGTCCACGAACACATAACCGGCCTTCAGTGCCGCGCCGACGTTGCTCGACGTGCTGTTGTAGGAGGCGCCGGCCGTCACGCTCGCCTTGACGTAACTCGCCATCCAGCCGGAGTTGTTCACCGCGAAGTAGATCGGTGCCCGCTGGTTGCCGAAGGCGCTCTCCGGCACGAACACGTTCATCGACTCGTAGCCGCACCGGGTGTTGCTGATCGTCGTCGAGCCGAAGATCCCCGTCTGCTGCGCCGCCGCCCCGACCGGGTTCGCGACGTAGCACAGCTCCTTGTACCAGCGCACGGCGACCGACTGGCCGTCCACGGTGACGGTCATCGTGGTGTAGGCGCTGTTGTCGAACGCGAGCGCCGCGTCCTGCGGATCCACGACGTGACCACGCTCGTACGACGACGCGACCGCCATCGTGGGCATCGCGATCACCGTCAGGGCGAGGGATCCCGTGATTGCCACGGCTTGCAGGAGGCGCTTGCGGGCCGGGCGGGCGGCCCCCTTGCGACGTTCCGCGGGGTGGAGTGCATCGCGTCCGGAGGGCGTCGAGAGTTGCTGCATATGGTCTCCTCATTGAGCACCAGGTGTTCGCCGATGCCTCACGGCCAGGCGTGACGCACGCTACAAGAGTGTTAACAATATGCACAGCGATTATGCCGACATTTTTGTCAACGATCTGTGTGGTGTCGAGCCCGCCCGGTATCGAGGTCCGGCCACGCCAACAGGCCGCCCAGGCGGCTTCGTTGAAATTATCGTTGACAATTCTTGGGTCCGAGCGGGGTGTGCGCCGCGCCAAGCGGTTGGCCCTGCACGTCGGCGGAGTCGGCAGTTCGCCGCCATGGGGGCAGTAGCCCAGCCAGGCGACGACCGCGCCGAGTGCCACTGCCCACGAGCGACGGATGGACGCGGTACCGACCGCAATCGATCAGAGCTCCCGCACGGCCGCCGCGCACGCCCTGCCTGTCTCCTGCCACCTGGCGGAACACCTCGGCGAGCCGACCGGCACGTGACCGGATTCCGGGGTTCAATGCCGCCCCGCATCCGGCGATGTGAGCGGATGCGAACGGCTGTCGCTGACAGGGGAGGGGCACGACCGCGGACGTCCGTCCACTGCTGAGACCCCGGCCTGTGAACACGGCCGGGGTCTTCCGCTGTGCGATGCCGCCTGCGGTGGCGGCGGTCGGCTCAGTCGGCGGCGAGCAGGTGGGCGGGGGCGATCCGGGACAGCCCCCGGATCGGCACCGTCAGAGCCGCCACCACCAGGGCGGTCGCCGCGAGCGTGGCCAGCAGCGCGGCGCCGACGACCGTGAACAGGTGTCCGTGCAGCACGCCCTGGCCGAGGGTCAGCACCCCGGCCAGGCCGGCCACCGCACCGGACAGGCCACCCAGCAGGGCCAGTCCGATTCCCTCGTAGAGGGTCAGCTTCGCCAGCTCGCGGTTGGTCCAGCCGGTCGCCCGCAGCACCGCGAGATCGGCGGCGCGTTCGCGCTGCGAGATGACCAGGACGTCGATGGCGCCCGCGGCGCCCAGCAGCAAGGACAGGGCGACGCTGAGGTAGTCGGCCTCGCGCGCCTGCGCCACCACGGCGCTGCCGAGCAGTGACCCGGCCACCTCGCCCCGGAAGGCCAGCGTCAGGGCGAGCAGCACCGTGAAGGCAGCCACTCCCAGCGCCAGTCCTGCCGCACCCAGCAGTGTGCGGCCCCGCACCCGCAGCAGGTTGAGCACGGCCAGTCCGGCCACCGAACGCACCGGGTGTGCGCGGAGGGCCGCCGTCACCGGGGGTCGGACGGCTTCCATCGGTCCCAGCCGGGTGGCGAGCCAGGCGGGGATCAGTCCCGCCGCCGTGGCCAGGAGGAGCGCCACCGGGAGTACGAGGAGTGACTTGGAGCCGGCTTCGGACTGGCCCAGCACCCGGCCCAGCACGTATGCGAGTACCGTGCCCGCGGCTCCGGCGGCGAGGCCGATCACGGCCAGTTCGCCGAGGACCAGGCGGAGCACTTCGCCACCGCTCCAGCCCAGGCAGCGCAGCGTGCCGATCTCGATGCGACGTGAGCGCACCGAGGCCAGCGCAGCCTGGCCTAGGAAGAGCGCGCACACGACGAGGACCAGCGCGAAGAGCACCGCGCTCTTGGTGTCCACCGCCTTGAGGATGCGCAGTGCCACGCCCTTGGCGACCCAGCGCTCCGTCACCTGTGCCGAGGCGCTCAGCGTCACCGTCTGCGGCGCGGGCGAGCTGCCGACGGTGACGTCGACCTGGAGCCGAGGGTAGGCGGCCCGGATCGCCCCGGCCACGGCGTTGACCCGTGCCCGGGAGGCGGTGTCGACGCCGGTCACTCCGGCCACCCGGATCCTGATCGCGCTGACCGGTGCCTTGTCCTGGAGGCTCGGGACCCGGCGGCTCTTGGTGAGCGCGGTGATGGAGTCCATCGTCGTCAGCATGGTGGGCGGCGGGCTGACGTAGCCGCCCAGGTTGCGGTCGGGCTGCAGCGGCTCGCCGTGGAGCTTCGCTCGGGTCGCGCTGTCCGCGCCGGTGACCTGCGGCGTCTGGTAGGTCTCCAACGGGGTGTCGGACAGGGGTGAGAAGCCGGGCAGTTTGCCGGTGTCGTAGCGGCCGACGAGGTGGACGAAGGGATTGGGCAGCCGTCCGGAGTCGACGCCGTCGCAGGTACCCAGCCCGATGCAGTTCGTGGCGACGTGGCTGGTCACCTTTCGGTACTGGGTGCCCTGGTGGTTCTCCTCGGGGACGTTGGTGAACGGCTGCTGGTCGTAGTTGGTGATCCACAGGCTGCGCTTCTGCGGCGGCTGCGGCTGCGCGGCGAGGTCGCCGTCGGAGGTCCGGTGGTAGCTGACCGGGCCGACCGTCCAGTAGGCCCCGGTGTCGAACGAGTCCTCGGTCAGTGCCTTCCGGTAGCCCTTGCTCAGATCGACGCGGGTCCTGCCCACCGTGGTGCCCCGCAGGCCTCGGACGAAGCTGTCGGCTGTCGGGTTGCCCAGTTTCGAGGGCAGCTCGGCCGGGTCGCCGACGTCCAGCCGCTGCACGGTGGCGTCGAGCGTGCCGGTGGTCAGCGGGTTGTCGCTGAGCAGCGCCGGGATGTAGGAGTCGTGCTGTCCGTGGACGCTCTTGGCGGACGACACCGTCCACGGCTTGTCCTGCTCGGTGAGCATCCGGCCCGAGGCGATGGTGTCGCCCAGGCCCACCAGCCGGTCCTCGGCCACCGGGTCGATGGCGGACAGCAGCACGGGGTAACTGACCGGAACGTCGATGGTGGCCTTGTCCTGGCCGGACTGGCAGTTCATCCGCGAACTCAGGTCCGGGTCGAACGGCGACTTGTCCCGGAGGTCCTCGGCGATGATGTTCGGCTTCAACGGCAGATCCAGGTTGAACTCGGTCTGCTCCGACTTGTCCCGGTTGAAGTAGAAGCAGACGTCGTACTTCCCCTTGATCCGATACCGCTGGGTGCTCTTGTCGGCCTCGCCCGTTTCCAGGGTGTCGGACTCGAAGAGACCGTCCGACTCCGACGCCGACGTCAGGGGGGAGCGGGTGAGGTAGACGTACTCGTCGGAGGTGCGGTAGGTGCCCAGTCCGGAGGTCAGTGTCGGGCTGATGCGCAGGATCTGCCGGGACGCCTTGCCGTCCAGGAAGCGGGACACGTCCACGGTGACGGTGCTCGCCACCATGAGGTAGCCGATGTTGGCGACCGGCGCGGCCACGTCGACCCCGGCCATGTCGCCGATGCGCCGGTACTCGTCCATCGTGATGCCACCGAATGTGCCGGACAGGAAGTTCGGCGAGACCAGACCGCTCTGCCGCTCCACGTCCGTCTGCGAGTCGGGCGGGCGCACCAGCACGTCGTACGCGGACCGTGCGTTCTTCCGTACCGTGCCCACGGTGGTCGCCTGGCTCGTGCTCACCGTCGCGGTCAGCAGGGTGAAACTGGTCGCCGCCACCAGGATTCCGGCGGCCAGGGCCAGCGCGCGCCCGCGGCGCCGCCGGAGCTGATCGAGGATCATCGCTATCACGGGCGCAGGCCCCCCAGCCGGTCCAACACGTCGCCGGACGGTGTGACCCGCTGGTCCGAGGTGATCCTGCCGTCCTGCAGACGCACCACCCGGTCGCCGTTGGCGGCCACTTCCGCGTCGTGGGTCGCGATCAGCATCGTCATTCCGTAGCGCTCGCGCAGCGTCATCAGCAGGTCGATGATCTCCCGCCCGATGACGCTGTCCAGGTTGCCCGTGGGCTCGTCGGCCAGTAGCAGTCCCGGCCGGTTGATCAACGCGCGTGCGACGGCGACGCGTTGCTGCTGGCCGCCCGACAACTGCGAGGGCAGGGCGTCGGCCCGCTGGTCCAGGCCGACGGCTTCGAGCAGTTCCATGCCGCGCGCACGCCGGTCGAAGTCCACTCTGCGCGGCAGGACGGGGGCGAGGACGTTGTCCAGCACGGTCAGCGCGGGCAGCAGGTGGAAGCGCTGGAAGACGAAGCCGATACGCCGCCGGTGACGGTCCAGGTCCCGGGGCACCAGCTGTGTGCCGTCGATCTCGACGTGCCCCTCGTCGGGCTGGTCCATGCCGCCCGTCACATGCAGGACGGTGGATTTGCCGGCGCCGGACGGCCCGGTCAGCATCACCACCTCGCCGGCCGCGACCTCCAGGTCGACCTCGTCCAGAGCGGTCAGCCCGGGGTACCGGCGACTCACCCCGCGTAACGCCACGCTCACAGCCATTGATGCAGCCTCGCCCTCGTACATCGCGCCACATACATTGCGGCAATGCAGCGGTATGTTGTCACAATGTAGAAGGGACGTATATGCCGCTCCACCACGCCGTGCTCGCGCTGCTGACCCGGCGACCGAATCACGGATACGAACTCAAGGCCCGGTTCGAGGAGGCCGTCGGCCCGCAGTGGGGTGGCCTGAACATCGGTCACCTCTACCAGATCCTCGAACGGCTGGTCCGTGACGGCTATGTCTCGCGCTCGCAGGTCACGCAGACCGACCGGCCCGACAAGAACCTCTACACGCTCACCGAAGCGGGCGAGGCCGAGCTGCGCTCGTGGGCGACGACCGCCTGGGTGCGTGTCGGCGGCTTCCGCGACGAGCTGTTCCTGAAGCTCCTCGGCGCTGTCGCGCTGGGCCCGCAGGCCCTGACCACGCTGATCGATTCACAGCGGCAGACGTACCTGTCCGAGCTCGCGGGCCTGGCACAGCAGCGCCGCGCACACGCCGGCGAGCCGCTGGTCGCCGTCCTGATCGACGCCGCCATCGCGCACACCAAGGCCGACCTCGGACTGCTGGACAGCGCCGCACAGCATCTGGGCCCGCTCGCCACGGCACAGAGCGCGCAGGCGCCGGAGCGCTCACACACACAGGCGCAGGGCGGCACCGACGAGGCCGGCGGTCACGGCGGGATGAGAGGGGACCGTAGGGAGTCCGCTTAGGGGCAATGTCGTGACTGGCCGTCACGGCTTACGTGAGCCGGGCTGTGGGATTGTTCTGCATCGCAGCCGATGCCGTTCACGGTCTCCAGGTGGGGTACGACGGAATCTCGCTGGTCGGAAGGGACCTGTCGGAACTGGAGAGCGACGCAATCGCGCATGGCGAGGCAGCGGGCGGGCACTTTCGCTGCACGCCCGAGGGCTGTGCGGGACCGACCGGATGATCCCGGGGTGGTCATGCGGGGGCAACTCGTCTGGCAGGTCCTGCGATCGCGTCCGTTGTTCATGGTGACGCGCGACGGCGCGAATACTGATGGGGACTCGATGCCTTCCGAGGAGTATCGCCACGGTCAGTCAACGACCTGACGTGGCGTGACGCATGGCGAGGGGTGAAGGAGATCGCCGACCCATCGTCGGCTGGGGCCACGCGAGACCGGAAGCCGGGGCCGCGTCAAGCAGATCTACTCGGTCGTCGTCGCCGAGCTGATCCGTCTCGCCGAGGATCCGCAGCGCCGAGCCGTCGTCCAGGAGCGTGCGCGCGGCACCAACCGGGAGGAGATCGGCGCGGCCCTGGGCACCACTCGCCAGTCCGCCCAAACCAAGTTCGCCGAGTACGTCAAGGCGTGGCGCGAGCCACTCGACAAACCCGAGCCGCTGCACCCCAATGGCACCCTGCACGACCGGTGGATCCCTACGGCGCCCGCGATTACCTCGGGCAGCACCTCCGCCCTGAAGAGCTCCGAGGGGGCGGTCAGTCCCCGCCCTGTCCTTGTGCGGGCAGGGCGGGGAACACGACCACCGATCCGTCCGTGTCACGGGCGATGTCGATCGCGATGTCAGCCGCACGCCCGTTGACCGTGACGCCGTCACCCAGCCGGCGGATCCGGTGCGCCCCGCGCATGAGGCGATCGACCTCACCGTTGGTGAGAACGGGACGCAGAGCGTTCGAGCGTGCCAGCTCCAGCGCCGCCAGGCGTATCAGGACGGCCGCGATGCCTGACTCCATCGTGTCCAGGCGCCGCTGGTCGCGCTTGAGCGCGCTGGTGAAGTGCTCGAACGGGTTGCCGGGCTCGTTCTGGGCGTGCTCGACGGCCTGGAGGACGATGACCCGCCGCATCAGCGCGATGGCCAGGGCGGCGAATTCGAGGTGGGTCCGGAACATGCCGCCGTCGTCGTCGACGCCGGGGAACGACTTGGTCAGCGTGGCGAGTTCGACGGCCTCGCCCTCGGGCAGTCTGTCGAGCGCGCTCTGCCATCGGACGAGGCGGAGGTCGGCCTTGCTCAGTGCTGTGTCGATGGTGTGCACGGCCGAGTCGAGTCCCAGCGAGACACCGAGCTTGCCTTGGTCGAGCAGGATGGCCGTGGCCTTGTCGATGGCGGCACGGCAGCCGTTGAGTGCGCTGTGCTCGTCGTCGAGATTGTCCTCCTGAATCTGCTCCAGCAGTTCCGTGATGTGTGCGACGGCTTGCCGGCGCTTTTGGTCGGCGTGCGCGCTCACCCCGACCGCCACGGCCATGAGCACAAGCGGAGCTGCCACGGTGAGCGCCGCGCCTCCGGCAGCGGTCGCACCGGCGGTCGCACCGGCCCCACCGACGGCGCCCGCCGTCGCCGCTCCACCGACCGGCATGAACCTCGCTTTGGCGGCGATCTTGCCCGTCGATTTCACGAGCTCACCGTAGATGCCACCGGCTGCGCCCTTCGCCACCATCGGACGGACAAGGCCCTGGCCGAACTGGGCGGCGACCTTCGCCGGGACCACCATGCGGTACAGCCCTTCGCCGGAAGCGGTCGCCTTGGCCGCCGTAAGGGAAGTACGCGCTGACTGCGTGATGAACTGCGACAGATGCTGCGCCAGGGGACTTGCGGCGTCGAGCGGGATGCCACGGCCGCGGTCGATCCTGTCGGGCATCGGGTGCACCTCAAGGGTGACGATCGGCTCGTCGGCCAGGACGGCCAGCACACCACGCAGTTCAGCAAGGCGCTCAGCCGTCATCGACTCGCCCGCGGTCAACCCGGGCACCCGGACGTCAGCAGTCGCCAGCGTCCACACCGGCACGGTCGTCTTGCGTTCGTCAGCCATCGTCTCCCCCAGGTTTTCGACAGCAGCTTACGGCTGACGCTCGACGCGAACGGTCCACCGGAATGACCTCGTCATACGGCGTCGGGCGGGCAACGGACAACAGCTGTCCAGCATCCACGCTGCCGATCGCATGGATTCGGCGTTGACATGAGTCTTCCGCCATCCCGTCAGCTGTCTCCGGGGGCCAGGTCGTCGCGTACGTACCTCAGCCATACGTGGTGGGCGGAAGCGGCCGCGCTGTCCCGGGCGAGGTCGTCGCTGATTTCCACCACCAGCCCGGGTTCCACCAGCATGACGTTCAGCGTCCATCGGCTGCCCCAGCCTGCGGAGAACGTCCACCCCTCCCCTTGCTCAGGAGTACCGAAGAGAAGTCGAGCGGGCGACCGCGGACCGTAGCTGGGAATGGCCGGCGCGGACTGTTTGCGCGGCTGCCGGACCAAGACCTCCGAGAACGCGCTGACTGGCTCGCACGACGGGAATGCGAACTCGGCGCCGTGTCCGCCTGGCCCTGGGAACCAGACCAGTCAACGTCTTCCTCGCAGCGACGGGGTGTCCTGTGTTCCTCAGAGGCGTCAGGCTCAGGCCGAGCCTGTCGAACCCGGGCTCGCTCCGGCGGGCCCGCCCACGACCGAAAGCAGGTCCACGACGAAGATCAGCGTCGAGCCCGCCGGGATCAAGGGAGACGGCGACTGCCTGCCGTAGCCGAGACGCGGGGGAACGATGATCTCGCGTCGGCCGCCGACCTTCATTCCTCTCACACCCCGGTCCCAGCCCTTGATGGCCCTGCCACCGCCCACGGCGAACTTGAACGGCCGGTCCTCCTCCCAGGAAGAGTCGAACTCCCTACCGGACGCGAACGTGACGCCCACATAGTGAACCCGGACGACCCGGCCCGGCTGTGCCTCGGCTCCATCCCCGACCACGAGGTCCCGGATCGTCAGCTCGGTGGGCGCACCACCCTCCGGAACCTCGACTCTGGGCTTCGTCAGTTCACTCATCACGGTCCCATCGCTCGCCACCGGAATCCCTCGCACGGGCCGGCCGGACACATGGACCCTCCATGCGGCAGACGATCACGCTACCGGCAATGCCCACACGCAACTGCTCCCGCAGATTGCAAGACGGGCACCGGCCCTCCTCCCTTACCGATGCCTTCCCGCCGCGCCCGCCGCCACGATCGGGGCGGCCTACCCCCCCCGGCGATGAGACCGACCCACCGGGCCCCGACCACAGCTGGTCAGCATGACCGACGTTGTCGGCCGTAGGTTCCCCCGAGCCCGAGCCCGAGCCCGAGCCCGAGCCCGAGCCCGAGCCCGAGCCCGAGGCGGAGATCGACGAAGCTGCCGCCCTGACGGCTGCCGCCTTGGCCCAAGGGTTCGCCGGCAGACCGGCGAGTCGCCGCAGCGTGCGCTCGCCCGTCACCACGCTTTGAACGGCAGTGAACAACCAGGCCACATATCGGGGGGGCCTCGCCGCTCGAACCGGCCGGCACTCCTCAGGGCCGCGGCGCGCGCGGCCGTGGGCGGGCCGGCTCTTGGGGGGGCCCGGGGCCCCCCCCGCCCGGCCCCCCGGGGGCGCCCCCGGTGCCCG
>NZ_JBEOVB010000075.1:0-10570 GCF_040295245.1 Streptomyces sp. NPDC002884 | reverse complement strand
GCCCGAGACGGCGGGGGGGGGCTTCCCCCCCCGGTGGCGCCCCCCGGCGGCCCTGCAGGCATGTGTCGCAGCGGACACCGCCCCGATCCCGTCGGCTTCCCGGTTCCCGTCAGCCACATCACAGCCCCAGCTCCGACACCGCCTACGAACTGCGCTCCGTCGCTGTCCCCTACGGCGGCTGCACCGAACCCAGCAACGTCAAAGCCGCAGGCAGCTCCTGCCCCCGAACAGCACATCAACGAACGCCGCGCCGACCGCGAAACAGCCGGACCTCAGTCGAACAGGCCGAGATCCGCCAACTGCTGGCGCTGTGCATCCGCCAGCGACTCTCTCCGGCTGCGCATATTGCTGCGCCATACCCCCGGGCGCACTTCGGTGCCGTCTTCCAGCCGTTCTCTGTGGGCTCTCGGGACGGTCACAGAACCTGTACGCGCCTTGTACTGGACCAGGGCCGCCACACCCCGCTCGAACGCCCCAGAATCACCCTCGAGCGGCTTGGCGGGCGCCTCCCGGGCCGGTGACAGGGGCGCGATGACGAGCTGCTCCAACCAGCGGAGAGCAGCGGGTTTCCGCGTGGGCCGCGCGCCAGCGGGCGAAGGCCCTCCAATATCGCCGCCCAGGGCTACCGCGAGCTCAGGGAAGGCCAGAAGGTCAGCTTCGACGTCGTCCAGGGTCAGCGGGGCCTTCAGGCCGAGAACATCATTCCCTCCTGACACACGGCACCGTGCGCCCCACACCACGCCGGGTGGGGCGCACGGCTGATCTCCGTGTCCGCGCCGTGCGCTCCCGGCATGAACCGAACCGGCTCCAGACTCAGGGCTCGCCGGCTGTTTCATGTACGGGGCAGGGCTCGGTCACTGTTTGGACATGCACCACCTGGCACTCCGTTTCCCCGCTGGCGACTTGGCCTAGCGGGGTAGACCGGCGGCCTTGCCGCTCCCGTCTCCGTCCGCAGTACACGGTCCTCCTTCACCGGTTGACCTTGAAGCAGGCGTTGACGGGCACTCACCGTCACCTCTCGACAGCCACCCCCCCATGCTCGACCTGTTGTCCGTTCGCATGGCCAGGCCGCGCCATTGCTTGAGGCGGTTGTCGGTGAGGCTGACCACCATGACCCGCCCGTCGTGGGGAGAGGCCTCCCGGGTGAGCAGTCCGGCCAGCCTCCTACATGCGGCGCAGTGACTTGGAGACGGTGGAGTGGTCAAGGCCCACACGCTCCAGCAGAAAGAACCCTCGGCCCCCTTGAGGCCCTGCTGTCGCACCTCCAGGGCTGGGGACCGGCCATTCCGCTGCGTAACGGCATGGCTCCGGAAGGACCTGGATATGGATTGCGCAACCTGATCTATCCCTGGCCGCCCATCGGTGTATACGGAGGTTCAGCCGCGTGATCGCCTCGGATGTCGCAGCGCAGATCAAGGAGTTCGACGAGAAGGGGTTCCTGGTGCTTCAGGGCCTTCTGCCCAGCCTTTTCGTCGGACGTCTGACACGGGAGGTCGACCACTGGGTGGATTCCGGGTTACGGCAGCGGTCCATTGACGCCTGCTTACGCCCGGATCGGTGCCCGTTTCCGGAGATGGTCGAGTTGGAGATGACGGCGCACGGGGAGTTGGCGGTGTTCCCGCCGCTGCTGGAGCTGCTGGAGGACGAGAACCTGCTCGGCCCTGCCTTCGTGTTCCACCACCTCCACAGTGACCGCCGCCCCTCCGGAGCCCCGGGCAAGCCCTGGCACCACGACTACGAGCAGCGACCCCAGCGGCATCGGCGGCTTCCGATGGTTCACGTTCTTCACTACATCCAAGGCCTGCGGCCAGGCATGGGCGCTCTCGCCGTGCTGCCCGGCTCGCACCACGAGGTCGCGGAGAAGGACGCCCGCAGTCATCTCGGGACGGGCGCCCTGCCGGGAGAGGCACTGATCAGCGAGCTGCCCCCGGGGTCAGCGGTGGTTCTCCACTCCGCGCTGTTCCACACCCGCCGTGCCGGGGACGGGGCCGAGGGTATCGACAGGTACATGATCGATGCGTCGTACTGCCGTACGGGTGAGCCGTGGCCGCCGGTCAAGCCGTACTGGCGCCGGATACTGGCGGTCGGCCGGGAGCGCCGGCTGGGACAGGGACGGTGGGCGGAGTTGTTCGAGGAACGTCATTTCGGCGTGTACGAGCCGGGCGACGCCGGGCGGGCGGCATGAGGGTCCTGGAGGCCGTCTCCTTCGACAGGGTCCTGGGTCACTTCACGCGGCACCATCCCTACCACCCTGGGGACATGGCCAACTCTAACGACGAGGCGAGGACCCATATCCGCAACGCTCAGGCCCTCGCGGAGGGCCGCTGGCACCGGGTGCTGCTGGAGGGGCCGGAGGTCAGCGGTGTGGTGTTGCCCTGGCATCTGGGCGAGGACGGGGAAGTCGAGCTGATCCCGAGGACAGGCCTCACTGTGCGGGCCGCAGCCGCCCGGCTGGCGGCGCTGGGGGATGCGTACGCCGCGTCCAATCCGCTGTGCGCCCGCAAGCTGGCCCGCCAGGCCGGCGCCGAGCCCACCGCGGTGTTCCTGAGCACCAGGGCGGTGGGAGGAGCGGACTACGAGGGACTGTCCGTCCGGGAAGGACTGATCCACCTGGACGGTCTGCACCGGATGCTGGCCTGGGCGCGGGCGAAACGCCTGGCGCCCGGCCAGCTGCTGAACGCGTACGTGGCGGGCCTATCCTCGGCCGACGTAGGGCATGGCGCTGGGCATGACCAGGACGGACTGGATGTTCACCCCGACCGGAAGGGCGGCCATGGCCCGGACCATGTCGACCACGTGCCGGATGTCCATGGTGGGCTCCACCCGCAGTGAGCCGTCGGGCTGCCGGACGGCGGGCTGCGGACGGTCGGCGGGGGTCACATTGCCGATGTCGATCTGGCCACAGGAGATGTCGTAGCGGCGGCCGTCGAGGGAGAGCGAGCGGGTGATGCCGGCCACGGCGTGTTTGGCCGCGGTGAACGCGACCGAGTCCGGCCTCGGCATCTGGGCGGACGGGGCACCGTTGTTGATGATCCGCCCGCCCCGAGGGGCCTGCGCCTTCATGATCCGAAAGGCCGCCCGCGAACACAGGAAGGTTCCTGTGGCGATCGAGTCCATGACCCGATGCCAGTCCGTCACGTCCACGTCCTCGGTGGGTGTGTACGGCATGACGTCAGCGGCGTTGTTGAACAGCAGGTCCACACGTCCCCACCGTTCCTCCACTGAGGAGAACAGCGCGTCCACGGACTCCGCGTCGGTGACATCTGCGGGCAGCACGACCGCCCGGTCGCGGTCGCGGGTATCGGCGAGGCGCGCCGATTCACGCAGCCGCTCCTCGCGACGGCCGGTCAGCACGACCGTCCAGCCGTCGGCCAGCAGACCCAGGGCACAGGCCTGCCCGATACCGCTCCCCGCGCCCGTGACCACAGCCGTCCTCAGCACACCGCACCACCCCTTCGTCTCACGCCGTCCATGACGCCGGTCCGAACACTCGCAAGCGTGTCCCCGGGCACACCTCAGCAAACAGGAGCAACCATGAATGACCGTTTGCAGGCGCTGCACGGCACGGGCGGCAGCAGGTCGTGGTTCGAGCGTGCGCAGCACTCCCTCGCGGGCGGGATCAGTTCGTCCTCCCGCCTCACCTCCACAGGGCCGCATCCCTACCCGCTCTACATCAGCAGCGGGTCCGGCTCCCGGATCCGGGACGTCGACGGCAACGAGTACATCGACTACCTCATCTCCTACGGCAGCGCGGTCCTCGGCCATGCCCCGCCCGTGCTGACGGACGCCCTCACCCAAGTGCTGCACACCGGCACGATGTTCGGCACCTGCAACGTCCCGGAGGTGGAGCTGGCGGAGACGATCTGCCAGATGGTGCCCTGCGCGGAACTCGTCCGCTTCGCGAACTCCGGCAGCGAGGCCGTGCAGGGCGCCGTACGTGCTGCCCGTGGCCACACCGGGCGCTCCCGGATCCTGAAGTTCGAAGGGCACTACCACGGGTGGTCGGACACCCTGGCGATCTCGAACCGACCCACGGAGCACGAGGCCGGCCCCTTCGACACGCCCCGGCCCGTCCCGCACTCCCCGGGAATCCCCGCCGGTGTCGTGGAGGACGTCGTGGTCTGCCCCTGGAACGACCTGACCGCGCTGCGTGCGGTGCTCGACGCCCATGCCGGGGAGCTCGCCGCCGTCATCTGTGAGCCGATCGTCGCCAACAACGCCTGCACCATGCCCGAGGCGGGATATCTGGAGGCCTTGCGCGAGGAGTGCACCACCCGCGGCATCACGCTGATCTTCGACGAGGTCTGCACCGGATTCCGCACCGGCCCCGGCGGGGCCCAGGCCCTCTTCGGCGTGGAACCCGACCTCGCCGTGTTCTCCAAGGCCCTCGGGGGCGGCCTGCCCATCGCCGCCTTCGCCGGACGCCAAGAGATCATGGACGCGCTCGCCTCGGGACGGGTCAAGCACGGCGGCACGTACAACGCGTCGCCGCTGTGCGCGACGGCCGCACTGGTGACCCTGAGGCAACTCGGCGATCCCGCCGTCGTCCAGCGGATCGACGAGACCGGCCGCCAGGTGATGGAGACGGCACGGAAGGCGGCGCACGACCAGGGAATCCCCTGCTCCGTGCAAGGCGTCGGTGCCATGTTCCAGACCGTCTTCACCGCCGACGGCCGCGCCACCCGCAACTACCGTGACCTGCTGCGCGTCGACCAGGGGCGGTCCCATGCCTTCCGGCATGAACTCCTCAAACGCGGAGTCCACGCCAACGCCTTCCCCATGGCCTGCTGGTTCGTCTCCGCCGCGGTCACGGACGACGACCTCGCGGCCACCTGCGAGGCTGTCACGGAAGCGTTCAAGGCCCTGTAACGACAAACCCGTGATCACCCCGCTGGACCTGAACCCCGGGGAGACGACGTCGGCATTCCCGTCCTTTGGAGCACACGCCGACGGTGCCGTTGACCGCCGGCTGTCTCCTTCTCCTCCTCGCAGGACCGGACGACGTGACGCAGATCGACGTGGTGCCCAAGGGCTCGAGTACCGAGTGCGGCATCAGTGACGGTCAGCTGCTGATCCTCACCGGCAGCCCTGGGGACCGGCCGGTCGTGGAGGAGACGGGCCGTCCCGTGTTCACCCTGAACGCGGACTACCCGGCCGGGTATTACATGCGCCTGGACGACAGCCGCCACGTCCCCGACCACAGCTATCAGGGAACGCCTACCGCATCTGGGCGTTCGGTGGGGCTGGGCCTGGAGCCTCTCGCACGGCAACGTCGGCCAGGGCAGCACGGATGGTGTGCAGACCGGCGATCCTCCACGTCGACCTCTGCGAGATTGGCCGAGGCCCGTTCTGGCAGCACGGTGACCGGGCGGCCGTGGCGGTGGCGACCGGCCTCCGGCAACTCGCTGAGCACCGGTTCTCGTTCAGATGTTCCTCAAGCCCCGAAGCCGAAACCCGAGGTCTGACCCCTGACAAGCAGCGGAAGCTGCCCTGAGTTTTCACCGAAGAAGTTTCAGCGATTGTGAACTCACGAACTTCTGGGGACACAGGGCCAGAAGGTGCGCAGCGGAACCGGATCCAGCCGCGCAGTGAGCTGGTCGACCTGCGCCCTGTGAGTTCAAGGCTGTGCGGCAGCGCCCGCGAGACAGACCCACTTCCGCCGAGTACCAACAAGACGGTGTCCGCCTTACTGGACCGTCCGGCACGAGCTCCGGCGCCGCCGGATCTTGCCGGTGATCTCCCGCAAAGGCGCCCCGAACATTAGGGGCCTGGGCAGACTCCGCTATGTCGTCGAGCAGGCATTCGCCCTGCTCCATCAGTTCAAACGCCTCGCCGTCCGATGGGAACGACGCATTGAACTCCATGATGCCTTCATCTCGTTGGCCGCCTGCGGCCTGATCTATTGGCGGCGTCTCAAGAGAGCGACTGCGTAGTCACCGAGGGCGCAGGCGGCCGGTACGGGGCCGACGACGAATACGCGGCTACTCGACTGCACGCTTCTGCGTCCAGTCCCGTTCCCCGAGGCGCACGATTCGCCAGCTCGGCAGGGGGTGGCGGGCCTCCCTGGTGAGGAAGTGCATCATGTCGATCAGCATGCGGCGAACATCTGCGATGGGCATGAGCAGCTCGTCCCACTGGTTGTAATGCGCCTTCAGGCGGATCCGGTCGTCGGAGACGCGCTCCAGCCCACAGCTCTCCACCTCGAGCCGAAGTTCATCGCCAGCCTCGATCCGGAGCCACTGCAGGAGGGTCGACGACACTGCCCAGTCCGGCCCGCATTGGGAAACGATCTCCTCCGCCGCCCAGCGCAGCGCCTGGGGAGTGCCTTCCGGTGCGCTGATGACGGTGGTGTCGAAGGCCGGGGCGACAAGATGGGATGCCCCATCGTCTCCCCGGTCAGACGCGGGAATCTCCTCCAGGCCAAAGACCCAACGGTCCTTCGGGATGTCCCGGTACTCGTTTGTCTCGCTCATCCGTACGAGAATGCCAGGACACGCCTTCACCCAGGTAACCCAACCTGCCCGTTCCTCCGGGCGTATGATCGTGTTACGTGCTCTAACGACCTCGTGCACGGTTAGCCGCGGCAGGTCGAGGTGTGTGGCGTTGTCGGTGTTCACGTTCGCAGGGCGGCGTCGAGGGTGGCGGCCTGCTGGTGTGAGAGCAGTCCGGCGACGGCTTGGACGATGTCACTCATGTGTTCGCGGCGGCCGTGGTGGCGGGCGAGGGCCCGCCAGTTCTTCAGGTGGGCGATGCCGTGCTCGACCCGGATACGCCGTGAGGAGTGCGCCTTGCGCTGGAGTTCGTGCCGTTGCTCGTACCAGGCGGGCGCATTCTTCTTGAACTTGCGATGGGGTGGCGTCACCACCCGTCCGCCCGTCTGCGCGCCCATGCCCTGGTAGCCGGCGTCGGCGAGTATCTCCGTGAACGGGCCGTCGGCCAGGAGCTGGGTCAGTCCCAGATGTCGGGCCTGGGTGATGTCGGCGCAACTGCCCGGCCGGAGCGGGCTGCAGCACAGCACGCGCCCGTCCGCGCTTGTGAGAACCATGGTCTTCACCGTAATGGGGCGCCTGTTCTCCCCTCAACAAGGCATCCGCCAAGACTATGAGCGCCGTCGGAATGGTGGAGGAAGGCACGATCCGCGAGCATGTACTGAAAGCGGGGAAGTGGAAGGACTCCGTCGTACACGCGATCCTCGACCGAGAGTTCTGCCCCTGAACCAGCAGGCGCAAGAGCTGGCTTGCGAAGTCTGCCTTCGCGTAAGCGGAAGCTACACGCCCGCCTGGCGTTCCTTGAGCGACACCCCGGGACCGCGGCGAGGCCCCGCCACCCGGCCGCCCGTCTCTTCGCGGGCTGCCCGACCACCACCAGCGTCCCGGACCAGGCGTCCCGCCCCGCCGCCAGCGCCTGGGCCGCGCCGGTCAGCCAGGTCACGTGCAGGTCGTGTCCGCAGGCGGGCATCACGCCGGGGGTCTCGGAGGCGTACGGCAGTCCGGTCGCCTCCTGGACCGGCAGCGCGTCCATGTCGGCGCGCAGCAGGACCACGAGCCCGTCCCCGTTGCGGCACCCCGGCGACTTCGGTGCCGCCGATGCCCTCGGCGGTGTCGCACCCCGCCTTCACCAGCCGTTCGGCGAACTGCGCGGTCGTGCGGTTCGCCTGGCCGGAGAGATCGGTGTGGCGGTGCAGGTCCCGGTAAAGGTCCTCCAGGTCGGGGACCGGGAGGTCGGCGGTGAGGTCCAGCGCGGTACGGGCCGCGTTGGAGGTCATGGAGGGCAATCTATGCCGGGGCCCGCTGTGGAACCTTTTCCGGGGCGGGGCCGTTTCCGGAGTGAGATCGATCAGACGAGTACCGAGGTGACGGCAATGGCACTGTTCGACCGGCTCAAGGACCAGGCCAAGAGCTTGCAGCAGCAGGCGCAGGGCGGGCGCGGCACGACCGTGGGGCATGGTTCGCAGAGCGGTCCGCGGACGGGCTCGCACGGTGGATCCCGCGCCCAGCTGGTCGGCCTGCTAAAGAACCAGCTCGGCTCGATCAAGACCGAGCTGAAGAGCGGTGCGTACCGGGACGCGAGCATGGCGATGTGCGCACTGGTCGCGGCGGCTGACGGCCATGTGGACGCGTCCGAGATGCAGCAGATGGAGTCGATGATCCTCAGCAACGAGGTGCTGCAGAACTTCCCGCCGGAGCAGCTGCGTCAGCGCTTCCACAAGCACGTGGAACAGCTCACCCGTAACTTCCCGCAGGGGAAGGCCGAGGTGATGCAGGACATCGCCAAGGCCGCCAAGAAGCCGACCGAGGCCCGCGCGGTGATCCAGACCGGCATCGTCATCGCCGGCGCCGACGGGCACTTCTCACAGGCGGAGCAAATGGTCCTCCAGGAGGCCTGCGCGGCACTGGGGCTGAACCCCGCGGAGTTCCAGCTCTGACAGCTCGACAGCTCTGACAGGGAAGCGGTCGCCGAGGCAGGGGGGAGTGCGTCGACGGGCCGCTGTCGAGTCGTTGTCGAAGTACGGCTGGCACTTGGCCTGGAACGTGCTGCCTTTGTACGGCAAGGGGTCAGAACACCCGCGCCGGCGCTGCCTGCCAGGCTGACCGTCGGAACGGGGCCGGTGCGCTCGTTCTGCTCGCCGGCCTACTTGGTGACGGGCTGGAAGGCGGTCATGATGAGATACAGCGCGTAGGAGACCGCGCTGTTGAAGACGTAGTTGACCCACTCCTTCGACAACACGTCCCGTGGGAGGCCCGAAACTACCTCGCCGTGCTCGAGACCTCCGAGATCCAGTACGTGAACCCGAACCGGCCAGGTGACTCAGTGTTCATCGCCACGGCCGCGAACTGGGGCTGGGCACCGAGCGGCCCGGCGCTGGAGTCCCAGCGGATGGACCTGCTGCGCCGCCTGCGGGGCTGGGAGCCGCGATTCCGGCGACGGCTCGGCCTGAACTCCGCGGTCATGCCGGTAGGGCCGGTCAGCAGGGTCTTGAGCATCTGCACGAGCGGGTCGTGCGGATACAGGCCGGCTCGGGTTCGACGGCGCGGAGTGGGCAGGCTCGACCGCCGGGTGGCGTCGGCGTGGTTGGGCTGCGGGCTGTTGGCACTTTTCCGGCTTCGTACGGCGGCGGCCGCCGGACATCAGACGTCGACAACCTTGCGCCCGCGCCGAACTGGTGCAGGAGTGGACCTCGGACTGTCCTCCGGTGCACGAGGCTTCGGGTGCGATAGCTCAGATAGCTGCCGTCAAGATCTGGCACCGTCCACACCTGACCCACGATCTGACGGTCGCTATAACTCACACGTACTATGTTATGGCAGGCGTCGTCCCAATCTTGGTCCACAATTGCGACTTGAATACGGATGGGTATCTGTATCGCGGTCTTGCTGTGGGGCTCGATAGTTGCGATGCGGCCACTCAAGGCCGTGCGGTGCCTCTCGGAGGCAATGCCAGCATCATAATGCGTATCAAGGTGGCAGATATAGATCCACTCGTGGGCCCATCGAGGAATATTCAAATCCATGGCAGCCGATGGGATAAGTCATTCTTCGAAGATGAGTATCTACTTGTCGGAGAAATTCACGCCATGGAAATTGGTTTTGACTTTGGGGAAACTTGGGCAAGTGTTTCGGGTGGGTGAAATGAAAGAGCTGTCTGTAAGTGAACTGCTAGCTGCATTCGGATTCGACTCCGAGGTCGGTAGTATGGTCAAAAATGCACTACTCTCTGGGGCGCATTTCGACGTGTGGTCCGAGCCCGTCCCGGCGACGAGGCTCCTGGGTATCTTCCGGGCGAGGATGAGCACGTTGCGGCGGCGTGGCAAGCCGACTTTCGGTTCCGCGGAATGCCTTGCGGGTCTTGCCGGAATGGGTGATAGGGGCCTTCTTGTGGCCTACGTGGACGATCGTGAACGAGCTGGATACTATTTTCAGCTCTATCTCGACCCGCATCCGCTTAAAGTTGTCGGATGTGTAGGAGTTAATATCTCACCCGGAAATGACCTCATTGCTAGTCCCGAATAGGCGGCGCTGAGCGTGCTCACCGGCTGCCGGACGTGGTCACCCTGCCGCTCGCCGCAGCCGCGCTCGTTCTGCTGGGTGTCGCCGCGGTGCTCCCCAACTCAGACGGCAGCTGGACACCCGCGCTGCTCGGCTCCCTCATCCTGGGCGACATCTACTCCGTGATCTTCTTCCTCAGCAAGGGATTCGGGTTCGGCGATGTGAAACTCGCCCTTGCCCTGTGGCGGACCAGGCATGGCAGGAGATGTCCGCGCTGGGTGACCTGCCGCTCCAGCGAGGCGGGCTCTTCGGCTCACTGCCGCGCGTGACCTGGCACCAAGACCGTCTCTGGCGGCGCCAGATGGCCCGGGCCTTCGACGACCTGGTCAACCTCGCCCCGAACGAGTGGTTAACCCCGTTTGACCAGGGCCGCTACCGCGACCGGGGCTTCCGCTACCCGTGACCGCAGCCTGCTATCGAGCGAGCCGGCTCGTGGCAGCATCGGGGCGGCCTCTCCTGCGTGTTGAGCAGCAGATCCCGCACATCTCATGGTTGCTGGCGGGGCATCCAGTCCGGTCGCCGAA
>NZ_JBEOVB010000074.1:0-10911 GCF_040295245.1 Streptomyces sp. NPDC002884 | reverse complement strand
CGGGCTTCGGCCCGCAGCAGTTGTGCGCTGCGGCGCTGGTGCGCCTTGAGCCATGCGCGTGGGGACATGGTCCGGATGACCACCGTGTCGGGCAGTACCAGTCCCGTCACCGCTTCGACGAGCGGGGCGGTTTCGGCGGCGACGGCCTCTACGCGCTGCGCCAGGTTGTTGAATCTGCGGCCGGCGTCATGGTGGACGGTGATGTGCATGCAGTCCTCTGACAAGGGGTGGATAGGTAGGGGCGTGTGTGAGGGGGAGGGGTGTGGGTGTGTGTGCCCCGCCGCAGGCCTGGCCTGGATGCGTGGTCTGCGGCGGGGCTGGGGGCCCGCGCACGGCAATGCGGAATCACGGGGGTGCCGTGCGCGGGGGCTTCAGAGGGGAACCCTCGGATCGAGCATGGGGAGAGGTGCGGTCGGACCGCAGACGAACCACAGGGTCAATCTGCGGCCGCCGCTGCGACAAAGTACGCAGCGGCCCGGTACGCAGAGCAGGGGCTAGATGGCTCCTCAACTCCTTCGGCAACGGCCCAGTTTCGAGCGCACAGGAACAGGGAGGCGACAGGTGGCTTTCTTTAGGGAGCCGGTCGGGGGGCTTCCCGCCCCGACGCTGGAGCCTGCACAAAGGCCGTGGGCCGGGGGCTTCCTTGCTTGCGAGTAGGGAGTTATGCAGCTTCTGGGCGGAGTGCGTGCAGGAGTTCGTCGAGGGCGACGGCGCGGAAGGAGTGGAGGCGGCGGATCTGCTGGGAGGCGAGGAAGCAGGTCATGTCGGGGTGGCCGTAGGGCAGGGGCGGTCCTGGCTGCGCTACGGGTTGGACGCCGCGGGCACCGATTCCGTAGAGGGTGCCGGTGGTTCCATACAGCGGTGCGCTCTGCGCCAGGAACACGGTCGGACTGCCGTCGAGGTGGGGACACAGCCGTGCTGCCGTGCGCACGTGCCGGGCACAGACGGGCGGCTGGTTGGTCAGCACTTCCGCTGCGCCGGGGGTCTCGTCGCGGGGGCCGGCAAGGAAGATCAGGCCGAGTGGGGTGCGGGCGGGGGCAGTGCAGATCTGGCAGTGCAGGGCTTGCATGCACATCAGCTGCCGGTAGGGGTGCATGAGTTTCCACTGCGGACGGCCGGTCGGCTGGCCGTGTGTGTCGAGGGGATTGAAGGAGCAGCGCGCCCACAGCACGCCGCGAATGTCGCGGTCGCGGGGGTCTTCGTCGAGGTAGTGCAGGTGGAGCCGGCCGTCGGGATGAGGGAGGAGGATCAGGTTGTCGGGGGCTGCGTCCTCGCCTTCGCGCTGGGTGATGAACGGAATAGGGCCGGAGGCGTCCGAGGCGGGCACGGGGTGTTGCTGGCGGAGGGTTGGCGGGCGGGGGCTGTAGGGGAGCGGGGGAGTGATCACGCTGCTGTCTTTCGAGGAGTTGAGGGCACCGCGGCCCTCGTGGGCGGTGCGGCTGTCCAGGTGGTCTGGCGGAATAGTTGGCTGCTTGCGAAGACGACGGGGAGGCATGCTGACGTGCGCTGGGCTTGAGCGGCCTGCCCCGGTTCCCTGCCGGACCCCGATCGGCAAATCCGCCGAAGTGGTGCGGGGCTCAGGGTGCGGACCGGCTTGCGGAGACCGCGACGCCGATGACGAAGCCGCAGGACGCGGAAAGCATCACGATGAGGAGCGGGCCGGTGAAACGGGCCAGCCAACCCGTGAACTTGCGCCAGGCACGGGCGCGGGCGTCCCGTCCCGCCGTAGTCCTTTTGCCTGCACCGTCTTGTACGGGTGTGGCAGACCTCGGCTCGGTCATCGGACGGGCTCGCTGATCAACTCGGCCCAGACCTGCTTGCCCCAGTGGTATTGCTCCGTTCCCCAACGCTCAGTGAGGGCATCCACAAGGAGCAGTCCGCGGCCGTTTGTGCTGAGGGTGTCCTCAGACGCGGCGGGCGCGGGAGGCATGGGGGCGGTGTCGATGACGCCGATCCGTACGGATCGCTCGCCCGTACGCCGGACAGAGATGCGGATGCGGTGGCTGTCAGTGTGCGTCACTGCGTTGGCCACCAACTCGCTCACCACCAGAGTCCCAGCGTCGGTCAAGCACTCCAGGTGCCACACGGACAATGCCGTCTCGACGAGCCGGCGAGCAGCTTCCGCACTCTGCTTCGCAGCGGGTAGCACCTGGCAGTATCCGGGCCGGTGCCTTTGCAGACGCGGCTTGGTTAACGCGATCATCTGGACCTCGAAAGGGTCGGTGAACGACGGCCTGACTCAGTCAACCTGCGCCTTCGGATGCAGGGGAGGAAAGATCCTGCAGGTGTGCAGCGCGGCCCACCGGAAATTTCCGGCCTCGTCGGGAACTGACGAGACGCCAGTGGTTACGGTGGGTACATGGAGGGAAACCTGCGTCTCGGTAGCGCGTTACGGCAGAGCGGCCTCACCCAAGCCGAGTTGGCCGACAAGGTGAACGCTCACCTCATGAGAGCCGGGCACGAGGGGACGGTCGGCGACCGTACAGTCCGTAACTGGCTCACGGGCAAGACCAGGTGGCCCCACCCTCGTCAACGTGAGGCGCTAGAGGCAGTATTCGGCTGCACTGCCCAAGAGCTGGGATTCAAGCCTCCAGCTGCAACGAGCCGCTGCGCGAACGCTTCGGAGAACCCCGTGAGACGCAGGAACTTCCTCACCGCTACCAGCGCAACGAGCGCCGCTGTCGCCACACCCCTCCTGGGCGCTCTGCCCCGAGTGGGTACCTCCGACGTGCTCCGACTGCGCAACGGACTGGATGCGCTGATGGAACTGGACGACGCCTGCGGAGGCCACGAAGCCCTCGAAAAAGCCGCGCTGGCCGGCGCAGCCGAAACCCTGAACAAGCAGAAACTCGCAGCAACCCAAAGAATCCGGCAACGGCTCTTCTCCATCGCCGCCGACTACACCGCCACCGCAGCCTGGAGCGCCCTGGACGCCCGCCGGGGCGAACGGGCCGAGGCTCTGCTGGCCCGCGCTTTATACCTCGCCGGAATGGGGCAAGATCCCGTTGCGGAACTGCGGGTATGGAACTCCTACGCCATGCTCGCCCACCAGCGCGGAGGCCACGCCGAGGCCGTCGACTCAGGCCTGGCCGCCCAATCGACAGCGATCACCAGGCGCGACCCGTTCTTCGCCTCCCTCGCCCACGCACGAACGGCCATCGGCCACTCCAACCTCGGCGACCGCCAAGCCGCCCTGCGCTCTCTGGGCCGCGCCCAGGAAGCACTGGCCAAGGCACCACCGCAGGAGCCCCGCCCCTCCTGGTCGGCCTTCTACGGAGCGGCCGAACTGACAGCCATCTCCGCCATCGTGCGCGACCGCATCGGAGACAGCGCCGAAGCCGAAGCCGCCTCTCACCAGGCTCTGGGCTCGATCCCAGCACAGTTTCGCAGGAACCGGGCCCTGGCTACAGCACGGCTTGCCCTCGCCCAACTTCACCAGCGCGAGATCGACCAAGCATGCGCCACGGCATCGAAAGCCTTCGATCTGATGGCGGGCACTCCGCTGCCAGGACGAATGAGATTCCTTCTCGGCGACTTCCACCGCAACTTGATCACCCTTGCGCCGACCACGGGGGTTGCTCAACAGTGGGCAGACCGCTACCGATGCGAATGGAGCCGAGCTTGAACGCCCCGCAACTGGTCATCCGGCGCTTCGGACACGAAGACCTCCCCCAGATCCGACAGGCTCTGATAGACATCCACGCCGACGCCTACGCAGACGCCATGGACGACCAGTTCAACCAGCGCTTCCCCTGGTTCGTCGACCACTGGGGAGGCAACCCGGGCTTCGCCTGCGTCGTCGCCTTCGATGGACAACAACCCGTGGCTTTCGCCTACGGAGCACCCGCCACGCCTCACCGCGAATGGTGGCGCGAGCACATCGAGGAGCCCCCCGACGACCACGCGACCTTCGCCTACTCCGAACTGGCGGTGCGGACCACACACCAAAAGACAGGAACAGCGGAACTGGTAACCAGAGCCCTCCTCGACGAACGGCATGAAGACCTGGTGGTACTCCTCGTCGACACCGATCACCCGCGAGTGCAGGCCCTGTACGAGTCCTGGGGCTTCCGACAGGTTGGAGTGCGCCAGCCCTTCGCCGACTCACCGCTCTACGCCGTCATGCTGGCCGAACTACCCCTGCGCTAGTTTCTGACGGAGGGACTCAGGTGAAAACACCCGGCTGCAGGCCCCCATACCCTGATTACTGACCTTGTCGGGTTAGCTTCGGGGGTTGAGGGTCAGCCCGGTTTCGGTGAGTAGCCGTCGATGAGCTCCGGATGGCGCTGCAGGTGGGCGAGGCCTCGGCGGAGGGTGCGGTGCAGCCTCGCAAGGCGCCGTGTGACCCGCGCCGAGCGGCTCGCGATCCGCGGCCCCGCGACCGTCGCCCAGATCCACGCCCCGAGTCGCGGCCGCCTCTGATCCGACTCCGGAACTGGTCGAAGAACTGCGCCGCATCATGACCCGCCCGCCGGTGAGATCCCGGCGCCCCGGCCGGCGCGCGACGCATGAGCGGCGAGCCCATCTCTCTCGCTGCCGCCGAGGCGGTGTCAGCCCCGAGGACTGACCGCCCGTGACGCACAAGTTGCTTCGGAAGCGCGGGCACTGGGTCCTCACCATCGCCTGGCAAGAAGGCCGCTACTGGAAAATGGCCATGGGAGAGAGGATATGCGGCCCAGGAGAGAGCTCCCGGCCTGGGCACCGTCCAACGGAGGCACCATGGCAACGGCCACCGCACCCTCTCCAGCTGCCCACCCGACGATCGGCATCGTCCGCTCCGCCCGGGAAGCCGTGCCGACTGCTCTGTGGGACAAGCAAGTCCTGCTCCTCATGCGGGACTCGGTCATGGCGGCCCGGGTCCTTGGCCAGGGCTACGCCTACCTGCTGACCGCGACACGGCACCGGGGCGAGGGCCTCGGGCTCGCCCCGAGCACGCTCGTCGACATCGGAGTCCATACCGTCATCCTCGACACCGTCACCTACCTCGACCTGTGTAATCGCTTCAACAGCGGCCACTTCCTCCACCACATCCCCGAGACCGACTTCAAGGACGACGGCTCGGTGCTGCGCACGGCAGACGTGATCGCCGCCGACGGCTGGGAGGTCGACCTCCCGCTGTGGGCGGACGCCGCCAAGTGCAGCCCCTGCCCCCCGGGGCAACGACTCACACTGACCAGCCCTCGAGCGGTGAACACAGGGCCCCGGCCGCCGGCCGGGGCTTCACACACCCCCGGGTGAGATTCGGCGGAATCTGCCCCGCGATCGACGGCACCCGCCAGGATGGACCGGGTGACCCGCACCGGCACCGCAGACCTCTGGCACCACTACGGCCGCACCCGGCATGCCACCGACCGTGCCATGCCCAGCGACTTCCACTGGAGCTGGGGCCAGAACAGCGGACCCAGAGCGGAACTCCTCGGCGACCTCACCGACCGGCGCGTAGGCGATCTCGGCACTGGGGCGGCCCGGCACGCAGCCCACCTGGCCGTCCACCACCACCCCGCCAGCATCGTCGCCATCGACGCATCGCCCGCCCAGCACGCCATAGCCAGCGACCTGTACGGCCACCTCGCCCCGCGGCTGCACCTGGCCCTCTGCGACGTGCCCGCCCACCTCAGGGCCAGCTCCGACACCTACGATGTGCTCTACAGCGTCTTCGGCGCCGTCGACTTCACCGAACCGCGCGAACTGCTGCCCGCAGCCGTACGTGCGCTGCGCCCCGGCGGACGGCTGGTGTTCTCAACCCTCGCCCATCACCTCGGCGGCACGCCCGCCCACCCCGACGTGCAGCACACCGAGATCGGTGCGAAGACACCGGACGGTGCGGCGGCCCTCATGCGCCGCTGGGTGCTCCAGGAACACGTGTGGACCAAGCTCCTCGACGAGGCCGGATTCACCCGGATCACTACCGAGGTGCTACCCGGCGGACCGGGGCCGCGCGCCGCCGACACGCTCCTGGTAACCGCGTTTCGCACGGACGACGAGCGGGCCGTCTGACACAGCTGCCGACTGGTTTGTTCCCAGCCGGATACGGGCCGGAGCTGGCCACCCCCCCACTACATCCTCATAGGTTGTCATCCTGCGCGACAGCAGCTCGTGCTGGGCAGCGCAGAGGCACGCGTTCACTGCACAACTGCGCGCTCAGGGACAACAGGTTCCCAAAGAAGCCTGACTTCCCGTCGTGACGCTGAAGCGTTCCAGGTCAGCCCCTCCAACAGTCCGGACCGGCGTACACAACCGTCCAGATGGTGGGGAGCATGCCCATATGCGCCCCCCGTGCATCGCCACCAGAGCTCCGACCGCAGAAGACACAGCCCGCACGTGGGTAGGGAATCAGCAACACAAAAAGGCCCCCGAAGCAGGCGCACGGCTTCCCAACCGACCTGCCTCGAAGGCCAATCCCCAGGCAACCCTGGAAGGAGAAGTACGTTGACCGCACCTCTCTGTGAGGCATACCCGACCCAGTGCGCCACACACGGCGCAACCCGGTGGCATCACATCGTGATCACTATCGTGATCACTGTGACCGTGGCGGGATGCGCCGGAATGAGCCCCGAATGGCTCACGGCCATAGCCGCACTCCTTGCTGCTACAGCCAGCAAGTAGCGCCACGCTCCCTGCCCGGTCCGCCCGGGCAGGGACCCGCGCCACGCTCACGGGTACGGCCCTGCCACGCAGCGTCTGCCCGAGCAACCCTCACCCCATAACGTCTCCGGAACTCGTTGCCGCAGCGGCGGTCGGCCGCCGGGTGAACCCTGAAGCCGCCAACGAACCACGTTCGAAGAAGCAGGCACAGTCACTGCCGGCCTCGAGCGGACAGGATCGCGGTGAGCTGCGCCCTGCTCGGAGATTGTCACAGCAGCACAGGGGGGGCATATCAGTGCTGCGTCCACCGGAGCGCGGGAGTGGGCGTGCCGGTCTACCGGTACCAGTACTTGACGCCCCGGTGATGGGAGCAGGTACCGCGGAAGTGGGTGCTGTAGGAGTATGTGCCGTCCTTGCACTTCGCCGTCGCGCCGCGTGGGTGCGGGCTGTTGGCCTTGCACACCCCCGTGGTGTGCCGGGCGCATGACGCCGCGACCGCGTCCGTCGCAGCCGTCACCGGCGCCAGCAGCGCTCCCGCCACGACGACCGCCGTCACTGCACCCTTCAACCTGGCCAGCATGAAAGCCCCTTTCGTTCCAACCGGAAGACGCGATCATCCGCCCGCCGGCCGGCGCCGTGCGGCGGGTGACCGTGCCGGTGACCAGGCTGTGACGGATGTGAACGAACAGACACTGAGGGTTCGAACCGCCAGAACATTCATCCGAGCCGACCTGCCTTTCTGTCGACCAGTGAGCCTCCGCCATCTTGAAGTTGGCTGGTCAGGCGGGCTGGTGTGCGGGGTCGTCAAGAATCTCGTGCTGGTGGTGGGCGGCTGTCTCGGGTGTAGATCATCTGTCAGCGGGCGACTTCGAGGTTGGTCAGGACGAGCAGGGCGCGAAGGAGACCGGGCGCGCGTCCGGCGGCCAGTACCCGGTTTGCTTCCTTCTGCCCGGCGGTCAGCTTGCGGTAGCGGGTGGCCTTGAAGCCGGTGACCACCACTTCCTCGCCCGCATCGTCGTTGGCGCCGAGGAAGCCGAGGTCCGCCAGCGCCCCGAGTCCGGCGTCGCGCAGGTGCTGGACGAACCTGTCGTGGCGGGCGGCGGTGAGGGCCTTTCCCAGGAAAAGCCCCGTCGTACCAAGCGGCGCGACCAGGCATCAACTCAGCTGGTCGAAGACCCGTTGGAATGCGTCGGCCGGGATACCTGTTCGCGCCTCCCACAGACCGCCCGGCATTTGCTCCCAGATAGCGGCGTACCGGTCCTGGCCATCCGAGCCGTAACCACTGATGTCCACAAGTCGGTAGCCCTGGCCTCCCAGCTCGTCGAAAGCACGCTGGTATGCCTCTGTGGTTAGCCCGTGGCGTGCCTGCCATGCCGGTCCGGAGGCTTTTTCCCAGATAGCGGCGTACCGGTCCTGGCCATCCGAGCCGTAACCACTGATGTCCACAAGTCGGTAGGGTATGCCTCTGTGGTTAGCCCGTGGCGTGCCTGCCACGCCGGGCCGGAGGCATTTTCCCAGATAGCGGCGTACCGGTCCTGGCCACGATTTGACTGCCGCACGAGCCAGCATCCGTCAGCTGTTCCGCACCGAGAACACAGCCAGCACTGTGCAGTGACGCGGGCAGGCGTCTCATGGTCAGCGAGACGACCAAGGGAGTGCCGGGCCGATCGACGATCAGGTGGTGTTTGCTACCGGGCCGGGCCGGGCCTGGTCGACAGGCGAGGGGCGGTGTGAGCCCCCTTGGAGCGTCCGGACGTGCAAGCCGTCGATCGCGGCGTCGTCCATATTCCTGGGCAATCTCAGATGACCCACCGAAGATTCGACTCGTGCGCAATTCGCCTCTAGCATGGGAATTGATCGCTGACAGCCTAGCAACGGCTATGTCGAGTCTGACCGACAAAGAGGTGCGGCTATGAGCATCAAACGATCATCCCTTGGACTGAGCTCAGCACTACTTGCGGCAGCACTGGCGGTCCCGGGAACAGCACTCGCCGCAGCGGGCCCGGAACGCCCCAGCTCAGGGACTTGGCCAGCGGTGACTACTCAGGTCGACGCTCCGAAGGTTATCGGCTGGTCAAAGTACCAGAGGGGGCAGCTTGAATATCTCAGCGTCTCCTGGACCGGACGAGCGACTGGTTTTGGATTCAAAGGCGTCAACGGATCTGGATGGGCAGAAGAGCATCATCGCTTTACCAGTCCCAGTTATGGCAAGGTCGGCTCGCACACGGTTGATTACCCATTCAATCTCGGCTGCGGCACACATCACCAGGTTAAGAGCTCCGACGTCATGTTCTGGATCGAGACCAAATCGGGGGCGAGAAGCAACTCGATCGTCGCGCGTCTGAGCTGTGGATGACTGGATGGACCCTGCACCTGCGCTCACCAGCCGGGTTGGCAGCTCATGGCCCGCGATTCGCCTGTGATGAGCCTGCCAGTTGGGGACAGCCGTCACGTGACGCCGGGGTTCGGCCCCGGAACAGAGCGTCTTCCCGTGGCCGACGTCGACGCGCGGTAAGGGCTTACGGGGTCCGGTCGCCACCGTTTGGCCGTCTCCCTCGCGAACGCCTCCAGCCTCGTGCTCCGGGGATGCATGTAGACGTAGCGGTCGGCGGCCAGGACCTGCACGGTGTTGAGCTGGTCCACGGACGCGCGGGGGATAGTGCCGGCAATGTTCTGCCTCCCCAGAGCCAGCAGATGCCGGGGACTGATGGGCAGCACCATGGAGTGCGCGTCACCGATGGCCATGTTGCACAGCCAGGGTGTGGTGTCCGTGCGTACGGACAGCGCCGGATTGTCCCCGATCAGGAACTGCCCGCTCTCCGGCCTCAGCAGCTCCAGGTGCCAGTTCGAGGACTTGGCACGCACCTTGTGGAACATGCTCTCGATACTGGTGCGAAACAGCGCGCCCGATCCGAAGTCCTGGGTGACCTCAGACTGTTCGACGAGCCGTTCGGCGAAGGCGGTGAGGGCATCTGAGCCTGTCAGGTGCAGCCCGGTCTGTCGCAACGCCTCACGGCGCAGTGGCTCCGGGAACCGTTCGACGAGCTCACCGGGGATCTTCTTGCGTACGGTCGTGAACGCGTTGGCGTACACATCACGGGAGCGATGTGACCGCACGTAGTGCAGCACGATCAAGTCGCGCAAGGTCTCCACGTGCAGGGGGTCAGCGAACGGCGTGCCAGCGTGCACAGCCTTGAAGGCAGCAGGAGCTCGCACCTCCACGGAGTTCCACAGATCTTCGGCAGAAGCGGAGTCGTAGGCTATGAAGTTGTCGGCCCACCCACACGCCCTGGCGCTCTTCAGCTTGTTCGAGCGTTCCGGGAAGTGCACGTCGACGGGGCGCACCTGGGGTCCTCGGTCATCCGGCTCGTCCATGGCGAACTGCTTGAGCAGGACCTTGGAGACGACGTGCTGTTGCCGGGTTTTTCGAGCTGCTTTCACGCGCCCGATCCTGCCAAATACCCGGCGTCCGGTGCCGAGAATTGTTGCTCTTCGAGAAGCTGCCATGGATCCTCCCCGGAAGACTGGACAGTTGTCACCCGGGTTCACCTGTCCGGCTCCGCTGCTTGTTTCCGGCGGCTCACCGGGTGAGGCGGATGTGCGGCTCTCCTGCTGACTCGCTCACCAACTGTCGGGTGCGCTGCCCACCCATGCGATCGGCCGGCCTTCGCTGTTGCGTCTTCAGTGCGGTTCCTCCATAGAGGTCTCGTGCTCGTCGGGCAGGACACAGATTCGCCCCCCGCGGCCGTGCTTGCCCGCACAAGGCCGCGTCGCCCTCCGCCACGGCCTGGTCGTAGCGGTCCCTGGAAAGGCTGGAGATGGGCGTACAGCTCCAGCCCGAACTCCGTCTCCCGCAGCCTCCACCCGCTCCCGCGCCTCCTGCATCGCCGAGTCGGACAGCACAGCCGAGATGACGTCTCCGCCTCCGCGAAAGCCCTGGTGCGGGCGTGCCGCCGCACTGCGTCCTGCACCCGCCGCTCCGCGGCCTCTTGGTCGCTCGCGCGATCAAGCCGTGCGTGCCGACGGCGTGCTCGTTCCTGCCCGGGTCGCGTCCGCGCCCCAGCTGGCCAGCAGTCGCAGGGCCTCCGCGGACGGGGAGTTCGGTTCGGCGTGGTAGGTCACCAGCATCTGTTCGTGGGCGTCGGCCTGGTGGAACGATTCGAGGCGGAGGTCGAGTTCGCCGACGAGCGGGTGGTGCAGGCGCTGGATGCCGTGGCACTTCTCCTTAGATTTCATTTCAGTTGGTGAGTCTGCGGTGGCATATGAGGGTCGCGGCGATGGCGGTGAAGGCGAGGAAGTGTTCCGGCTTTCGCTCGTAGCGGCGGT
>NZ_JBEOVB010000073.1:0-11044 GCF_040295245.1 Streptomyces sp. NPDC002884 | reverse complement strand
CACGATCGCGCCGAACTCGGCGCGCTTGGTGCGGATGTATTCGGCGATGTCGTCGAACGGGTACCGCTCGACGCCCCGGCGAGCGCGCCGGGGGCCTCCTCACTGTCACCGCACGGACGCCCGCGCGGGCCTCTTCGCAGGTCAGCGGGCGCTCACGCCAGCTTCAGCGCCCCGGCCATCGTCGACAGCTGCTCGAAGGACCCCGTGCCCGCCACCACGGTGGTCGAGCCCGCCGCGCCCTGGAGGACGAGCGCGTCGTAGCGGCCGCCGGTGTAACGGATCCAGGTACGGCCGCCGATCTGCTCGGTGACCTTGGTCGCCTTCGAGCCCTGACTGGCCTCCTCGACGAACTCCGAGCGCTGCTGAGTGGACTGCTCGACCGCCACGTACTCCCCGTCGGGAGCGTGGAAACCGAGGTGCCAGGCGTCGAAGTCGTCGCCCTGGAACCGCACCGAGGTCGCCTTCCAGGTGTCGGGCAGGCCTTCGGGCGCGGCCACCGGATAGGACGCCGCGCGGCGCGCCGTGAGGAGCTCGACGCGGTAGTCGACCTGCTGGACGTCGCGAGGGCGATCGTCGTGCGGGACGAAGAGGTATATGACCCACGCCGCGATCACGATCACCCCGAGGGAGAGGATCATGTCGCGGGCCGTCTTCTGCTTGCCGTTCGAACCTGCCACGCCCCCTATCGTCGCAGGTGCCCGATGCGCTCATCCGTGGGGTCCCCTGCTCATTTTGTCGGACTGACGATAGAGTCGGGTTCGAACCCTCATCCGGCCGTCGTCGTATCAGAAAGGTGCGCTCCGATGACCGAGCATCATCATTTGCCGTCCGAACTCGATGTCCCCTCCGAGGCCCCCGACCGCAACCTCGCCCTCGAACTCGTCCGGGTGACCGAAGCCGCCGCCATGGCCGCGGGCCGCTGGGTGGGACGCGGTGACAAGAACGGGGCCGACGGCGCCGCGGTGCGCGCCATGCGGACCCTCGTCTCCACCGTGTCGATGAACGGCGTGGTCGTCATCGGCGAGGGCGAGAAGGACGAAGCCCCGATGCTCTTCAACGGCGAGCGCGTCGGTGACGGGACCGGGCCCGAGGTCGACATCGCGGTCGACCCGATCGACGGCACCACGCTGACGGCGAAGGGCATGCCGAACGCGATCGCCGTCCTCGCGGCCACCGAGCGGGGCGCGATGTTCGACCCGTCCGCCGTCTTCTACATGGACAAGCTGGTCACCGGCCCCGAGGCCGCCGACTTCGTCGACATCGACGCGCCCGTGGCCGTGAACATCCGACGGGTCGCCAAGGCCAAGCGGGTCACGCCCGAGGACGTCACCGTCGTCATCCTGGACCGCCCGCGGCACGAGGGCATCATCAAGGAGATCCGGGAGACCGGAGCGCGCATCAAGCTGATCTCCGACGGCGATGTCGCCGGCTCGATCCTGGCCCTGCGCGAGGGCACCGGCGTCGACCTGCTGCTCGGCATCGGCGGCACCCCCGAGGGCATCATCTCGGCCTGTGCCGTGAAGTGCCTGGGCGGCGTCATCCAGGGCAAGCTGTGGCCCAAGGACCCCGAGGAGCGGCAGCGGGCGCTCGACGCCGGTCACGACCTCGACCGCGTCCTGACCACCGAGGACCTGGTGACCGGCGAGAACGTGTTCTTCGTCGCCACCGGCATCACCGACGGTGAGCTGCTGCGCGGGGTCAGGTACCGCCCGGAGACCGCGACCACCGACTCGATCGTGATGCGGTCGAAGTCCGGCACGGTCCGCCGGATCGACTCCGAGCACCGCCTGAGCAAGCTGCGGGCCTACAGCGCCGTGGACTTCGACCGGGCCAAGTAGCCGCCCGGGGGCCGGAGCCAGGATCGTCGGCGACCCCGCGACCTCGGCGACCGGGGCGACCGCGGGTCCGTCGCGGCTGTTCGCGCGGTTTCCCGCGCCCCCACAGGCAAAGAAGCAGGGCGCCCCCGGTGCGGAGGGGGCGCCCCTCGCTGCTCCGGGGGTGGCTAGCCCGCCTGCGCTATACGGCCCGCCGACTGAGCGGCCTTCTTCAGTTCCACGTCGCGGCGGCGGCGCCGGGCGAGGGCCACCCGGCGCTCGGCGGCGGTGAGGCCGCCCCAGACGCCGTAGGGCTCGGGCTGGAGGAGCGCGTGTTCGCGGCACTCCACCATGACGGGACAGCGCGCGCAGACCCGCTTCGCGGCTTCCTCGCGGGAGAGCCGGGCGGCCGTGGGTTCCTTGGAAGGTGCGAAGAACAGACCTGCCTCGTCGCGTCGGCACACCGCCTCGGTATGCCAGGGGGCGTCTTGATCCCTGTCGCGCGCTGGTACCCGCTGGGCCGGAACAGCGGCGACCTGCACGGGCGAATGCGGCGGTTGCAGCACGGGTCTACTCCTGACGACGGCTTCGCGAGCGAGAGACGATGCAGCAAGGCCTACCCGCTGTGCGCGTGCCTATGCACTGAGTTCCCGACCACCGTGCCCGCGGCGATCTCGCGACGGCCCCGCCACGGACGCGCGGCGAACTTCACGACCGTCAACGGCCCAGGTGTTTGCGCAAACTCCTGTCGACCTTGTGCTGCACCCGATCGAGGATGTCCGCGACGAGCTTGCCCCGCTTCGGCCGGCCCTCGATGTTGCCCAGCACCGCCCAGCCGTCCACGTAGACCACCGGGGCGTCGGGCTGGGGCGAATCGAGCGAGTGCACCTCGAAGTTGCCGAGCACCGCGCCGCCGGTGCCGCGCAGCGAGACGTTCTCCGGGACACGGACCTCGACGTTGCCGAAGACCGAGATCGCCTTGATCACGACCTGCTGGTACTCGAAGAGCGCCTCGGTGAGGTCGATCTCGACGGTGCCGAAGACCGCGTAGGCGTGGATCCGGCGGCCCGCGCGCCAACGGCCCCTGCGGACGGCGCTGCTGAAGACCGCGACCACGTTGTCGTCGGGGTCGGCGGGGATCGCGCCCGCGGTGGGCCGGCTGGGGGCGGAGGAGGGGGCCGCGCGCCGCTCGTGCGCGGCGGGCAGGTCCCGGACGAAGACCTCCAGCTCGCCGACCGTCTTGGCGGCCAGGACGCCCTCGACGCGCTCCGCGTGCTCGTCGGCGGTCAGCCTGCCCTCCGCGAGGGCCTCGCGGAGCATGTCGGCGATACGGTCACGGTCGGCGTCCGAGGCGCGCAGCTCCGCGGCCGGCGCGGGGGCGGCGCTCTGCTTGTGAAGGTCCACGGGAGCAGCGTACCGAAACACGATAGATCGCGATAGCCCCACCTCGGAACGGGCGGGCGACGAACTGAGCCTTACCTCACAAGCCCTCCGCCGACGGCAGGTTCTACGCTGGTGAGCGCCCGCCGATGGAGGCGGGCCCGCTGTCTGTCGAGTGAGGAATGGGCGAGATGCCTGAGTTCGCATACACCGATCTGCTTCCCATGGGAGAGGACACCACCCCCTACCGGCTGGTGACCGCCGAGGGTGTCTCCACCTTCGAGGCCGACGGGCGGACGTTCCTCAAGGTGGAGCCGGAGGCGCTGCGCAAGCTCGCCGAGGAGGCCGTCCACGACATCCAGCACTACCTGCGCCCGGCCCACCTGGCACAGCTGCGCCGCATCATCGACGACCCGGAGGCCTCCGGCAACGACAAGTTCGTCGCGCTGGACCTGCTGAAGAACGCGAACATCGCGGCCGCCGGCGTGCTCCCCATGTGCCAGGACACCGGCACGGCCATCGTCATGGGCAAGCGCGGACAGAACGTGCTCACCGAGGGCGGCGACGAGGCGGCCCTGAGCCGCGGCATCTACGACGCCTACCTGAACCTCAATCTGCGCTACTCGCAGATGGCCCCGCTGACCATGTGGGACGAGAAGAACACCGGCTCCAACCTGCCGGCCCAGATCGAGCTGTACGCGGCCGACGGCGGCGCGTACAAGTTCCTGTTCATGGCCAAGGGCGGCGGCTCGGCCAACAAGAGCTTCCTCTACCAGGAGACGAAGGCCGTCCTGAACGAGGCCTCCATGATGAAGTTCCTGGAGGAGAAGATCCGGTCGCTCGGTACGGCCGCCTGCCCGCCCTACCACCTGGCGATCGTCGTCGGCGGCACGTCGGCCGAGTACGCGCTGAAGACCGCGAAGTACGCCTCCGCGCACTACCTGGACGAGATCCCGGCCGAGGGTTCGCCGCTCGGGCACGGCTTCCGGGACAAGGAGCTCGAGGAGAAGGTCTTCGAACTGACCCAGAAGATCGGCATCGGCGCGCAGTTCGGCGGCAAGTACTTCTGCCACGACGTACGGGTCGTCCGCCTCCCCCGGCACGGCGCTTCCCTCCCCGTCGCCATCGCCGTCTCCTGCTCCGCCGACCGGCAGGCCGTCGCGAAGATCACCGCCGAGGGCGTCTTCCTGGAGCAGCTCGAAACCGACCCGGCGCGCTTCCTGCCGGAGACCACGGACGAGCACCTCGACGAGGCGTCCGACGTCGTCAGGATCGACCTGAACCAGCCGATGGACGAGATCCTCGCCGAGCTGACGAAGTACCCGGTGAAGACCCGGCTGTCCCTCACCGGCCCGCTGGTCGTGGCGCGCGACATCGCGCACGCCAAGATCAAGGAACGCCTCGACGCGGGCGAGGAGATGCCGCAGTACCTCAAGGGCCACCCGGTGTACTACGCGGGCCCGGCCAAGACGCCCGAGGGCTACGCGTCCGGCTCCTTCGGCCCGACGACGGCCGGCCGCATGGACTCCTACGTCGAGCAGTTCCAGGCCGCCGGCGGCTCCAAGGTCATGCTCGCCAAGGGCAACCGCAGCAAGCAGGTCACGGACGCGTGCGGCACGCACGGCGGCTTCTACCTCGGCTCCATCGGCGGTCCGGCCGCGCGCCTCGCCCAGGACTGCATCAAGAAGGTCGAGGTCGTCGAGTACGAGGAGCTCGGCATGGAGGCCGTCTGGAAGATCGAGGTCGAGGACTTCCCGGCGTTCGTCGTCGTCGACGACAAGGGCAACGACTTCTTCCAGGACCCGGCGCCCGCGCCGACGTTCACGTCGATCCCGGTGCGGGGGCCGGGGCTGGTGTGATGGATGTGATCCTGTGACGGACGCCCGCCCCTGATTGGCGCAGGGGCGGGCGTCGTTTCGGATCGGGGCCCGGTCCGGTCCGGTCAGCCGGCGCAGACGGTGAAGCCGACCGTGTCGCCGCTGTGGACGATCGCCGGGGCGTGCGGGGACACCCCGAGCACCGAGTTCGGCTTGCAGCCCTTGACGGCCTTCTCGGTGACGGTGCCGAGCTTCGTCTGCGTCTTGTCGAGGTACGTCTTGGCCGCGTCCAGGCTCCAGCCCGCGAAGTCGATCGGGATGGTCACGCCGTGGTTGTCGAACAGCATGGTGGTGGCGTCACTCGTGGCGGTCGTGCCGCTCGCCGCCGGGGCCGAACTCCCGCCGCCCGCGACCGAGGTGGCCAGGGCGGTGCCGCCGCCCGCAGCGATGAGGGCCGCGGCGACGGCGGCGATGCCGACGGTCCGCCTGCGCCGGGTGCGGCGCACGATCTGCGGGGCGTCGAAGGCGGGGGTCTCGGCGGAGTCCGCGAAACGGTTCATGGCGTTCATCAGTTCCTCTTCGAAAGGTGTGCGGCCGGAAGGCCGTGCATCGCCGTACGAGGTCATCGGATTCCTTCCGGGTGCCGCAGTGGTGAAGGGCCGGAGAGTGCGGGGAACTGGTCTCTGAGCTTCTCGATGCCCCGGGCCAGCTGGGAGCGGACCGTGCTCGGCGCGATGCCGAGGTCGGCCGCGATCTCGGCGTCCGAGAGATCGTCGAAGTACCGCAGCACCACCACCGTCCGCATCCGCATGGGCAGTTGCTGCAACGCGCGCACCAACTGGTCCCTGCTGTCGACCTGCCCGTACTCGTCCCCCGGGGCGGCCCTGTCGCCGCCGTCCGGGTGGGGAGTCGTGGTCAGTCGGCGGAACCTCCGCCAGCGGTCGTTGGCCAGGTTCACCATGATCCGCCGGACGTAGGCGTCCGGAGCGTCCTTGGCCGCGATGACGCGCCACTTGCGGCAGGCCTTCTCCAGGGTCTCCTGGACCAGGTCCTCCGCCGCCTCACGGTTTCCCGTGAGGACGAGCGCGCCCCGGAACAACGCGGTCGACCGGGCGGCCACGAATTCCTGGAAGTCCGTCTCCACACGCTCCTCCCTTCCTGTCACCCCTCCTCGACGTGAGCGCTCCCCCGTTCGCTGCACGGCCCCGACGAGACCTGGGTCACACACCGGGCGCCATCCGGACGGCCCAGCGCGCGGAACATCCGGGCCGCCCCGATCGCTGTACCGGTCATGAGCGATTACCGGATCGAGCACGACTCCATGGGTGAGGTACGCGTCCCGGCGGAAGCCAAGTGGCGGGCCCAGACACAGCGCGCCGTCGAGAACTTCCCCGTCTCGGGACAGCGCATCGAGCGTGCGCACATCGAGGCGCTGGCGCGGATCAAGGGAGCCGCGGCGAAGGTGAACGCGCGGCTCGGGGTGGTCGACAAGGACATCGCCGACGCCATCCAGGAGGCGGCCGCCGAGGTCGCCGAGGGCCGGTGGGACGAGCACTTCCCGGTGGACGTGTTCCAGACCGGGTCCGGGACCTCGTCCAACATGAACACCAACGAGGTGGTCGCCACACTCGCCACCGAGCGTCTGGGCCGGCCCGTGCACCCCAACGACCACGTCAACGCCTCCCAGTCCTCCAACGACGTCTTCCCCTCGTCCCTGCACATCGCGGCCACCGGCGCCGTCACCCGCGATCTGATCCCCGCCCTGGAGCATCTGGCGGCGGCCCTGGAGCGCAAGTCCGCCGAGTTCGCCGACGTGGTGAAGGCGGGGCGGACGCATCTGATGGACGCCACGCCCGTGACGCTCGGCCAGGAGTTCGGCGGGTACGCCGCCCAGGTGCGGTACGGCGTGGAGCGGCTGAACGCCTCGCTCCCCCGGCTCGCCGAGCTGCCGCTGGGCGGTACCGCGGTCGGCACCGGCATCAACACGCCCCCCGGCTTCTCCGCCGCCGTCATCGAGGAGGTCGCCCGGGCCACCGGGCTGCCGCTGACCGAGGCGCGCGACCACTTCGAGGCGCAGGGCGCGCGGGACGGGGTCGTCGAGACCAGCGGACAGCTGCGGACCATCGCGGTGGGCCTCACGAAGATCGCCAACGATCTGCGGTGGATGGCTTCGGGGCCGCGCACGGGCCTCTCCGAGATCAGCCTGCCCGACCTCCAGCCCGGCTCCTCGATCATGCCCGGCAAGGTCAACCCGGTGATCCCGGAGGCCGTACTGATGGTCGCCGCGCAGGTCGTCGGGAACGACGCGACCGTGGCCACGGCGGGCGCGGCGGGCAACTTCGAGCTCAACGTCATGCTGCCGGTGATCGCCAAGAACGTGCTGGAGTCGATCCGGCTGCTCGCCAACGTGTCCCGGCTGCTGGCCGACCGGACCGTCGACGGGATCGTCGCGCACCGCGAGCGCGCCCGGGAGTACGCCGAGTCCTCGCCGTCCGTGGTCACCCCGCTGAACAAGTACATCGGGTACGAGGAGGCCGCGAAGGTGGCCAAGAAGGCGCTGGCGGAGCGGCGGACGATCCGGCAGGTGGTGCTGGACGGCGGGTACGTGGAACGCGGCGATCTGACGGTCGAGCAGCTCGACGAGGCCCTGGATGTCCTGCGGATGACACACCCGTAAACCCTCGTGTGCTTTCGCGCCCCGGCGCGAGAACCGTGACGCGCGCCGCAGCGTCGTATGCCCATGGCACCTAATATCTGTGCATGGCAGACGGTGGAGCGGTGAGACGCGTGGGAACTGGTGGTGCGGCGGCCTTCTGGGAGCCCGGGAGCCGGATCCTGTGGCGCTACCGGGAGAACGGCGGGCCGAACTTCCACATCGCCCGCCCGGTCACCGTCGTGCGCGACGACGAGGAGCTGCTCGCCGTGTGGCTGGCCCCGGGCACCCAGTGCGTCAAGCCGGTGCTCGCGGACGGCACCCCGCCGCACCAGGAGCCGCTGCGCACCCGGTACACCAAGCCGCGTACCGTTGCCCGGGGCCACTGGCTCGGTACCGGGGTGCTGAAGGTGGCCCGGCCCGGCGAGCCGTGGTCGGTGTGGCTGTTCTGGGATCAGGGGTGGCAGTTCAAGAACTGGTACGTCAACCTGGAGACCCCGCTGGCCCGTTGGGACGGCGGGGTGGACTCCGAGGACCACTTCCTGGACATCTGCGTCTACCCGGACCGCAGTTGGGGTCTGCGTGACGAGGACGAGTTCGCGCAGGCCCAGCAGGACGGGCTGATGGACCGGACGGTCGCCGAACAGGTGCGGCAGGCGGGCAGCAGGGCGGTGGAGGTGATCCGTGCGTGGGGGCCTCCGTTCAGCGAGGGCTGGCAGAACTGGCGCCCGGATCCGTCCTGGGCCGTACCGTTGCTGCCGGAGGACTGGGACCGTACGCCCGCGCACATGTCCACATGAGACCCTTGATGCGCCCCCGGGCAACAAACGTAGGATCGTCCTCCGCAAGGCACGCTGGCAGTAACTCCCGGAGCAGACGCCGGGCCTGACCGAACGTCACCGAGGGGCGGCAGCACGTGAGCGAGGGGTACGAGGGCAACACCGGCGGGACGCTCGACTTCGGCCCCCGGGGCCGCGTGCGGCCCACCGGTGACACAGGAACAACCTCTGACCACGCGGGAATTCCGTTCCGGGGGCACGTATTCCGGGTATCGGGTTTCCTGCGGGACCAACTGCGCGCGCGGCGTGCAGCCCCGGACGGACGGATTCGACACGCGTGACGGAGCAGCCCACCTCCTACGAACGCCCCCAGGGCGTCGACCCCACGGACCCCCGTGGGGCACTGCTGCATACCCAGGCGCCGGCGCCGGGCTCGTCCGCCTTACCGCCCGATGCCTCGGGTACGACGACGCCGCGCGGCAAGGGCGGAAAGGGTGGCATGGGCGGCCAGGGAACCACGGGAACGGATGCGGCCGGTTCGGAGGCCGGTTCCGGCACCGAGCACTCCCAGCCGTCGGCGTCCGACGAGGCGATGGGGGCTCCTCCCGCGCGGGCCAAGCCCGGCGTGGGGGACCACCGGCCGCGCCCGGCTCCCGAGTCCATCCCGGCCCAGCCGGGCGCCGACGCGCGCCCGGAGCGGGCTCCGGAAGGGCAGGACCGGCGCGCCGGAGGGACACTGACGCCCGGCCGGCCCACGCCGATGCGGCGGGACGGGGACCGGCTGCGCTTCGTGGGCGCCGCGACCCGGCGGATCGCCCGCGGCCTGGACCTCGACGAGATCGTGATGGGGCTGTGCCGGGCCACCGTGCCGACCTTCTCCGACGCGATCCTCGTCTATCTGCGCGACCCGCTGCCCGTGGGCGACGAGCGGCCCGCGGCGGACCGCATCATGCTGCGGCTGCGGCGCACCGACCGCATCCCGGAGGAGCGGGACACCGAGACCGGCTTCGCGGCGCTCGCCCTGCCGCCCCCGGAGCCGGGCGAGCTGACCGCCGAGCTGTCGGCCGCGGTCGCCGAGCTGTGCGAGGTACGGCCCGGCGGGGCGCTCGCGGAGGTGCTGCGCGGGGTGCGTCCGGTCTTCGCCGACCATCCGGCCGCACGCGCCGCGCTGCCCGAACTGCTGGGCGAGGACAGCACCTTGGCCATCCCGAGCGGTCAGCGGGCCGTCCTGGCCCCGCTGCGGGGCCGTCGCCGGGTGATCGGCGCCGCGGTGTTCCTGCGCCGCCCGGAGCGCATCCCGTTCGAGAACGACGATCTGCTGGTGGCCGCCCAGCTCGCCACGCACAGCGCCCTGGGCATCGACAAGGCGGTCCTGTACGACCGTGAGGCGTACATCGCCGACGAGCTGCAGCGCACGATGCTGCCGGAGACCCTGCCGCGTCCCACGGGCGTCCGGCTCGCCTCCCGCTACCTGCCCGCGGCCGAGACCGCGCGGGTCGGCGGCGACTGGTACGACGCCATCCCGCTGCCGGGCAGCCGGGTGGCGCTGGTGGTGGGCGACGTCATGGGGCACTCCATGACGTCGGCGGCCATCATGGGGCAGCTGCGGACGACGGCCCAGACCCTCGCCGGCCTCGACCTGCCCCCGCAGGAGGTCCTGCACCATCTCGACGAGCAGGCCCAGCGGCTGGGCACCGACCGCATGGCGACCTGCCTGTACGCGGTCTACGACCCGGTCTCGCACCGCATCACCATCGCCAACGCGGGTCATCCCCCGCCCATCCTGCTGCACCTGGGCGGGCGGGCCGAGGTGCTGCGGGTGCCGCCGGGCGCGCCGATCGGCGTGGGCGGGGTGGATTTCGAGGCGGTGGAGCTCGACGCCCCGGCCGGGGCGACGCTGCTGCTGTACACCGACGGTCTCGTCGAGTCCCGGCTGCGGGACGTGGCGACCGGCATAGAGCAGCTGCGGGAGAAGCTCGCCGCGACCGCCCAGTTGACCGGGCCCGATCACCCGCCGCCGCTCGAGGCCCTGTGCGACGAGGTGCTGGACATGCTCGGCCCGGGTGACCGGGACGACGACATCGCGCTCCTCGCCGCCCGGTTCGACGGGATCGCGCCGAGCGACGTGGCGTACTGGTTCCTCGAACCGGAGGACGCGGCTCCCGGCCGGGCCCGTCGGCTGGCCCGGCGGGCGCTGTCCCGCTGGGGGATGGAGGACATGACCGACTCCGTCGAGCTGCTGGTCAGTGAGGTCGTCACGAACGCGGTGCGGTACGCCTCGCGGCCGGTGACCCTGCGGTTGCTGCGGACCGACGTGCTGCGCTGCGAGGTCGGCGACGACGTGCCGCAACTGCCTCGGCTGCGGCAGGCCCGGGCGACCGACGAGGGTGGCCGCGGCCTGTATCTGGTGAACCGGCTGGCCCGGCGGTGGGGGGCCACCCGGCTCAGCACCGGCAAGGTGGTCTGGTTCGAGCTGAACCGGAGCTGAGAGAGGCGACAGAGAACGACAGAGAGGGGGGCCCGCGGGCGCCCGGGGGCCGCGCAGCAAGGACGAGCCCCCCCCACGACAACAGCACCCAAGCCCACGCAAACCGTGTGCGG
>NZ_JBEOVB010000072.1:0-12740 GCF_040295245.1 Streptomyces sp. NPDC002884 | reverse complement strand
AACGCATGCACCAGGCCATCCTCACCGTCGACCCCCGCCTCGACATCATCGCCGACCCCCACCACACCCCCACCTACGACCTCTACACCACCTGAGTGCGGACCGGCCCGTCGCCCGCGGGACGGGCAGCGGCCGGGCTGCGCGCGGCGGGGGCGTGCGGCCTGCCGGCCCGGTGCGGGATGCGGCCGGGGCGGGGCGAGGGCGAGGCGGGGGCGGCGGGTCAGGGGGTACGGGCGACCAGCCGGCGTTCCGCGGTGTCCGGGCCCGCGGGCGGTGTCTCGGCGCGTGCCATCAGGATCGAGCGCTGCAGGCGGCTGAGTGCCGCGGAGGGTTCCAGGCCCAGTTCCGACACCAGTGTCGCGCGCAGCCGCTGGTAGACGTCGAGTGCCTCGCTGCGCCGTCCCGAGCGGTGCAGTGCCAGCATGAACTGGCCGTGCACGCTCTCGTGCATGCGGTACTGGTTGACCATCACCGTGAGTTCCGGCAGCAGTTCGCGGTGGCGACCCAGCCGCAGGTCGGCCTCGATCCGCTGGTCCAGGGCGCACAGCCGTGCCTCTTCCAGGCGGCGTCCTTCCATCTCGATGCGCGTGCCCGCCTGTACGTCGGCCAGGGCGGGGCCGCGCCACAGCGACAGGGCGTCGGCCAGCAGCCGTGCCCCGCCCGTGTAGTCCTCGGCGTCCATCGCCCGGTATCCCGCGCCGGCGCGCCGTTCGAACTCGCGGAAGTCCACGGTTCCGGACCGCACCACCAGCCGGTATCCGCCGGGGACGGTGGCCAGGACGTCCTTGGCCGTGCACCGCTCGTCGCCGCCGCGTGCCAGCGCGCTGCCGATCAGCTCGCGCAGCTGGAGCACGTACGTCTGGAGCGTGGTGCGGGCGCTGCGCGGCGGCACCACCCCCCACAGCTCTTCCACCAGCGCCGACACGGGCACGACCTGGCCGGCGTTCAGCGCCAGCAAAGCCAGAACCTGCCGGGGTTTCGGGGCGGTCGGCACGACCGACACCCCGTTCTCCCGGACCGACAACGCACCCAGCACTTCGATGTCCACAAACTCCCCCATGAGTCCAGGCCACAGACCGCAACTCCCGGGCGGCACGATCAGCGCCGCCGAGGGGCCCGGTGCTCTGCTTGTCAATCGAACACCCCCGATAAAAAAACAGCACAGTCGGTTTGTCAATACAGGACGGGCATCGCCCCGCCCCAGCGGCGGGAACCGGCCAGCCGCATATCAAACTGGCGTTCACCCCACCCCTTCCCGGCCAGGAGAAACCCCAGGGTGAGGCTGGAGTTCCACTTATGTGGCGCACAGAGCAGCGAAAACAAGGAGCCACCGGAAGTCCGGATCGGTGCGGCTGGAAATATGCGCAACTCTCCTGCGGGAGGCCCGCGGGAGAGCGACGGCGTTCCCTGCGCCGTCGCCCGGATCCGGCCACGGCATGCCCCCTCGTCCCGGCGAAATATACCTATCGGTCTGCTTGTGCGCGCAGGCGGCAGGGCCGCCGCCCCGCAACACGGCGGGGGCGGCGGGTGCGGGGCAGGCCGCGGCGGCGGCAAACGGAAGCCGGGAACCGAAACCCGGGGAGGGCGCGGGCAGATGGCGGGGACGGAAGCCCCCGGAAGCACGGCCGTCAAGCGGAGGGCTCCGGGACCGGCAGACCCCGGGGGCGGGAGACCCCGGGAGCCGGAAACCCCGGGGGCAGGAGACCCCGGGAGCCGGAAACCCCGGGGGCGGGACACCTCGGGGGCGGGAGACCCCGGGAGTCCGACCACCGGGCCGGGGGGCGGAGTTCGGGCGCCGGGCCGGAGGGCGGAGTTCGGGCGCCGGGCCGGAGGGCGGAGTTCGGGCGCCGGGCCGGAGGGCGGAGTTCGGGCGCCGGGCCGGAGGGTGCGGGCGCCGGGCAAAGGGAGTGGAGTTCGGGCGCCGGGCAGAGGGCAGGGGCGCAGGCGCCGGGCCGAGGGGGCAGAGGGCGCGGGCGCCGGCCGGGGCGGGAGGCCGGGAGTTCGCGGACCGGGCCAGCGGACGGGCTGCGGATGCCCTTCCAGTGAGCGGGAGTTGGGCCGCTCGTCCCCCCCCCAGGGGACCCCAGGGGCGGGGACCCCCGGGCGGGGCCCCGGGACGTGGGTGGGAGGCCGGGGTCGTGGGTGGGGTCGTGGGTGGGGTCGTGGGGTGTGCTCCAGGAAGACCTGAGTCCGCTTTGAGGCCGGAGGCGGATCATGAGGCAGGGTGCGGCGGGACCGCAGACAGCGCAGACGGCGCGAACGGCGCGGACGGCGCTGACGGCTTTCTCTCCCGCCCGCCCCGTTCCGGCCTCGCCGACGCAGGCCGGGCGACCGCGTCTGCCGCCCCCGGGGGCGGTCCGTGGTCCGCGCGCACGGTGCGAGGCCGCCGGCCCCTTCGCGACCCCTGAGGACGACACCCGGCACCGATCCACGCGAACGTGACAACGCCGTGCCGACGCGCACGAGGAGAGGACTCACATGGACAGCAAGCTTGATGCGGACGTCATCGTCGTCGGGGGCGGTCCCACCGGTCTGATGCTGGCCGGGGAACTGCGCCTGGGCGGGGCGAGCGTCATCGTCGCCGAGGCCCTGGAGCGGCCCACCGGCCAGTCGCGTGCTCTCGGCTTCACCACCCGCGCCCTGGAGTCGTTCGACCAGCGCGGTCTCGTCCCGCGTTTCGGCGGCCTGGAGACCAGCGCGATGGGCCACTTCGGCGGGGTCCCCTTCGACTACACCGTCCTGGAGGACGCGAACTTCGGGGCCCGCGGCATCCCGCAGTCCCAGACCGAGGCGGTGCTGGAGCAGTGGGCGGGCGAACTGGGCGCCGACATCCGCCGCGGCCACGAGTTCCTCGCCCTGGAGCAGGACGAGGACGGCGTCACCGTCACCGTGGCCACCCCCGCCGGCCGGCAACAGCGGCTGCGCGGCCTGTTCCTGGTGGGCGCGGACGGCTCGCACAGCCCGGTGCGCAAGGCCGCGGGAATCGACTTCCCCGGCACCTCGGGCTCCCAGCTCATGTACCTCGCCGACGTGGCCGGCTCCGGGGTGCGCCTGCGCCCGCTCGGCGAACGGCTGCCGGCCGGCCTGGTGCAGGTCTTCCCCATGCCCGGCGGAGTGGCCCGCATCATCCTGTCCGCGTACGACACCACCCTGGCCGGCCACAGCGAGACGCCCGGCTTCGACGAGGTCGCCGCGATCTGGCAGCGGGTCACCGGCGAGGACATCTCCGGCGGCCAGGCCCTGTGGGTCAGTTCCTTCACCGACGCCACCCGCCAGGCCGCCCGCTACCGGCAGGGCCGCGTCCTGCTCGCCGGGGACGCCGCGCACATCCACCTGCCGGCCGGCGGCCAGGGCATGAGCACCGGCGTGCAGGACGCGGTCAACCTGGGCTGGAAACTCGCCGCCGCCGTCCGCGGCACGGCGCCCGCGGACCTGCTGGACACCTACCACGGCGAACGCCACCCGGTGGGCGCCCGGCTGCTGTCGAACACCCGCGCCCAGGGGATGGCCCTGTTCGGCGGCGAGGAGTCCCAGGCACTGCGCGACCTGTACGCCGAACTGCTCGGCGTCGAGGAGGTCCGGCGGCACCTGGCGGGCGCGGTCAGCCACCTCGACATCCGCTACGACCCGGGCACCGGCGCCCATCCGCTCGCCGGCCGCCGGCTGCCGCCGCGCCCGCTCGCCACCGAGGGCGGGCCGGTACGCACCCCCGAACTGCTGCACCCGGCGCTGGGCATCCTGCTCGACCTGAACGACACCCCCGCCCTGCGGGCGGCCGCGGCCGGCTGGAAGGACCGCGTCACCCCCGTCACCGGCGCCCCCGCGTCCCCCGAGGACTTCGGCGGGGCCGCGGCGCTGCTGGTGCGCCCCGACGGCTACATCGCCTGGGCGGGCGACGACCCGGCCGCCCTCACCGAGTCCCTGCACCGCTGGTTCGGCTCCCCCCACCCCGTATGAACCGCCCCCGCCCCCACCGCCCCCGCCCGCGGCGGCGGTGCGGTGGGGACGGCGGGGGCCACCGCTCCCGCCCGCGGCGGCGCGCCGCCCACCGCGCCCGGCACGGCGCGCACGACCCACCGCACAGCGCACCGACCACCACCCCACCCGCACCCCCCGGGCGCACCCCCGGCAGCGGCAGGACCCACCCGCCCGGCCGCCGGGAACACCCGCCCCGCCAGCGACCCCGGGTACGGCCGTGACCCCCGGCCGCACCCGTCGACACCCCGCCCCGGCCCCCGGCCACACCCACACCCACACCCACACCCACACCCACACCCACACCCAGGCCTACACCCAGGCCCAGGCTGCGGAGCCCACCTGACAGGACAACCGGGGCGGGGGAACAGCCCGCCCCGGGGCGGCCCCGCCGTGTCCGGCCGCCCCGGCGCGGGCCGGGGCGGGCAGGTGCCGTGCCGCGCCCCGGGGCGCGAGGTGGACGGGCCGCCGTCCGGGCCCCGCCGCGTCCCGTCGCCCCGGGCACACGGCGCGGGCAAAGCGCGCGCCGCGCACCCGGGGCGACAGGTACCGGCCACCCCGGCAGCGCGAGCTCTCACCCACCCGCACACCCGCCCGGGCGGGCGAAGTGGCCCGGGGGCGGGGTGGCCCGGGGGCGGAGTGGCCCGGGCGGGCGGAGTGGGCGGAGTGCGCGCCGTGTGCCGGCCCGGTGCAGCGGAGCCCGGGCCGGCACACGTCACGGGCTCCGGGCCGCCCCAAGGCACGGTGGACGGAGCTGCGGCCCGGCCCGGCCCCGCCGCGTCCGGCCGCCCTGCCCGGCGCTAGCACTCGCCCCCCTCACCCCTCACCCCTCGCCCCCGCGCACACGGCGCGGTCCCGGGTGCGCGCCGGGCCCCTGCACCCGGGGCCGCGGGCGGCGGGCCGCCCGGGGTGCAGGGGCCCGGCCGGCCGGCGGCGGACCGGCGGGCGCGCGGGCCGGCAGGTGCGCGGATGGGCGGGCCGACGGGTGCGGGAGGGGCTGATGGGCGGGCGGGGTTCAGGTCCACTGCTCGGCCGGTCCCACGCCCGGTACCGGTTTGCCGATGAGGGCGAACGCCCCCCAGAAACCGGCCTGTCCGATGACGAGGGCCAGCGTGGCGATCGCCATGTCGTCGTAGTGCCGGGCGACTTCCGTGTACAGCTCGTCGGAGACCCGCTCGCCCCAGCTGCTCGGCTGGAGGACCGCCTCCGCCAGTTCCAGCGCGGCCCGCTCGGCGTCGGTGAAGTACGGGGCGTCCCACCAGGTGGCCACGGCCGCGATCCGCTCCTGCGACTCCCCCGCCTCACGCAGCGCGGCCGCGTTGCGCAGCGCCGCATAGGTGTTGCCGAGGAGCTGGCCGGTGCGCAGGTGGATCAGGCCGATCGTGGTCTGCGGCACCGAGCCGTTCGCGCCGGCCTTGCGCAACGCGCCCGCCACCTCTGCCAGTTCGGGGACGAGGGTGACGGGGTTGGGTATGCGTGATCCCACGGTTTCCTCCTCGAGGCGGAGCGTGATCCGCTCTTCGGTGTGTCCTCATGTGTCCTCACCTCCCTGACGGATCACGGCCCCCGTTGTGACCGCCCGGGACGAAATGCCTCACCCGGGCGGGCGGATGCCGCAGCACGCGCCGCGGACGGGGAGTTCAGGGCCGGGCGGTGTTCCAGGGATCTTCCCTTTTTCTTTCTCCCGCCCTCTCCCGGCCCGCCCCGCCGCTCAAGAACTGCTGTGGGATCGCTCGAGTTACGGCACGGGACGTCCGGCCCGCACCGCGCTCCCCGGCCGGCGGGCCGCGGGCCAAGGAGAACACGGCCCGCAAGACCCGCAGCTCTCGGGCCCTCGCGGTTCGGCAGATGATCACTTGAAAATCCGGGAATACATCACTCCATTTATCGTGCGAGCGGAGCTGCGCCTTCCCGGTGGAAAGTAAACCGGCTGGTATGTATCTTCGTTTTTCCGAGGGGGCTGCCCCTCGGAATTCAAGGCCGAGGCGGCTCAGGGGGAGCTATGTCTGCGAGCGCGTTCCGCATACACCGCGCGATATCCGGCGCAGCACACACACAGGCGGGCGCGGCCGCGCCCGTGGGGGCCGGTGACGCCCTCCCGCCGTCCCTGACCACCACCGTGCCCAAGGAGTTCGTGCACCGTGCCAGCGTCGCCGAGGTCCTGCTCACCGACTGGGCGCGGGTGGACGAGTCCCGCTTCACCGTCGCCGCCCAGTGGCCCCGCGGGCACAGCTTCTTCGCCGCCGTGGACGGCTGCCACGACCCGCTGATCGCCGCCGAGACGATCCGCCAGACCGGGATCCTGCTGGCACACGCCGAGTTCGGTGTGCCGCTGGGCCACCACCTCCTGGTGGAGGACCTGGACGTGCAGGTGCGGCCCGGCCACGTACGGGTCGCTCTCACACCGGCCTCGCTGGACGTCGACGTGACGTGCTCACAGGTGAGACGGCGCCGCGGCGGCGCCCTGACCGGCTGCCGCATCACGGTGGAGATCTACCGGGACGGCCACCTCGCCGCGACCGGGGGCGGCTCCTTCACCTGTGTCGCGCCGGCCGTCTACCGGCGGCTGCGCGACGCCCGCCTGCCGCAGGGCGGACGGCCCCGGGTCCTGGCCCTGACCGCTCCCGAACCCCCGCAGAGCGTCGGGCGGATGTCACCGGTGGACGTCGTCCTGTCCCCCGCCGGCCGGCCCGGCAGCTGGCAGCTGCGCGTGGACACCCGCCACCCCGTGCTCTTCGACCACCCGGTCGACCACGTGCCCGGCATGGTGCTGCTCGAAGCCGCCCGCCAGGCCACCGCCGCCACACTGGGCCGAGCCTGCCTGCCCCTCGGCATCACCAGCGAGTTCCTGCGCTACGTCGAACTGGACACCCCCTGCACCGTCGAGGCACACCGCACCGCACCACCGCGCCCCGAAAGCGAGGAGAGCGTCCTGGTGACCGCCCAGCAGGACGGCACCCCGGTATTCCGCTCCACCGTCACCATGGCACCGCACACCGAATAACCCCCACCCCCCGACACCCCGAACAACCCACCCCCGGGCACAACACCCCGCCAGACCACACCCCCGAAACAACGCCCCGACAGACACACCAGCAGACAACACACCGGCGGACGGCGATTAGGCGGACGGCGGTTCAGCGAGCAGCACTCCGGCACGGGGTGTCGTAGCAGACGGCACCCCGGCGGACGGCCGCCGGGCAGACGCCCGTCCCGACGGCAGCACTCCGGTGGACGGCGCCCCGGCACGGGATGATCCGGCGCGGGATGATCCGGCAGACCGCACTCCAGCAGGCAGCGCCCGGAAGGGCGGTGTCGCGGCGGGCAGCGCTCCGGCACGTGATGTCGCGGCAGACGACCCCTCGACGGACGGCCGTCAGGCGGACTGCCGTCCCGACGGCAGCACGCGGGTGGACAGTGCCCCGGCGCGGGGTGATCCGGCAGGCAGCGCCCCGGGGCGCGGTGTCGCGGCAGACGGCACCCAGCGGACAGCCCTCAGGCGGACTGCCATCCCGACGGCAGCACTCCGGTGGACAGCGCCCCGGCACGGGGTGATCCGACGCGGGGTGGTCCGGCAGACCGCGCTCCAACAGGCCGTGCCCCCCGGGGGGCGGTGTCGCGGCGGGCAGCGCTCCGGCGCGTGATGTCGCGGCAGACGACGCCCCGGCGGACGGCCGTTCGGACAGCAGCACTCCGGTAGACGGTGTTCCGGCAGACGGCGCCCGGCGAGACGGTGCCGGGGCCGCCGGGCGCCTGCGGGCAGCGCCTCGCGCGACGGCGTCCCGGCGGGCGGTGCCGCACAAGACGGTGTCCGGGCGGGCAGCACCCCGAGAGGCCCTGAACCCGCGCCCGGCGCGCCAACAGGCCGTGCTCCGGCGGACGCTGTCCCGGCCGGCGACGCCGCCCCCGCGGACGGCTGTCCGGCATGCCGGACACGGCCTTCGCAGCCGGGTCCGGGGCCGGGGCCGCGTCACGCCGTGCCGGAGCGGCCGGGGCGGCCCATGCTGCCGGTGCTGCCGGTGCTGCCGGTGCTGCCCGGCCGTACCGGCCGGCCCGGGTGGGCGAGGCGGCCCGCGTCGGACACCTCGGGCTGCTGTCCGGCGGCCGGGGCGAAAGCCGCGAGGTGATCTTCCGCCCACTGGGCGAAGGTGCGTGGCAGACGGCCCGTCACCGCACGGACCGTGTCGTCCACCTGGGCCTTGGCACCCGCCCGCTGCCGCTCGGCACTGTGCAGGAGCGCCTCGGCGACCGGCTGCGGATAGCGTTCGGCCCAGGCGGCGCGGGCCTGGGCCGGACTCAGCTCCACCAGACGCAGGGAGACCCCGAGGAGGCGGCCGAGCTGCTCGCACTGCCCGGCCGCGGTGAGCGCCTGCGGCCCGGTCAGGGTGTAGGCGCGCCCGTCATGACCCTCCTCGGTCAGCACCCGCACAGCGACCTCCGCGACATCGCGGGGATCCACACAGGCATTGGGCGAGGCCGGATACAGAGCACGCACCGTGCCCTCGGCCCGCACGGAAGCCGCCCACGCCAGGGCATTGGACATGAACGCGCGCGGACGCAGCAGCGTCCACTGCAGGCCGCAGCCGCGCAGCTGCTCCTCGCCCGCACGCTGCCAGCGGGTGACGACATCGTCGGCCCCCGGATCCAGGACCGCGGCCGCGGAGAGCTTCACCACCCGCCGCACACCGGCCTGCCGCGCGGCGACCGTGAACGCCGCGTCGTCACCGGCGCCCGGACGCGCGGTCACCAGGAACGCGGTGTGCACCCCCGCCAGAGCCCGGGCCAGCGAACGCGGATCCCCGTAATCACCGGCGACGATCTCGGCCCCCCGCGGCACATCCGTGACCTTCGCAGGATCCCGGGCCATCACCCGCAGGCGCACACCGGCCGGAAGCCGGCGCACCACCTCCCCTCCCACCGTCCCGGTGACACCCGTCACCAAAATCACCCCACCCCCGAACCCGCCGGCCCCAGCCGCAGCGCCCGCCCCCGCAACAACTCCCCTGCCTGCAGCCCCCGTTACGCCCGCCGTACCCGCAGCGCCCGCCGTGCCCGCAGCGCCTGCCGCATCTGCCGTGTCCGCCGTACCCTCTGCACCCGCTGCACCCGCCGTGCCCGCCGTACTCGCAGCGCCCGCCGTGCCCGCCGTACCCTCGGCGCCTTCGGCGCCCGCCGCGCCTGCCGTGTCCGCGGCCCCGTCGTCCCGCACGCCCGGTCCTCCCCGCTCCCGCCGCGATCTCTGCGCGGTTCATTGAATCCAGCACATCCGGGGGTGCTGTTCGAAACAGAACCCCCTGTAATGTACGAACTGGACGGTTTTTTTATTGGGTCTCCGGGCTCATCCACGAGAAGGAGGCCGACAATTGGTGAAGCAGGACCGGGCGATCCGCACCCGGCAGACGATCCTGACGGCGGCGGCCAAGGTCTTCGAGGAGCGCGGCTACCAGGCCGCGACGATCAGCGAGATCCTCATCACCGCCGGGGTCACCAAAGGCGCCCTGTACTTCCACTTCCCCTCCAAGGAAGACCTGGCCGAAGGGGTGATCCACGAGCAGGACCACGACCTGCCCATCCCGCTGCGCGCCTGCAAGGTCCAGCAGCTGGTCGACACGGTCGTCCTGCACGCCTACCGCCTGCGCACCGACCCCCTGGTACGGGCCGGCGTCCGTCTCGCGCTCGACCAGCAGGCCCAGGGACTGGACCGCAGCGGCCCCTTCCTGCGCTGGAGCGACGTCGGAATCGCCCTGCTGCAGCAAGCCCAGGCCCAGGGCGAGCTGATGCCCCACATCGTGCCCGCCGAGACCGCCGACGTCCTGGTGGGCGCCTTCGCCGGCGTACAGGCCATGTCCCAGGCCATGTCCAACTACCAGGACCTCCCCCACCGGGTCACCGCCCTGCTGCGCCACGTACTGCCCAGCGTCGTGGTGCCCTCGGTACTCGCCGCGGTGGACATCACCGAAGGCAGAGGAGCCTTCGTCGACGCCGAACTCGAAGGCCTGCGCACCCCGCAGCACCCGGCGCCCGTCAGCTGACCCCACCCTCCGCCCCATCCCCCGCACACCCGCAGACCACCCCGTCCACCGCCCGCCTGCAGACCACCACCCCGCCCGACACCGTCCCCCCGGCCACCGCCTCCCCGCGCACGCAATCCCCCGACCCGACGGCACCAAGCGCAGCGCCGCCAGACACCGCCTCCCCGGACACCCCCTCACCGGACACAGTGCCGCCAGGCGCCGCGCCCTCCGGCCCGGTGGCCTCCGACACCACCTCCCCGGGCGCAGTGCCGCCTGAAGCAGTGCCGCCAGGTACAGCGGCTGTCGGCTCGGCGCCCTCCGACACCCCGTCACCGGCCGCAGTACCACCGGGCGCAGTGTCCCCTGACACCACGCCACCGGGCTCGGTGCAGCCCGATGCAGTGCCCTCGGACGTGCTGTCCCCTGACGCGACGACACCGGGTACAGCGCCCTCTGACACGGCGTTCCCTGACACCTCGTCACCGAGCGTGGCGCAGCCGGATGCAATGTCCTCGGACGTGGCGTCCCCTGACACGACGACACCGGGTACAGCGCCCTCTGACACGGCGTTCTCCGACACGATGTTCCCTGACACCTCGTCACCGGACGTGGCGCAGCCGGATGCAGTGTCCTCTGGCCCGGTGTTCTCTGACGCGGCGGTGCCGGGCGTGGTGCCGCCGGGCGGCGGGCCGGCCGGCGGGGTGCCGGGGCCGCAGTACGCCCGCAGGGCACAGGCCAGCGCGCCGCCCCCCGCCGCCCAGCCCGCATACCCGTCGGGGCGCACCAGCAGCGCCTCGCAGTCGATTCCGGGCACCGGGTCCGCCCGCACCACCCGCACCAGCCGCGCCCACGGCCGCGCCTGGCGCGCATAACGGCCGGCCCCCTCACCGAAGAGCAGCAGCAGCGGCCGGCCCCCGCCCAGCAGCGCACTCACCTGCGTGCGGCCCTGCGCCGTGCTCAGCACCGCGTCGGGCACAAAACGCCCCTCCCACGGCGAAGAACCCGCACCCCGCGCGGGCAGCACCGTGTCCTGCCCGCTGACCATGGACGCCAGGACCCCGCCCTCCGCACCACCAGCGGCCATCAGCTCACCGAACAGCTCACGCAGCGGATCGAGCCCGGGATCGGGCCGCATCAGCGCCAGCTGCGCCCGCGTATGAGCGATGACCCGCTCCGCGGCAGGCCGGCGCTCCGCACCATAGGAATCCAGCAGGCCCTCGCCCGCCGTGCCCCGCACCGTGAACGCCAGCTTCCACCCCAGACCCAGCGCATCCAGCAGACCCGCACTCAGCCCCTGCCCCCCGATCGGGAAATGCACATGCGCCGCATCCCCCGCCAGCAGGATCCGCCCCACGCGGTAGGAAGACACCAGCCGCGAGAAATCACTGAACCGGCTCAGCCAGCGCGGCGTATCCATCGCGATGTCCCGTCCCGCGATGAAGGACACCTCCCGCCTCAACTCCCCAAGACCCAGCGGCGCATGCCGGTCCGGATGCGGACCCGAACAGTTCAGCGTCCGCAACCGCGTCACCCCCGCCCCGGCATCCCTGGCCAGGATCCAGCCCCGCCCGGTGCGATGCCAGCCCGCACGCAGCCCCTCCCCCCGCCCCAGCCGCACATCACCCGCCATCGCCGACACCGTCGCCGGATACGTCCGCGACACAAACCCCCCCACCTCACGCACCACACTGCGCGCACCATCCGCACCCACCACATAACCGGCATCAAACCTCACCACCCCCCCAGCCCCCTGCGCACTGACCCGCACCCCCGCCGGCCCCTGCCACACCCCACACACCCGCAACCCCCGCCACACCCGCACACCCACCGCCCTCGCCCGCTCCTCCAACACCCGCTCCAGATCCCCCTGCGCCACCTTCCACACCGCCCCCGGCTCCCCCACCGGCACCCCGATCACCAGACCAGGAATCCCCCCAAAATGAAAAACACCCCCACCCCCACCCGGAGCCGCACCCGCGCCCTGGGCCACGCCCGCACCCCCACCCGTGCCCCCATCCGTAGACGCACCCACACCCCCACCAGTGGACACACCCACGTCGACACCCACACCCGCGCCCGTGGCCACGCCCGCGTCCGCACCCGTGACCTCCCCCGCGCCCACACCCGTACCCGTGGACACGCCGGTGCCCAGACCCTCGCCGGTGCCGATGGACACACCGATGCCGGTGCCGATACCCGTGGGCGCGCCCGCACCCACACTCGAGGACACACCGGTGCCGATGCCCTCGCCCGTGCCCGGGGACACGCCGGTGCCGGTGCCGGTGCCGGTGCCCGCAACAACCGTGTCCACGCCCACGTCCGCACCCGGGGACACACCGGAGCCCCCACCCACACCCGAGGACACACCGGAGCCGATACCCGGGGACACGCCGGAGCCGGAGCCGGTGGACACGCCGGAGCCGGTGCCGATGCCCGCCAGAACAGGCAGATAACCACGCCGGGCCAGACACTGCACCGTCCGCGCATGCAACGTCGTCGCCTTCGGCTGCCCACTCACCCCCTCCAACGCCTCCACCACCACCGTATCCACCCCGAACCCCGCCAACTCACACGCCAGCAACAACCCCACCGGCCCCCCACCCACCACCACCACCTCAGCCCCCACAACCCCCACCACAACCCCGCCCCCCTCACCCATATACGCCCAACCCCCGCCCACGCCACGCGCCAGTATCACCGACCCACCCCCCACCCGAAAGCAAAACAACACCACCCACCACCACCCCACCC
>NZ_JBEOVB010000071.1:0-14881 GCF_040295245.1 Streptomyces sp. NPDC002884 | reverse complement strand
GCCACGGACAACGGTGCGATGTGGCGGCTACAGGACAGCTACTACCCGGAACTGCGGGGCACAGCCGACCGCGACTACGCCTTCCTCGTGGAAGGGCACGCCTACTGGGCCGACCGGCAGATCACGACGAAACTCCTTGGCGCCCCGGTGTCGCTGAAGGACATCAGCCCGCACGCCACTCACCGCTACAGAAATCTTGCCGAAGGCTCCCAACGCGCCGAGACGCTGGAGTACTTCACCCGGGCCGTCGACAGCATTGAGGAGATCATCACCACGCACGGCCTCGACGCCTTCAACCAGGTCTGGCACCGCCCCGACCTCGTCCCCACCCGCGACGATGCCGGGGCACCCGCCGGCTGGATACACCGTTTCGCAACGGAGCCTGCCGACCTCTGAAGCCCCCCGCTCGGCGCCCTCTGACCGAGCGACGGGACCCCCGGCCCGGCGCGGGACTATCGGCTCGACGCGCCCCCTGAGCGTGTCTCGACTGCCCTCGCGCCGCGCGCCACCACCGAGAAATTCCAGCGACGTAGACCAAGGACGACGACGGTGCGGCCCGACCATCCCGCCTTCCTCTTTCCCCGCGCAGCACCCCTCCAGCCCCCTCGTTCCCCGGACCGGACGGTGGCCCAGGGAACGAGGGCCACTCCCAGCACTGCTCCAGCCGCGGACACCGTCTTGCAGCACCGGGTCGAGAGCCCAAGGCATCACGCTGCTTCCCCCGGCCAAGAGGGTGCTTCGCCCGCACCGCCGACCTGCGACAGGACCACCGGCCCATTGCCCCTCGGCGCACGCGCGCCGCAAAGGAGAGACCGCACGTGAATAACGTCCATGCCAAGGCCACCAACGGCTCCCAGACTGCCCCCGCCTCCGAACAGGAGCTGCGCGACAAGATGGTGCGGCAGCTCATCGAGAAGGGAGCCGTCCGCGACCCGCGCGCCGTGGCCGCCTTCCGCACAGTCCCCCGCCACCTCGCCGCGCCCGACGTCGAGATGGCCAAAAGCTACGACGCCGAGTCCGCCCTGATCACCAAGACCGACGAATCCGGCGTAGACATCAGCTCGGTGTCGGCTGCTCGCATCCACGCCATGCAGATTGAGCAGGCCGACATCCAGCCCGGGATGAAGGTCCTGGAGATCGGTTCCGGCGGGGTGAACGCCGCCTACCTCGCCGAAATGGTCGGGGAGCGCGGCCACGTCGTCACCGTCGACATCGACCCCGAAGTCGCCCAGCGCGCCAAGGACTTCGTCAAGGAGACCGGCTACCGCAACGTCACCGTCATCACCGCCGACGGCACGGGCACCGTGACCGACTTCCAGCCCTTCGACCGCATCGTCGTCACCGTGCAGGCCGCCGACATCCCTTCCTCCTGGGTGCACCAGCTCGCCCAGGGCGGCCGGCTCGTCGTCCCGCTGCGCATGCGGGGCATGACCCGCACCATCGCCTTCGTCCGCAACGACCACCGGCTAGTCAGCGACGGCTTCGAGCTGTGCGGCTTCGTCCCGATGCAGGGTGCCGGCGAGAACCGCATGCGGGTGGCCCTCATCCACGACCTGGAGGGTGAGGAGATCGGCCTGCGCCTGGACGGGCACCCCGAGCCGGACACCAAAGCCCTGGCGAAAGCGCTGGCCACACCCCGTCGGGAGGTGTGGTCCGGTGTGATGCTCGCCGGTGACGAGTCCAACGAGCACCTGGACCTGTGGCTGATGACCGCGCTGGACAACCTGCCCCCCATGGCCGCACAGCCCGCCGCCCGTCAGCGCGGCCTCGTCGCCTCCGCCTCCCCCCTGGGCATCCCCACCCTCGTGGACGGCGACAGCTTCGCCTACCGCACCGTGCGGCGCACCGACGACCCGGACCGGTTCGAACTCGGCGCGATCGGCCACGGGCCGCGCGCCCAGGACGTCGCCGAGCAGCTGGTCCAAGAGATGCAGACGTGGAACCGCGTCCACCGCGGCGACCGCGCGCACATCGAGGTCTACCCGGCCGGCACGCCGGACGACCAACTCCCCGAGGGCCGCGTCATCGACCGGCCGCACTCGCGGATCACGATCTCCTGGCCGTGACGCCGCCAGCGTCGCGACCAGGTTGGCAGAGCACATCCACCCCCTTCCCTGGAGGAGTACGAGATGGCACCGCACAACGGCACCACCACCCTGAAGGCCGCGACCGACTTCACGGCCGAGGCCGAGTCGGACTTCGACCTCAAGATCGAGACCGTCACCTCCGCAGCCGTCCCCGGCGCACTGCTGAACGACACCGGTGACGGCTGCGGCTCGTCCTGCCAGTCCGCCTGCTCCAACAGCACCTGCATCGGCGGCTGACGCCGCTCGCCCGGGGGTGGGACCCAGCCGACGGCTCGGTCCCACCCCCGCGCACCACCACCCCGAAGGAGGCACAACCATGTACCACGCCGTGGACGCAGGCATGATCAGAGCATCTGTGTTCCCGCTGCCGGACCCAGCGTCCTCCTGGCCCGCCATGTCACCCGACGGCCGTATCGCCCCCAACCGCTCCCGGGCATGGATCGAGACCGTGTGGACGGACGATGCCCGCGCCGCCGCCATTGAACTCGCCGCACCCGCCCTCGCCGACGGCATCAGCAGAGTTCTCGCCGGCACCGCCCGCCGCCCCCGACACGTCCGCACCGTGACCGCGCTGATGCGCTACCTGCTGCGCATGCAGTACCGCGCCACTCCGTTCGGTCTCTTCGCCGGGCCCGCCCCCCTGCGCCTCGGCCCCGCCACACGCGTCCGCTTCGGCACAGAACACCGGGCCTTCGCCAGCGTCGACGCATCGTGGCTCCACGATCTCATCGTCGGCCTGGAACGCGACCCCAACGTACTGCGGCACCTTCGGGTCATCGCCGATCCCACGTGCGTGGTGCGAGGAACCCGGATCACCATCAAGCATCGACCAGGCCCGCAGGGCCCCGCCGAGACCACCATGCGCCGTACCCGGGCCGCGGAGAAGGCGCTGTCCCTTGCACAATCCCCCATCGCCGTCTGGGACATCGTGAACAAACTCCACGCCGAGTACCCGGACACAGCCCTCAAGACGATCACAGCCATGGTGGGCGACCTGGTCAAGCATCGGGTGCTTCTGAGCAGCCTGCACGCCCCGATGACGAGCAGCGACGGCCTCGGCCACCTGCTCTCACAGCTTGAGCGCACCGGCGCCGCTCCGCTGCTGCCGACCACCTTTCCAGCACTGCGCCGGCTCCACCGGGTTCTGGGCCGACACGACCACGCAGCCCCCGCAGAGCAGCAGGTCCTACGAACGCAAGCGAGCGCAGCCATGACCGAGCTGAGCGGCGTCGCCGGGCGCAGCCTCGCCGTGAATCTGCGGCCGGACTGCGACGTCGTCCTCCCCGACAGCGTCGCCCGAGAGGCGGAGGCCGCCTTGCAGGCCATCGCCCGCATCACGCCCTTCCCTCACGGCACGTCGGCCTGGTCGGACTACCGCACACGGTTCCTGGAGCGCTACAGCATGGGCACCATCGTGCCGCTGCGCGACCTCACCGACCCCGACACCGGTCTGGGCTTCCCCGCCGGCTACCGGGGCACCGTCCTCAAGCGCCCGATCCTGGCCACCAGCCCGCGCGACGAGCACCTTCTGACGCTCGCCCAAAAGGCATCACAAAACCACCAACTGGCAGTCGACCTGACCGAGGGCGACCTCGAGGCGCTCTGCGCAGGCAAGCCATCCCAGGTGCCCGCGCATGTCGAACTGTGCTTCACCGTGCTCGCCGAGACCTGCAAGGAACTGGACGAGGGACGCTTCCACCTGTCCGTGGTGGGGCTGTCCCTCGCGGCCGGCACGACCGCCGGCCGGTTCCTCACCACCCTCGAACCGGCCGACCGGACCCGAGTCACCGCCATCTACGCCGCGTTACCCACGCTGACCGAAGGCGCCGAACGAGCGCAGGTCTCTGGGCCGCCGTTGAAGATCCCGACGGGCAACGTCGCCCGCGCGCCGGCCGTCGTCCCCTCCCTGCTGCCCGTCAGCGAGCACAACCCGGCCGCCACCCTCGATCTAGACGACCTGGGCGTCTTCGCCGACTCCACCCGCCTCTACCTGACGACACCCTCGACGGGCCGACTCCTCGAACCGGCGGTGATGAACGCGGTAGAACTGAGCAACGCCACCCATCCGCTGATCCGCTTCGTGTGCGAACTCCACCGCTCCCACAGCGCCGCCCTCCTCCCTTTCGCATGGGGCGCCGCATCCCGCCTCCCGTTTCTGCCCGAGATCCGCATCGGCCGCACCGTCCTGTCCCCCGCCCGCTGGCGGCTGCGCGGCCGCGACCTCAGCGACGGCCCCAACTGGACGACGTCGCTGATGAACTGGCGGATCCTCTACGGGGTGCCGCGCACCGTCTCCGTCGGCACCGACGACCGACGTTTACGCCTGGACCTCGACGTGCCCGCCCACCAGTACCTGCTGCGCACCGAAGTCAAGCGCCACGGCACAGCCGTCCTGCACGAAGCACCCACCGACAGCCTCTTCGGGTGGATCGGCCGCGCCCATGAAGTGACCATGGCGTTCGCCTCCACCCAGCCCCCCGCCCACCCCGGCTACCCTCCGACCGCCCTCCACAACCGGGCCACCGCACGGCTACCCGGCGCCTCCCCGTCGGCGTACCTGAAGGTCTACGGCAACACGGACCGCGCCTCAGAAGTGCTGACCCATCACCTGCCGCGACTGCTGATCGCCCTCGGAACCAAAACCCCGGACGTCTGGTTCACCCGCTACGCAGACCCCGACAGCCACGTGCGTCTCCGCCTCAATCTGCCAACGGCCGACGCCTTCGGCGAAGCAGCCATGCACGTTGCAACATGGGCATCCGAGCTGCGCAGCGAGGGCCTGATCCACCGCGTGCAGTGGGACACCGACGCCCCGGAGACCGGCCGCTACGGATCAGGCACTGTCCTGGAAGCCGCCGAGCGGTACTTCACCGCAGACTCCGCCGCAGCCCTCGCGCAACTCGTCCTGCCCATCGCCGACAGCGACCAGCCCGCCCTCACCGCGGCCAGCATGGTCGACATCGCCACCGGCTTCCTCGCATCACCAGCAGCAGGCTGGATGTGGCTGACGGACAACTTCCCGAAGAACGACGGCGATACCGCCCCACGCGATATCCAGGCCCTGGCCGTGCGCCTCAGCACTGTCCCGGACAACGCAGCCAGCGCACTCCGGGACATTCCGCGAGGCAACCACGTGGCCGACATGTGGACACTGCGCCGTAAGCATCTGTGCGCCTACCGGCAGGCCCTTGAACAGGCCGGACACGAGCCCGCCAGCGTGCTGGCATCCCTGCTCCACATGCACCACAACCGTGCCGCAGGCATCGACCCGAGCGCCGAAGCCATCTGCCGCCGCCTGGCACGCACCGCCGCACTGTCCTGGACCACCCGCGCGAAAGGAGCCGCGCGGTGACCGCCGCCCCGCCTGACACGAGCCTTGCCACTCGACAGTCCCTCGCACACGGACCACTGGGCACCGCCCTCCTCGACGTAGAGCGGGCCACCGCCGGACTCACTACATTCCAGGACGTGCACCGCAAGCTCGCCACCGCGGGCCCCCTCATCGACGGAGATGACGCCAACCTGTTCCTCGGAGCCCCCGCGATGGCCTACGTCCTGCACATGGCTGCCGCCCACAGCAACCGGTACGGCGAAGCCCTTCACACCCTGGACAACATCGTCGCGGCCCACACCCGCCGCCGCCTTGCGGCAGCACACGCACGCATCGACCAAGGACGGCACACCGCCTTCGCCGAGTACGACCTCTTCCGGGGCCTGACGGGCATCGGCGCTCTCCTGCTGCTCCGCCAACCCCACGGCCGAGAGCTGCAGCACGTCCTGGAGTATCTGGTCCGGCTCACGGAGCCGGTGGCGGGTCCCGCAGGACGGCCGCTGCCCGGTTGGTGGGTCGGCCATGCCCCCGCCGGCATCGAAGCAGCCACCCCCGGCGGGCACGCCAACGCCGGCCTCGCCCACGGCATCACGGGCCCCCTCGCTCTCCTGGCGCTGGCCAAGCGCCGCGGCATCACGGTGGACGGTGGCGACCGTGCGATGGCCCGGATTCTGCGCTGGCTGGACGGCATCCGACAGAGCGACCACCACGGAACCCGCTGGCCCCGATGGGTCAGCATGACCGGCCAAGCCCCCACCCATGCAGCCGCGCCATCGTGGTGCTACGGCACTCCGGGCATCGCCCGCGCGCAGCAGCTCGCCGGCATCTCCCTCAACGACGGATACCGCAAACGCATGGCCGAGCGTGCCCTGCTGTACTGCCTGGCTGACCGCCAACAGCTCGACCAGCTCAGCAGCCGCGGCCTGTGCCACGGCGTCGGCGGCCTGATCCGTACCGTCCAACGCGTCGCCGAGGACGCGGAAGAGCCCAAGCCGTTCCACGACTGGCTCCAGCTCGCGCCCGCACGCTTCCTCTCAGCCCCCGCACCGGAACAGCCCGACTTCCTCAAAGGCACAACCGGGGCCACACTCGCCTTCATGAACGCCGAACCCGGCGCCATGGCCGCCACCAACTGGGACGCCTGCTTGCTGCTGATCTAGGAGTCAGCCCCATGTCGCAGTACAACTCGAGCCCTGGCGAGGATGCCGTCCTGGCCGTCCTTGGCGGTACCCCGCTCGACGAAGCCGCCCGCCAGGTCCCGACATCGCCTCTCCATCTGGCCGAAGCGATCGAACGCTACCGTGCCGCCGGCCGGGCCGCACTCGGACCGCCGCCTACAGGCTGGTACCAGGCACGCGTCTCGTTTGCCGACTACCCCTCTGCCGCCGCCACGTTCCGCGCCAACCTTCTGCCCACCTTGCAGAGCACATCTGTCGGCTCCTGGTGGTTCGTCCGGAAGTACCCGTACTGGAGACTGCGCGTGCGGCCGCGCTCGGACGGCTCTCTGGAGACAGCCGTCGAACAGATGGCGCAGGCTCTCGACTCAGCGCTCTCCCGGGGGGCCATCAAGGAGTGGCGGGCTTCCTTGTACGAGCCGGAAATCATCGCCTTCGGAGGCCTGGAAGCCATGGCGATCACCGAGCAGATCTTCTACATCGACAGCGTCGGCGTGCTCACCTACGACCAACTCTCCGCAGAGCAGTCAAGAGAACTCCTTGACGCCAAAGTCACGTCTCTCTGCGTACTCACGCTCCTTCTCCGCGCTGCCGGGCTGGAGTGGAGTGAACAGGGAGACGTGTGGGGCCAGGTCGAGACCAAGCGAGAGCTGCCCGCTGACGTTCCCCCCAACAAGGTCAGCGCCATGGCGGACACGATGCGCGCACTTGTGTCCTTTGACCGTGCCTCTGCGCTCGCCAACGGTCCGCTCGCACCCCTGACGGACTGGGCCGACGGCATGGAACAAGGCGGCAGGAGCCTGAAGGCTGCTTCTGAGGCCAACCGCTTAGGCCTTGGGCTCAGAAGTGTCCTGGCCCGGCACGTCATCTTCCACTGGAACCGCATGGGCTTCAGCACCAGACAGCAAGCAATCTGGTCCCGCGCTGCACGGGAAGCGCTCTTGGGTCGATGACCTGCGGACTCCCATTAGCGTAAAGGCTCGTCCGCAGCTTCTCCTCGAGTGATCCCCATCTTGGAGCCGGCTGGGATTCGTGGTCCACAAGCTCAGCAACCCCCCACCCGGGTACCCGGGACGGGGCTTGTCATGGAGCACGGAACAGGCCTTGCACCTGCCTCTCCCCGCAGGAAGCGGGGCACCCTTCCTGGACCACCATTGCGCAGTACTTCACTTGACCATCGGAAGCACAAGCAAGGAGAGGAACGACGCGCCGGTCATCGAGAGCCGCGTCAAGTGCGGGTACCGGTTATGGCGGCGGGGCCCTGTTGTGAACGGGGTGTCTTCTCCCCAACCTTCCTGACGTCGATCGTGCGGGGATCGACAGCTTCGCCGGGAGCACCCTCTTGATAGAGGCCTTCGGGCTGGGTGTCGCGGTCGTGCGGGAGGAGGAAGAAGACGCGGCGCCGGTAAAGGCCGCTGTCGGGGTCGGCTTCGGCGTGGTCGTCGAGTTCGGCGTAGCCGACCATGCGGCCGTCACGGGCGTAGCGGGGTTTGTTGCGCCGACGAGGGGTCTTGTCGAGAGCTTGGCGGACGTAATCGAGGTTGTCGGGGTCTTCTAGCCACACCACGTGTGCTTCGTGGGTGAGATCGCCCTCGGTCAGTAGCGAGCTCATGGCTGCTGCCCCTCCTCTGTGTGCCGGGCCGGATGGTGGACCGTCTCGTGGTGCGGTGTGCTCTTTCCTGGCGAGCCCGGCCCCGCAGGTTCATGGTAGGCCCGGCGGGCGGGAGTGTGCAGGGGCGTCTGTGCGCTGCGCCAGTGCAGGAGTTGGTTCATCACGGTGTGTCCAGCAGAGCGAGGCCGGGGTAGTACTTACGGCCGTTCGATTTGATCATGTCGGCGGGTGAGGCGAGGCCGACTTCCTGCCGGACGCGAGTGGCGAAGGCGCGGGCACCGGCAGGGCGGATGCCTTCGCCGACGCTGCACCAGGAGGCGTAGGCGGTGTACAGCAGGCCTTGCTCGACGCGCAGGTCGGGTTGGACGTCAAGGTCACGGGTGCAGCATTCGGTGAGGAAGCGGCCGATGTGGTCTTCGGTGTTCGCGTAGGCGGTGGTGGCGATGCGGACGCGGTCGGGACCTTCGAGGTTGTCGCGGGTGGCGAGGTAGCGGCGGGCCCCTTCGATGAGCCACTGCAAGATGCCGGGGCCTTCGTCACGGACGAGTTCAAAGGCCAGGTTGTCGATCTTGCGGTGGTCGGGGACGGTGCGCTCGAAGGGAAGCAAGCGGATGCGGCGCCAGAAGGCGAAGCCTCCGGTGGAGACTTCGGGGCGGTGGTTGCCGAGCAGCCACAGGTGGTGGGTGGGTGTGAAGGAGAAGTAGTCCTGCCGCATACGCCGGGCCTTGATCTTGTCTCCGCCGGTCAGAAGCCGGACGCGGGCTTCGTCGAATTTGTCGTTGGGCTTGAGTTCGCTGCAGACGATCAGCCGGCGCCCGTGGAGCTCTGTGAGTTCGGTGGAATGCTCCGAGAACGCCCCTCGGTCCATGAGGAATCCGGGTGGTGCGGCGTCCGCGTAGTCACCCAAGATCTGGATCATGGTGTCAAGCAGGACGCTCTTGCCGTTCTTGCCGTGGCCGTGCAGGAAGGGCAGGACCTGGGCGCCGACGTCACCGGTGATGGAGTAGCCCAGCAGCAGGTGCAGAAAGTTGATCATTTCCTGGCCTTCGGCGTCGTCGCCGAAGGTGTCATGCAGAAAGCGGTGCCATCGCGGCGTCTCGATCGCCTGCGGTGCCACGCTTGTAGCACGGGAGTGGAAGTCGCAGGTGGGGTCGGGCTTGCGCAGCAGCCCGGAGTTCAGGTCGACGACGCCGGCCGGGGTGCACAGCGCGTAAGGGTCCCCGTCGAGAGTGTCAGGGTCCACGGAGAGGTCCGGGGAGGCTTTCGCCTGGGTGAGAAGAGCTTTCATCCCGGTCGTCGACAGGGTGCGCTTCTTGTGCAGGTGGAGCTCGCGGTCGCTGAACAAGCCGCGCGGGTCGGTGTCAGGCATGTCCTCGGCCATTTCGCCCGCGGCCCACAGGGCTGCCTTCTCGCCGCCGGTGCGCTTCCAGCGGTAGCCGTCCCAGGAGAACCAGCCCAGGCCTTCTACATGGCGGAACTGATCGCGGAAGAGCTTCACGAAGAGCTTGGCGTTGCCCCGGTCGGTGAGTGTCCCGGGCAGGGGGGCCGGCTGCGCCCACGACGGCGCAGCCACCGGGGAGGTGTTGGCCTGGGCGGGGAGCGCTGCCGGAGGGGGGACTGGATGTTCGAGGTCCAACATCTGCTGAGCGGCGGCGCTGGCGTCGAAGCGCGGTGATTCGGCGCTGCTCATGAGCGTCCTTCGAGATGGAGCGGACGTGCGGATCCGGCAGCGAGAGCGTCGTCGATGATGCGTTCGTTGCGGGTGCTCTGCCAGGGGCGGGCAGCAACGGCTGCTTCAAGCAGCAGGGTACGCGCGGTCTGTTCGTCGAGGTGCCCGGCCGCTGCGAGTCCTCCGGCGGTGTAGGCGGCCTTGTTGAGCTTTTCCGTGAAGGAGGCACCTTCAGGCGTGGCCGCGCACTCGGCCACGTCCATGAGCAATGGGTCAAGGACGCGCTGCCCGCCGGGAGGAGCAACGTGGCGGCGTCTGCGAGGGACCGCCGGCCGGGGACGGGCCACCGGGCGCTGGATCATGTGGCCGGTCCTCACAAGTTCCTCCCCAAGCCATTCGGGCAGTGGGGCGGGTAGACGGGCGGTGCCCTCGGCCAGATAAGTACCCTGGGTGGTTCGGGTGGTGGGGGCAACGATGTAGCCGCCCTCGGCCCGTACGTCGACCTGCCAGGCCAGGGCGACCTTGGCGCTGGATCCGGTCGAGCAGCGGAACCGTACGGCCGGATGAGGGTTGCGGTACCAGACGTGGAGACCGCCGGACGGAGTACGCACGCGCAGGGTGCTGTCGTCTTCAGCCGGGGTGGGCTGCCGACGCAGCGCCGCGAGGAGCGCGAGCGTGTCGAAACCGGACGCCAGGCCCTGAAGGTTTACGGAGTCATGAATGGGAATGCCGGGAAGCAGCCGGTTACGGTCAGGGACCGGTGCGGGGTGAGCGTCGATGTCGATGACGACCAAGTCGGCCTTCCCGCAAGCGACGCCAACGCCCCAGGACGCGTCGCCGGACCACCAGCTATCGATCCGCGCCAGGTCAGTGGTCGCAGCGTGGAAACCGTGGCACGGCCGGCCAGCGGGGAGGCAGGAGCAATCGGCCGGTGCGTGGTGATGGTCTCTGCAGGCCTGGCAGTTCGCGGCGGGCGTCTTGCGACCCGCCGCGAGCGGATGGACCGGCCATCCTTGGTCAGCGCACCACCGGGCTACGGCATGGGAAGTCGCTGGCCGCGCAGTTGCTGCGGGCGCTCGCTTCACACCGGGGCCGGACACGAGTCTGTTCCTTCTGCCGAGGTCTGCTTCCTTCAGTCCCTGACGGCCTCCTCAGCTTGGTCCAGCTCGCTGCACCAGGGACCGGAGGGACTGTAGGGACTGTGTTTCCGAAGAGAGTCTAGGACCCGGAGGCGGGGGAAGTGAGCAGCTCCCCCGCGTGGCGGTCTATCAGCTTCCGGGTCCCTACAGTCCCTTGAGTCTCTGCATGGAGGCAAGTCCACTGAAGCAATGGCACAAATGCCCTTTATGTGAGGGTCCAAAGGGATCGTAACCACACTTCAGGCGCGCGCGATCCACGTCTTGGAGAACCGGGACTGGGATCGCGGTCACACCGCTCGGTCCCTCGACTCAGTCCCTGCACATTGTCCCAGGTCAGAGCGTGGCTTCCCCACCCCTGAGGGACTCAAGGGACTGAAAGTTCTTATTATGGGTCAGCTTTTACACCTGTACCTAATGGATGCGCCCGCGCGTACACACCTACAGAACTCACGCATAATTCCAAGTTCGAGTCCCTTCAGTCCCTGACAGGACCTCTCTAGGCTTGTGACCTGCAACTTTGCCCAGGGACTGAACACAGGGTCTGAAAGAAGCCCGAACCCTGATCCTCCTTCTCCCGCGCTGGTCAGCATCTGTGGGCTGCCCGTACTGGGCAGCCCACAGCTCTCCGCCCCTGGCAGGCGGCTGCCCGCGGCGCGGCCTCGCACCTGCGATCAAAGAGGTGCAGGCAAAAAGGACTTCGCTCACGAAACGTCGGCGCAGCCACGGTCCGAGCCCTGCTCTCTCCCCCCCGCTCACGTGCAACGAAGGATTCATTGACCTTCTCGCTCTACGCAGCGAGACCTTTGCGCTCGGAGCCAAAGCGACTGAAGCGACTGAGAGCCAGACCTGGCCGTCGCCGTTGCCAGCAGCAGCCCAAAACGGCCGGATTGAATCGCTCCAGTCGCTGCGCCCAACAGGTATACGCGACCACGGACCCCCCAACGGCTTCGCGGGCTTTGTAGCCGCGAGGGCGCGGCCATCGTGCTTAGCAGGCAAGGCTGTTGCTGCCCTCGGCAGGCGGGAACTGGGTGCCGGTTAGTGCCCAGTCGGCACAGGCCGATGAGGACACCGTCCGTGACGTGATCCACAAGTAGAACGAGATCGATCTGGCCTGCCTGGACCCTCAGTGGGCGGGAGGCCGGCACCGCCTGCTCAGCACTGACGATGAGGACTTCGTCATCCAGACGGCCACCACCCGCCCGCGCAAGCCCGGCCAGCCCTTCACCGCTGGTCCATCCACAAGTGCCCCCCGCTGGGCCGAGCAGGGCAAGCCCGACCAGCTTCCTGCGTCCTTCCCCCCGCACCCACGGCGTGACCTAGTCTTCTGAGTCAGCAGTTCCTTCCATATATGTAGGCTTGCGGTATGGCTCGTACGGGGCGGCCGAAGGCCGAGTTGGTGCTGTCGGTGGATGAGCGGGCGGCGCTTGAGGGGTGGGTGTGGCGTCGTTCGACTCCTCAGTCGTGGGCGGTGCGGTGCCGGATCATCCTGGCCTGTGCGGACGGCATGTCGAACAAGGATGTCGGTGCCCTGGTGGGCATGACGGGGCAGTCGGTGGGCCGGTGGCGGGCGCGTTTCAACGAGCATCGCATTGCCGGTCTGGGTGACCTGCCCAGATCCGGCGGCCCCCGTTCGGTGAGCGACGAGCAGGTTGCCGCATTGGTGAAGTGGACGCTGGAGTCGACGCCGAGGAATGCCACGCACTGGTCGACGAGAGCGATGGCGAGAGAGCTGGGCCTCTCCCAGTCGACCGTGTCGCGGATCTGGCGTGCCTTTGGTCTGCAGCCCCACCGCTCGGAAACCTTCAAGCTGTCGACGGACTCGTACTTCGTCGACAAGGTGCACGATGTCGTGGGTCTGTATCTGGACCCGCCCGAGCGGGCGTTGGTGTTCTGTATGGACGAGAAGACGCAGATCCAGGCTCTGGACCGCTCTCAGCCGGTGCTGCCGATGATGCCAGGGGTTCCTCAGCGGGTCACCTACGACTACATCCGCGCCGGCACCACCACCCTGTTTGCGGCACTCGGGGTCGCCACCGGGAAAGTCATCGGATCCCTGCACCGCCGCCACCGGGCCGAGGAGTTCAAGAAGTTCCTGATCAAGTTGGACCAGGAGATCCCGGCAGATCTGCAGGTGCGCCTGATCCTCGACAACTATGCCACCCACAAGACTCCGGCCGTCAAGACCTGACTGGTCGCCCACCCTCGTTTCCAGCTGCACTTCACGCCTACCGGCTCGTCCTGGCTCAACCTCGTGGAGAGGTGGTTTGCAGAACTGACGAACAAACAGATACGCCGAGGGGCCCACAAGAGCGTCCAGGCCCTTGAGAGGGACATCCGCACCTGGATCGCCGCATGGAACACCGACCCCAAGCCCTACGTCTGGACCGAGACCGCAGACGAGATCCTCGAACGCCTCGCCGGTTATTTACACAGGATTCCTGACTCAGAAGACTAGATAGCCTCCGGGGTGGTGGCTGCGCAACGCCACGCCGCACGCAGAGCTGCGCGGTGACCGCTAGCGCTGCGCATTCATGCTCTGGTCAGGGGTTTCGCTGAATGCGCAACCTGAAAGGGAAGCTGATACGCAGGGTGGGACGGGGATCTACGGCTGCGTATCGACGTGATGGCGGCTGAGCGCTTGCCACCGGCGCTCAAAGTCCACAGCCTCTTCGGCGATGAAGTCGGGGGTGATGGGCTTGTTGTGCTGGCCGGTGATCCCCCGGTCTGCGCAGGCTTGCGCAAGGTCCGAGTGTGCAGGGGCTTCGGTGTGCGCCCGCTGCTCGGCCCAGACCTTGTAGACACGCCATCGCAGGAAGTGGCGCCGCAAGTTGGCCGGACTGACGGGTTTGTTGCCGCGGCCGAGCAGTCCCTTGTCTGCGCAGTAGGCCGAGAGTTCCTTGTCGCTGGGCTCGCTCCCCTTCTGCTCTTGGTACTCCATCCATGCAAGGTAGTACCGGTCAGGAGTGGTGAGTCCGCCTCTCCCGTTCGAGGGGTGCGACGTTTCATCGACCGGAGCATCGACCTGGGGACCACGCGGCTCCTTCGCCGCCTGTGCTGAACTGCCAACGGGCGCCGACTGTGAGCCGCTCGTCTCCGGAAGAGGTTCGTGGGCTTCACGCTCGAACGGATCGGCGGCGTCCTCAGAAGGGAACTCGGTCTCGCCGAACTCTCGTTCCTGGAAAGTCGCGACGAAGTCCGCCAGGTCCTCGCCCGCGAGAGGGTTACCGCCGTCGCCCGTGATGGTGTCCCGCTCGTACACGTATGCCGCGAGGGCAGCAGCGTCGGGATGGATGCCGCGCTCATCCGCGTAGCTGCGCCAGGCGCTGTAGAAGTAGTCGTACCAGGACTGGTCGGTCGTCTGCGGCTCTTCCAGGTCGGTGTTTCCCACGGTGGAAAGCGCGTAGCGGTTCTGCAGAACTCGGAGCAGGGGCTGCAGTTGCCCTTCAGAGAGCGGTTCGCCGGCCCCGGTGGAGATGCCGTACACGTCGCGGAGCCAGAGGGCCCACTGCGAGGCAGTCGGCTCGGCCTGGAACCGCGTGATGAACGCCTGGTAGGCCTCAGCAAACCGCTTGGCGTCCTTCTCAGCGGATTCCGGCAACTCACCAGGCGGCTCGGGTACTCCTGCCGGAGCCTGCGCCGGTCGGACCTCGAGGCTCTCCAGTCCCGCCGGCTCCGGCTGCTCGTGTGGTGTGGCCTCGAGCGCGGCGCTTTCAGGCTGGACAGAGGAGGAGACCCGCTCGACAGTGACGAGGATCGGCGGCTCTATGCCCGCGGCCGCCAGACCCGCCGGGGCGGTCTCCGCCAGCGGGACGCCGTAACGGGCCAGCCGCAGCGGCATGAGCGACTCCACCGGGGCCTTGCGGCGCCA
>NZ_JBEOVB010000070.1:0-15657 GCF_040295245.1 Streptomyces sp. NPDC002884 | reverse complement strand
CGCAGCGCGGTGGACTCACCGATACCCGAGGAAGCCCCCGTGACCAGCGCAACCTTGTTCGACATGACCTAATCCTCTGCTCGTGCCGGGCTCGATGGAGGCCGTCGGCGGATGCTGGGAGCGGCCGGAACCGCCGTGTCGGTAGACCGGAAGCTGTGGTCGGCCGACGCACACGAGTCCCGGCGTTCAGCCGGTGCTTCGCGTTGCCACAAACATAAGAGACTGCTGGTCTAAACGCAAGAGGAGGGCGGTCTGTAATCAAAAGACTGTCAGTCCGTAGACTTCGGGGTATGACGACCTTCCAGCGGGCAAGAAGCGAAGAACAGCGCTCGGAGCGGAGGAGGCACATCCTCCAAACCGCGGCGGCGATGCTCGCGGAGATGCCGGTCGCCACGATGAGCCTCAACGAGCTCAGCCGCCGCGTTGGACTCGCCAAATCCAACGTGCTGCGGTACTTCGAGACCCGCGAGGCGGTGCTGCTCGAACTGCTCGCCCAAAGCGCCGCCGACTTCCTCACCGAGGCCGGCGAGCCCCTTCGCTCACTGGTGGACGCGCGCGAACCCCTGGAAGCCAGGATCGACGCCGCGGCATCCGGACTGGCCGCGGCCTTCGCCTCCAGGCCGATGCTGTGCGAACTGCTCAGCGCGCAGGCTGGCGTACTGGAGCACAACATCTCCGTCGAGGTCGCGACCCGGTACAAGGAAGGCGCCCGCGACAGCCTGCTCGGCCTGGCCGAACTGCTCCGGCATCTCCTGCCCGAGCTCGACCGCCCGCGTTCCGAACAGGGCGCCAACCTGATCATCGTCCTGATCTGCGGGCTGTGGACCCACACGCACCCCGCTCCGGTCGTACGCGCCGTCTACGACGCCGATCCCAGCTTCGCCTTCATGGACTCCGACTTCGCGGACGCCCTGCGCCAGACCCTGTATGTACTCCTCATGGGGCTCAGCCGGACGGGCTCCGGGGCAGGTTCCGAGGCCACGGCGTGACGTCCGCCGCTATAGGCGATCCGGTACGGTCCGCGACAGTGCCCGGGCCGGGCTCGCGGAACGCCAGGGCGCCGCGAGCCCGCGTTGAACGCCGGTCCCCCACGCACATCCGTCGACGAATATCCTGAGAGCCGACGCCCCTCAGGACTTCACCCCCTGCTGCTGACCGGTCGGCAGATGGCGAAAGCGACGGCCGAAAGGGCTGCGGCTGGCGAGAGCTGCGGTTCAGAGCCATACCGTTTCTCCGTGGCCCCCAAAATGGCCCTGCGAGGCTCATCCCGACCAGATTCCCTTCGTCGGTTCGCCTGTTGGTGTGCTTCACCCGTCACTACGGGTTGAAGACGAGACAGGTTCAAAAGTCGCTGATCTTACTGCTCTCGCCAAGGGCAAGCTGCGCGGGTGGCGCGGGCCATGGCTCCGCCCCTGCCGGAACGTACCGTCCCAGGTTCTGGTTCAGTTGCACCCGCGCGCAGGAGCAGCCCTGGAAGACCTGCACGGCTGCTGTGCGCCCGTGGGAACACGTTTGAACCGTACCCCGCCCGGGGCTCGTTCTACGGTGCAGAAGGGATGACCGGGCAGGAGTTCAAGATGTCAAATAACGCAGAGTGCGACGCGGTCGTGCGCGCTGATTCCGCGGCGCTCGCTATCTTCAACTGCGCCGAATCCGAGAAGAACTCTACGCACCCAGACGCGGCCGATCAATTGCCCCATAACCCAGATCAGCGGAACAGCGGTCGCAGCCTGCACAAGGTACCAGGCCTCAATCCCCCACCCTCCCGAACGTCACCCTGCCTCGAATATGATTGCAACGCGATTTGGACAATTACCTGGTCCGGAGAGTCTCCAGGCCTTGACGTGCTGATGCTCGACAACGACAGTCTCGAATGCATCTCACGAGACAAATCCGGAACGCCAGCTCACCCACCTATGGACCGAATCTGATGTCCCATTAGGCCTTGAGATGCGTAACACTTGAGAAAGCATAAATACCGCGCAGAGCACTTTACGGCCACAGTCAGCTCAAGGGCTTTCTGGCGGCAGGCCACCGCTCAAAAAATATCTGATTCAGCTCGTGACGGGTGCCCATGTCTGTTGATTTGCGAAAAAGCCTACCCACTACCGTTGATGAAGTAGAGCACCTGGGGAATTATTGTGACATATTTCTCGGAACCATTGATGGGCGATTGATAGAGTTTGCGAGGCCATCCGGTACCGATCGAAGAGTGTGGGTGGCGTGCGAGGATGGGAAATATATAGGAACGGTAATTAGCAGTCACGGGGTTTGGCATTTACAAGCCACCGGCATCCGCTATTTCAGCCTGGATGATGCGGTGCGTGAAATGTGGCGTTTATCTGCACGAGATCCACTTACTGCTGATGCTACAGTGAACGGCGTACAGTGATTTCTGAATTTCTCTACCTGCTCGGCAGAGTTTCACGGAATGGGCAGAGACCTTTTCAGTCAGGACGTGGTCAGTTCGGCTGCAACGGCAGCCGACTTTGATGCAGGGCACGGACACTCACTCCGGGACGGGCTAGAAGTGGGGGTCATCTTTGCAGTGGTCGGGTGTCAGGATTGAGCAGGCACATGTGAGCTTAATATAAATGTCGAATGACTATTTCCCTAAATGCCCCTAGTCGAATACCGCAAGATGTCTGTTTGAATCGGATTACATCAGCACTGTAGGGAGAATTTAGTGGCCGCCATAGGTCTGGCAATCCGACAGGCACTAAGCTCTAAATGCCGTTATCGCGTAGGGGCGGTGCTCATTTCGGGTAATCGGGTTCTTGCTGCCGGGCCAAACACTCACCGGAACAGTTCGATGGTCGACTTCCGACACGCCACCTTCCATGCTGAGGAGGTGGTACTGCGTCGAGTAAAAAGCACGCCCAGACGTGCTGAAATCTTCGTAGCTCGCGTAAATCGGGCCGGCACTCCGCTGTTGGCTCGACCTTGCCTTCGCTGCCAAAAAGCCTTGGCATTCGCTGGAATCCACCGCGCTCACTTCACAACCAATGATTGCAGAGTCGAAAGTATAGATATCAGCGAAATTCCGCTCGCCTTATCCAGCGGAAGCGTACGCGTTCCGGGATCGAGAATCTATCCGCTCCATTTTGCGGCCTCATAGGGCCTTTCAGATGTCTAGACATCAAGCGCTTTATAATGTGCCGTCAGGAGGGGTCGTTTCGCATTTCCACACACCACCCAACCCCATCTGTGGCGATTTTTTATCGTACGCGCAGTCATTGCACTATCGGTTACCTCCGGCATAGATGTCGACCCACGAGGACCCCCTATTCAAAGCCCGTTTTATCTTCTTCGGTAATCCCGTGATACGAATTCAATTGTGTGACTCCGGGTTGCTTCAGAAGGTGGTTGTCTTGCCGGTAGCACGGCGGACCATGAGGTCGGTCATTGCGATGTGGATCATGGCTTCGGAGTGGACGGGGATAGTCTCGTATTCGCGGGCCGGTCGGCGGTGGAGCATGAGCCAGCCGTAGGCTCTTTTCGACTGCCCAGCGTTTCGGGATCGGGTTGAATCTCGCGGTTCCAGGCCTGCGTTGAGTGATTTCCATTGGAGTGAACACCCTGACAATAGATCTTGGTCCAGGGCCAGGTGGGACGCAAGTCTCCGTATCCGGAGGAGTTCAGGAAGGACGCGGTCGCGCTCTACCGTGCCGCAGCCGGGAAGCGGACGTACGCGGCGGTGGCCGCAGAGCTCGGCATCACCGCGGAGTCGCTGCGGACGTGGGTCCATAAGGACGAAGCTCAAGCCGTGCCCGGAAGCCGCGAGGCGGGCGGCAGCGAGGTGGAGGAGCTGGCCCGGCTGCGGGCGGGGAGCACCCGACTGCTGAAAGCCGAAGAGGAATGGTACCTCGAACGCGAGTTCCTGCGCCGGGCAGCCGCCTATTTCGCACGGGAGGTGAAGTGAGCCCTCTCCGCTGGGACTTCATCTCCGGCAACCGCGCCGACTTCGGCGTCAGGCGGATGTGCCGGGTGCTCGGGTTGTTTCGCGCAGGCTTCTACCGTCATCTGGCCACCGCGCAGGCCCGCGCCGAACGCCAGACCGAGGAGAAGCAGACCGCCAGCGAGATCCGCGCCCACATCGTCGGCCGGCACCTGCGGAAGAAGATAGACGACGATCGCGGACAGGACCGCGCCGCCCGTGCCGGACCTGGTGATGCGTGACTTCACCGCCGACAGCCTGAACACCAGGTGGTGCGGCGACATCACATATATAGCCGTCGGCGCGACGTGGCTCTACCTCGCCATGGTGATCGACATCTGCTCGAGGAGGGTGGTGGGCTGGTCGATCGCCGACCACATGCGCACCTCGCTGGTCACCGACGCGATCGAGATGGATGTGGCTGCCCGCGGTGGCCGGGTCCTGCGTCGTTTTCCACACCGACAGGGGTGTGCCCAATACAGCGCGGCCGCCGCCCGGTCGAGCCGGAGGCGGCTTTCTGGCCTGCAAATACGCGCTGATCGCCGCGTCCAGCGCATCACCGTCCACACGCTGCAGCAGGCGGCGCACCGTTGCGGCGTGCGGCACCGGCCGCAGACCGGTGAGTGGATCGGCCGCGAAGCCAAGGACACCCAGCACATGCTGCGGGGCATCCGTGATCCACTCGCTGATCGCGATGAGCGAGCGGGCCCCGGTCAGCACCGCCGAGACGGCCGCGCACAGCAACGCGAGGGCCGGATACCGGAGTCCCCGCACATCGCGGGGATCGGCGACCAGGATCAGGAAACGCCGCAGGTCAGCAACATCGCTTGAGGTAAGGGGATCAGTCGTGGAGCCCAGTTCCTCCAGCACGGAAGGGATGGGCGGTGATGTTCGGGCAGGCACGGTCTCGCTCGGTTCTCATGGGTCTCGACAACCACATGATCACCAGCACCGTGCCTGCTCTGCTCTCCGGGGCCCCTGCCGCACAACGGACATGACGCCACGTCACCCGCGAGACAGGCGAACCGGACCAATCCCAATCGCGTAATGCCCCTGAGCCCTGCTCCGTCAGTCCGAACAATCGTGATAGATCGCCGAAAAACGGCGGGCTGCCACGGTGGGGGCGAGGGTAAACTGAAACTAACGCTTCTTTTTGGCGGTCACAGGGGCCGGAAGGATATTTTCTGCCTTATTTGCTGAATGTGCCTTTGCTCCAAAAAAGACGGCGCCACCTAAACCCGCGATTGCAACCGGGGCAGACTTGGCATTTAAGGCCACAGTCGCGCTCGTGGCGGCGGCAGATACGAGAGGGTAAACCGTGTCCCTCTTCCGCGCCTCCCTTCCAGCTTCATCTACGGAACTTGGATTCATCAGCGTATGCGTCGCTACTGCAGCGGATGCTATAGCAGCGACTGCACTCACACTCCGCGTTACGGGATGGTCGGAAAGTGCGAAGCTAATTCCACTACCTGCTGCCGCGGCGAAGTGGGCAGCCGCAGCCTTATGCGACCGACTGCCTTCTGTGGGCTTGTTTTCATTCTCTTGATCATCATTCTGCATATTTACCTCGCCTGAATTTTTGAGTAAAAATCGAGTGAAGCGAAAAGTCCCACAGCTGGCGCGATCCTGCGTGACCCCCTTAAAGTCCTACATTTCATTTCGCGCCCGCACAAACATGCCAGCTCCAGTCATGCCGTGCCGCCTAGATCACCTAGTGACTACGCCCGGCGTGCCCAAAAGTTCAACCTGGCTGCCGAGTTTCAAAATGTGATCCGCTGGAGCGGTTCCTGACCTCGGATCCCAGGCGTGATGCGTGCTCAACCCGTGAGACCGAGCTCGCGTAGGGCGTCGGCCGAGCGGTTGCGGTAGTGGTCGTGTGCGAAATGCTGGGATTCGATGGCCCATTGGCCTCTGACACAGCGGGCGAGGGTGGCCGCGTCGGCGGCCTGGACAGGTGCGGTGGTGATGCCGAGTTCGGCGTCCGCGTGGACCTTTCCGTCGCCCCGGCCGGTGGTGTACCGCTCCACCAGCAGAGCCTGGGTGGCGTGCGGAAAGTTGACCTGGCCGTCTTCCAGCGCCTTGACTCGGACGATGCGGGTCTCATGGCGGCCGCTGTTGGTCTCCTCGGTACGGACCATGCAGATCTGCGGGTTCGTGGTTTCGTCCCAGTTGAGCGCGTCGAGCCGGGCGAACAGGGCGGCGCGGTTCTCCTTGACCGGGAAGAGTCCGAAGGCGCCGCGTCGGTTCAGGTAGCGGGCGTGACCGGCCACCGTGTGCAGGGCGTCGGCGGTCACGATCGCGCCGGTGATGTCGGCGATCAGGTCAAGGGCGGCGGTGAAGTGCACGGTCTCGTGGGACTTGTGGCGCATCTCGCGCTGGGCGAGCATCACGCCGGGATCGACCTGGTAGACACCGAGCAGGTGAAGCTGCAGGCCGTCGGCGTCGCGGGTGCCGCGAGCCGTCTTGCCGTCCGCGGCCAGCTGCAGGATGGGCGGATCCCCCGCGATTCCGGCCAGCGGGTCGGCGGCGTGGGTCTGCACGAAGGTGCCGACGGCCGCATCGAGCGCGTCGGCGTCGATCCGGGCAAGGGTGTGGGTGAGCGTGGTGGCCACCGGCAACTGCGCCAGATCGCCGTCGGGGACTTCGAGTGCGGCCAGGATGCCGGCGCCCTGGCCGTTCGCCCAGCGGATCACGCCGCGCACCGAGCGCACCCCGCACAGCAGGGCGCAGGCAACCAGGCCGAGCAGCATCGGGAGGGGGTACGTGACCAGGTGCGCAGAATGCGGGTCGGGCACGGCGCCGACCGCCTCCAGCCGCGAGGGGAGTTTCGCGGGCGTACACAACTCCTGAACCTCGACGCCGAGTTGACGAGAGGTGGGCAGGGTCGGGCAGGATAGCATACGGGCGCGGCCTTCACGATCTTGCGAGTGGAATCACATGATCATGATGGGCCGCGCCCTTCGACGTTCCCCTGCCCCCACCCAAGATCTGAGCACGCATCACGCCTGGCTACCGGGTAGGCGCCACATACTACAGTCGGAGATCTCGTGACGGACACCCGGTGGCGTCGTTGACCGGGCATGCTGCTGGATGTGACGGCTAAACCTCGATTCGTCAGCGGGATTGGGGGGCTGACTTGCTCGGCAGTTCGTCCGTAAACTCCTTGGACCGTTCGAGGTGGGCCGCCTAAGGGCCCGCAGAAGAACAACATGCGGGCGCGTGACGCACCGACCTGCGGTGTCAAGCCGCAGAACGCACAAGGTAATTCTCTGCGAGCCCTAACTGATGGTTTCAGAATGAGGTTCGGAGTCCCGTGGTATCGCTTGAGGTACATGGCCATCGTCTCGGGGCCGAAGTGTAGTTCTGCCGCAGATAGATGATCTTCCCGACCACCTCGACGTGTGTCGCGTTCGGGGACGTCTTCGGGGCCTTGGGGCGGGTGCGCAACCCTTCGACGCCCTCGGCCTGGTAGCGGCGGTACCACGTGTAGCACGCCTGCCGGCTGAGCCCGAAATACCAGCACCTCACGGCGATGTTGCCGGTGACCTCTTCGACATGGCGTATGACGGCCAGGCGCCGCTTGGCCTCGCGATCGAGTGGGGGTGTCTTCGACATGTGGCTCTCCTAGCGAACCTCTTTCATCCTGCATAGTCGCAGGTCAAGAGTGTGTGTATGGCTTGGACGACGGTGCTGATACGCCGGGTTGAACATCGGGCCCGCTGTAACCGTCGCCAGGACTTCAGCTGTGCGAAGGCGCGTTCGCCGGTAGCCCGCAACCGGGCGTGGTCGCGGTTGAACTGCTGGTAGTGCTTGGGCTGTTCGTGGTGGTGGTAGTAGGGGGTGCGGAGGGTGGCGACGTCTCCCTGGTAGCCCGGTCGGCGAGGACGAGGATCTGGCAGTCAGGCAGGCTTGGGCGGTGCCGTGGGCGCGGGCCGCGGTGAGGTCATGGGTACGTCCCGGTGTTGCCCGGGAGAACCACAGCGGGGTTCCGTCCGGGGCCGCGATGACCTGTACGTTCATGCCGTGCTGCTTGTGTTTCTGCGAGTAGTAGGGCTCGTCCGCCTTGATGCGGTCGGTCGCAATGAGCGTCCCGTCGACGATGACGAAGTCCCCCTCGCCCAGGCCCACCAGGGCCTCGTGCAGGCCCGGCGCCCAGGCGGCCAGAACCTCAAGCGTCTCGTCGACGTGGCGCCCTGCCGTCGCCTCCGACACCCCGAACCCGGCCCCGACCTGTGCGAACGTCTCGTTCTTCCGCAGGTGGGCCAGTGTCAGCAGGGCTTGCTTGAAGCAGCTCAACTTCCGCAACGGCGAGCGAAGTTCACGCCTTCGGGTGTAGATGAGCCATGAGACATGCTCGACCAACTCGTGCGGGACGTCGAGCCTGGAAGGGTACGGAACCAACGAAGCCCCCCGGCCGTCGGCGTGTTGAGTGAGATCACCACACCAACGACGACGGGCTTCCCCACGTCACCCCACCTGACCAGCCTGTTTCACTCCTCAGACCCCAGGATGAAAGATGAAAGAGGTTCAGTGATCAGAGACCCAGGTGTCAACGATGATCGGCAGTCTTAGACCGACAGCTGCGCAACTGCGGGTTCGAGGCCGCCAGGCGGGCTCCGGGGCACGGCTGTCTGCCCGGCCCTGAACAAGATTTCCTCCCCGAATCTCGAAAAGGTGAGAACCATCCGGGGCGGCCCCACGTAGCTAGGAAGAGAGACGGCGTGAGCGGCTGACATATGACCCCCCGTCGAAGGAGGCAGCTCACGCGGCATCTCGCCGGCCTCGTCACCCATGGACGGGGCCAGGCGGCGGCGTGGCCCGATATCCCCCAAGAGCCCGGGTCACGCCGCCGCCAGCATGGCTGTCCGTGCCTTCAGCCGCATGGCTGCGGGCCACGAACGCCGCTGTTCCGGATCCAGAAAGGAAAATCGCCATGGCCAAGGCCGACTGGTAGGTCGCGTTGTATCAGCACCCGGTGCATGCTCGCGGGCGTGAACATGCACCGGGAAGCCTGACCCTTTCCAGCACGCCGGAGCTCCGTCCAGGATCCGCGCAGTACGAGAGCCTCTCGCCGGACTTCGCGCGAACGCACGGCGAAAGGCTGTCCGTAGCCGTCATGCACAGCGAACACACCCCCCGTTCCCTCTTCTCCTCGTCCGAGTTCCGGGCCGCATGGTCGGCCGAGCTGATCTCGTACTTCGGGGATCAGCTCGCCCGGATCGCGCTGGCGGTCCTGGTCTTCGACCGCACCGACTCGGCGGCACTGACCGGGCTCACCTACGCTCTCACCTACGTTCCGAGCGTCGTCGGCGCGCTCACGCTCTCCCCCGTCGCGGATCGCCACCCACGCCGAAACGTCATCATGGCCGTGGACATCTCAAGGGCCGCAGTCGTGGGGGCCATGGCGATTCCAGGTGTCCCACTCGCTGTTCTCTGCCTTCTCGTGTCTGTCATGTCCTTTCTCGGAGGGCCGTACAAGGCCGCGCAGCTCGCCCTGCTGCGCGACATCCTCAGCGCCGAGCAGTACCCGGTCGGCATGTCTGTCCGCCAGGTCACCACGCAGGCGGCGCAGATCTTCGGATTCGCCTTCGGAGGAGCACTGTCCTGGCTCCTCACCCCCGAGGTGTGTCTCGCTTTCGACGCCCTGACATTCGTGGCGGCCTACGCGCTCTACCGCGCCTTCGTCAGACCGCGGTCCAGGAAACCGATGAAATCCAGGTCCGCGGCCGGCAGCCTGAGCCTGCTCTGGGGTGAGCCGCGTCGACGGGCCATCTTTCTGAGTACGGCTCTCGGCTTCTTCTACATCGCCCCCGAAGCCCTAGCGACGCCGTACGTCAGCGGACTCGGCCGCGGACCCGCCTGGACCGGCGGCCTGCTGGCCTGCACGGGCGTGGGCGCGGTGCTCGGACTGTGGGCGTTCCATCGGTTCGTGCCGGTCCGTCGTCATGCCGTCCACCTGCCTGTGCTGTGTTTCACGGCGGGTCTTCCGCTTGTCGTCGTCGCGGTCCGGAGCAACAGCATCTACCTGGCCATGGTGGCCTTCGCCGTCGGCAACGCACTGTGGTGCGTCCAAGTCGTCGTCTCCGTCTCCACCCTGATCGAGCTGCTGCCGGACGATGTCCGCGCTCAGGGCATGGGAACGGCGTCGGCCATGAATCTCACCGCCCAGGGAATCGGTACCGCGGCTGCCGGACTTCTCGCGGAGTGGCAGGGCCCAGCCGTCGCCGTGTCCCTCATGGGAGCCCTGTCCGCGCCGGCCGGGCTGTGGCCCGCTCTGCTGTGGCTCAGGAGCACACGGCCGACCGCGTCCGCCCCTGCCAAGCAGGACGTGAGCCGGACGTGAGCAGCTCACGTGGAATAGGGCGCCTCAGGGCCTCCGCTGTCCCGCTCCCGACCTCGCACCAGTCAGCACCCGTCCGTGGACGACGGAAGCCGTCGTCGTGAGAAAGAACAGGTTGAGAACCTTGGAGGCACCCTTGGAAGCACTGGACTTCGACACCACCGTCTTCGACAAGGAGTACGTTACTCTCGGAGACCGACGCGAAGCGCTCGTACGCGGCGGCCGGCATCTGTTCGACCGGCTTCCGGCCGCGTTCGAAGGGGTACGGCAGATCGGAGTGATCGGCTGGGGGTCGCAGGGGCCTGCCCAGGCCCAGAATCTGCGCGACTCCCTGGGCGACGCCGTCAAGGTGGTGGTCGGTCTCCGGGAAGGATCACGGTCGCGGGACTCCGCCCGTGCCGCGGGCTTCACCGAGGACGAAGGCTCCCTCGGAGAGATGTTCGAGGTCGTCGCGGCCTCGGACATGGTCCTGCTCCTCATATCCGACGCCGCGCTGGCCGAGAACTACGCGGAGATCTTCACCGCTCTGCGTCCGGGCACGACGCTGGGCCTGTCACACGGATTCCTGCTGGGGCATCTCACGGACACCGGTGAGCGGTTCCCGGGGAACGTCGATGTGATCGCCGTGTGCCCCAAGGGCATGGGGCCCTCCGTGCGCGCCCTCTACGTCCAGGGTTCCACCGTGAACGGCGCCGGCATCAACGCGAGTTTCGCCGTCGAGCAGGACGTCACCGGCCGCGCCGTCGAGCGGGCTCTCGGGTGGTCGATAGCGCTCGGGGCGCCGTTCACCTTCCAGACCACGCTGCGCTCCGAGTACCTGTCGGACCTGACCGGTGAACGCGCCATGCTGCTCGGCGGTGTGCACGGAATCGTGGAAAGCCTCTACCGGCGCTACCGCGACGAGGAGATGAGTGAGCACGACGCCTTTCGTCACTCGGTGGAATCCGTCACCGGCCCCCTCTCGCGGATCGTCTCGAAGGACGGCCTCATAGGCGTCTACGAGCGTCTCGCGGATAAGGACAGGGAAATTTTTGCGGAGGCGTATTCCGCCGCGTATCCCGTCGGGCTCGAACTGACGGCGGAGATCTACGACGAGGTGAGTTCCGGCAACGAGATTCGTAGCGTGATCCTGGCCGGCAAGCGTCTCGACCGTTTCCCGATGGGCCGCGTCGACCAGGCGGACATGTGGCGTGTCGGCCGTAGCGTCCGGGCGGCACGCGAGACGGACGCTGAGGTTCCGCTCGACCCCTTCACTTCTGGCGTGTTCTGCGGCGTCATGATGGCCCAGGCGGACCTGCTCCTGGAGCGCGGCCACCCCTACTCCGAGATCGCCAACGAGTCCGTCATCGAGGCGGTCGACTCCCTCAACCCGTACATGCACGCCCGTGGGGTGGCCTACATGGTGGACAACTGCTCGACCACGGCGCGACTCGGAGCCCGGAAGTGGGCTCCCCGCTTCGACTACCTACTCACTCAACGGGCGTACCCGGCGGTCGATGACAAGACCGTGGACCGCTCCCCCTTCGAGGCGTTCGAGGGGCACGTCCTCCACCAGGTGCTGGAGGTCTGTTCGCGGATGCGTCCGTCCGTCGACATCTTTGTCGAGTAGGCCAGAGGGTTCCCGGGGTTCTTGCGGCCGGCAGCGCTGTGCTGAGGATCGTGGTCGGCTTGTACGGCACGGATCAGAGGAGTGGGGGCGAATGGGAGGACCGAAGGGGCGGGATATGGTTCGTGCCCGTCTCGTCACAGCACAGCCGCTTTTGCTGCCTCCACGGTTCTGCTGTCATGGCGGTGCACCTGAGCGCACTCGCTCTGCGGCAATACGCCGTTGCTGCCCGTTCCGGCGCCGAAGCTGGTCGAGGGCAGACCGCGAGTGCCGGATCGCCAGGCCCTGTGCGGGATCCTGTTCGTCCTGCATACCGGCATCCAGTGGGAGTACTTGCCCCAGGAACTGGGCTGGGTGCGGATCCTTTCGGGGGACAGCTGAGCTGGGAAGACGCTGATTGACGTGTGGGCGGTGCCGTCGTACTTCTACCGTGGCGAGGTGGAGGTGGGGCGCCATGGTGTCGTTGCCGGAAGAGCTCCAGGCGCGGGAGGCCGCGGCTCGACAGCGGGTGGAGGAACTCCAGGCCGAGGCTGCGGAGTTGGCTGTCCGGCTGGAGAGGGCCCGGGCGGATCTGTCGCGGTTGGAGATTACGCGGGAGACCGTCGCGCAGGTGCTGGCGGAGTTGTCGGCCGCGGAGGCAGCGCCGGAGGTAGAGGTGCACGATGCGCCGGAACCCAAGGAAGCGCCGGCGCCTCACGGCATCGGGGTGATGGCGGTGCCGCCGTGGCGGGAGGGCCTGGTCGTTCAGGTGTTGCCGGACGTGTACCGGGACATCGTGGAGATCGTCGCTGATGCTCCGGGTCCGTTGCAGGCCAAGCAGATCGTGCCGAGGATCGGGCTGGAGGCCACGACGGCGAAGATCGAGGGGACGCGGGGGAAGCTGAAGCGTCTGGTGGAGCGGGGCTGGCTGGACGAGGACGCGCCGGGACGGTTTACCCTCGCTCGCCATGACGGGGACGCCGACCGGGTCAACTCCCGGTGACCAAGGGGCTCTTCTCCGTAGATTCGAAGGTGCCAACCAAACGAATCGCAGAAGAGCTGAAGAAGAGCCCCAGATGGAACCCTATGACGCCTTATTCGAGCCTGATGCCTATGCCGCCTCCCGTGGTGCCTTCGAACGCCTCGTCTCGACGCTGGCCGGCGACCCGGCGCGGGGCATGGCCCATGACGAGCTGGAGGAACTGCTCGAACAGCAAGGGCGCGAGCTGCTGCGGCAGTTGATGCAGGATCACCTCGACTGGCGGGCGAGGACGGAAGAAGCGGCGGCCCGCATCAGCGCAGGGCAGCCGGCGGTGCGCGGGCCGGAAGGCCAGGCGCGGACCCGGCGGGAGAGCAACCACCCCCGCTGGCTGACCTGCGTGTTCGGGCCGGTGCGGGTGAACAGGATCGCCTATCGCGGCCGGGGCGTGTCCAACGTGCACCCGGCCGACGAAGCGTTGTCGCTGCCTGCCGGCCGGCACTCCCGCGGTCTGGCCCGGCTCGCGGTCTTGGAGGCGGTCCGCGGCTCGTTCGATCAGGCCCAGGCCGCGATCGAGCGACGATGCGGAAGAGTGTTGGGCAAGCGCCGCCTCAAAGAGCTGGTGGTCGCCGCCGCCGTCGACATCGCCGCCTACTACACGGCGAAGATCCCCACCCCGTGCACCCGCGAGATGTCACTGGTCCTCCAGGTCGACGGCAAGGGTGTGGTGATGCGCCCCGAAGCACTGCGCGAAGCCACCCGCCGGGCCGCGGCCAAGAGCACGGCGGCCGGACGGCGCGGACGCCTGGCTCCGGGCGAGAAACCCAACCGCAAGCGCATGGCGACGGTGGCCTGCGTCTTCGATACCGCGCCCGCCCCGCGTCGGCCGCACGACATCGTGCACCCGCCCGGCGGCCGCAGCCAGGCCCGGCCCGCAAGGCCGGGCCCGACAGCACAGCACAAATGGTGCACCGCCTCAGTGATCCGTCCCCTAGAACGCGTCGTCGCCGACGCCTTCGACCAGGCCGAGGCCCGCGACCCGCAACATCTGCGGGACTGGATCGTGCTCGTCGACGGCGCCCGCCACCAACTCGACCTGATCCAGGACGAAGCCTCCCGCCGCGACATCCGCCTCAACGTCCTGCTCGACTTCGTCCACGTCGCCGAGTACTGCTGGACGGCCGCCCACGCCTTCCACCCGGCCGGCAGCCGCGAGGCCGAGACCTGGGCCGCGGACAAACTCACCGCCATCCTCGCCGGACACGCCAACCGCGCCGCCACCGAGATGACCGCCCAGGCCGCAGCCGAACAGCTTCCCACCACCCGCCGCGAGGCCGTCACCACCTGCCACCGCTACCTCACCGGCCACCTCGACCAGCTCCACTACGACACCGCCCTCGCAGCCGGCTGGCCCATCGCCACCGGAGCCGTCGAAGGCGCCTGCCGTCACCTGATCGCCGACCGCCTCGACATCACCGGCGCCCGCTGGGGACTGGACGGCGCCGAAGCCGTCCTCCGACTCCGCGCACTGATCACGAACGGCGACTTCGAAAACTACTGGGCCTTCCACACAGCCCGTGAACATCAACGCCTCTACCCCGGCCCCGACCAGCAGAAGTACAGCCTCACTGCTTGATCCCGACCGTCACTTCAGAGGATCCGCACCCAACTGGGCTTCGGCTCGGGGATGACCTGCTGGCGGCGCCTGGGCGGCATGGAACGAGGCCGGCGTCTGGGACCAGCTGCACGTGCTGCTGATGGAGAAGCTCCGCGGTGATCAGTAGATGGGTGGCGGCCGGGTAGTCGTGCCGGCCGCGGGCCTGCCACCAACGGCGGATGGAAGCGACAGCGAACGCGGCGGTGTCATGATCGGTACCGACACTCGCCGCCCTGGCCGCCCCGACGGGCTTGGACATCACGGTCTGCCACATGCCGCCGGGCACCTCGAAATGGAACAAGATCGAGCACCGGCTGTTCTCCCACATCTCCATGAACTGGGGCGGTCGCCCGCTGGCCAGCCACGACGTCATCGTGAACAGCATCGCGGCGACCACCACCCGCCCCGGGCTGAAAGCCCATGCCGAACTCGACCCGGGCACCTACGACACCGGTATCAAGGTCACCGACAGCGACATCGACGCCCTGCCGATGGACCGGCACCGCTTCCACGGCGACTGGAACTACACCCTCCACCCTCAACCTCGCGACACCACCAGCGCAGCCGGTGAAGCCAAGAACCCGCGATCAGCCGGCCCATCCCTGCCGCCCGGCACTGGGTGTCTGCGCAACCCGGAGCTGACCGGCATACCCGAACCGGAACTGGACGAACTCGTCGACCAACTGACCACGAAACTCGAGGAGTTACGTGAGCAGGGACGGCTCCAGCAACGAGGAGGTGAGCGCATCCGCGCTCGCGGGGCAAGGGCGAAGGACAGGCTGACCACGGCCGACAGAGTCCTGGCCACCCGTTCTACCTCCGCAAGCTCGGCACCCGAGACCTACTCGCCCAGCTCTTCGGAGTAAATGGCAGCACCCTCACCAGGGCCGTGCCCCAGCCCAGCCCCTCCTGGCCGAGCGCGGCTACACCATTCCACCCTCGACCGCCAGGTTCCGCACGCCTGCTGACCTCACCGCATTCCTCGCGAACAGCAGCCCCGCGGAGATCAAATCAGCATGTTGATTCTCTGCGAGCCCTTACGAGTTGGTTGGTGCGTGGTAGCGGGTGAGGTGTCGTGCCAGGTGGATGGCAGATCTCGCTGTGGCGATCATGGTCAATCGGGCGGTGCTGGCGCATCGGCTGTTCACGGGGCTCTCTC
>NZ_JBEOVB010000069.1:0-15921 GCF_040295245.1 Streptomyces sp. NPDC002884 | reverse complement strand
GCGAGGGGGTCTGAAGGTTTTGTGGAGAGGGCTGCGAGGCGGTGCCGAGCGGTTCTCCAGCCGTATTCGAGAACCGACCGGAAAACGGAACCGGACCGCCACCGGCCCGCCGCACCCCCACACCCCAGCCGAAAGAGCCCGCCCGGCCGCCGGACCGACTCGAAAACCCCTGGAGAAACAGTCCACACGGGCCCGCAGCCCGGCCGCACGCCCTGCGCTCGGCCCGCGTGCCGACTACTGTGCCCGGAACTCGTTGGACACCCCGGTGCGAGGACGGCATGGAGTTTGGGATTCTGGGTTCCGTGCAGATCCGCGACACGCGCACCGATCTGCGGATCGTTCCCGTGGGCGCCAAACAGCGCGCCCTGCTCGGCGCCCTCGTGGTGAAGGCCGGCCAGGTCGTGCCCCGCGACCGCCTCGTCGACGAACTGTGGGGCGAACACCCGCCGTCGAACGCGGCCAACGCCCTGCAGGCCCACGTCGCCCGGCTGCGCCGGCTGCTCCCCGACCCCGCCCGCGCGCCCGGCCCGGGGACACGGCACCACGAAGCACTCGCGACCCGCCCCACCGGATACGTCCTGCGCCTGGGCGGCATCGACACCGACGCACGCCGCTTCACCCGCCTGGCCGCCGAGGGCCGGGCACTGCTGGGCACCGACCCCGTCCGCGCCGCCGGCCTCCTGCGCGAGGCCCTCGCACTGTGGCGGGGCGCGGCCCTGCAGGGCAGCGGCCGCGGCACCATCTGCTCGGCCGAGGCCGCACTGCTGGAAGAGGGCCGGCTCGTCGCCCTGGAGACCCTGTACGACGCATGCCTGCGCGCGGGACACGGCCACGAGATCACCGGCGAGCTGGAGGAACTGACCATCGCCCACCCGCTGCGGGAACGCTTCCACGAACTGCTGATGAGCGCCCTCGAGCGGTGCGGCCGGCAGGCCGAGGCACTCCTGGCCTACGAACGGGCCCGCCGCACACTCGTCCACGACCTGGGCATCGAACCCGGACCCGCGCTGCGCGCCCGGATGCAGACCATCCTGCACCACCACGACCCGGGCGCCCACCCCACCTGCCCGCCGCAGCCACGGGAGCCGCGGACCGGCCCGGCCACCGCGCCGGACACCCCCGGCCACGACAGCGACGCCACACTGCTGCGGGAAGAGATCGCCTGGCTGCGCCGCCGCGTCGAACACCTCGCCCGGGAACAGCACGACCTGCTCAGCCGCCTCGACCGGCTCATGCCCCGCGAACCGTCCGGCCCGCCGTAACCCCGCCTGCACCTGCACCTGTGCCTGTGCCTGTGCCTGTGCCTGTGCTTGTGGCTGTGCCTGCGCCTGCCGGGGGGCCTGCCTGCCCGTACCGGCAGGCGCCGTCGCCCGCATCGGCCCGGCCGCCGGGCACGGTTCGCCCCCGGCGGTTGCGGTCCGCCCTTCGAGGACACCGCGTGCTGTCGAGTGCCCCTCCGATGCCGGGCCGCGGCTTCCTCCACCGGCCGCAACCGGCCCGCAGACCGTGCGCGGACCGTGAGCGGATCGCGCACGGCCCCCCCCGCAGGCGACGAGGCCGGCCCACCGCACCGGGCCGGCGCCCCGTCCGTCCGCGCACAGCAGACGACGGTGCCCGCACACGCACCGGACCGGCACCCCGTCCGTCCCTGGACCGTCCCTGGAGCGCGGCCGGACCGTCCCTGGACCGCCGCCGGGCCGTCCCGCAGACGACGACGCCCCGCCTGCGCCTGCGCCTGCGCCTGCGCCTGCGCTTGGGCTTGGGCTTGGGCCTGGGCTTGGGTCTGCGCGGCGCGTCGGTGCGGCGGCGCGCCCGTCTCCAGGCCCGGTGGGCAAGGCGGCACGCCGGGGGCGGGCCGGCGGCCCCGGGCCGGCGCCGGCGGCCCCGGCTTCCTCGCCACCGGGCCCCGCCCGTGCGGCAGTTGGCCGTGCGGACCCCGACCGCCCGGGTGCCGTCCGCGGCCCGGCTCCAGCCGTGGCCCAGGCGTTCACGAGCGGTGTTCGAGCCGCGTCGGCATCGCGTCAGGGCACTGACGGGGGAGTCGTGCATGATGCGCCCGGGAGTGCCACACCCGGGCAAGCCGCTCCGGCGGGATCACTGCGACCCGCGGTCCTGGCGGGTCGCGGCAGTGACTGCGAGGAGGACGAGACATGGCGAGGTCGAGCCGCCGGCGCCGTGCATGGATCCGTACCGACCGCCGCCCCACCGCACCCGCACGCGCCGCACGACCACCCGTGCCGGCCCCCTGGCACCGCTGCGGCGCGCTGCTGGCCTCCGCCGCGAACCGGTCCACCGGACGGCACGTGGAACAGGCCTGGTGGCACTGGTACGGGCCGCTGGACACCGAGCGGTTCACCGCCGCCTGGCAGTCCGTCATCGACAGAGAAACGATTCTCCGAGGCGCCTTCGAATGGGCCCCCACACCACGCCTGGTCTTCCACCTGAACGCCCGCCCCGACGTCGTACGCCACCGCGCGGGCGCCGTCGACTGGGACGAACTGCTGGAACGGGACCGGCTGCACGGCTTCGACCTGAGCAGCCCCGGCCCGCTGCGCATCACCCTCGTCGACACCGGCGTCCCCGACGTCACCCGGGTCCTGCTCACCTTCCACCACGGGCTGCTGGACGTCCTGAGCGTGTCCGTGCTCCACAACGAGTTCAGCCGCGCCTACCTCGGCGGCGGCGTGCTGCCCGGCGGCGAACGCCGGCCGGACGTGCGCGACTGGCTGCACTGGCTGGAGTGCCAGGACACCACCGCGGCACGGGACTTCTTCTGCCGGGCCCTGCCCCCCGACACCTCCGCCGTCCTGCCCGCGCTGCCCGGCCCGCACACCGGACAGCACGGTTCCGGCCGCGCCGAGGCCCGGCTGGGCGCCGCCGACACCGACCGCCTCCACCGGTGGGCGGCCGGCCGGGGCCTGCCCGACTCCGGCGTGCTGTACGCCGCGTGGGCGCTGCTGCTGTACCGCGCGGCCGACACGAGCGGACCCGTACCCGTGGGCTTCGGCGTCACCGTCTCCGGGCGCGGCATCCCCCTGGAATGCGCCGAGCGGCTGGTCGGACCGCTGCGCAGCTGTCTGCCGATGACCGCCCTGGTCGAGGGCGGCCGGCCGATCGGCGCGCTGCTGGCGGACCTGCGCGACCGGGCCCTGGACATGGCCGCCTACGAATGGGTCTGCCCCCGCCAGATCCAGGAGTGGGCCGGCCGCCCGGCCCGCCGCCTGCAGAGCCTGGTCTCCCTGGAACCCGCCCCGCGTCCGCTGCCCGACCTCCGGGCCCGCCTCGCCGACGCCGGCATCCGCTTCGGGCACCGCCACGCCAGCGGCGCCCACCCCCTGCTGCCCGTCGCCCTGCTCGTACGGGAGGACGCCGACGGCTCGAAGCTGGTCACCGTCGTCCACGACCGCGCCCGTCTCTCGGACGCCGACGCCGACCTGCTGGCCGGCCAGTGCGCCCGGCTGCTGCGCCATCTGCCCGCCCTCGACGGCACCGAGACCGTCACCGAGGTACTGGACCTGCTCGGCCAGGCCCCCCGGCCCCGCATCGCCCCGCCCTGCTGACAACCCCGACCACCCCAACATCCCTTTCCTGCAACCGCGTCGGCCACCCGGCATCCGGCCACCCGGCATCCGGCCGCCCGGCCCCCGGCGTCCGCGCGGATGCCCCGAGCCCGGCGGCCCGGCGGCCCGCGCCGGCGGCCTCACGCCCGAACGCCCGGCGGCCCCGCGCAACGCCCGGCGGCCTCACGCCCGAATGCCCGGCGGCCCACGCCCGGAGTGCTGCGCCCGCGTTGAGTGTCCGCCGCCGCCTGTCGGGCCGTCTGCCCGCCCGCGCCCCCAGCCGCCCCCGCCAACGCCGTGCCGCCCGTTGCCCATTGCCCCGGCCCCGGCCCCGGGTTCTCCCGTTCCCCCTCCGGGGGAGGGACTCCCGTCCGCCCCTCCGGGGAGTTGCTCGCGTCCGCCGCGCCCGTAACGCTCCGCTCGGGCGGGGGAGTTGGGCCAGGCGCGCCCTGCGGGTGCCGCGCCGGCCCGCAGCTGCCGGGCCGCCGTGGCCGGGCCGGGCGGGTGGCCCCCGGACCGCATGTGACCCGCGTCACCTGGTGGTGTTCTGGCGTCAGGGCTTTGCCCGTGTCACGATTTCTGCACGCCTTCCCTGCCCGAAAACATCTGTGCGGCAGTGGATTGAGTGCCGTATCGCCGGTCCGCGCCACAGCGGGACCGAGCCCCCTGTGACCCACGGCAGCCGGCCGCCTCCCCGAGGCGGCCGAAGTCCCTTTCCCCGCAAGGCCGGCCGCGGCGCGCCCCGGCGCGCATCCGTCCGCCGGCCCGCCACCGCGTCACCCGCCCGCAGCACCCGCCCGCCCCGGCATGCCGTCCGACGACATGTCAGTTCACGCGCGGTCCAGGGGGGTTGGCGGGACGCGGAGGGGGAGGGGGCCGTCCGGCAGGGTGCTGCGGCGTTCGACCGGGAACCGCGACCCGCCCCCGGCCCGGCCGCGGGCGGTGCGGGCCACCGTGAAGAACCTCGTCGACAACCACACCGAGGGAGGCGGGCGTCAGGTGGCCTGCCGTCAGCCCCATGTCCCACTGCCCTTGCTGTCGAGACTCCAGAAGAAGTGGATTCCAGATATATGCCAAGGCTATGCAAACCGGCGATGAGCGCGCCGGAACATGTCATCACAGTGGAAGAGACTCTGGAATTTGCCGAGAACGCGCATGCCGGCAAGCCGCAGCTTCCCTTGGCGCTGCGCCTCATCCGCAACACGGGCGTGAAGAAGCGGCACCTCGTCCAGCCCATCGAGGAGACGCTCCACCACCCGGGCTTCGAAGAGCGCAACCGGATCTACGAGGTCGAGTCGAAGAAGCGCTGCCCCGAGGTCATCGAACGCGCCCTGGCCAACGCCGAGCTGACGGCCCGTGACATCGACGCGATCATCTACGTGTCGTGCACCGGGTTCCTGATGCCGTCGCTGACGGCCTGGCTGATCAACAAGATGGGACTGCGCTCCGACACCCGCCAGATCCCCATCGCCCAGCTGGGCTGCGCGGCCGGCGGAGCGGCGATCAACCGGGCCCACGACTTCTGCCTGGCCCACCCCGGCAGCAACGTCCTGATCGTCTCCTGCGAGCTGTGCTCCCTGTGCTACCAGCCCACCGCGGACGACATCGGATCCCTGCTGTCCGACGGCCTGTTCGGCGACGCGGTCGCCGCCGCCGTCGTACGGGGCCTGGGCGGCACCGGCATCGAGCTGGAACGCAACGCCTCCTACCTCATCCCCAACACCGAGGACTGGATCTCCTACGCGGTCCGCGACACCGGCTTCCACTTCCAGCTGGACCGCCGGGTGCCCGGCACGATGGAACCCCTCGCCCCGGTCCTGCGCGAACTGGCCAAGGACCACAGCTGGGAGGCCGGCAGCCTCGACTTCTACATCGTCCACGCCGGCGGCCCGCGCATCCTCGACGACCTCGCCAAGTTCCTCGAGGTCGACCGCAAGGTGTTCCGCCACAGCTGGGCGACCCTGACCGAGTACGGCAACATCGCCAGCGCCGTCGTCCTGGACGCCGCCCGCCGGCTGTTCGAGGAGGACACCCCGCTGCCCGGCGCGACCGGTCTGATCGCGGGATTCGGTCCCGGTATCACCGCCGAGATGGCGCTGGGCACCTGGGCCGACGACAGCCCGCGCAGCGCCGGCTGACCCCTCCGGCCCGGACCCAAGGAAGCGAAGCGTATGACCGACCTCATCGTCCCCCCGGGTGCGGGGCGCAAGCTGATCACCCCGGCGCAGGAAGTGACCTTCAAGGCCACCGAGGCCATGGGCTCCTCCATATCGATCTTCGAGGTGGTCGTGCCGCCCGGATTCGACGTCGGGGCGCACGTGCACAGCCACTCCCAGGAGTTCTTCTACGTCCTGGAGGGAGAGCTGGACCTGCTGGCCTTCGAACCCGCGCGACGCACCGAGGACACCTGGCACGACTGGGAGTCACCCGCCGGCGACCGCGTCGTCCGCGCGGGCGAGGGCGCCTGCATGTTCGTGCCCCCCGGCACCCCGCACGCCTTCCGCAACGCCACCGACAAACCCGCCCGGATGCTCTTCCAGAGCTATCCCTCGCCCGACCACGAGCTGTACTTCGAGGAGATCGCGCAGATCTGGTCGCGCGGCACCTCGGTGGATGCCGCCGCCGTGCAGGAGATGCGCAAACGCTACGACGTCAGCCAGATCACACCGCTGAACCACACACCCCCCACGCTCCTGGCCGCCGACCCGGCCGCAGAGCCCGGCGCCTGACGGGAGACGACAGACGATGGAATCGATTCCCCTGGTCCACGCGAGTCTGGGAGAACAGGAACTGGCCGCCGTCGCCGAGGTGTTCGCCTCCGGCTGGCCGGCCGGCCAGGGCCCCAGGGGCAAGGCCCTGGAGGCACAGCTCACCGCGAAGTACGCGGTCGGCGACGCCGTCGCGGTGAGCAACTGCGGCGCCGCACTGCACCTGGCCCTGCTCGCCCTCGGCGTCAAGCCCGGCGACGAGGTGATCGTCGCCGACTACACCTTCCCCGCACCCGCCCACGCCGTGCGCTACCTCGACGCGGTCCCGGTCTTCGCCGACGTACGCCCCGACACCGGCACCATCGACCCGCAGGCGGTCGCCGACCTGGTCACCGCCCGCACCGTCGGCATCATCGCCGTCGACACCGTCGGCATCCCCGCCGACTACACGCCGCTCCAGCAGATCGCCGACCGCCACGGCCTGTTCCTCGTCGAGGACGCCGCCTGCGCGGTCGGCGCGACCTACCAGGGCCGCCAGGCGGGCGCCCTCGCCGAAGTGGGCTGCCTGTCCTTCCACGGCCGCAAGGGCGCCACCAGCGGCGAGGGCGGCGCCCTGCTCGCCGCCGACGCCAAGATCGCCGCCGACGCACGGCTGCGCTCCTCCTTCGGCATCGGCAGCATCTTCGACATCAGCGACGTCGTCGGCCTGCCCATCCCGGAATTCACCGAGATCGGCTACAACTTCAAACTGTCCGACATCGCCGCCGCGATCCTCCAGGTCCAGCTGGGCCGGATCGACGAACTCCTCGCCCGCCGCGCCGCCGTCGCCGCCCGCTACGGCGAACTCCTCGCCGACGAGGACCTCCTGACGGTGCCGCACGTGCCCGAGGACCGCACCCACGCCTGGCAGTCCTACATGGTCACCCTGGACAAGGGCGTCGACCGCGCGGCCGTCGCCGCCGAACTGCGCGCCCAGGGCATCGGCTGCGGGCACGGCACCTGGGCCACCCACGTGCAGCCCGTCTTCGAGTCCAAGCAGACCTGCCCGGTCTCGGCGGACCTCTTCCGCCGCAACCTCGCCATCCCCATGCACGCGGAACTCTCCGCGGACCAGGCCGAACGGGTCGTGGCCGCCCTGCGCAGCGCGGTCCGCACCCACTCGGCGTCCTCCCGGGCCCTAGGAGGGGCAGCATGACCGACAGCGCGCCGTCACCGGACAACGTCCTGCGGCTGATCAACGGCTACTGGGCCACCGGCGTCCTGGGCGCCGCCGCCAGCCACTCGCTCTTCACCCACCTCGAGGACGGCGCCGGCACCGCCACCGAACTGGCCGCCCGCGCCGGGATCTCCGAACGCGGCGCACAGACCCTCCTCGACGGACTCGTCAGCGTGGGACTGGTCGAACTGGACCAGGGCCGCTACCGCAACACCGCGGAAGCCTCCGCCTACCTGGTCGACGGCCGGCCCGCCAGCCTGAGCAACTTCGCCAAACTCAAGCTCTCGCACATGGGCAGCCTCACCGGCCTGCCCGACGTGGTCCGCGCCGGCGGACCGGTCAGCGAGGTCGTGGTGGAGGTCGCCAACAACCCGCACTGGCAGGAGATCGTCACGGCCATCGCCGCCCAGTCGGTGCCCGCCGCCACCATCGCCGCCGACGTCCTCGGCCTCGCCGACGCCGGCGAGATCTCCATCCTCGACGTGGGCGGCGGCTCGGGCATCTACTCCGGCATCTGGCTCCAGACCAACCCGGCCGCCCGCTCCACCCAGCTCGACTGGGCGCCGATCAACGAGATCGCCCGCCGCCTCCTCGACGAACGCGGCGTCGGCGACCGGTTCACCACCATCGACGGCGACTTCCACGCCACCGACTTCGGCACCGCCCGCTACGACATCGCGCTGTACTCCCACATCGCCCACCAGGAGGGCCCGGAGAGCAACGTGGAGGTCTTCACCCGGCTGCGCCAGGCCCTCAAGCCCGGCGGCACCCTCGTCGTCAACGACTACGTCGTCGACGACGACCGCAGCGGCCCGGCCTTCCCGCTGATCTTCGCCTCGGAAATGCTCCTCAAGAGCAAGCAGGGCAGCACCTGGCGCCAGAGCGACTACCGCGACTGGCTCGTCAAGGCCGGCTTCACGGACGTCTCCTTCCACTCCGCGCCGCCCGCCACGCTGGTCCTCGCCCGCTAGCGGCACCCCACCGCCCCCGGAGGCAGGCACCCCGCCCCCGGAGGCAGGCACCCCGCCCGCCGCCGGCGGGAGAAGACTCCCGGCCTGCCGCCGGCGGAGAACAGGCACCCCGCCCGCCGCCGGCGGAAAGCAGGCTCTCGGCCCGCTGCCGGCGGAAGGCGGGCACTGCGCCCGCCGCCGGCGGAGAACAGGCAAGCGGGCCCGCGGCGCGGCGGCGGCAGCCGCAGGACCGGCGGCCCGGCACGACCCGCAACCGCAACCGCAACCGCAATTGCAACCGGGCCGGGGGCCAGGGGCCCGGGGCCCGTGGATCACCCGGCACCGAAATCCAAGACAAGGACACCGCATATGGCACCCGTGAACGTCTCCGTCATCTACTACAGCTCCACCGGCAACGTGCACACCCTGGCGAAGGCAGCCGCCGAGGGCGCGGAGAAGGCCGGCGCGACCGTGCGCCTGCGCAAGGTCCGCGAACTGGCCCCGCCGCAGGCGGTCGACGCCAACCCGGCCTGGGCCCAGCACCTCAGGGACACCGCCGACGTCGCCGAGGCCACCCTGGACGACCTGAGCTGGGCGGACGCGGTGCTGTTCGGCACCCCCACCCGCTTCGGCAACGTGGCCAGCCAGCTCAAGGCGTTCATCGACACCGCCGGCGGCCTGTGGCAGCAGGGCGGACTGGCCGACAAGGTCCTCTCCGCGTTCACCGCCACCGGTACCGCGCACGGCGGCCAGGAGTCCACCATCCTGGCGCTGAGCAACACCTTCTACCACTGGGGCGGCATCATCGTGCCGCCCGGCTACACCGACCCCATCCAGTTCCAGACGGGCAACCCCTACGGCACCTCGCACGTCTCGGGCGTCGGCGGCGCCGGCTCCGCGCCCGGCGAAGCGGTGCTGGCGGCCGCCGCCCACCAGGCCCGTCGCGTCGCGGAGACCGCGGCAGCCCTCAAGGCCGGCCGCGCCGCCTCCTGACGCCCCCCGGCCGGCACCCCTGCCCGCAGCCGGCACTCCTGCCCGCAGCCGGCACTCCTGCCCGCGGGCGGCACCCGCCCCGGAAGCGGCACTCCCACCCGGGGCCGGGGCCGGGGCATGGGCATGGGCCGGGGCACAGCGGCCCGGGCTGACACCCCGCCCCGGGGCGGCACTTCCGCCCTGCCCCGGGGGCGGCGCACCCGCCCCCGGGGCAGTGCACCCGTCCTGGGCAGCGCGCCCGCCCCGGCGAGGTGCGCCCGCCCTCGGGGCAGTGCATCCGCCCCCGGGGCAGTGCACCCGTCCTGGGCAGCGCGCCCGCCCCGGCGAGGTGCGCCCGCCCTCGGGGCAGTGCGCCCGCCCCCGGGGCAGTGCACCCGCCCCCGGGGCAGTGCACCCGTCCTGGGCAGCGCGCCCGCCCCGGCGAGGTGCATCCGCCCTCGGGGCAGTGCGCCTGCCCTCGGGGCAGTGCGCCCGCCCCCGGGGCAGGGTGCCCTGCCCTGCCTCGCCGTACCTGCCGCCGCGCGCAGTGCCGCCCCGCGCGCGCGGCGGCATCCCGCACCCGCCGGCGACAGCCCGAACGTCCCTCGCCCACCGCAAAGGAGCAGCCCCGATGAAGGGCTCTGTGGCCTACCGATCGATACAGAAGCGCGGTCTTCACATCGGCCTGCTGCCGGCCATGGCCGCGGCCGTCAACGGTGCGACGCCGATCACCCTCGACCACGATCTCGACGTCCTGCCCGAGGCGGGCCGGAACCTGACGGTCTCCCGGCTCGCCGACCTCGTGGACGACCTCGCGGCCCGGCTGTGGGCGGCGGGCGTGCGGCCCGACGAGCACATCGTCGTCCACAAGAAGGCCAACGCCGACGTGTGGGTGCTGGCCTGCGCCGCGTCCCGGATCGGCGCGGTCCCGGTGATGCTCTCGCCCGGCCTGGACGCCAAGACGGTGGGCGCCCTGCTGGAACGGGTCGGCCGGCCCAACCTGCTGACCGACGAGCACAAACTCGACGTCCTGGCCGAGGTGCCGGTGGCGGAGCTGACCCGGCGGGTCATCATCGTCTCCGGCGAACGGCCGGGAGCGCAGTCGCTCGGCAAGTTCGCCGGCGCGCCGCGGGTGCAGCCGGTGGTGCGGCCGATCGACGAGGCCGCCGTGATCACCCACACCTCCGGCACGACCGGACTGCCCAAGCTGGTCGTGCACACCCCCCGCACCCAGGGCATCCGGCTCAAGCCGCAGTGGCGGCTGCTCTCCCTGATGCGCGAGCCGGAGACCGTCGCGGTGCACATCTCCTTCGTGCACTCGCGCATGGTCGCGGCGATGGCCCTGGCCCTGCTGCGGGAGATGCCGGTCCTGCTGATGAACGAGTCGGACCCCGACACGGTCGCCGACCTCTTCCTGCACAACCGGCCCGGGTTCATCGAGGCGCTGCCCAACTCGCTGATGGAGTGGGAGAGCCTGGCCGAGGACCCGCGCAAGCCGTTCGCCTCGGTGAAGTACTTCAGCAGCACCTTCGACGCGATCCACCCCGGCACGATGAGCCGGCTGCTGAAGTCCTCCGAGCGGCGCGGCGCGTTCTTCTTCCAGATCTACGGGCAGAGCGAGGTCGGGCCCGCCGTCGGCCGCGCCTACTTCCGCGGCTCCGCCCACAAGGCCAACGGCCGCTGCGTGGGCTGGCAGATGCCCGGGGGCGCGGCGAAGGTCCGGGTGGTGAGCCGGGACGGCAAGCGGCCCGCGGAGAAGAACCCCGGCTTCATCGAGGTCGCCTGGCCGGGCCTGGCCAAGACGTACTTCGCCGAGCAGGACCGCTACGACACCAACCGCTTCGGCGACTGGTGGCGCACCGGGGACGTCGGCTACTTCACCCGGTTCGGCTGCCTGCACATGCTCGACCGCGAGGTCGACATGATCCCCGGGGTCCGCAGCTCCCTGGAGGTCGAGGACCTCGTCCTGAGCAAGCTGCCCGAACTGAGCGAACTGGTCGTCATCCAGGGCCCCGCCGCCGAGGCGATCCCGGTGATCTGCACCCGCGACGACCAGCCGCTGGACCCCGACCGCTGGCGCAGGGCCGTCGCCGCGTTCCCCCAGCTGGCCGCCCCCGTGCAGATCCCCCAGGCCGAACTGCCGCGCACCGCCACGCTCAAGGTGCAGCGGCTCGCACTGGCCGACCGGATCAAGGACCAGCTGAAGAACCGGACATGACCCGCGGCTAGCAAGCCGCCCGCGGCCCGCACCAAGGCCGGGGCTGGCACCACGGCCGGGGCCGCCGGCCCACCGCCCCCGACGGCGCCCCGACCCCCGGCCGAGCCCGGGTCGGGGCCCCGCCCGGCCTCCGGCCCGGCCCCGGCCTCCGGCCCCGCCCCGGCCGCCCGGGTCGCGCAGCCGCGCCGGCCCACCGCCCCGACGGCGATCCGGCCCCCGGCCCCCGGCTCCCGGCCGAGCCCGCTCCTGCCCTCCGGCCCCGGCCTGGCCTCCGGCGGCCCCGGCATCCGGTCCCGGTCTCGGCCGAGCCGGCAGCCCGGCCCCGGGCCGCCCCGGTCACGCTGCCGCGCCGGCCCACCGCCCCGACGGCGATCCGGCCCCCGGCCGAGCCCGCTTCCGGCCCCGGCTCGGCCTCCGGCCCCGGTCCTGGTCCCGGTCCGACCCCGGCCGAGCCGGCAGCCCGGCGCAGGCCGCGCCGACCGCGTAAGCCGCGCCGACCGCGTAAGCCGCGCCGACCGCGCAAGCCGTGCCGACCGCGTAAGCCAGGCCGGCCGCGCCGCCGCGCCGCTCCGCGCACCACCCGTCGCCCGTGTCCGCCCACCACCGTTCCTGGAGTGTCATGTCCCGCCGCCTGTTCACCTCGGAATCCGTGACCGAGGGACATCCCGACAAGATCGCCGACCAGATCAGCGACACCGTCCTGGACGCGCTGCTGCGCCAGGACCCCACCTCCCGCGTCGCGGTCGAGACCCTGATCACCACCGGCCAGGTGCACATCGCCGGCGAGGTGACGACCTCCGCCTACGCCGACATCGCCACCCTGGTCCGCCAGAAGATCCTCGACATCGGCTACGACTCCTCGGCCAAGGGATTCGACGGCGCCTCCTGCGGCGTCTCGGTGTCCATCGGCGCCCAGTCCGCCGACATCGCCCAGGGCGTCGACACCGCCTACGAGGTCCGCGTCGACGGGCACGACGGGCACGACGAGCGCGCCGAGGACGCACTGGACCGGCAGGGCGCGGGCGACCAGGGCCTGATGTTCGGCTACGCCAGCGACGAGACCCCCACCCTGATGCCGCTGCCGATCGAGCTGTCCCACCGCCTGGCCCGCCGCCTGACCGAGGTCCGCAAGGACGGCACCGTCCCCTACCTGCGCCCGGACGGCAAGACCCAGGTCACCGTCGAGTACGAGGGCGCCCGCCCGGTCCGCCTGGACACCGTCGTGGTCTCCTCCCAGCACGCGAGCGACATCGACCTCGACGCCCTGCTCACCCCCGACATCCGCACCCACGTCGTCGAACACGTCCTGGCCCGCCTCGCCGACGACGGCATCAAACTGGAGACCGACGACTACCGTCTCCTGGTCAACCCCACCGGCCGCTTCGAGATCGGCGGCCCGATGGGCGACGCCGGCCTCACCGGCCGCAAGATCATCATCGACACCTACGGCGGCATGGCCCGCCACGGCGGCGGCGCCTTCTCCGGCAAGGACCCCTCCAAGGTCGACCGCAGCGCCGCCTACGCCATGCGCTGGGTCGCCAAGAACGTCGTCGCCGCCGGCCTCGCCGCGCGCTGCGAGGTACAGGTGGCGTACGCGATCGGCAAGGCCGAACCGGTCGGCCTGTTCGTGGAGACCTTCGGCACCAGCACGGTCGCCGCCGAGAAGATCGAGGACGCCATCACCGCCGTCTTCGACCTGCGCCCCGCCGCGATCATCCGCGACCTCGACCTGCTGCGCCCGATCTACGCCCAGACCGCCGCCTACGGCCACTTCGGCCGCGAGCTGGCGGACTTCACCTGGGAGCGCACCGACCGGGCCGACGCCCTGCGCGCGGCGGCCGCCGCGAGCTGACCGGACAGCGCCGCGGAAAGCACCGCGGCGCCCAGGCCGGCGGGGAGCGGTGGCACCCCCCGTCCCACCGCTCCCCGCTTCCCCCCCCCGGCTCCCCAACCCCGGCTCTCCCCGCCCTGCTTCCTCCGCCCGCCTTCTTCGCCCGCGTCTTCCGCCGGCGTCTTCCGCTTCCCGCTTTCTCCGCCCCCGCTTCCTTTGCCCGCCGGCCCACTCGCCGTCCCGGACACCGGCCGGACCGTCCCGCCCAGAGGCCCAAGGAGCACGTGCCGTGCGTATCGCCGTGACCGGATCGATCGCGACCGACCACCTGATGGTGTTTCCCGGACGCTTCACCGAACAGCTGATCAAGGACCAGTTGGAGCGGGTCTCCCTGTCCTTCCTCGCCGACCGGCTGGAGGTGCACCGCGGCGGCGTCGCCGCCAACATCACCTTCGGCCTCGGCCTGCTGGGCTGCGACCCGCTCCTGGTCGGCGCGGCGGGCACGGACTTCGCCGAGTACGGCGCCTGGCTGCGCGCCGCGGGCGTCGACACGTCCGCGGTACGGGTCAGCGACACCCTGCACACCGCGCGTTTCGTGTGCACCACCGACGCCGACCAGAACCAGATCGCCACCTTCTACGCCGGCGCCATGGCCGAGGCCGCGGACATCGACCTGGCCGACACCGCCCGCCGCACCGGCCTGGCGCTCGTCCTCGTCGGCGCCGACGACCCCGCGGCCATGCTGCGGCACACCGCCACCGCCCACCGCCTCGGCATCCCCGTCGCCGCCGACCCCTCCCAGCAACTGGCCCGCCTCGACCGCGAACAGGCGCGCCGGCTGGTCGAGGGAGCGACATGGCTGTTCACCAACGCCTACGAGGCCGCCCTGCTGAAGGAACGCACCGGCTGGAGCGAGGAGGACCTCCTCGAGCGGACCGGCACCTGGATCACCACACAGGGCGCCGACGGGGTGACCCTGGCCCGCTCCGGCACCCCCCGCCTGCACATACCGGCCGTGCCCGCCGGGAGGATCGCCGACCCCACCGGCGCCGGCGACGCCTTCCGGGCCGGATTCCTCGCCGGACTGGCCTGGCAGTGGCCGCACGAACAGGCCGCCCGCCTCGGCTGCGCCCTGGCCACCACCGTCCTCGAATCGGTCGGCACCCAGGAGTACAAACTCCTCGCCGCCGACCTGATCGCCCGCATCGCCCGGACCTACGGCGACGACGCGGCCCGCGCCGCCGAACCCCGCCTGGCAGGCGTGTCGTGAGCCCCGACCAGCCCCGCCCCGCCGCCGGCACGCGCGGCACAAGGGGTACACGCGGCACGAGCGTGCGGGAACAGCCCCCCGCGCCACGCCACTTGCCGCAGCCGGCAGTCCCGCAGCCGGCAGCCCCCCAGGCCGCAGCGCAGGCCGTGGCGCAGGCCGCGGCGCAGGCCGTGGCGCAGGCCGTGGCGCAGGCGGACCGCGCCGGCGCCGCAGGGCGCCCGCCCGTGACGACGTTCTCCTTCGAGTTCTTCCCGCCGAAGACGGCCGCGGGGGAGCGGACACTGTGGAAGGCGATCCGCCGGATCGAGCCGCTGCGCCCGGACTTCGTGTCCGTGACCTACGGCGCCGGCGGCTCCTCCCGGGACCGCACGGTGGCCGTCACCCGGCGCATCGCCGCCGAGACGACCCTGCGCCCGGTCGCCCACCTGACCGCCGTCGGCCACCCGGTCGCCGAACTGCGCCACATCATCGGCCAGTACGCGGACGCCGGCATCCGCGACGTCCTGGTGCTGCGCGGCGACCCGCCGGGCGACCCCAAGGGCGCCTGGACGGCGCACCCGCGGGGCTTCGCCTACGCCTACGAGCTGGTCGAACTGGTCCGCTCGCTGGGCGACTTCAGGATCGGGGTGGCCGCGTTCCCCGAGCGTCACCCCCGCTCGCGCGACTGGGAGTCCGACATCCGGCACTTCGTCGCCAAGTGCAGGGCGGGCGCCGACTACGCGATCACCCAGATGTTCTTCCACGTGGAGGACTACCTGCGGCTGCGCGACCGGGTCGCGGCCGCCGGCTGCGACATCCCGATCATCCCGGAGATCATGCCGGCCACCGACCACCGGCAGATCGCCCGCTTTGCCGAACTCTCCGACGCGGCCTTCCCCGAGGCCCTCGCCGCGCGCCTGCACACGGCCCGCGAGGACCCGCGGGACGCGCACCGCATCGGCGTCGAGTACGCCACCGCCATGGCCGAACGCCTTCTCGCCGAGGGCGCCCCCGGCCTGCACTACATCACCCTCAACAAGTCCACGGCGGCTCTGGACATCCACCGCAACGTCCTGAGTTCGACGAGCGCAAGGATCCTCCATGCCTGCTGAGCCCACCGATTTCAAGGTCGCCGATCTCTCCCTGGCCGCTTTCGGCCGTAAGGAGATCACCCTGGCCGAGCACGAGATGCCCGGCCTGATGTCGATCCGTAAGGA
>NZ_JBEOVB010000068.1:0-16992 GCF_040295245.1 Streptomyces sp. NPDC002884 | reverse complement strand
CGCAGCGCGGTGGACTCACCGATACCCGAGGAAGCCCCCGTGACCAGCGCAACCTTGTTCGACATGACCTAATCCTCTGCTCGTGCCGGGCTCGACGCCCGAGCTGTAGTGATGGGTACGTCTCGCCTTCACACCGGCGCGCCTGGTACACGTCAACGCTGGCCGAACACGCGGTGAGATCGAGCATCGTCGCGCCATCAAGATAAGAGACTGTCGGTCTAAACGCAAGAGACTGACAGTCTGTAGATGGCAGGCGCGATGACCTTCCAGCGGACTGGGGGCGAGAACTACGCTCCGCGCGCAGGCAGCGCATCCTGCAGACCGCCGTATCGAGACTTGCCGAGATACCCGTCTCCACACAGGTAGGTAGCGATCGCGCGGCACCACGTAGTGGGTTCAAACAGCGCTCAACCTCAATACGGCGCTCGTAGTGCCTGCGGTTCGGCGAGCAGGCCAGTCCCAACAGCGGCTTGAGTACGCTATGCCGAAGCGGCTGCGAGTCGCGTGCGAGGGCGTGTCATCGCACGCTACACGAGCACCATGCACGCGTTGATGAGGCAGGAGTTTGTACCGCCGCTCACGTGCGCAAGTCGAGTGCGAAGGCAGAAGAGTTACCAGAGCGTGCGTGCCGGTGGTTTGAGTCGTCAACCGCCCGTCCCGGCGGCGAAGGGGTCTCATCCGTAGCCACACTCAAACTCACGGGACGCTGCCGCACTGCGGGCGCACACGGATACCAGGATGCCGCCCTAGGGGTGGGCGATGTCTTCACGCGGGTGTCAGCCTACGATGGCCGACAGCGGCACAAATTGACCGAAAGTGTGATCAATCGCAGACTTCGGGTGCTCACTCAGCAGCTCAACATGCTGCGGCGTCAGAAGCCGTGTCAGAACCGGTGATCTGTGACGTTCCGTAACTGAAGGGCTGTCAGTGGGGCTGGCCGGGGGTAGATGTTGAGGATGCTCAACAGGGTCTGGATTCGGTGATTTTGGCTCAGTATCTGATGATGTTGATGGTGTGAGGTGGAGTCTGGGCGCATCGCCGGGCCGAGGCTCCGCAGCCGACGCAGGACGCCGACGCTTCGGCCCGCGCCGGGTGGTGCGCCATGGCCCCAATGGTGGAGAGGTCGGGAAGGTCACGCGGAGCCGTTACGACGAGTTCGTGGCCGATTCTCTGGACATGGTGGAGGAGGACACCCGCTGCCAATTCGGGCTCGGGGACGCGGCTTTGGAACTGGAGCCGCTGCGCGGGCACGGCGGTCACCTGCCACTCGACGAGGGTGACCAGGGTGTGGAGGAGTCGTTTCGGTTATTCACTGACGAGATCGGGCTGTCCTTCTACACGGTCCGGACGCAGCGGTGGGTGGCCGCGCAGTGGCCTGTCGAGCACCGGCAGGCGGGGGTCTCCTGGGAGGTGCACCGGATTCTGGCGTCGGTTGCTGACCGGTTCGAGCTGATCCGGAACCCGCCGCTGAGCGAGCGCACCGGCCGGCGGCGGTGGAGTGCTGAGGTGGCCAAGAAGGTGGTGGGCTGGAAGACCGAAGAGGTCCAGGTCCCGGTCACTACCGAGGAGAAGGTCGAGGCGATTCGTGAGCTGGCGCGTGATGACGAGGCGGTGGCGGCGCAGGTGGCAACCGACTTCCTGCGCCGGCCAGAGGTGGCGTTCAGGGCGATGCGTGATGCTGAGGCCCGGGAGAACGTGAACGAGGCGCAGTTCGAGCAGGCCGGGCTGGAGGACGACGAGTTCGACGAGGAGTACGAGGACGCCTTCGGCGAGGAGGGCGAGTCGTTCGACGATCCGGCCCGCCTGGTTCACAGTTGGCGGAGGTCGATGGAGTTCACCGACCTGATCGCCGTCTGCCAGGGGTTCATCGCCGGGGCCGCCCGGCTGGTCCCGAAGCTGCGCGGGCACGAGTTCACCGACACCCAGACGAAGGTGTTGGAAAACCACTCGGAGAAGATCCGCGCGACGGCCGACTGGATCGAGACCGCGGCCGCGACCGGTCAGGTCGACCTCGACGAACAGCTCGCCCAGCTGCTACGGGGCTAGTAGTCATGGGGGCGGGTCTGCCCGCCCATGTCCACGGCCAGGCGGTATCCAAGGCTCTGCAGGAGGCACGGCCGGCGGGGCTGACGCTCGCGCAGTTGTGCCGGGCGACCAAACGCACGCCGTCGCAAGTCTGGGCGGGCTTGAGATTCTTGCGGAAGGTCGCGGTCAAGGAGGGCCTGCCCCCGGTGACCTACAGCAGGCGGGACGGCTTTGAGATGTCAGAGGAGGGCGAGGTCTGGATCTCCTACGAGCGGGCGATCTTCCAGGCGGAACTGCACCGGGTCACCAACTTCATCACCGGGATCGTCGCCCCTCATGCAAAGGTGGCGGGCGAGCGGAGACCTGGCCCGCATCTTTGCCGAGCTGCACCAGATGGTCCGCGTCCACGACGGCCTCAATCCCCGCACCGTAGCGGTGATCCTGGACTCCCAGTCCGTCAAGGGTGCCGCGACCGTGGGTCAGGACACCCGCGGCTTCGACGGCGGCAAGCTGATCAACGGCAGGAAGCGGCACCTGGCGGTCGACATGCGCGGCATGGCTCTGGCCGTGATGGTTACCAGAGCCTCGCCGCACGACAGCATCCCCGCCCGCGACCAACTGTTCTGCCTGCGCCTGCCCCACCCCGAAATCACCGCAGCCTGGGCCGACTCCGCCTATGGCGGGACCCTCGTCGACTGGTCCCACTCCTTCCTCGGCATCACGCTCAAGACGGTGCCCCGCCGCAAAGACCAGGACGGCTTCGCCGTCCTGGCGAAGCGGTGGCGTGTCGAGCGGGCGATCTCGTGGATCATGAGAGCCAGGAGAAACGTGCGCGACTACGAGCGTCTGATCTCCCACAGCGAGGCCCACATCACCTGGACCTTCATCACCCTCATGGTCCGCCGCCTCACCCGTCCTCCCCGGCCACCGCGCACCACGCCACACCCCGTCGAACCGATGAAAGCGGCTGCCAAGCCCAAGCCCATACGCCTCCGGATGCAGCAGCCACAGACGATCCGACTGGCCCAGGCCGCCTTGCGCTGATCCCGGCGATCAGCCGTTGGACCTCGCCGACGGCCGACCACTGAGCCTTTTCAGAGTGGCCACCGATCGGGTGACGTCGCTTCGGCAGCTCGGCCCGGCAAAGACAGCAACTGCCCTGCTTGGAGGCTTCGTCAACACACTCGGGACCCTCACTCGCCGGACGAGCGGCTGAAGAGGCTCACTGTCTTGCTCCTCCGTGTCCTCCACGTCACCAACGGCCCTGCCGGAAATGCAGTCCCTGCAGCATTTGGACAGCACGTTGGCCGTCAGCGCGTGGGGCCCGTCTGAATCCAGCCGATCACCGATTCGGCGTCGTCCTCCATCGGTTGCGCGATTACAGGCACTCGAAATCTTGAACTGCACGGATCAGCAACTCGTTGCATGGACGAAGGGATGATGCCTGTCATGACCGTACCGGTAGAACATGAAATGAATCGAGCACAACAGCAGCTGGGCAGAGTCTTCGGGCAGCTGCAGAAGCAGTTGAGGCAGCGCGAGGATTCGTTGGCACGGCGTAAGGCATGGACAGAGCTCCAACCGGAAGCGTCGCCGGACGAACACCTTGACCGGCTGCAGGTGCTGAGGAGCGAGCGGGAGCGGCAGCCGGGAATGCAGGAGCTGGCAGACAAGCTCTCGGGGCTTGGTGACCGGTTACTGGAGCGGCTGACACCATCAGATGCCCAGCTTGAGATGCAGCAGAGCCTCAGGAGCCAGTTACAAGAGGTAGGGCAGCGCGAGCGGTTCCAGCAGCAGAGGGAAGAGCTGATGGAACAGACCCTGCGCGAGGTCCTGACGGAGGTGGCGCAAGCACATCCCACGACAGCGCTTCAGCAGCGGATGCTGCAGGTCGCAGGAAAGGTTCAACTGCTCGCCGGCCAGATGCAGCATCCGAGATCTGTTTCCGCGCCAGTACCTGTATCTCCAGCCCAGGCTGCCGCGAGGAACATCACTGACCAGGAAACAGCACGGGTGGCTTCGCTGCGTTACGAGCAAGCACGCATTGAGGCTCGGCAAGACAAGACAGCTCAACATGAAGCCGTCACTATGGCCAAGGAGCTCGGCTACGATCCCTCACGACTGGCCGACGCAATCCAGAGCCACAGCGGTCTCGGCTCCGCTGTCGTTGCCGCAACGGCTTCCCTTCACCCGCTTGGAGCGGGAGGCAAGAGGTCTGCTTCGGCAGCGCCAGGACCACAAACGTCCGCTTCAGCGAATGCAGTTAAGACGCCTCCCGCCAAGGTAAGTAGTAGTCGCCGCTCACGCTGAGCACGACTCCGACATCCACTACAGAACGTCACAGATCACCGGTTCTGACACAGCTTCTCAGCTCAGTGTCGGTGTGAGGTCTCAGGACTTCCTTGACGGTTTGTCGTCAGGAGATCCTTGACGGTCCTTCTGGGTGCCCATGCCTTTGACGTAGAGCCTGGTGATCGGTCTGAGGTTCTTGCGGGGGCGGACAGCGAGTTCGTCCTCCCCGTGCAGGATCCGGTAGTGGGTGTCCTCGATGACCACGGTGACGATCTTTCCCGCATGCCGCGGGCCGAGCTTGATGAACTGGCCGTTGATCATGAAGCGGCCGCTCGCATGCACCTTGCGCTGGGCCCGGATAGCACCAGCAGGCAGGGGCGGAGGCGGCAGCGGGGAGGTTGCCGTCCGTGCCCCGTCGATCTGCCCCAGACGGTCGGCCGGAACGGGGCAGGGCCACGTTCCCATCAGGGCGTTGTCGGCGATGGCGTGCATGAGGTGTCCGTCGAGACGGAGGGTGATCGTGCGGCCGGCGAGGGCGAATCCGACCTGAGAGCGGCCGCCGGCCAGGCTGACAAGCCCGTCGCGATGGACCTTGCGGTCGACCTCGACGGGTTCGCCGGCGGCAAGAATGGCCGTGCCGCTGCGGGCCCTGGGCAGGGCGGCGGGTGCGGGCTCGGGACCAGCCGGGAGGGCGCCGTAGCGCATGGTCAGGTAGGCGAGATCCTCCGGCCGCAGCCGGGACGGGACCGTGGTGACGAGGTGCCCGTCGAGGAGGAAGTGGACGCTGCGGTGGTTCGCCCAGACCGTCAGCGTCCTGCCGGCCAATGCCTGGTGGATACCGACTCGCTGCCTGCCCGGCACCAGGGTGATCTCGCCGCTGGGAGGCACCCGCACCTCGAACTCGATCGCGGTGCCCTGCGGCGGCAGGACGGGCGGTTCGACGACCTCGACGAACAACTCCGGTTCCGGGCCGGCCTGTTCGGGATGCTGGTCATCGCGGCCGACGGCGGTGTGAGGCCGGAAGAGGCTGATGGGGGTGGCCATGTTCAGGGCCTGGTGCGGGCGCTGGTGATTGTATGCGTGCACCCAGCCGTCGATCGCTTCCTGGGCCGCGGCCAGCGACTCGAACGGCACGACGTGATCGAGGAACTCTTCGCGCAGGGTGCGGTGAAAGCGTTCGATCTTGCCTGTAGTGGTGGGTGAGCGCGGCTTGGTCAGCCGCTGGGTGATGCCGGTTTCCCGACAGATGCGCTCGAAGAGCACCTCCACCGGCTGGGGGCGAGTATGGCGGCCGGTGAACTGCTTGCCATTGTCCGTCAGGACCTCGAAGGGCACTCCGTAGCGGCGCATCGCGGCTGCGAAGGCCGAGCACACCGCGCGGGCGCTGGGCACAGCCACGACGGAGGCGATCACGACGAAGCGGGAGTGGTCGTCGATGCCTGTGACCATCTTGCACTCCCGGCCGTCGGCCAGCGGAACCCCGCCGACCAGGTCCATCTGCCACAGGTGCATGGGCGCCTCACGCTGCCACCGGCGGTATTTGCGCGGGTGCTGCTGTTCCTGGGTGCGGACCAGGCCGTTGCGGGACAGCACCCGGTGGACCGTGGCCCGCGACGGCGCCGACTCCATCCCGCGGCCCGCAAGTTCGTGGACGATCCGGCGGGCACCCCACCGGGGATGCCGGCGACGCAGCTCGCAGATCTCGGCTTCCACCTCGGCCGACAGGCGGGTGGGACTGTTCCGCGGGCGCCGGGAGCGGTCCAGCAGGCCGGGCATGCCCTCCTGCTCGAACAGCCGCCGCCAGCTGTGCAACGTCTGACGTGAGGTGCCGTACCGGGCGGCGACCTCACCGATTGGAGACCCGCCGAGGACCTCGCGGACAGCCCGGTAGCGGTACTCGGCCAGCTGCTGTACATCCACGACCACCGAGCGAAGCACCCTCGGCTTCAACGCGGGGCCGAAGTTGACGGACGTTCAGCCCAACGTGTCAACCATGTCCAGAGCACAAACGGTCAAGCATCTCCTGAGACCTCACACCGACAAGCTCAGATCCGCTGCTCCGACATGCCCGGTCGACCAGCAGCTGTTGCCACGGTTGGGTCTCACTGAACTCACCATTACCATCACACCGCATCGGAAAACTGCACCTCACTCGGGGAGAACCGGATGGCGTCCCGCGGAGTGGTGTAACGAATCTTGGCGGGGAAGTGCGCCGTTTCCGTGCCCTCGCGTGCATCGACTGCCGGTGAATGCTCCCTGAGAACGGGGCAGGCCAGCGTGCAACTGTCCTTGGGGAACTGCCAGTTCGGTCCAAGAGGGTGCCCGGTGGCCTTGTCCCAGCATGACCCACTTCGCCTGCTTGAGTCACTACGTTCGGCAGATGGTCTTGAACTCGTCCGTGAGGTCGCTGAGAGGCTGCTGCCGGAATTGATCGAGGCCGAGGCCACTGCTCGGATCGGTGCGGAGTGGGGCGAGAGGACCGACACCCGCACCACCTGGCGCAACGGGCACCGGGAGAAGACCGTGACCACGCAGGCCGGAGACCTGGAGCTGGCGATCCCGAAACTGCGGGCCGGCAGATTCTTCCCGAGCCTGCTCGAGCGTCGGCGCCGGATCGACCAGGCCCTCTACGCGGTCGTCATGGAGGCATACGTCCACGGTGTCTCCACCCGCTCGGTCGACGACCTGGTCAAAGCCCTCGGCTCGGACACCGGCATATCGAAGAGCGAGGTCTCCCGGATCTGCGCGGACCTCGGCGAACAACTCGACGCGTTCCGCACCCGGCCGCTGGATCACACCCGCTTCCCCTATGTCTATCTCGATGCCACCTACGTCAAGGCGCGCGTGAACCACCAGATCGTCTCCCAGGCCGTCGTCATCGCCACCAGCGTCACTGAGGACGGGGGCCGTGAGGTCCTGGGCGTCATGGTCGGCGACAGCGAAACCGAAGCGTTCTGGACCGAGTTCCTGCGCTCATTACGGGAACGCGGCCTGACCGGTGCCCGTCTCGTCATCTCCGACAGCCACAGCGGTTTGGTCAAGGCCATCCGCAAGGTCATGCTCGGCGCCGCCTGGCAGCGCTGTCGTGTCCACTTCGTCCGCAACGTCTTCTCGGTGATCCCGAAGGGAGCCGCGGAGATGGTCGCCGCGACGATCCGCACGCTCTTCGCCCAGCCCACCGCCGAAGCGGTCCGCGTCCACCTCGACACCGTCGCGGACACGCTCGGCGAGCAGTTCCCCAAGGGCAAAGAGATGCTTCTCGACGCGAAGGAGGACCTGACCGCGTTCGCGGACTTCCCCCACCAGGACTGGAAGAAGATCCAGTCAACCAACCCGCTCGAGCGACTGAACCGGGAGATCAAACGCCGTTCCGACGTCGTCCAGGTCTTCCCGAACACCGACGCCGTCGACCGGCTCGCCACCGCCGTCCTCGTCGAGCTCCACGACGAGTGGATCGCCTTCCCCCGCCGCTACCTCCATCGAGAGCATGGACAGCCTCTATCCGGACAACGCCACCCGCCTGCCCTGCATCACCGAATGATCAGCTACACCACACCAAGGGACACGACCGAGAACCGCTTGGCCCCCATCAGGCCACCCGCTGAAATCACCTGCTGATGCCCTGCAAGCACACGGACCACCCACTGGTACGGGGGCACCTTCAAGGTCAGCTTTTACCGCGGGCGCGCTGATGAACTGTTCCTGGCCCTGCTTCGTTGTATGGATCGAATGGATGAATGAAAGCAGTAGGCGAAGAAGCGTTTTAGGATCGAAAGAAGGCAAGACCGCAAGTGGAGCACCATATATGGCACAGAGCGAGAGCTCAGCTACCGCATCCGCACCCAACAGCTGTTTCGGCGCGTTTGCGCCTGGCTAAGCGGCGATCGCCAAAGTCTCTTGAGCAGGTTTGTCGTCGACTCTTCGGAGCATTTTCAGTACTGTTACTGACAGTACTCATTGTATATGTAGGCCGTGAAGGATACTACGACGCGGCAGACAATAGAGTCGGACTGCTGGATTCCCTGTATTATGCAACCGTTAGTCTTTCCACAACGGGCTACGGAGATATAGTTCCGCGGAGTGATTCTGCACGCCTAGTTAACATTTTGACCATTACTCCGTTGCGGATTATCTTCCTCATCATTCTAGTCGGGACCACCCTGGAGGCACTTACTGAGCGCACCCGCGAAGAGTGGCGCCTAACACGTTGGAGGTCAAAATTGCAGCATCACACCGTTGTCGTCGGCTATGGCACCAAAGGCCGATCCGCGCTACAGACTTTGTGCACCACAGGCCTCAGGGCGGAAAATGTAGTTATCATTGACCCGAATCCTCACGCTACCGACACCGCAATTTCTGATGGATATGCAGCCTTGACGGGCGATGCGACACGTAGCGAAGTGCTCGTTCGCGCGGAAATGCACCGCGCTAAGCAAATAATCATCGCCACTCACCACGACGAAACGGCAACTCTTATCACCCTGAGCGCACGGCAACTCAATCCCCATGCGAAGATTATCGCGGCAGTGCGAGAAGAGGAGAACGCCTCTCTTCTTCGACAGTCTGGCGCGGACGCAGTTATCACCAGTGCCAGCGCAGCGGGACGGCTGCTAGGGCTGTCATGTATAAGCCCTAGTGCTGGCGCTGTCATTGACGATCTAATTCAGCAAGGCACTGGACTCGAGCTCATAGAGCGCCCGGTAGCAATGCACGAAGTCGGTAGGAACATTAGGGATGTTGCGGAAATTGTTGTTTCCGTCCTACGCAACTCCCAACTAATATCCTACGACCATCCAGACGCAAGTCCGCTCCGGTCATCCGATGGATTGATAACCATCGCGCGCGCGAAGTTTGGTGAAATGGCGCAGCGCCAAGAAAAGAAATCGCGCGAGCCCCGGACTCCCTCCACAGCCGCAGCAGGCCTCCGCGAGGGCATATTGTGGCAGTAGGCTGTCAACCCATACAGGCACACCATGCGAATAAATTACCAACTTCCCCCACGGGGGCGAAGTTGGCGCTTTCGGGTGTAAGGCTTGAAATATGAGCTGATTCCGGCGGGTGAAAAGTAACCTCCCTGTTACTGAGATTGAACTCGGGTTGTCGTGGGGGTGAGTGACAGCCCGGTTCCGGCCAGGCATCCGTCGATCAGGTCGGGCCGGTAATGGATCGCTCTCGGACCGCGGCGGATGGTCTGGATCAGGTGCTCCGGCGTGGTGAAGGCAGTGTTGGACAGCCAGCCGCGCCGCAGCAGGGACCAGATGCCCTCCACCGGGCTGAGGTCCGGCGCGTAGGACGGCAGTTGGTAGACGGTCAGCCAGTCCCGCCCGGCGATGAACTGCCACATCCCGGCGGTGAGGTGGACGTTGAGGATGCCCCTGTGTTGCGTCAAGCGGCAGCAGATGCGGCGCCAAGAGCTGGCGTCCGCTGGATCTGACCGCAGATCTCGCGAGCAACGTAGCGTTTGAGGGAACGGATGATCTCGCGTTTCGACATGCCTTCCTTGGTGCGTCGTTCGAGGTAGAGACGTGTGCGGGTGTCACGGCGAAGGCGAGTAATGACGATGCGGTAGAGGGCAGCGTTGGCCTGCCGGTTTCCTCCGCGGTTCAGCCTCCGTCGCTGCGTCTTTCCAGAGGACTGCTCGACTGGGCTGACGCCGCATAGAGCGGCGAACGATGCTTCGCTGGTCATCCGTTCTGGATTGTCGCCGGCGGCGATCAACAGGGCAGCGGCGCTGTGAGGTCCAACCCCGATGATCTCCAAGAGTTCCGGCCGGCAACGACGAACGGCCTTGGTGACCCGGCAGGCGAGTTCCTTCACCTCAGAGGTCAGCTGCTGGATGCGCCGGGCCAGCAGCCGGAGCGTGAAGACGGCGGCGTTGCCAGTGTCGGGCAGATCGGCGCAAGCGGCGATCAGGGCCGTGTTGCTGAGGTCCGACATTGCCTCGCGCAGCACGGGATCGACCCCGAGGAGTACGGCCTTGATCTGGTTCTTCGCCTGCGTGCGAGCCTTGACAGCCGATTCCTTCGCCAGCCGCAGTACGCGCATGTCGGCGGCCGGGCCCTCGCCGGTTTTGGGCGTGGCGTCAGCGCGCCCGGACAAAACGGCGCGGGCCGCGGCCTCCGCATCGACGGCATCGGTCTTGCCGTGCTTGCGGCGCAGGGCGCGGTCGGGCTGGTTGACCTCGACGACGCATATGCTCTCCCGGCTCAGGAAGCGTGCCAGAGCCGCTCCGAAGGAACCGGTGCACTCCACGCCGACTCGGCGCAGGACGCCGAAAGAGCGTGCCCAGGAAAGGAGTTGGCGATAGCCGACAGCGGTGACCGGGAACTCCTGGTGGGCCAGGAGCACCCCGAGCACGGTGACCACGGCGGCGACATGCACGTCCTTATGGGTGTCGACCCCCAGGATCACGTCCTCCGCCAGCGGTTCTTCGGACTGTGCGGACAGAGTCGGCTGGGGCAGGCTGGTGACGGTCACGCGGCTCCTCGATCGACGCGGGCTGATGGCCGACGTCGGGCCGGTGAGCGGTCAGAACTGTGACGGTGCCCTGTGTGGCAAGGCCCCTATCGGGACACGCCCGCCGCCCCGGACCACGGGCCGACAGATCCTGAACAAGGCAACCTGGGACAGTTGTCTCACGGGCCAGACCCTGGCCCCGGACGGCGCACCTTGAGTCTCACAGTTGTCCCAGATGAGGACGATCGGGCCGCCGAGCTGCTGGTGGGCGGTGACTACTGATCTTTTCGTAGGTTCGGTGGGCGTGCTGGGTGGATGGTCAGGCCGGTGTAGGCGAGAAAGGACCATGGCAGTTGTGGGTTGTGGTTCATGCGGTCGATGCCTTGTTCGGTGGCGTCGGCGACATCGGCGAGGTGGTCGCCGGCGAGGTTGGCGAGTTCACGCTTCTTGAGCGAGGATCACAGCAGTTCCACGGGGTTCAGCTCGGGAGCGTAGGCGGGTAATCGCTCCAGAGTGAGCCAGTCCTGCTCGGCGACCCAGGCGCGCATCGCCCGGCTCCAATGGGCCGACAGGCCGTCCCAGACCAGCGCCACGTGCTCGCCGCGGTAGAACGCCTTTATCCGCTCGAGGACTTCGATGAGGGCGGTGGTGTCGTAGCTGCCGGGCTTGAGGTGAAAGCACAGACGGGCCCCTCGTTCGGGATCGGTGGAGTGGTATCCCAGTGCCCCGGCCATCGGCGCCCGCTTCCAGCTCAGGCGGTGCCGCAGCAGCGGGGTCCGGCCCCGGGGTGCGTAGGTGCGGCGGATCTGAGGGAGCAGGGAGACACCTGATTCGTCGAGGAAGACGATCCAGGCACGTGTGTTCACGGCCCCTTTTTTTGATGCGCGGCCACTCGTGTGCGATCCAGCGGGCGATCTCGGACTCGTCCCGCTCGACCGCCCTGCGCTCGGGACGTTGCAGACTCCATCCGAGTCGGCCGGTCAGCAGCCGCCACACCGACGCCCCTCGACAACGCCACCCCCGATATCCTCCCCACGACAGCGCCGACTCGCTCCAGGGTCCACAGGTCGGCCTCGAAACCATGAGCCTGAGCTCCTCGCGCCAACGCGGCCCGGACGGGCTCAACCTGGGCGTCGTCCAGCTTGGGCGGGCGACCGGTGGCCGCACGCCGTCGCAGGGCCGAAACGCCGCCTTCCTCTCACACTCGACGCCAACGCCGCACACTCTCGGCACACACACCCACCGCCCGAACACGCCGTGCCTTCGCCAACTGAGGCCGCGACAAAGGAGGAAGAGACGAGCCGGCAGCCGAAAGCGAGGACTGATAAGCCACCCCGAAAGCCTCCCACTCGCAAAGCCAGCACACCCACGGAACTCACGAATAAATCAGTAAGAATTGAACTTTTAGCATGGTGGTGCCCCAGCCAGCGCAGAACTGCCGTGGTGGGTCAACGTGGCGACCTGAGTTCGAGCAGCTTGGTCCGTACACCTTCAGCATCCGGGTGACCGAGCAAGTCCATAGTGTTGAGTCCCTCAGTCCAGGCGGCGCGCGCCAAGCTCAGTTGGCCGGCACCGAGATAAGCATCGCCCAGGCGTTCGAAGGTACTTACGGCGTGCCAGGGAGGGCTGCCGTATTGCTGGTCGAGCGCTATAGCGTTGAGATAGTTAGTGACAGCTTTGTCATAATGTCCGAGACAATGGTGGGCATATCCGATGCTGTCCCATGTGTTCGCTGCATTGGCGTAGTCCTTGAGTTTTTCGAAGAGGGCCAGGGCTTCCCAGCAGTAGTTGAGGGCTCGTTGGTGCTGTCCGAGTTGGGTGAGAAACCAGCCGACCGTGTTGAGGGCGGAAGCTGTGGCTACTTGATTGCGGGCGTCATCGCCGTGGAGAACAGCCGACTCACGGGATAGACTGAGTGCCTGCTGCGCGGCCCCCAGCGCTGCATCGAGGTCGCCCAGCTGTTCCAGTGCCGAAGCCAACGCGCGATAGCTTTCAGCCCGCGCCCTGATATCACCGGTTTCAGTGAACAGCTCGATGGCGTGCTCAGCATGAGTCACTGCGTCGTCGAGGCGACCAAGCCCTATCATTGTCTTGCCGAGGCCACGGTGGGCATAAGCTAGGGCGGTGCGGCTGTCCAATCGGCACGCAGCATCCATGGCATAGCGGTGCACAGTCTCTTCTTCTCGCCACATGCCACGGCCATGCAGATGGTTGGCCATACTCCAGGCTAATTGCCATGTGTGAGAGTCCTGCTTGTGCACGACGGATTCTCTGAGGACTGCCATCAGGACCGTCAGTTCGGCGATGAACCACGCTCTAGCCTTCTTCTCATCTCCGTTCAGCTCCTCAACGCGCACTCCTTGCGCAGGAGGCGGCAGAGAGATCAGCGGACGCCCCAGGGACGTCAGCATGTCGGCATCTCTTGCAGTGTGAAGGTAGTGGTCGAGCATCCGAGTCCGTGCGGTTTGAATCGCTGATTTGGAATCAATAGAGTTAACCAGCTCCATGGCGTAGGGACGAACCAGGTCGTGGAATGTGTATCGGCCGGGAACCGATTCGACCAGCAAATGAAACTGGGTGAGATCCAGCAGGAGTTGCTTCGTCCGGGCAAGCGTGAGATTGGCCAGGCTGACTGCTGCCGGGAGGCTTATATCAGGCCCGGGGTGCAATGAAAGCATGCGGAACAACCGGCTTGCCTCTGGGTCCAAAGCCTGATAGGACCACGAAAACACAGCACGCACATCAGCGACGTCATCTCCACCGTTGAACACGTCCAAACCATTGGCACTAGCCTGGAGTTCATCGGCTATTGCTGACAGCGGAAAAGAGGGACGTGTGGCCGCGCGGGACGCAATGATCGCCAACGCCAGAGGCAGCCGAGCACACCGAGCCACGATATCCGAGACTGCGTCGGGCTCAACCGCTACACGATGTTCCCCGAGACGGCGGACGAGTAGTGCTCGAGCCTCCGCCGCAGGGAGCACATCGAGGTTCAGTGGGGCTGCGCCGTCCACAGCAACCAGCCCGGGAAGCTGGTTACGACTGGTCACAATAACCACGCAGCCGTCCGCCCCTGGCAGTAGCGGCCTTACCTGGGCCGCGTCACGAGCATTGTCCAACAGGACCAGCACACGCTTGCCGGTAAGCAGGGTTCGGTAGCGGCCCGTCAACGCGTCCATGTCCCTCGGCAGTCCATGAGGATCAGCGCCCAGCGACTCCAAGAGCATCCGCAGCGCATGCTCCGTACGCATAGGCGTACCACCTGGGTCGAAACCTCTCAGATTCAAAAATAACTGGCCGTCAGGAAAACGGTCAGCAATCTGACGCGCCCAGTACACCGCGAAGGTGGTCTTCCCCACACCCGCCATACCCGAAATAGCATACACTGCTGCCGAACAAGCGAGGGAGATCTGGGAAATACTTCCCAGATCAGAATCCCGGCCGACGAATCCGATCGGACTCGGAGGCAGTTGCGCCGGCGCAGGAGACACCGAAACAGGGACTATCTGGACCGGCGCTGAAGGCACAGGATTTACCGAGCAGAGGAGTTCATTGTCCGCACGCAGAATTCGATGGTACAACACCTGAAGTTCCTGACCGGGATCGACACCCAGATCCTCCGCGAGCAAACCCTGCGTCTCCCGATAGGCTTCGAGGGCTGCCGCCTGCCTGCCCGATCGATACAAAGCCAACATCAGCACCGCCCTGAAACGCTCATCCAACGGATGAGCAGATATCAGCCTGTTCAGCTCCGCAACTACCCCCTCATGCGCGCCGAGATCAGTCTCGAGCCTGAGACAAGAAGCCTCCGCCGACAGACGCAACTCCCCCAGCCAATGCCTCTGAACCTCCGCATACTCGCCTCGAATATCAGCCAAGGCCGGGCCCTGCCACAGCTTGAGAGCATCACGAAAATACTTAACCGCTTCATCTGTTTTCCCCGCAAGCCGGGCCTGATCAGCGAGAGCTGACAGCTCCCGGAAAACATTGAGATCCAACACACTTCCTGAAACACGAAGCAGGTAACCACCCCCGACAGAACGGATCACGGACGTCTCAGCCGTCGCGTCAGGCTCCAAAGCTTTCCGCAGATAATGAATATATGTCCGCAGCACAGCAATACCAGAAACTGGTTGCTTAACCCCCCACAGAGCATCAACAAGTTCATTTTTCGAAACCGGCAAGCCCCCAGCCAGCAACAGAGCCGACAACACCACACGCTGCTGCGGCGACCCCAGCTCAACCTCTTCCGAACCTCGCCACGCCCTGACCGGCCCCAAGACAGCGAACCGCAACTCCTCCCCCAACGACCCGCCCTCCTCGAATAAGGCCCTGTCACTGACGACAGGCGGTGCCACCTTCCTGCCACCCCCGCGAGTGACCTGAAGTCTAATACGACAACACGATTTCGACGTTCCTTCAATGCACGAGAAGGCATGACAGCAGGTCAGACAGACGCGGCCAGAGGAAGCCCGGTGATGCCTGCTTCCAGGAGGGACCGCCAATGTTGCATGAGCATGCCGGGCGGATGCATCACACGTCGACACCGAAACCCATCGTCCGTCAAACGGTTCATGCGACTTGGCGTGCGTCACTGAACCTCTTTCATCCTCCGTATCCGCAGATCAGGAGGGTGTGGACGGCGGCGACGATGCGTCCGATGCGGTTGGTCGAGCATCGGGCTCGACGATGGAGGCGCCAGGTTTTCAGCTGTGCGAAGGCGCGTTCGCCAGGGGCGCGTAGTCGGGAGTGGTCCCGGTTGTACTGCTGGTAGTGCTCGGGCTGTTCGTGGTGGTGGTAGTAGGGGGTACGGACGGTGGGCCGGCGCCCTGGTAGGCGCGGTCGGCCGGGACGAGGATCTGTCGCGTGTGGCAGTTCTCGATCACGCCGTGAGCACGGGCGCCGGTCAGGTGGTCGTGAGTGCGTCCGGGCAGGGCCCGCGAGAACCACAGGGGTGTGCCGTCGGGTGCGGCGACGACCTGCACGTTCATGCCGTGCTTCTTGTGCTTCTGGGAGTAGTACGGCTCGTCCGCCTTGACCCGGTCGGTGGGGATCAGAGTGCCGTCCAGGATCACGAAATTATCCTCGCCTCGGCCGGTCAGGGCCTCGCGCAGGCCGGGCGCCCAGGCGGCGAGGACGTCGACCGCCTCGTCCACGTACCGCCAGGCCGTCGCTTCGGAGACGCCGAACCCGGCGCTGAAGTGGGCGAGCGTCTCGTTCTTGCGCAGGTGGGCAAGGGCGATTTGTGCCTGACGCAAACAGCTCAACTTGCGCCGGCGAGTGCGGCGTTCACACCTTCGGACGTAGATGAGCCATGAGACACGCTCGACCAGCTCGTGCCGGACATCGAGCGTGGAAGGATACGGAACCAACGAAGCCCCCGGCCGTCGGCGTGTTGAGTGAGATCACCACACCAACGAGGAGGGGCTTCGCCACGTCACCGCCCCTGACCAGCCTGGTTCACCCGACAGCCCAAGATGAAAGAGGCTCACTAAGCTCTGCGCCAGCAAGCCGAAGCAGATACCGTCGAATGGAACGGCCAGGCGGATGCGGAGCCTTGCGCGGGCTGGACGGTGTCGCGCTGCCCGGCCCGCACCGCCGTGCTGGCCCCCGTCGCCGACCCGCGGCTCCTGGACAGCCCCCTCGCCGCTCTGCCCGTGCTCCAGTCGTCGCCAGCAAATCTGCCCGAGGCCGAACCCTAGCTCTAGGCGCTGTTTCTCGGATCTCCTGACGGGCGTGGGGTGTTGGGGCCAGGCTGGTCGATATGGGACGCGGAGACCTCACGAATGCGGAGTGGGACCGGCTGGAGTCGTTCTTACCTCCGGGTGGTGCGCGTGGAGGTCGGTGGAGTGATCACCGCCAGGTGATCAACGGGGTGCTGTACCGGGTGCGGACGGGGGTGCAGTGGCGGGATCTGCCGGAGCGGTTCGGTCCGTGGGAGACGGTCTATAAGCGTCATCGCCGCTGGTCAGCGGATGGAACCTGGGCAATGTTGCTGTCGAAGGTGCAGTCGGCCGAGGACGCGGCAGGCCGTATCGACTGGGACGTTTTGGTGGACTCCACAGCGGTGCGAGCTCACCAGCACGCCGCGGCGCCCGGAGAGCGCCTGCGGCCGGGGTTTCTCAAAAGGTGCCTCTATGGTTTTCGTCAAGCCGTAGCGGGTGTGGGTGGTTGGTAGAAGGTGCCGTCGCGGAGCATGGCGAAGAGGACGTCGATGCG
>NZ_JBEOVB010000067.1:0-18348 GCF_040295245.1 Streptomyces sp. NPDC002884 | reverse complement strand
CAGCCGCAATGAAGGCTCTGAACAGGGTCAATGACCGCTCTCAGGGCTGGCGCGACGCTGTCGGAGGCGGCCTCGTCCGACCGCTGCGGAGGCTGGCGGGACTCCTGCGGGACTCCCTCCAAACCATCGACGCAATCGAACACTTGAGCCGATTCTCGTGGAGCCGCAGCAAAGACAGCGGCACCAGATTCATGCGAAAGGGGGTGCCTGCCATGTCCTACGACCAGGTGGCGGGCCATGTTGGGGATGCGCCGCCGATCTTACGCACCGACACGTCCAGTGCCGCGGGCATGGCGCTCGACGACCGATGGCACGCCCAGAGTGCTCGTACCGATGCACGGGCGGCCACCAGGGGTGACGTGGTCGGACCGGACGCGAGCGGAGTGATCCGTTACCCGCGCTACTTCAGCCGCGCCGCCGGCCCGTACCTGTGGGATCTGGCGGGGCGGCGGTACGTCGACTTCACCCTCGGGTACGGACCCGTCGTCCTGGGGCACGCCGATGAGCGGGTGACCGAGGCGGTGCTCGCTGAACTGCGCAACGGCAACTGCATCGCGCCGCTGTGGAGCCGCCGCCAGAGCGAGCTCACCGACCTGCTGGTCTCGGTGGTGCCCGGCGCGGAGATGGCCTACCTGCTCAAAACGGGGTCCGACGCGACGAGTACGGCGGTACGGCTGTCCCGGATCTTCACCGGGCGCGAGAAGGTGATCCGCTGGGGCTACAACGGCTGGCACGACTGGGCCGCCGGTATCCCGGCGGGCATTCCGGAAGCGACCCGCGCCGACACACTGCTGTTCGACTACAGCGACCTGAGCACGCTGCGTGAGGCGTTCGCCCGTCATCCCGGGCAGGTGGCGTGCGTGCTGATGATGCCGTTCGGCGACGAGACGGCCCCCGAGGGCCACCTGCAGAAGATTCGCGACATCGCGCACGAGCACGGGGCGCTGTTCGTCCTCGACGAGATGCGCTCAGGGTTCCGGGTGGACCTGTCCGGTGCTCAGGGACTCCTGGGCGTCCAGGCGGACGTCAGCACGTTCAGCAAGGCCATGGCGAACGGGCATCCGATCTCCGCCGTCGTCGGGCGGGCAGACGTGCTGTCGGCCCTGGCCCGCACCCGGATCTCGTCGACGTTCTACGCGGACCCCGCGCCGATGGCCGCGGCACTGGCCACGATCCGGATCCTGCGTGACACCGACGCGTTGGAGCGGATCTGGAAGGCTGGCGCCGCCTTCCAGGACGGCCTGGCGGCGCTCGTCGAGAAGCATCAGGTGCCGGCCCGGGTGGTCGGCTACCCGCCGATGCCGTTCCTCCAGTTCACCCACCCCGATCCGGTCCTGCGCGAGCGGCTGAGCACGGCCTTCGCCGCCGAGGCGGCGCGGCACGGAGTGTTGCTGCACCCGGGCCACCAGTGGTTCCTGTCCGCCGCGCACACCGGCGAGGACATCGAGTTCGCGCTGCACGGCTGCGACCAGGCGCTGGCCGGGCTCGAAGAGGTGCTCGCGACGCACGCCGTCTGATCAACGCCGAAGCCGGTTGCCCGCCGGCGACGGCACAGATTCCTTCACCGTTCGCCGACACGGTTCGGCCGAAGCACTGAGGAGACCACGAGTGACGACACCCCGGCTGATCGCGCCCTCCGACACGGAACAGGCGACCAGGAACCGGCTCATAGAACTGTTCGCCGAACGGCCGATCCCCGATGACGCGCTGCTCGACCACCTCGAAGTGTTCATGCGCCCGCAGCGCATCAACGAGATCCTCACCCTCGACCAGCTCTATCAGCACATCCTCGGCGTCCACGGGATCATCGTCGAGTTCGGTGTCCGCTGGGGCCGCCACCTGTCGGTGTTCAACGCGCTACGTGCCCGGCACGAGCCGACCAACATGTACCGGACGATCGTCGGGTTCGACACGTTCACCGGCTTCCTCGACCCGGCACCCCAGGACGGCGACTCCGACCGCGTCTTCCCGGGCAGCATGAGCGTCACTCCCGGCTACGAGAACTACCTGGAACAGGTCCTGCGCCTGCACGAGGCCGAGGCGCCGATGGCGCACATCCAGCGGTTCGAGCTGTGCAAGGGCGACGCTCCGGAGCAACTGGCCGCCTACCTGGACCGCAACCCGCAGACGATCGTGGCGCTCGCCTACTTCGACATGGACCTGCACGACCCGACCCGCGCGTGCCTGGACCTGCTGCGCCCGCACATGCCCGCCGGCAGTGTCCTGGCCTTCGACGAGCTCACGCACCCGGACTTCCCCGGCGAGACCGTCGCGCTGAAGAACGCGATCGACCTCGCCGACCACCGCGTCCAGCGGTTCCCGCAGTCCCCGTACCCCGCGTTCGTGGTGCTGTGATGGACGCCCTCACGCAGGTCCTGCGCTGGGCTGCCGGCGCGCACGACATCCCGGAGGACCAGGACTTCGACGACCGCGTGCTGCTCGATCTGATCGGGCAGCACGCGCTCAGCGGCCGTCTGGCCCGGCGCCTCCCCACCGGGCCGCCATGGCTGCGCGACCGGCTCGGCGGGCCCGTGGCGGCGATGCACGGCGACACCCTGGCGCTCGCCGAAGCTCACACGCGTGCGGTCGACCGGATCGTGGCCGCGCTCGGCGAGCAGCAGCCGCCACCGGTTCTGATCAAAGGAGTCGCGACCGGGCTGCTCACCGGTGACAAGCACCTGCTGCGGTGCGGGGACATCGACCTGGTCTGTGCCGACGGCGGGCCGCTGATCGAGACACTGACCCGGCTCGGCTACGAGCGCACCCGAGAACCGTTCCTCCACGAACTCGGCGAATTCACCCGTGAGGGCGTCGAGATCGACGTGCACGCCTACGTTCCGGTACCCGGGTACGGTGCGGTGCGGCACGCGGACCTCACACCCCCGGAGCAGGGGACCTGGTATCAGCCACGCCGCGCTCCCTCGATGTACCCGATCGGGCACGGCCGGATGGTCGACGGCGGCGTCACGGTGGGCCGGGTCCATCTTCCCGACCCCTGCCTGCTGGCGATCGTGCTCTGCGCCCACGCCTTCCTGAACTTCACCAACATGTGGTCGCTGTCACATCGCGCCAAGCCGTACGTCAAGCTGGCCGAGCTGGCCGACCTGCACGCCCTGGTCCAGCACGAGGCATTCGACACGCAGCGGTTCCTCGCCTTGGTCGAGGATCTGGACGCGGGGGACGCGGTGAGCTGGGCGGGCTGGGCCTCGACCGTGCTCCTCGGGAGGAATCCGCTGCCCGTACCGGCCGGCACCGGCCCGTATCCCCGCTGCCTGTGGTGGGACTTCTGGGCGCGGCTCCCGGTCGACGAGGAGGCGCTGCTCCTGCCCGACTGGTTCGACCCCGCCACGGTGAACCCACTGCTCGGAAGCCGGATGGAACTGGACACCGGCCGACCGGCGCCGCCCTGGACGGTCGAGGTCCGCCGCGACGGCGACCGGGTGACTGTCATGGTCGGCCTGCCGGAATCAGCCGACGCGGCGACCGAACGCGGCCGGGTCGACTTCGGAGCGATCGGCACGGAGTGGGTCCTCACTGATGGACAGCTGACCGCTGTCGGCGGCCACGACAGCTGTGACCTGCTGCCCGGGCGTTGCGTCCGGCTGCGCTACCGCGTCCCCCGTACGGGCGGGCACCTGCTGGTCGGCGTGGCCGAGCAGGACGCGTCCGGAGCACTGCTGTCGGCCGTACTGCGTCCCGCCACCTGGCCGACGGCGGACCGGGCGGGTTCCCGATGATCCGCGCCGCTCAACTCCCCGAATACTCCTGGGACACGACCGGCCGGGCCGAAGCGAGTGTCCAGGCCCTTGTCGGTGAGCGGCTGGCGGAACTGCCGGCGCGCGCCGCCACGGTGGCGGCCCGGCTGCGCGAGGTCACCGGGGACTGCCGCCTGGTCGCGGTCTACCTGCGGCCGGACGCGCCCGACGCCGTCGTGGGGCTGTGTGAACACCTCGCGTCCACGAAGAACGCCCGGGAGCGCGCCCGGCTGCAGCACGAGATCGGGCGGCTCCGCTTCGCCCGCCCCGGCACGGCGGAGACGAGCCTCACGGGCGACCTGGGCCAGGTACTGACAGCGGCCGACGACCGTACCCGGGCCTACGTACCCGATCCCGGGCACCGGGACATGATCGGTGCCCTGCTGGACGACTTCGGCACGGGCTTCTCGGACTTCGTGGAGAGCCAGCACGAGGTGCCCGGACCGAACGCGCGCCTGCGCCAGGGCATCGTCAAGTCGTGGCGCCTGCCCGACGGCACCCGCGTGATCAGCAAACGCGCCAACCCTGCCAAACCCGGCCGGTTCGCCCGGGAACAGTTCGCCTATCGCGCCATCGCCTCCCGGCTCGCCGACGGGATCACGTTCGGCCGAGGCAGGCGCCTTCAGCTCGCCCCCCTGCTCGCAACAATTCGGGACGGCGCCACCGGGCACGTCTACGCCGTCTGGCAGTGGGTGCCCGGTGAGACCGCCGAGTCGATACTGCTGGCACCGGGCAAGCACATGTCGCTGCTGCGCGACTACCGGGATCTGATGGACGCCCTCCTCGACCGCGGCATCCTCTGGGGCGACCTGAGTCCCCGCAACATCCTCGTGCACGACGGCCGGCACTATCTCGTCGACTTCGAGAAGACACAGGTCCCCGGCGATGACACCCCCGTCCCGCACGCGGACCGCGGCACCTACTGCCGCGGCCAGATCGGAGTCGAAGAACTCGGGGTCCTATGCCCCGAAGCCCAGGTCCGCGCCTGCCTGAACGACTACCTGAACCCCGACACCTGGGACCTCAACGCCCCGGGCCCGGTGCCGTTCCCGCCGCGCCCGGAGGTGACGGCGGTCCTCGCCGGGCGCGGCGTCACCGACCCGGACCTGGGCACCTACAACCGGACCGACCGGCAGATCTGGCAGGTCCGATCACCCGACCTCGACCCCGTCACCGGGCAGCCCCGCTATCCGGGCCTGGTCAACTTCCGTGTCGAGCACTACCTGAGCTGCGCCGGTCTCACCGACGCGGACGACTACGACCGCAAGACCACCGAGATCCTGATCGCCGGCCGCCGGCACGGCTGCTTCGACGACGCACTCGCGGCCGTCGCCGACGCGGTGGACGAGGTGGAACGGCAGTTCGTCGTCACCGAGGTCGCCGAGCTTCTCGCCGGCAACGACACCGGGCCCGTCACCGCGCCGCGCGCGGCGATCCGCGCACTGGTGGACCGCATCGACGCCCTCGACACCGCCCGGCAGGATCCCGGCACCTTCCGGTCGGCCTGCACGACCCTGGGAAAGGAAGGACGATGACGCACCCGCCCTTGCCCGGTCCGGTGTGCCTGCGTACGGATCAGGTCGTCCGCATCGGCCCGCTCACCCTGCGCATCGCCAGCGACCAGGCCGACTTCCCCGCGCTGCGCTACTTCAGCCGTGCCGCCCGGATGCCGGTCACCACCGTGCCCGACGTGGAACTGTGGTGCCTGTCGGACGCCGATCCCGGCCTGCCCGCCGACACCACGGCGCGCGCCCTCAACTTCGCCTCCGGCTACTACGTGACCGACCATTTCGGCCCCCCGGTGCGCATGTCCACCTCGGGCAACCGGATCGTCCTCGTGGGGGACCACCTTCAACGGCTGGTCTGGCCGTACGTCGTGAAGTACCTGCTCCTTCGGCACACCGCCACCACGGGCGGGCTCTTCCTCAAGGCAGCCGCCCTCGCCGTCGGCGACGGGGCGACGCTGGTCGTCGGCCGCGGCGGCGCCGGCAAGTCCGTCCTGGTCACCGGGCTGTGCCGCAACGGCGACGCGACGTTCATCACCAACTCCCATGTGGTCCTAGCAGACGGGGCCGTCCAGGGCGTCGCGAGCACCATGCGGATGCGGCCCGGCCCCTGGCTGGACCAGGCAGCGACCACCGCGGCCCTCGACCCGAGCGAGCGCCTCGTCGACCCGTACGACGCGTTCCCCCACCACGCGCGCGCCGCGATGCCGCTGCGCGCCCTGTGGATCGCCGACTTCCGCACTCCCGGCGAACACGACGTGCAGCAACTGCCCCCCGACGAGGCCGTCGGCATCGTCGAACAGTTCGCCCTCGGGCTCAACGTCTACCGGCTCGAAGAGGACCTGCTGGACCTGTACGGCGGCGACTACCGCGCCTTCTCCACCCAGTACGCACGGATGCGCGCGCAACTGCACGCCGCCGTCAACAACTGCCCCACCTACCGCGTGCGCTCGGACGTCCAGCTCACCGCACACCGCGACCAACTACTCCAACTGCTCTCTGACGGAGGCACATCATGAGGGGCGCCCTCATCGGCTACGGCACCATCGCGACCGGTCACGCCATCGGATACCGCAACACCGAGGGCATCGACGTGACCGCCGTCGTCGACCCCACCCCGGCACGCGCGGCAGCCGCCCAACGGGCCGGGCTGCGCGCCTACGCCACCTACGAGGAGATGACCGACCGCGAGGCCCCGGACTTCGTCGACATCTGCACGCCGCCCAACAGCCACGCCGGTTACATCGAGCGCGGCCTGCGCGACGGACTGCACGTGCTGTGCGAAAAGCCGGTGCTGATGCCGCACGAGGGCCGCTACGACCGCGTGCTCGACCAGATCGCGGCCTCGGACAAGGTCTTCTACCCCTGCCACAACTACAAGTTCGCGCCCATCCTCACGGAGATGGAACGGGTCGTCCGCAGCCCCGGCTTCGGCGACGTCCTCAGTGCCCGCTTCCGCACCCTGCGACAGGGCCACGCCGTCGGCGTCCCCGAGTGGAACCCGCACTGGCGGCGTGATCCCGTCATCGCCGGTGGCGGGATCCTCCGCGACCACGGCCCCCACAGCGTCTACCTGGCGACCCACCTCACCGGGCGCACGCCGCTGGCCGTGTCCTGCCTGACCGGTTCCCTGCGCCACGACGGGCACACCGGCACGGAGGACACCGCGAAGCTGATGATCCGGTGCGACGACGACGTCCAGATCGAACTGGATGTGACCTGGTCGGCCGGCTACCGCAACAGCTACTACTCGATCATCGGCAGCGGCGGCTGGGTCACCGTGGAGAACGACGACGTCCAGTACAGCCTGAACGGCCGGCCGCACCGTGCGGCCCTGCGATCGAACTTCGACGACCCCAGGCACCCCGACTGGTTCGCCGCGATGTTCGCCGACTTCCTGACCAAGACCCGGCACCCGGAACAGGCGGCACCGCTGCTGGCGGAGTCGTTGACGACCTCCCTGGTGATCGACGGCGCCTACGCCTCGGCCGCCGACGACGGCCGGTGGGTCGAGCTGACGCCGGCGCGGGACCTGCTCATGGGCGTCGCGCGATGACGGCGCCGCGCGACGGCGGAATTGGCGCGGTGCCACTCGACGACATCCGGGACTGGCTCAGCAGCCAGCCCGGCGACCGGACCGTCGTGCTCGCCACCGGCTGCTTCGACCTCCTGCACGCGGGACACCTGACGTTCCTGGAGGAGGCGAGCCGGCTGGGTGACCTCCTGGTCGTCGGGGTGAACAGCGACCAGTCGGTCCGGGACCTCAAAGGCCCGAGCAGGCCCATCGTCGGCGAACGCGAACGCGCCATCCTCGTGGGCGCGCTGCGGTGCGTCGACCGGGTGTTCCTCTACGACGAGCCCACCGCCGACCGCCAGATCCGCCTCCTGCGCCCGGATGTCTTCGCCACCGCGCGCGCCAGCATCACCGCGTACCCGAGCGAGGTGGCGTCCGCCGTCGAGGTCGCGGCACACGTACACGCGATCGACCGGATTGCGCCGTACTCCACGACCATGCTGGTCGACACCCTGCGAGCGCACCTATGACGGAGGAGGTCATCGCCACCAGCAGCGCCCCGTGGATCCCGGTGCCGCATCTGATGGAGGTGGTCCGGGCGGACTTCCACCCGCCCCAGCACCTGACCACCGCGGCCTTCGGCCTCGTATCCGAGATCCGCGGCCACCTGCTGCTGACGCACGTCAACCTCCCCGGACGGGGCTGGGACGTCCCCGGCGGTCACATCGACTCCGGCGAGGACGCCCGACGGGCCGCAGCGAGAGAGATCAACGAAGAGACGGGCCTTCTCGTACCCGCCGAGGCACTGACGTTGCTCGGATGGCAACGATTCACCTTGTACGAGAAACCACCGGACAGCTATCCGTACCCGTTCCCGCTGTCGTACACGCTGATGTTCACCGCGCAGACCGGCCTCGCCGGTCCGCCGGTGGATCCACCTCCGGACTCGGAGTGCGGGCCTGCCGGATGGTTCACCCCCGAGCAGGTCCGGCAACAGTGCGCGACCTGCACCTGGCTGCCGTTCCTCGCCCTGCTGCGCGAGGCCCGACACTCAGAATCCTGAGCGTCCCGCGCCGGGTACGAGGAGACACCGATGGAGGAAGATCACCCAGCGCCTACACCGGGCTCTTGGCCAAGCGGCTCAAAGCCCTCCGGCAGAGGGATCCCGAACCGCTGGCACAGCAACGGCACATCGTGGCGATCGACATCACGAGCCGGGTATCCCGTATGCCAGCGCACCGCCCACTCAGCCGACTCGCACCGCACCGCAGTGCCGTCGATCGAACCGTGTCCGGCGAGTGCCTCAGCTGGAAAAGGACCGCCCTCCACCACGGATCCGTAGTGCAGTGATCCGTCCGCGAGCGGCTCGTAGAGGTGCAAGTCGATCCGCAACCGGACGCCGTCGTGCAAGACGAAGTTCCACGGCCTGTCACCAGGCCACGGGAAGATCCGGTCGACACCGGCCTCCGCGAACGCGACGAACAGTTGCTCAAGGTGGGCGGCCGGCGCCCATACGTCAAGGTCGGAATGTTCTCGCGTCTGCTCCCCGAGCAGCGCGTCCACGCCCCACCCGCCCCCGATACACGCATCTACGCCGTGGGCGTCGAGCCGCTCCACAAGCGCGACTACATCCTTGGCTGACATCGAATAAGGACTCACCGCATCAGGCTAGAGGCCAGCCCGACCTCGCACCTGGCAATTACTACGGCTTCAGCGGACGGTGGCGGCCCGCCGACCGGTTCAGCCTGATGGTGTCCAACGGGGACTTCCGCCTCCGGCCGGATGAAGAGCGGGCCCGCTCGGCTACGGCTGACCAGCGCACGGCCCGACCGCGGCCTCTTGCAACGATGAACGCGTGACTGCCTTCATGCCGCCCGTGAGGGAAGCTTCTGGCCGGCACCGCCGGGGGAGCGAGGCGATCGCCGTGATGCGGGTCCTGGCAGACGTCCGCAACGGGGATGACTGGGTCCTCCATACGCTGGCCGAGCTGTGTCTCGACCAGGGCCGCCCGGAGGAAGGCCTGGCATACCTCGACGCCTTCGCCGCCGCCCGCGGGGGCGAGGAGGATTGGGACCTGTCTGGATACGGCTGCCGCTGATCGCCACCCGCGACGGCGTCGACGAAGCCGTCGCACAGGCCCGCTCCCACCCCGAGGGCGCCACCCGGTACGCGGCGCCGCACATCGCCGAGCTCCTCGCCGGCGCCGGACGTACCGAGGAAGCCGTCGCCGTCCTCGCTCAGCACTCTTCCTCGAACCGCCATGACCTGGCCGGCTATCTCATCGACCTCGGTCGCGTCGGGGGTTTCGGCGACATGGCTGAGCTCTCCGTCATCTCGTTCTCCGTCCAAGCAGACTGTCTACCTCTCGGTCTTGGGCGGCAGCCCAACCGGCAAAGAATCTTCGAGTAGCAGGCACATGCCCTTCAGCTGGTGGCAAACCTTGCGCCTGTCCGCATGTCTCTGCGGAACCTTGCGCATAGACGCAAGTTTTACTGCTGGTTGCCGACAGTCACCGACACCAGACAACGATGCGTGATCCCAAAGATCACTCGCGCGATCGCCCACCGATACCACCAACCTCACAACGCCTGTACGCATCAAGGAACTTGTTACACGGGACGTTGATCGAGGCGAGCAACGGTCTCGGAATCACGGCTTCCAGTGGCACCGCAGACAGAGGTTGTGGCTGAGGTGGCTTCGCGTGCGGGTCTGTTGGACCAGTGAGGACCGTAGGCGGCGTCAGCGTTGCTGAGTCTCGGGTGGTGTCGGCCGTGACGCTCAAAAGCATCAATGTGGCCGGCGTCTGTGAGGGGTTCCGCCGCCCGGCCCGGGGGCCGTTCGACTCCGGTACCTCCGCACGCTGAATTACAACATGTGCATATCAGGGCTTCCGTTCTGTGGCTGCGCAGGTGCAAGGGAGGTTTTGCGTGGCGGGTCAGTCGCGCTCCCGCAGGTGTGAGGGCTGGCCCGGGGGCGACTCGGCAGGAGAGAGGTTGGCCAGTCAGCCTCCCAGGCTCGACGTGATCTTCGCATCGCGCTGATGTCTTGCCGTTCCGGTCCGGGGCAGGCGTACTGGAAACGTCGCCCCTGTATGGAGACCCGGAATGACGGCTTCCCGCGCGCAGCGGCCCCTGCCCAACGGAATGCGTGAAGCCGCGGTGGCCCGTCTGGAGCAGGAGAACGCACAGCTGCGGTACGCCGTCGGCTCCCACGCCGTGGTTGACCAAGCGATCGGTGTACTCGTCGTGATCCACCGGATTCCGCCGGCCGAGGGGTTCGAGGTGCTGCGCGAGGTCTCTCAGCACACCAACATCAAGCTGCACGCGGTCGCCGAGATGGTGATCGCCTGGGCGCTGGGGCAGCCACTATCGCAGACGCTGGGACATGAACTGGGTGAGGCCGTAAAGCGGCGATCCGGGCAGGACGCTGCGGGCCAGCCCCGCTAGAGCGGTCAGGGTCTCAGCACCTGATCGAGGGCGGGGCGGCAGGAGGGGCCTCGATGCCGGTGGTGCGTTATCCGCCGCTGCGCTTCCCGGGCGGCTCTTGGGGATCCACGCCCGTCACGGCGGATGCGTCCCTCGTTCCGCTGGGCCGCTGGGATCGACCCCGGGGGCCGCTGTCGTGCATGCCCTTCTCCGGTGAGTTCTTGCTCTGTTCTTCACCGCGTCTGTGGCTGCTTCGGGTGGGCTCTCCGTGGGCGTTGCCTGCCTCTTCCTTGGAGACTGCCCGTCCGGATCCCTTGGAGGGCGCGTGTTTGTCCGCGTGGAAGGAGCGGCGGGCGCTCGGGTTGTCCTGCTGGTGGGTCGCGTCCACATCCGGCGACCAGCCGTGCTGATCGGTGCCCTCATGGCGACTCGGACCCTTGTCCGGCGCGGGGCGGGACGACTTCGGCTGCTTGGTCATGGTCGGGCCTGCTGTCTGTCTCGGGACGGGCGCACCCGGGGGAGCGCCCCTGCCCCCTCCTGCCATCGTCCCACTGAACGCAACGGGTCGCTTCGGTGCGCACGGACGTACGCCCTGCCGGCCGATGCGGAGCGGCTATCCGGCAGGACCTGCCGCGCACCGGTGACAGGGTCAGGGCCCGAGGGCCTGCTCGAGGGTGGCGTGGCAGGTGATGACGGCGTCGATGCCGACCAGGCGCAGGACGTGCAGGACGGGTTTCTGGGCGGCGGCGATGCGCACCCATCCCCCGGTGCTGCTGACGGCCTGGTGGGCGGCGACGAAGACGGTGATTCCGCTGGAGTCCATGAAGGTCACGCCGCTGAGGTCCACCACGATCCGCGACGCCTGTGCCGTGCCGTCTCCGGACAGCAGGGCATTGCCGAAGGCGTTCTTGACGTCGTGATCGATCTCGCCCTGCACGGTCACGACCCGCACGCCGCCGGCCATGCGGTGGACGACGGCGAACCGGTCCGGCCGGTCCGCTTGCTCGATGTCGCTCACCGTCTCCTCGACTGCGCTCAGGCTTGCCCCGGGGCGGGGCGTGCACCGACGATTCTGCCCCACCTCCTCGCCTCCATGCATGAGGAGGCAGTGCCGAACAACATGCCTCTGGCATGCATGACGGGATCAGGGGTAGGGGCGCGCTCGTGAACGGGGAATGAGGGCGACGCCAGTGGGATCCCAGGACGACGTTGACGACTGTCCGACGCCGGAAGAACACCTCATGCGTGCCGGCTACGCCCTGGACGGAGGCGGCGGCTGCATCGGCGACGCCCGCCATCACGCCGTCGCCTTCCTCGACCAGGTCCACGCCGACCATCACCTGCCGGTGTCCGAGCGGGCGAGGGACGTCACCCAGCTGGTCGTCAGCGAACTGGTCACCAACGCCCTCAAGTACGCACCTGGCCCGGTCCTGATGGAACTGCACATCACCGCCCACGCCGTTGACGTGGTCGTGTGGGACAGCGACCCCACCGTGCCCGCGGCCAGGGCCGCCGATCCCGACAGAGTCGGCCAGCACGGCCTGGAGATCGTCAAGGCGGTCACCGAGGCCCTCTTTGCCGAGCAGCGGTCGGTCGGAAAGCGCATCACGGCCCGCATCAGGCTGTCCGATGCCTCGAGCAGCGACGTCGCTCGCCGTTGAATAGCCAGGTCAGCGCTGCGGATTCGGCAGGCGTGGAGCTGCATGGGGTGGCCACGTCGTCGATGTCGCGGAGCACGGCACACCCGCGATGAGCTGATTGAACAGGAAGGGATGGAACGGCTCACCGCTTACAGCTACTTTGCCCGTCTTCTCGATCAGTGTGAGATCCGGGGCAGCGCGGAGGGACCGAAGGAAGGTCCTCGACGGGGCGTCAACGAGGTGACCGCCGCGCTCGCTGAGCAGAGGCAGGACGAGCAAGGGACGCCGTGGCGTCGCTGCGGGCGCAGGCCCGAAGGAGAGGACCGTGAGTGATCCCGGCCGTCCGCCCTCGTTTGGCCGACAGCGCGGGCAGCGCCTCGCTCGTTGTGCGGGTGTGGACGACAAACGGAGGGTTGTGGACCGGTGGCCGCACGGGGCGGGGCCGCAGCGCCGCGCGCTGAGGTCTCACCTCGAGACCGCCCTCGCCCGGCGCCTTGGGGTGATGTCCCAGCCCCTTGGCGCGGCGCTCCCTGACGAGCTGCGGCGGGGCCGGGCGGTGTAATGGATGGTGCCGGCTCTAGGCTGCGGGCATGACTGAAATCCAGGTCCCGATGCCCCGCGACGCCTTCGAGCTACTGATGGCCGGTAACCAGCGCTTCGTCGCCGGCGCGCCTGAGCACCCCAATCAGGACGCCACCCGCCGTGCCGAGATCGCCCCGGGACAGCAGCCCTTCGCCGTGCTGTTCGGATGTTCCGACTCCCGGCTGGCCGCTGAGATCGTCTTCGACCGCGGCCTGGGTGACCTGTTCGTGGTGCGCACCGCGGGCCACGTCATGGGTGCGGAAGTGCTGGGCAGTATCGAGTACGGCGTGGACGTACTGGGCTGCCCGCTGGTGGTGGTGCTCGGTCACGATTCGTGTGGCGCGGTCGGCGCGGCGTGCGCCGTGCTGGAGGACGGCATGGTGCCGGGCGGGTACGTCCGAGATGTCGTGGAGCGGGTGACTCCCAGTGTGCTGGCGGCCCGGGCCGCCGGACGGGTGGAGCCGGAGGAGATCCTCGCCGAGCACATAAGGCACACCGTCGACCTGCTGCTGGACCGCTCCCGGGTGCTCGCCGAGAGAGTCGCCGCCGGACAGGCCGCTGTGGTGGGTTTGTGCTACCGCCTGGCTGACGGCAGTGCGCAGCTCGTCGCCTCCCGCGGCCTCGATGCAGCGGTACCCACCGCGTCCTGACCTCCCGGCGTGGCTGCTCAGCGTGAGCTGGCCGCGGTCGCAGAGCACCCGTATCTGTGGATGAGGACCTCGACCAACCCCGAAGGGGGCAACTCGCTGCCTCCCGCCGCCAGAACGGGACAGAAGCTCAGCCGCCGAAGACCACCTCTGCGTCGGCGACAGTGTCAAACACCCGCAGGACGTGACCCGTTGCATTCATCACCTCCGGTCGGCCCCACTTCTCGTGAACCGTCCGTACCCGACGTTTTCAGGCCAGGCGAAATAGAGAAGCACGCCGGACATGCATCCAGACGGGGCGGGCAGGAGAGGCTCATCTTGTTTTCCATCTAAGGCGGCACTGTGACGTCCCCCGTGAACGCCCCCGAAGCATCCGCCTGCACCACCACGGGAACGCCGGAGGTCATGGTCGACCTGCCGTGGATCGAGGACGGTGGAAAGGTCGCCCCCCGGGATGCGCGCGAACTGACCAGACTGTTCCTGGACCGGCTGCAAGTCCTGGAAGAGGGCACCCGCGAGTACCAGTACGCCCGCAACACTCTGATCGAGATGAACCTGTCCCTCGTGAACTTCGCGGCCCGTCGGTTCCGCAACCGGGGCAGCGGTGCGATGGAGGACGTCATCCAGGTCGGCACGATCGGCCTCATCAAGGCCATCGACCGGTTCGACCTGTCGCGCGAGGTCGAGTTCACTTCCTTCGCGATCCCCTACATAGTCGGCGAGATCAAACGCTTCTTCCGCGACACCACCTGGGCCGTGCACGTCCCGCGCCGCCTGCAGGAACTGCGCGTCGACCTCGCCAAGAGCAAGGAGACCCTCGTCATCCTGCTCGGCCGGACTCCGACGGTGAAGGAACTCGCCGCCCACCTGGATCTGACCGAGGACCAGGTCATCGAGGGCCTCGTCGCCGCCAACGGCTACGTCGCCGGTTCCATCGACTTCCCGGCCGGCGACGACGAATCCGGCGACGGGCCGAAGTACGCGGACACCATCGGCGACGTCGATCCGGCCCTGGAACTCTTCGAAGACTTGCACGCGCTCGGCCCCCTTCTCCAGAATCTTGATCAGCGGGAGCGGACCATCATCGAGATGCGCTTCGGCCAGGAGATGACCCAGGCGGACATCGGACGCGAACTGAACCTCTCGCAGATGCACATCTCCCGTCTCCTCAACCGCACCCTCGCCAAACTCCGCACAAGCCTCCTGTCCGCATGACCGTTCTGCCGCTTACAGGAGGCAGCGCATCGGCGGTCTCGAGCGCGTCGCGACGTGCGTGGGGAGAAGGCTGCGCCGCCGTAGTTGAGACGCGGGGCTGGCCAGCCCGCACTCGCCCCCGGAACCGTCCCGCTGAGGACGCCTACAGCTGATGTAGCCATCGTGGTGGCGGGGGCGGACATGGTGCCTGCCCCCGGCCGGCGGCCCGCCGGTGAGTGGGCGGAAGGTGGCAGGCCGGTCTTTGGGTGCGTCCGCGCGATGGTTTGCTGACGTGAGCGCGGAATCATGCGGGTGCGACGATCGTCGCCGCGAACCGGCAATACACCGGACCGATTCAGATGCCCATCGTCCTCGCCATCGCTTCGGGCTATGGCCGGCTGGCCCCTGACGGCGCGGCCAGGACCGCGCCCGGCGGCACGATTCCCGTGAGCGGCATGCCAGCCTGAGCCCGCAGGCCAAGACATGCCCGGCGCGCCATGAAGGACACAGGAAGCGTGCCGGCGGGTGAACACGTACGACGGACCACTGGAGCCGGCCGCGCTGCCTTTTGCGTCATCGGTCAGTGAGGTGCGGCGTCATCGGGGTGCTGGGGATAGAGCGGCCGCAACTGGTTCCAATGCAGGCGGAGATGCTCTTCGGCGTCACGCAGCGCATGGTCAGCGGCGCAGGCAGACAGCGCCGAGTAAACGTCGCAGGTTTGGTGGTCTGTGGTGGGGCCATTGTCGTGTCGTTGGACTCGGGCGGCACGGAGGCGGAAGCTCGTCCACCACCGTGCCAGCAGCACTGCCGCGGTGACGGCCGCGGCGGCGAGAGCCGCTGATGAGCGGGGTTCGGTCACGGATTCCTCTCCCCGGTCTGGACTGACTGCGCAGGCAAGGTTCTATCAGCCCCGGCCCGGCCGCTGAATGCCGGCGCCCACACTCTGACAGTGTCAGGCGACCGGCCCGGCGGCAGCGTCACGCAACGGGTGAGAGCTCGTGGCGCTGCTCAGCGACATCACCGACAGCAACCAGGATTCGTGATCAGCAGTGAAAGAGCGGTACACCACCTTCACCCCGCTCACGTCCGCTGCCGCCAGACTGAAGGCTAGATTTCCGTTTCTACGATGAGGACGGCGGCGGTGACCGGGCCCGGGGTGCCAGTGGCGGCCGCGTCGGCTAGAGCGGCCCGGACAGCGCGGGCGACTTCCAGTGGATGGTGTCCGGGGGCGACTGCGAGCTGGACCTCGATGTGACGGACGGGTGGATCGTCATGGTCCCGCACCTTGACCGGGCGGCTTCCCAGCACGGCGGTGAGGCGGGCGACGCCCGCAGTGCCCATCGCGACGTCCGACAGCTCACGGACAGGCCCTCGCGTGGATCCTGTTCCCGTCGCCGGTGGCGAGCTTCGCGCGGCTGCGGCCTGCGGCGCGAGCTTCACGGCCTGCGTTGTGTTTCGCGACCTTTCGACCGCCTTCGAGCTTGCATGGAGATCCGTGACGCGCAGGTCAGCGGTCACCGCGGCGAGGCCGAGCGCTTGAGCGGCTGCGTAGAGCAGCGCGCTCCTCAACTGGTCGGCAATGTGAGGCAGCGGCTGGCCGAGGGATGCCGTGAAGGCGGCTTCGATCCTGAGCGGGCCAGGTGGTAGCGCGCTGGCCGGCGGACGGACGGCCGGCTCGGACACTGGGTCCAGTGGTACCGGTCCGATGCGCAGAGACTCCAGCCAGACACCGGGAACCTCAGCGGCCGCGCGCCCGAGGGCGCGGCAGGCGGCTTGTTCGGTGATCCATGTCCCGTCGTCGGGGCCGCCGAGCGGGAGCAGCCGGCCCGGGCCGAGCTCGTGCCGTACTGCCTGCGTCCACGCCTCGGTCCTCACCAGCCTCTTACCCTCTTGCTCCCATGGCTGCAGTTCTCTTCCCGCCGCCGCACTGCGCCCGGAGTGTCCCGGAGGGCTCCAGGCAGGGGTGTTCGGGCCGCTCGTCGGACCATTCCGCCTCATGCCCTATATCAGGGAAAAACATACTAAAGCGAATATAATATCAACGGTGAGTGCCATGTGGGCGTCTTGAGGGAGGAATGTCCCGATGACTGAGAACACCGGCGTAAAAGTCAGCGGTGCGCCCGGTTCTCGCGGCCGGACGACCATCGCCGATGTGGTGGTGGAGAAGATCGCCGGTATAGCGGCACGGGACGTGCTCGGCGTCCATGCTCTGGGCAGCGGACTCGCCCGCTCGATGGGATCCATGCGGGAACGGATGCCCGGCGCAGGCAGTGGCAAATCCGCCACGCGCGGGGTCAGCGTCGAGGTCGGAGAGCAGCAGGCGGCCATCGACCTGGAGATCGTCGCCGACTACGGCGTCTCCATCACGGACGTGGCCGGTGAAGTGCGGGAGAACGTGATCTCCGCGGTCGAACGGATGGCGGGCCGGGAAGTCGTGGAAGTCAACATCACCGTCAGCGATGTGAAGCTGCCCGACGACCAGGAGGACGAAGGGGAAGAGCGGCAGCGAATCCAGTAGCAGGGGCGGAGCAGCCCACGTGAGTTGAAGGAGCGCCTGATGAGCAGGTCCGTGGTGGGCCTGATGGCCGGAATGGCCCTGGGTTTCGCGGCGTACTTCGGTGGCTTCTGGGCTTTCCTGCTGGTGCTGGGCCTGGGCATCGTCGGTCTTGTGGTCGGGCGGTTCACGGAAGGTGATCTCGAACTGGGCGATTTCGTCCGCCGCCGGGACCGCCAGGAGCGGATCCGCGACGACCGACGACGGACTCGGGGAGACTGGCGGCAGTGACCAGTGGAGCAGATCGGCGTCCGGCCGTTCCCCGCGGGGAACGCGGTGCGATCACCGTCGCCGACCGGGTCGTTGCGAAGATCGCCTCCCGTGTGGCGCGCGAAGCGCTGAGTCGGTTCACCGAGTCGGCCGGCCGCGTACCGCCGGGCCGCCGGACGCCACGTGTGAACACATCCGTGCGGCAGGCACCGGGGCGGAACACCGCAGGACGAGACGCCGAGTCAGCCGCGAGAGGCGAGGCCGCGCTCGGCGAGGCCCGGCTGCGCATCGCCGTCGAGCTCGGCTACCCGTCCAACATCGGGGCACAGTGCGCCGCTGTGCGCCGGGAGGTCACCGAACGGCTCAGGACATGGGCCGGCATGGACGTGTCCGACCTCCAGGTGTCGGTCGAGAGGCTGCACTCGGCGCATGGACGGCACACGGACCAGGAAAGGGTGCGATGAGCGCGAACACCTGGCGGCAGCCGACCGGCGACAGCGGCCTTCCCTCCGATCCCGGCGAGGCGGCTCCGTCCGCCGATGACACCCCGGTCACGGGCGCGACGGCGCTGACCGACGCATCAGGCGGGACGCCGCGCCGCTTCTGGTCGGCGCGACGGGTTCCCGCGGCCCTGGTGGCCCTGCTGTCCGCCGCGGCCGTCGGACTGCTCCTGTGCGACGTGGTCTCGGTGCGGGCAGGCCGGCCCGCCATGAGCTGGCGGCGTCGTCTCGCCGAGGAACTGGCCACGCGGCCACTGGACGACATCTGGGTGATCGTCGGGGCTGTGGTGGCGATGGCCCTCGGCTTGTGGCTCTTCCTGCT
>NZ_JBEOVB010000066.1:0-18406 GCF_040295245.1 Streptomyces sp. NPDC002884 | reverse complement strand
CACCCTGCTATCGTGCGGAGTGTGACTTCCACGAAGAAGCAGACACAGGTCCGGCTCGAAGAGGACGTGCTGGCGGCCGGCAAGGCCGCCGCGGCCGCCCGCCGACTGGACTTCAACAAGTACGTGGAGCGGCTCATCATCGAAGACACGACCGGCGCTCGCGCCGCCGGCATGACCGCCGCGCAGCGGCTCATCGATGAACACGGCAGCTTCCTCGAGGACCTGGAGCGGCAACTCGACGCTCCGTACGCCGAGTCCCGGCCGGGTGCCGCCGCGTGATTCTGCACGTCGACGAGTCCTGGATCCTCGAAGTGGCAGAACGGGCGGGCCATCGTGACCCGGCCGCCGACGATTACGGCGTTCCCATCGCAGCAGTCGCCCGCCATCGCGGCGAACTCCTCGACACGCCCGTCTACGACGGCGCCTACGCCCGTGCCGCCGCCCTGGTGCACACTCTGGGCCGCTGCCGCTGGCTGGAGCGCTCCAATCTGACCGTGGCCTGTGCGGTCGCCGTCATGTATCTCGAGGCCAGCAACATCCCTGTCAGCCCCACCCGGGAACAACTCACCGCGCTCGCACACGAGTTGAACAGTCCGCGCTGCACAGCACCCCGGATCGCCTCCTTCCTGCGTACCTGGAAACCCTGACGCCGGTCGGGGCGGAGGCTCCTGAACTCCGTCTGGTGCAGACGTTGTCGAACGTCTAGGCCGCCGCTCTGCCCGAGCTCCCTCGCCGTCACCGTCGCAGTTGCTGCGGCCGTGGTCTGCGTTCTGCCGGTGGCCGTCGTCGGCGCCCGCCCCGGACGGGCGGCCTGGCTGCTGCTCGCCCCGGCTGTCGCGCTCGTCGCCACCGTCGACTTCACAGCGTACCGGCCGTCCGACGTGCTCACCCTGCCGCTCGCCGCGGCCGTGCTCGTCCTGCTCGGCGCCGCCGCGCCGCTTGCCGCCGCCGCGCCGCTTCCCGCCGCAGCCGACGGCAACTGGCCCGGGCCTTCAACCGGTTTCGGTTCGTGTCCGACGCCTTGGCGGTACACCCCCGAGGGCAGTGGGGGAGCAGGCCGTGACGGCTTTGCCGGAGTCCAGGGCGGGGCCGTCCTCGTACGGGCGAAGAGCCCTCGGTCACCACCATTGCCGACGACAACACACCTCGCTATGTTAATCGAAAATCACATGTGTGTGGCAAGCCGGATCAGGCACCGGACGTGCAAATGGCGTATCTGTGAAGCAGTTAGGACCATCCCGCCCAACCAGGGAAGCAGGTAAGTCAATGGAGAATCTCAGTCGACGTAAGGCACTGTCCCTCGGTGTCGCGCTCGGCCTCGTGGGCGTGGCGACCCCCGCCCAGGCGTGGGCGTCGACGGATTCGGTGGCTGGAGCCGCCGCGGGGACCGGCCCGGAGTGGATCTGGGACGACGCGGCGGACCCTCTGATGGCCTCGATGGTCGACAACGGCCACGTGCCGGCGATCAACACCGCATGGGCGTCGTGGGTGAACAACAACGACCCGCTGCCGAGCGGCGTGCCGGCCGAATTCGCCGCATACCTGCGGCAGGTCGACGGGCTGCCCTCGTGGGCCGACCCCGCCAAACTGGCTCGTGCCGCCGACTTCAACCGGCGCAGGGACACGTACCTCTTCATGCTGTACGGCCTCGGCAGCGGAATCATGAGCACCGTGATTCCGCGCGAGGCCAAGAGCGTCTACTGGTCCGCGGGTGGCGCGAACATGCAGGACCGCGCGGCCAAGACGTTCACGTTCGGCTACGACCTGTCCCAGCTGGGAGCCTTCGAGCCGACGGGACAGTTCGTCGTCACCGCCAACAAGACGCGCGTGGTGCACGCTGCGGTGCGTCATCTGCTGCCGCAGTCGCCGCACTGGCGGGCGGTCGCGGACGAGACCGTCCCGATCAGCGCCGCCGACATCCTGGTCACCTTCCACAGCCTGGGCACCTACGTGTACAGGAAGCTGCTCGACTGGAAGATCCCGTTCCCGGCCGCGGACCAGGAGGCGTTCCTGCACTCGTGGCAGGTCGCCGTCCATCTGCTCGGTGTGCCGTACGAGCACATCCCCCGGACCTGGGCGGCCGCCGAAAAGCAGTCGGCTCAGGTGCTCACCCCGATCCTCACCCCGTCGACCGAGGGCATCGCGCTGGCCGAGGATCTGCTCGGTCTGACCGCACAGATCGACCTCGGCGTCACGCGCGGCTTCCTGAACGAGTTCGTGCGCTACGTCCTCAGCGACGAGGTCGGCGACTGGCTGGGACTGAAACGCGACTACGCGTCGGCGGCCCTGGTCCGCACCGTATGGCCGGCGTTCATCCTGTTCCGTGAGGGGCTGTCGCCCGTCATGCCCGGCACCTTCTACATGTTCGACCAGTTCGTGCGCGCCCTGGCCATGCTGTTCCTCAACAAGGGCTCCTCCGGGACCACCACCCCCATCACGATCCCCACCGGAAACAGGGCGGCCTGAGCCGTCGATCCCATCTCGCCCGCCCGCCCCGCGGCCCTTGCGGTCCATCGGCGGCCCCACGGTTCATCGGCCCATCGACGCATCGGCCCGCTGGCCCGTCGGCCGCGAGGCGGGCAGTAGGGCGACTCTGGTACGAGGTGCTGCGCGACGGGGCGCGCGCCCCGTCGCCGCCGGGGTCCGGCGGCCGTTCAGAGACCCAGCGCGCCCAGGACCAGCGCGGTCACGGCCTCACGTCGGCCGGGACCGTCCTGCCACCGCAGTGTGCGCCCCGCCTCGACCACCACGCCGAATCCCGCGTGCACCAGCACCCGGGCCTGGCGTGGGTCCAGCTCCGGACGCACCAGTCGCAACTGCTGCTCCCAGACCGCGATGTGTTCCCGCTGCGCGAGGACCACGGGACGCCGCAGGCCGGCCGGCAAGCCGGCCAGCTCGGCCTCGGCAACGCTGTTGAGCTCGGTGTATTCAAAGCTGTACGCCACGTACGTTGCCGCCAGCGCGACGACGGCCTCGTGCGGGCCGGCCACCTCGTGCAGACTCTGCTCCACCCCCTGGGCCAGCAGTCCCGCCGCCTGGAGGCAGGCCGCCGCCAGGATGTCGATCTTGCCGGGGTAATGGCGGTAGAGCGCGGACGGGGTCAGTCCCACCGCCTCCGCGATCTGTCCGTTCGTGACGCTGGCGAATCCGTCCCGGGCGAACAGCGGGACGGAGGCCGAGAGGATCTCCGCACGCCGCGTGCGCGGCACCGGCCGGGCGGGCAGTTCCACGGGGCGCCCGCCCGGCCGGCCCGCCGCGGGATCAGTCGCGGCCACGCCCAGCGCGGACGCCAGCAGCAGCTCCTCGGCCCGGCGTTGGGCGATGGAGGTGTGGTGCATTGTGATGGACCCGATCGCACCCAGGGCAGCCATGGCCCGCAGGCGCTCGTCAGGCAGTGGGTGCTCGCGCTGCACCGCCTCGTCGACCCGCTCGACGAGGCGGCCGAACTTCGCCCCGAGACGCCGGCGGTCCTCCCGGTTGAGGTACCGGGCCTCCCATCGGTACACGCCGCCCGACGCGCGATGAGCGACGGTGATCCGGGTGACGGCGGTGAGCACGTCCGTCAAGGTCGCCCCGGACGGCACCTCGTCGAGCGCCGCGACCAGTCCGTCCACCATGACGTCGGCGCACTCGGCGAACAGCGCGTACTTGTTCGGGAAGTGCCGGTACAGAGCGGCCGCGGAGATGCCCACGCCGGCGGCGACCTCCTCCATGGACGCCGTGTGGTAGCCGCGCTCGCTGAAGACCCGCCCGGCCGCCTCGACGATGAGCTGCTTGCGGTTGCGGGGCCGAGCGGCCGCGGTCGTACCGCCGGTCGGCGTGGTCGTCGTGGTCGAACGGGCAGGTGGGGAGGCGGAGGAGGCCATGCGGACGAGTCAATCACACGCCGTCAGGAGGCCGGGCTCCCTCGACGCGGGCCGCGCAGGACGTGACTCCAGGCTCACTTCCCCGTCGGCGCGGTCGGCGCGGTCGGTGTCAGGTGAAGGTGAGGACCGGCTTGACCACGCTGCCGTCCTCCATGGCGGCCACGGCCGCGCCGATGTCCTCGAACGGGAAGGCGGTGACCAGCCGGTCGAGCGGGAAGAGGCCACGCCTGTGCAGGCCGATCAGTTCGGGGATGAAGCGTCCGGGATCAGAGTCCCCCTCGATCACCCCGTGGACGCGGACGCCCTTGGCGAGCAGGCCCATCGCATCGAACGTCACCTCGCCGCCGAGGCCGAGGAGGGCGAGTTCGCCGCGCGGGCGCAGCGCGGCGACGGCCCGGCGGGCCATCTCCGGACGGCCGGTGGTCTCGACGACGTGGTGCGCGCCTCCGTCGGTGAGGTCGCGCAGCGCCGCCACCAGACCGTCCCCGGGGGACAGGGCCGCCTTGGCGCCGAGTTCGGTGGCCAGGGCGCGGCGGGAGGCGACCGGGTCGACGGCCACCACCGGGTCGCAGCCCACGGCCACCGCGGCCATCATCGTGCTCAGGCCCACCCCGCCCGCGCCCAGGACGACCAGCGAGGAACCCGGTTCGGGGCGCAGCCGGTTGAGCACGGTGCCCGCGCCCGTCTGGCCGCTGCAGCCCAGTGGCGCGGCGACCGCGGCCGGTAGGTCGGAGGGCACCTTGACCACGCCGCGTTCGTGGACGACGGCGTGCGTGGCGAAGCTGGACTGGCCGAAGAAGCCGGCGTGCAGCGGTGTGCCGTCGAGAGAGAGCGCAGTGGTGCCGTCGTCGCGGCCGCCGGCGAGGTTCAGGGCCTGCGCGGCGTGGCAGTAGGCCGGGTGGCCCGCCGCGCACTGCTCGCAGGTACCGCAACTGGCGAAGGTGAGGCAGACGTCGTCCCCCGGCGCGAGGGCGGTCACCTCCGCGCCCACCGCCACGACCCGGCCGGCGCCCTCGTGGCCGAAGACCATCGGGGTGAGCTGCCGGGGCCAGGTGTCCCGCATCCTCAGATCGGTGTGGCAGACGCCGACCGCGGTCATCCTCACCAGTACCTCGCGCGGCCGCGGGTCATCGAGGTCCGCGTCCCGGACGGTGAACGCGGCGCCCGGTGCCTCGGTGACCGCGGCGCGGACACGCCTCACGAGCCCTCGTCGGCACGCGGGCCCTCGTGCGGGGGCTCGGGGGCGCGGTCGAGGAAGAAGTAGTAGAAGGGGCCCTCGGGGGGAACCCCTTTGGCGTTCATGATCCCCATCAGCGTGGTGTCGTCCACCCACTTGAAGTGGTCGAGGACCGGCCGGCCGTCGTAGACCATGGTGGCCGTCGGCTCGCCGCGGAACTCGACGGTCCACAGGCTGGCCTCGCCCTGGCCGAGCTCGCGGTTGGAGTACAGCTCGCCCGCCGCGTTCCGGCACATCAGCGGCTTGGCGTCGTGCAAGGCGACGAACGTCTTGCCGTACCAGTCGGCCTCGGCCAGCATGCCCTCGAGAGGGTGACCGGTGCGGAACTCGCCGCCCTTCCACCCGCCGAGTATGTCCTCGGGGCGAGCGGTGGCCAACGCCGCCCAGATCTCGTCGAGTTCGACGGGGGAGACCAGGCCGTCCTTGGCCCGGAGTTCCTGGAACCGGGCGCGGGCCTCGAGCGTGTCCATGCGGAGTGTCCTCTCGTCAGTGCTGAACCACAGAGGTGAACGTCGGGATGTTGCCGGTGAGGGATGTGCCGGAGGTGGCCGCCCCGACCGTTGCCGGCGGGCGGAGGCGGGCGGGAGCGTGCGGTGCCCCGCCGTGTCACCGGGAGGCGCGCGGAGCGGAACCCCGGGGGGCGGAGGTCCGCGCGAGGGCGGGGGGCCGCAGGGAAGAGTGCCGTGGGAACGGGAGCGGAGGGCCGCCGGTGACCGCGCCGGGGTGGCCCACGGTGCCGAGGCTCAGCAGTACGTGGCGTTCGGCGACCTCCTCCGCGCTGAGCGGGCCGTCCGCGCGGAACCAGTCGGCGACGCCCTGGCACATGATGAGCACCGCGCGCACCGCGTCGGCCGGGATCGGCGTGGTGAAGACGCCCTGGGAGCGGCCCGCCTCGACGGTGTCCAGCAGCATGTGCTCGAGGTAGTCGCGCAGGGCGACGTAGCGTGCCCGGTTCGCCGGTTCCAGGCTGCGTATCTCGGTGTCCAGGAAAGCCAACTGCTGACGGTGGGCCATGTAGAGGACGATCGACTCGACCATGCCGCAGAATCGCGCCGGCGGATCGTTTCCGGCTTCCTCGGCAGCGGCCCGGCAGCGGTCCAGGACGTCCTTGATGGACGTCTCCAGCAGGGTGGTCAGCAGCGCCTGTTTGTTCGCGTAGTGGTAGTAGAGCGCGGGGACGGTGACTCCGACCCGGCCGGCGATGTCCCGTACCGAAGTGCCGTGGTAGCCGTGCTCGTTGAAGGCCTCCATGGCGTGCGTCAGGATCGGGTGCAGGCCGAGCGGTCCGTAGGAGCGCCAGTGCTCCGCCGGGAGCGTGGGTTCCTGGTGCGGCTCCCTGTTCAACGACTCTCCTCGGGACGGGCGGCGATCGGCGACGTCGTGCGGCCGTGAGTCCGCGACGCCTCCTTCCAGCTGCTTAGCGATCGATCAGCAAAGCCTGGCATCGGGTACCGGCGTGCTGTCACTTTCCCGGTGTCGGTCCACAAAAACAAGTGCTGTACGGGGAGTTGACCGACCGGGGGCGCACTCCTACGTTCTTAGCGAACGCTCAGTAGGTCTCCGGTCGGCGGCGATGAGTCCGCTCTGCACCGAGAAAGGAACCCATGAGCCGGCACCGGGGCGCGCCCGAACTTCTGAAGGACCACAGCTGATGGAACTGTCCTCCCCCCTGATGTACGCCGGCGATCCGCGCGCCGCCGCGGACCGGGCCGCCGCCCTGGAGTCCGCGGGCCTCGACGCCGTCTGGGTGGCCGAGGCCTACGGCTTCGACTCCCCGACGATCATGGGGTACCTCGCCGCGAAGACCGAGCGGATGCGGATCGGCGCGGCCATCCTCAACGTCTACTCGCGCACCCCCGCGCTGATCGCCCAGACCGCGGCCGGCCTCGACGCCCTCAGCGGCGGCCGCGCCCTCCTCGGCCTCGGCGCCTCCGGACCCCAGGTCGTCGAGGGCTGGCACGGCCGCCGGTACGACCGACCGCTGGGCCGCACCCGCGAGGTGATCGAACTGTCCCGGCGGATCTGGCGGCGCGAGGTGATCGAGCACCACGGCATCACCGACCTGCCCCTGCCACCCGAGAAGGGCGGCACCCTCGGCAAACCGCTGAAGCTGCTGAACCACCCGGTCCGCGACGCCATCCCGGTCTACGTCGCGGCGCTGGGCCCGGCCAACGTCCGGATGGCCGCCGAGATCGCCGACGGATGGCTGCCGTTCCTCTACGTCCCCGAGCACGCCGCCAGGGTCTGGGGCCGCTCCCTGGCCGAGGGCGGCGCCGAGCGCGATCCCGCACTCGGCCCGCTCTCGGTCGTGGCGGGCGGCCCGCTGGCCATCGGCGACGACGCCGAGAGGGTCCGTGACCTGATGCGCCCCACCGTCGCCCTCTACGTCGGCGGCATGGGCGCGCCCGGCCGCAACTTCTACCACGACCTGGTCTGCTCCTACGGCTACGAGTCCGCCGCGGCCGCCATCCAGGAGCACTACCTCGCGGGCCGCAAGAAGGAGGCCGAGGCCGCCGTACCGGCCGAACTGCTGGAGCACCTCTGCCTCGCCGGGCCCGAGGGTTATGTCCGCGACCGCGTCGAGGTCTTCCGCGAGGCGGGCGTGACCATGCTCAACGTCACCCCCGTCGGTCCCGATCCCGCTCGGTTGATCGAGCACGTGAGGAGTTGGCTGTGACCCTGGAACGCGACCTGTACGGCCCCGACCACGAGGCCTTCCGGGAGACGGTGCGGACCTTCCTCGCCAAGGAGGTCGCCCCGCACCACGCACGCTGGGAGAAGGACGGCGTCGTCGACCGCGAGGTGTGGCGTTCGGCGGGCCGCCAGGGCCTGCTGGGCATGGCCGTCGACGAGGAGTACGGCGGCGGCGGGACCGGCGACTTCCGGTACAGCGCCGTCCTCATCGAGGAGTTCGCCCGCGCCGGCGTCACCGGACTGGCCCTGAGCCTGCACAACGACATCGTCGGCCCGTACCTGACCCGGCTCGCCGACGAGGAGCAGAAACGCCGCTGGCTGCCCGGGTTCGTCTCCGGCGACATCGTCACCGCCATCGCCATGACGGAACCCGGCGCCGGTTCCGACCTCCAGGGCATCCGCACCACCGCCACCGACCGGGGCGACCACTACCTGCTCAACGGCGCGAAGACCTTCATCTCCAACGGCATCCTCGCCGACCTCGTCGTCGTGGTCGCCCGGACCACCCCCGAGGGCGGAAGCGGCGGTCAGAGCCTGCTCGTCGTCGAGCGCGGCATGGAGGGCTTCGAACGCGGCCGCAACCTCGACAAGATCGGCCAGAAGGCCCAGGACACCGCCGAGTTGTTCTTCGACGACGTGCGCGTCCCCAAGGAGAACCTGCTGGGCGAGGAGAACCGGGCCTTCGCCCACCTCATGGGCAACCTCGCCCAGGAGCGGCTGGCCATCGCGGTAGGCGCCGCCGCCGCGGCCGAGGAGATCCTGGACGTCACCACGCGGTACGTGAAGGAGCGCGAGGCGTTCGGGAGAGCGCTGGCCGGGCTCCAGCACATCCGCTTCGAGATCGCCGAGATGGCCACCGAGACCGCGGTCACCCGTACCTTCCTGGACCGCTGCGTCACCGAGCACGGTCAAGGCCGGCTCGACGCCGTGCACGCGTCGATGGCCAAGTGGTGGGCCACCGAACTCCAGAAGCGGATCGTCGACCGCTGTCTCCAACTCCATGGCGGATACGGCTACATGAGCGAGTTCAGGGTGGCCCGGGCGTTCCTCGACAGCCGAGTCCAGACCATCTACGGCGGCACCACCGAGATCATGAAGGAGATCATCGGCCGCTCACTGCTCGGTTGAGCCCCGGCCGACTCCCCTCGACGACACGTGTGTTGCGTTCGCGGCTTCGGACAGGGCCGCCCTTCCCCGGAGCCCGGACCCACGGGCGGCCCCCCACCTCTTGGCCCGGCTCCACCGGGCACGCCCGCAGAGGCTTCCCGGCGCCCCGGTCTCCCCAGACGTTCCCTTCCGATCCGCAAGGAGGCCCCGATGACATCAGCACCCCGTACCGCCGGCGATCTGCCCGACGCCCCGGCCGACCGGACCCTGCCGCAGTTGCTGGCCCGCAACGCCCACGAGTACCCCGAACTCCCCGGCCTCTCCTGGCAGTCGGCGGATCCGGACGGCGGCGACTGGACGACGTTCAGCTGGGCGGAGATCCACGAGCACACCCGGAGCCTGGCCGCCGGCTACCGGGCCCTCGGCGTCGGCCGCGGCGACCACGTACTGCTGATGATGGCCAACCGTCCCGAACACTGGCTGTCGGACCTGGCGCTGGTCCGCCTCGGCGCGGTCCCGGTGAGCGTCTACGGCACCGCGGCCCCCGAGCAGATCACCCACATCGCCCGCAACTGCCGGGCCCGCCTCGCCGTGGTGGAGGGGGCGGCGCAGGTCGCCGTATGGGAGCCGCTGCTGGCCGACCCCGGCACCCCGCTGGAGCGGATGGTGGTGGCCGAGGCGGGTGCGGAGGACGGCCACTTCCCGTACGCCGACCTGCTCCGCGAACCGGTGCCGGAGCAGTTCGCCGAGGAACTGGACGCCGCCCGCCCAGGGGATCCGCTGACCGTCGTCTACACCTCCGGCACCACCGGTGAACCCAAGGGGGTTGTCCTCACCCACCGCGAGGTGATGGCCAACGCGCTGGCGCTGGATGCCGTGGTGGAGCTGCCGCCGCACGTCGAGCACATCTGCTACCTGCCGTTCGCCCACATCGCCGAACGGATGCTGGGCATCTACCTGCCCTGCCACCGGGCCTCGCACGTCTACCTCTGCGCCGACCCCACGCGCGTCGCCGCCGTCGTGCGCACGGTGCGCCCCGCACAGTTCTTCGGCGTGCCGAGGGTCTGGGAGAAACTGGCCACCGCGGTGCGGGCCGTCCTCGCGCTGATGCCGGCCGACCAGCGGGTGGTCGTCGACCGGGCGTTCGAGGTCGCCCGCGAGCGCATCGGGTACCGCGAGCGGGGCGAGACGCCGCCCGCCGAGCTGGAGGAGCGCTACGCCCGCGTCCGCCAGGACGTGCTGCTGCCCATGCTGGCCGCGGGCGGACTGGACCGGGTGACCTGGGCGGCCAGCGCGTCGGCACCGATGTCGGTCGACGTGGTCAATTTCTGGGCCGGGTTCGGCATCGTCGTCATGGACGCCTGGGGGCTGACCGAGACCACCGGCGTGGCCACCGGCAACAGCCCGAGGACCGGCTTCCGGCTCGGCTCGGTGGGACGCCCGGTGGAGTCCGTGGAGATCCGCATCGCCGAGGACGGCGAGATCTTGGTGCGGGGCTCGTCCGTGTTCTCCGGCTACCTCCAGCCGGACGGCTCGGCGCGGTCCGCCCTGGACGCCGACGGCTGGCTGGCCACCGGTGACATCGGCCGGACGGACGAGGACGGCTACCTCTGGCTCACCGACCGGAAGAAGGAGATGATCATCACCTCCACCGGCAAGAACGTCTCGCCCGCCCTGGTGGAGAACGCACTCAAGGAACACCCGCTCATCGGCCAGGCGATGGTGCACGGAGACAACCGCTCCTATCTGGTCGCCCTGCTGGTGCTCGACGCGGAGGCCGCCCCCGCCTGGGCCGCGGCCAACGGCGTCGAGGCGGGCGGGGGACCGGCCGGGCTGGCGGAACATCCCGCCGTCCGGGCCGAGGTGGACCGCGCGGTGGCCGCCGCCAACACCCGGCTCAACCGCACCGAGCAGGTCAAGCGGTACGAGCTGCTGGCCGAGGAGTGGGGTCCGGCGACCGGCGAGCTGACGCCGTCGCTGAAGATGCGGCGCCGGGTCATCCGGGACAAGTACGCCGACGCGCTGTCCGGGCTCTATCAGGGCTGAACCGGGCATCTGGCTGAACCGGGCATCGACACAGCCGAGACGGCTCAGGGGCCGTGGGTCTCGCGGCCCGGCCCGGCCCGGCCCGGCCCGCCCCCGCTCCGCTCCGATGCGGAAGCGGGGCGGACCGCGAGTTCGTCGAGCATGCGGTCTTGCTCTTGCAAGTAATATGCAACAAGCTTGCGGGTCCCTTACTTCCTGCCCTTGAGGTGGAGTCTTGTCATGCCCCGCTTGATGCCGGATGCCGGGCCGCAGCGCGTCCTCGTGGCCTCGAATTTCGTGTACACCGTCGGCAGCGGCCTCTATCTGACCGCAGGGGTGCTGTATTTCACCGAGGCGGTTCACCTTCCGGCGGACCAGGTGGGGTTCGGGCTCGGCATCGCCGGGCTTGTCGCGCTCGTCCTCGGCGTCGCGGTCGGTCATCTGGCGGACCGCTGTGGAGCACGTGGTGTCTACGCGGCCACCCTCGTGGTGCAGGCACTGGCCACGGCGGGGTTCGTGCTGGTGGACGGCTTCTGGCCGTTCGTGCTGGCCGTCGGCTCGGCCGCCGGGGCGAAGGCGGCCGGAACAGCCGCCCGCTCCCCGCTCATCAGGCACTACGGAGGGGACCGGCCGCAGGAGTTCCGGGCCTACCTCCGCGCGGTGACCAACGTCGGTATCTCGCTCGGCGCGCTGGGAGCGGGGTGGGTCGTACAGGTGGGCACCCTCACGGCCTATCAGCTCATGGCCGTCGGCAACGCGATCGCCTTCGTGGTGTCCGCGGCGCTGCTGATCCTGCTCCCGCCGGTCGCGCCGGTCCCGGCCACCGGCGGCCCTCGCTGGATCGCCCTCCGAGACCGCCCCTACCTGCTGCTCACCGTCCTCGACGGCGTCATGGCCATCCAGTTCAAGGTGCTCACCGTGGCCATTCCCCTCTGGCTGGTCGGTGCCACCACGGCCCCGCGCTGGCTCATCTCGGGAACCATGCTCACCGGAACCGTCATCGTCGTCGCATTCCAGGTGCGAGCCAGCCGCGACATCGATTCCCCCGAGGCGGGCGGAAACGCCTACCGCCGGGCAGGAGTGGCCTTTCTCATCGCCTGCTCACTGATCTCCCTGTCCGCGGGGACACCGGCCTGGGCCGCCGCAACCCTGCTCATCGTCGCCGTGGTGATCCACACGGTCGGTGAACTCTGGCACGCCGCCGCCGGTTTCGAGGTGTCCTTCGCCCTCGCCCCGAGGCACGCCACCGGCCAGTACCTGGGAGTGTTCGGCCTGGGCGCCGGACTGGCCGATGCCTTTGGGCCGGCTCTCCTCATCGGGCTCTGCATCACCTGGGGCCGCCCCGGCTGGTACGTCGTCGGAGTCATGTTCGCCCTGACCGGCCTGGCGGCACCACTCGCCGTCCGCTGGGCACGACAACACCACCACCGGCACACGCGGCAGACGCAGCCCGGTTCCTTCGAAGAGGCGAAAGTCGCCTGACCGCCCGACGGAACGGCCCCCTGTCCCGGCGGGGTCCCGTGGGGCGGCCATGGCGTACCACGTATCGATCAGCGACGCCGCGCAGGGTCCGCGGACGTCAGGGGTGACCTCGGCGGACGGGCCGTCACGAGTCCTTCCGTGGCGTCCCGCACGACGAGGTGCTCAGGGCTTGGCGGAGTACACGACACCGGCCAGGTTCTGGGCGGCGGAACCCCACACCTGGTCGTACAGGGAGGAGTCGACGCCGAGCGTGTGGAGCAGCCAGGCGGTCGTGACGCCGTAGGTCAGTCGCAGCTGGGCGGCGCGGGTGACGGTCCCGCTGTCGCAGCCGATGCCGGAGCTGTCCTCGAATCCGCAGTGGAACCCACCGGTGATGACGCGCAGTTGGGTGGCGGACGGCTTGGCGTCGTACATCTTCTGCTGGTTGGCGGCGACACCGGCGATGCTGTCCGCGCTGCCGCCGACGTACTGGACGGGGATGCTCAGCGCGCCGGAAGCGGTGACGGCCGAGGGGTTGGTCTCCGCGGCCGCGAGGGTGGAGACGGACTTGACGGCAGGGTTCCGGCTCGCGGCGACCAGTGCCGCGCCCCCGCCCATCGAGTGCCCCGAGACGGCGAGCCGGCCGGTGCTGACCGCGCCCGCGAACCGTGCGCCCGTGGTGCCGTTCTGAGCGGTGAGCCAGGTGAGTGCCGCGTTCAGGTCGTCGGCGAACGCCGAGTGGCTGGGGAACAGGCCGCCCTGGGACTTCGGCGCGACGGTGATGATTCCCCAGGAGGCGTAGTGCTTGAGCAGGCTCTCGTACTGGGTGATGGCCTGGAAGAAGCCGTGTCCGAAGGCGAGGCCGGGGTGGGCGCCCGCCGCGACCGGCGCGTTGGCACCGGCCGTCGTGCCGGGGTACCAGACGCGTGCGCTGTACGAGCGGCCCGAGGCCGAGACCGTGAGATCGGTATAGGCGACGGGGAACGACCCCGTGGTGGACGGGTCCGCCGCGCGCACGGAGACCGCGGCCTCCGTCGCGTGGGCGGCTGGTGCGAGGGTGAGGGCTGCCGCTGCGGTCAGCAGCAGAGCGGTCATGGACCGCAGGAGTGTACGGAACACGAGATCACCTTTTCTGTGGGGAGGAAACAGTGATTTCTGGTGGTACGTCTCCGGGGCGGGGCGGGGCTGAACCGGGGTGGGCGGAACGGGGCCGGGGTGGGGCGGGCCGGGTTGAACCGGACCGCGGTGACCGGTCGCGGGGGACGCTCAGCCGCCGAAGCGCAGGGTGAAGTCCCGCAGCGTGAGGCTGACCAAGGGGGCACGGCGGCCGAGCGTGCCGAGGCGGCTGTCGGCAGGCGCCGTCCACTCGGCACGCGCCAGGCGCAGAGCCGCGCTGCTGCGGACCCGGCTGGTCTTCATCCGCCCGTTCAGCGTCTGCGCCAGTTTGAAGGCCAGCGGCCAGCGGCCGGGCAGGCTTCTCCGCTCGGTGTACCGGCCGGCCGCGAGCGTCCCTTGGTCGGTCTTGGCGGCGCACGAAGTGGCGTCCGCTCGCTGGACCTCGAAGACCGCCATCTCCTTGGGAATGCCCCACAGCGCGCGACCGCCGGCCATGGAGATCTCGCTGTCCACCCAGATGTCGGTGATACAGACGCGGGCCCGCGCGCCGTCCCGCACCAGGACCGCCCGCAGCAGTTCGTTGTAGTGCAGGACGCTGTCGTGCTCGTAGACGACCCAGGCTGCGCCCACCAGGCCGCGGCCGCCGAGGACGAGGTGGCGGGTGCCGGGCGCGACGGGGGGAAGTTCCGCCCGCGGCACCAGCCAGAGGGACAGGTACATCTGTCCGGCCAGGTGCCAGGGCTCGTCCGGATAGGGATTCATTCCGCGTCCGTTCCATGGGGAGGTGGGAGGCGCAGGGCGCCCGGGGCGGTGGCCGGAACGGCCGGCCGACGCGGTGGGACGGGTGCGACACGGCGGTACGGGAGACCGGGGGCGGGGCGGGGGTCGGAGTCTCCGTTGTTGGGCCACAGGGCGGTCGCCCGCTCGGCGAAGGCGGTGATGGTGAGCGAGGGGTTGACGCCGAGGTTGGCGGAGATGGTGGAACCGTCGATGACATGCAGTCCGGGATAGCCGTGGAGGCGGTGGTAGGGGTCGATGACGCCGGTACGGGCGCTGTCTCCGACGGTGCATCCGCCGATCAGGTGGCCGGTGGTGGGGATGTCGAAGAGGTCTGCCCAGGTGCCGCAGGCCTGGCCGCCGATCCGGTCGGCTGCCGCACGGGCGGCTCGGTGCCCGGCGGGAATCCAGGTCGGATTGGGTGCGCCCTCGCCGGGCCGGCTGCTGAGGCGGCGCTGTCCGGTCCGGGTGCGCCGCAGACAGGTGGTCACCGAGTTGTCGACCGACTGCATGACCAGCAGCACCACGGACTGCTGGGACCAGCGGCGAGGGTTGTGAAGGGCGGGAAGACGGCGGGCGTTGCGTGCCATGACACCGAGTCCCACGCGCAGGCGGGACCGTCCCGGCACCGGGTCGACGAGCATGGCTCCGAGCAGTCCGAGCAGGTTGCTGCCGCGGCCGTAGCGGACCGGCTCGACATGGGTGGTGTCGTCCAGACGGACGGACGAGGTGATGGCCACGCCCCGTGAGTAGTCCGCGTCGCGCTCTCGGGCGCGGACCGCGAGGACGGCCTCCGAGTTGGTACGGGTCAGCCGTCCCAGCCGGGGTGAGATGTCGGCGAGGGAGCCGTCGTCCTTGAGGGTGTGCAGCAGACGCTGCGTACCCAGCGCCCCGGCCGCGAAGATCACGTGGCGTGCCGTGAGTGTCTGCCGCCGCCTGCGCGGGACGGCCCCGGTGCGGACCGAGGTGACGGCCCAGCCGTCGCCGGCGCGCGTGACACCCGTGACGGTGCGCCGCTCCATGACGCGCGCGCCGGCCCGTTCGGCCAGGCCGAGATAGTTCTTGGGCAGGGTGTTCTTCGCGTTGTGCCGGCAACCGGTCATGCAGGCACCGCAGTTGAGACAGGTGTTGCGCGCGGGTCCGGCGCCGCCGAAGTACGGGTCGGGCACCGCCGCGCCCGGTGCGGCACCGGCCGGGCCGAAGTGGACTCCGACCGGGGTGGGGCGGAATGCGTCGCCGCAGCCGAGGTCTCGCGCGGTGTCCTTGAGCAGCAGGTCGGCTTCGGTGAACACCGGGTTGGGTGTGACGCCGAGCATGCGGCGGGCTTGTGCGAAGAAGGGGGCCAGTTCACGGCGCCAGTCGGTGAGGGACGCCCAGCGCGAGCCCTCGTAGAAGGCGGCCGGCGGTTCGTAGAGCGTGTTGGCGTAGCCGAGGGATCCGCCGCCGACACCGGCCCCGCTGAGCACGAGGATGTCGCCGAGCAAAGACATGCGGAGGATGCCCGTGCATCCGAGGCGGGGCGCGAACAAGTAGTTCCGCACGTGCCAGGACGTCCGCGGAAAGTCGGTGTCGGCGAAGCGCCGGCCGGCCTCCAGGACGCCGACCCGGTAGTTCTTCTCGGTGAGGCGGAGCGCGCTGACGCTGCCGCCGAACCCGGAGCCGACGACGAGGACGTCGTAGTCGAAGGCCGTCACCGGTCGTCTCTCGCTCTGAAGTCGGCCAGCAGCGGGGTGACGAGACGTTCGAGGTTCTCGCGCCGCACCTGGGGGTGGACCGAGGTGAGCGGAAGGGGACTGTCCGGTCCGGGGACGTGCGGGAGGATCGCGAGGTGGGGCAGGAGCACGAGCAGAAGCGACAGCAGCGCGTCCAGGTCGGCGTCCTTGCGCAGGTTCCCGCCGGTGACGGCCCGTTCCAGGAGGGGGCGCAGGCCGGCCAGGTAGAGGGCGTTCACGGGCACCCGGACCGCGTCCCGTACCGTGGGGTCCATCTCCATGTTGGTGGCGGCGGTCACCCCGCGCTCCAGCGGCTGCCCGGCGAAGTAGTCGAGCCAGGCCTCCAGCGAGTCGACGAGATGCGTGGAGAAGTCGCCGGTCCCGTCGTAGCCGTCGAGCCAGGGCCGCATGTGCGCGTAGATGCGGAGCGATGTCTGTTCGGCGACGTAGGTGAAGAGATCGAGCTTGCCCGAGAAGTACTGGAAGAGTGAGCCCTTGGCGACCCCGGCTTCGCGGGCGATGACGTTGAGGCTGCCCGTGGAGTAGCCGTGGGTGCCGAACTCGTCCATCGCCGCGACCAGTACACGCTCGCGGCGGGCCGGCGAGAGCCGGGTCCAGGTGGGCGTGGGCATGGGTGCTCCTCCGTGTGACCGGGCGGTCATGTGACCGCCCGGTCATGGTGGAGCCCTCGGCCGCCGGGTGTCAACGGGTCTGACACGCATGGCAGTTGGGGGTATTCACACACCCATTGACAGGGAGTGGCGGGCCGTCCAGCCTGTGGTCGGCCGGTGATGTGACCGGCTGGTCACAAGGAGGTGGGCATGAAGGTGTGTGTGATCGGGGCCGGTTCTTCCGGGATCGCCGCCTGTCAGGTTCTCGCGGAACGGAACATCGCCTACGACTGCTTCGAGCTGGGATCCGACGTAGGGGGCAACTGGCGCTACATGAACGACAACGGGCGGTCGTCGGCGTATCGCTCGCTCCACATCAACACGTCCCGCCAGATCATGGAGTACGCCAGTTTTCCCATGTCGGACGAGTATCCGGTCTATCCGGGCCACGCCCACATAGCGCGCTATTTCGACGCGTTCGTGGACCACTTCGGGCTGCGCCCGTCGATCAGGTTCCGCACCGAGGTGGTCGGGGTCGTCCCGGCCGGGGACAAGTGGGCGGTGACCTCACGTCCTCGCGGCACGGACGACCGGGAGACCGACGTCTACGACGCCGTCCTCGTCGCCAACGGCCATCACTGGAAGCCGCGTTGGCCGCAGCCCGGCATCGCGGGGGTCTCGGAGTTCGAAGGCACCCGGATCCACTCGCACGACTACCGCACACCCGAGCCGTTCGCCGACCGGAGGATCCTCGTCCTCGGCATCGGAAACTCGGCCTGCGACATCGCCGTGGAGACCTCGCGCGTCTCCCGGCGGACGTTCCTCGCCATGCGCCGAGGTGCGCACATTCTGCCCAAGTACCTGTTCGGCACGCCCACCGACCATCTGACCCACTCGTGGCTGGCCAAGGCGCCCCTCGCCGTTCAGGACCGCGGGCTTCAGCTCCTGCTGCGGCTGAGCCGAGGCCGACTGGCGGATTACGGGCTGCCCGCCCCCGCCCACCGCGTCCTGGCCGCCCATCCGACGATCTCCGACGACCTGCTGTCCCGGCTCGGCCACGGCGACATCACCGTGAAACCCGCGCCGCGAAAGGCCGACGCCGGCCATGTGTTCTTCGACGACGGAAGCGTCGAGGAGATCGACACGATCATCTACTGCACGGGGTACGACATCGCGTTCCCTTTCCTCGAGGACGAGCTGATCGACTCCAAGGACAACGATCCGGGGCTCTACCACCGGGTTGCCGCGCCCGATCGGCCCGGGCTGTACTTCATCGGTCTGGTTCAACCGCTCGGCGCCGTCATGCCGTTGGCCGAAGCACAGTCGCAGTGGGTCGCCGACCTGCTGGAGGACAGGTGCACGCTGCCCGGACGGGAGGAGATGCTCGACGAGATCCGCACGTACCGCGCCCGGACGGCCCGGCGGTACGTCGCCTCGACCCGGCACACCATCCAGGTGGACGCGCAGGCGTATCTGAGGGAACTGACCAAGGAGCGCAGGCGCAGAGCGGTGCGGCGGTAACGGAACGGCCGTACACCTCCGCCGACGGGCCGGTCCCGGTGAATCCCCGACAGGCCCGTGTTCGGTCTTCCTGTGTGCCGCCCATGAAGCTTCTGCCGGGTCCGGTGAGCCCGGACGGCACGCCGCGCGTATTCCCTTCGTCCGCACCGATCAGGTGATGGCAGGGCAGTGGATTTCCCGACACGCAGGAGGAATGGTGCAACTTTCGCGGAACATGTTGGGCACTGTCGTCGTAGGGGGCGCGCTGGCCCTGACGTTGGGCGCGCTGGCCTACCCGTC
>NZ_JBEOVB010000065.1:0-18963 GCF_040295245.1 Streptomyces sp. NPDC002884 | reverse complement strand
TTCGCGCGGACGAGCCGCACTACTCGCAAAAGCACAAGAAGCACGACATGAACGTCCAGGTCATCGCACGTCCCGACGGCACACCGCTGTGGTTCTCCCGGGCAACCCCGGGACGGACCCACGACCTGACCGCAGCCCGCGCCCACGGCATCGTCCAGGCATGCCTGACACGGCAGATCCTCATCCTGGCCGACCGCGCCTACCAGGGAGCCGACGCCACCGTCCGTACCCCCTACTACGGCCACTGCGAACTCCCCGGCCACTACCAGCAGTACAACCGCAACCACGCACGTCTCCGCGCGTCGGGCGAACGCGCCTTCACTCTCCTCGAGTCCTGGCGACTGCTACGACAAGCACGCTGTTCAACGAACCGCACCGGCAGAACCGTCGCAGCCGTCCACACCCTCCTCACCTGCGAATACACAGGATGAAAGAGGCTCCCTGAGCGTTTTCAGTTCGGCCATCGATCGGGTGACGGCGAGAGGGTGCGCAACGCACGCCTGCCTCCGGCGATAAGGCCCTGCAGGCCATCCGGTCCGCGCGGTCCGAGGTGCGCACGGGTCTGGTCGTTGGCTGGCGAGAACGCTCCGGACGCCGTCGGTCAGGTCACCGTCGACCTCGACGGCGTCCTCGTGATCGCCCACTCCGAGGATGCGGCCGCAACCTGGAAGAAGTCCTACGGCCGTCACCCGCTGACCGCCTTCGTCGACCACGGCCAGGGCGGAACCGGAGAGCGCGTCGCCGCTGTCCTCGGACCGGGAAACGCAGACTCCAACACCGTCGCCGGCCACGTCACCACCGCCCAACTCGCCCTTGGCTAAACTGCCCAGGCAATGCCGGTGAGGACGCCAGACGCTGATCCGCACGGACTAGGCCGGCAGCACCCACGACTTCGTGTCCTGGCTCGCGAAGCGAGGCCGATGGCTGTCCCACTCGGTTGGCATGGTGAGCACTGAGATCATTCACCAGCATGTCCTGAAGATCCCGGCCCTGGCCTGGACACCGGCCGTCGAGGCCGACGGCAAGGTCCGTGACGGGGCCTGGGCCGCCGAGCTCACCGGCAGGCTGCCGGACGGGCGGCCGAAGGGGATGCGGCTGATCGTCCGCAAGGAACGGCCGCATCCCGGAGCCCAGTTGAGGATCACCGACGCGGAGGGCATGCGGATCACGTGCTTCGCGACCAACACCCCGGAGCGTCCCATCGCCGAGCTCGAGCTCAGAACACCGGCTGCGGGCCCGCGCCGAGGACCGGATCCGAGCCGCCCGGGCCACCGGTCTGCGCAACCTGCCCCCTGCACGACACCGCGCAGAACAAGATGGGGCTGGAGATCGTCCAGATCGCGCTCGACCTGCTGGCTTGGATGCCCGTGCTCGCCCTGACCGGCCAGGCCCGTCTCCGGGAACCCCGCCGCCTTCGGTTCCGCCTGTCCTCGCAGCCGCCCGGCTCGTCAAGACCAGCCGCCGCCGCATCCTGCGCCCCGCTCGCCACTGGCCCTGGGCCAGCGAGATCACAGGCGCCCTCGAACGGCTTGCACTTCTGCCGAACCCCGGCTGACCAGCACCCTTCTCGCCCCTACGAGGGAGCCAGCACAAACCGGAGCAGTGGAACCCGGCATCCACCCGAGACGACACACGGCTCCTCGACCCGCCCACCACCAGCCACAGAAAGCGAAACGGCCCACCGACTCCGTCGGCGGACCGCCACGAAGAATCGAGGCTAATAGGCGTGATTTAGACGCCCGTCGCCTTCTTCAACAACCCGGGGTTTGCTCGCTGCACTCTGTGGACCTTCACCTGATTGGTGGCCGACTCAAAGAAGTTCAGTCAACTATTTCATGTACAAGGGAACAGTTCATCGGGTCGCTGTCACACCCTTGAAAATGAGCCGCGGGGTGACTGTCGGTAAGGCACTGCCATCGATGTTGGCGTCGGGGGGCGCCCCATTTCAAGATCTCCTCCGGTAGCCCGATCTAGCCGAGTCTGAGCCACACTTACGCCATGCCCACCGCCCGTGGAATGTGTATTAAGGTATGTACCCACACCAATACATGCCCGACCCGCCCACAGTATATTATTTTGCGTGGCATCATCATGAACGAACCCGGCCGCCGCAACAAGCGCCGTCCCTACCGAATGAAACGTTGAAGAAAGCGCTGGGGTCAAGTTCCCATCCCTCAAAGCGCCTGCGATAGTGGCGGCGGACGCCACGAAAGTAGATCCTGCAGCAGCCAACGTAAGCACATCATTGCTTTGTGCCGCCTGAGAGGCAGCAGTAATTGAGGCGGAGATTGTTGCCAGGGTGGAGGAAGTTCTACCATTGCTGAAATGCGAGTCGAGCAGTGCCTTTAGATGGTCACTACGCCATTCAGGTCCGAGTGCCGGAGAAGCTTGCACTTGCACTGGGCCAGCAGTCGCAAGAGAGGGGTGTGTGGACACCCGCGTGGATACCGCATAGGTTCCTCTCGTGTGCGTGCCAGGGCGCTGTTGGGCCGCGGGTGCGGTAGTCGCAGTGATTGAGGCGGGGCCAGAACCCACCCGAGTGCTTCCAGCGGGCAAAGGAACATCGGTCACGGCTTGTACATCCTTCGTGAGTAGGATAGAGAGGTCTCTACCTGCACTACGTTCCTGCGCGAGAGAAGGTTCAGCGACGCCCTTTCGTCCTGTACCTCAAGCGTGACAAGCGTGAACTGAGCTGGTCGGGCGGCGCGATAAGGCGAAGCCGGAGCCTGCCCCCGGGGTGGTGGAAACGCTGATACTCGATCTATTTGATCTGTATGAAGCGAGAATGTCGGCAAGGCTTGAAACGTGAGCCGATTCCAGCAGGTGAAAAGTAACCCCCCTGCTGCGTCAGTTGATGTCGGTCATTCCCCGGTGTTCGAGGTGAGAGCCCGTCCGAGGTCGCGGCCACGCATGCGATAGCTGTCACCCTTGAGTGAGATGACCTCGGCATGGTGGACGAGTCGGTTGATCATCGCGGCGGCGACAGTATCCTCGCCAAAGGCCTCGCCCCAGCGAACAGGGGCCGGCACTTGTTCGGTGAGGGACATCGGCCCTGAACTGTTCTGGGACAGCCCGGAGTCTCCACGGAACCCGGAACAGTTCAGATCGCATCGCACCGCATCTGATCGTGCCCCTGCTGCGGACCGAAGCCGTTCGGCGAACTGGTCATGTTGGGGCCGTAGCGGCCGCGTCAGACAGTTCCCCCTGTCGGGTGAACCGGCTTCGGGAGGAACCTTGTGGCGCACGTGTACGTGGTGGCAGACGTGGATTCGAAGAAGTACACCTGTCCGAACCGGGATTGATTATTGTCGACGTGGCCGGGGTGGACGATGAGGCCGTCTTCGTTTTCCAGGCCGCGACCGTGGAAACGTGGGGCACCTCGATCGGGCGCCACCCGGTCGCGCAGAGGCAACAGCGAAACCTTGCAGCCCCATCAAGCGAGCCTTATATAGCAACATCACGCATTCGAGATCATTAACTTCAGCTATGAAGAGGGGCCGGCAGTGCCTCGTTCCGCTGAGGCATTCGACGTGTCCAGTTCAAGGAGCTTGTTCCGCACACTTTCAGCGTCTGGGTGCCCGAGCATCTCCATAGTGTTGAGTCCTTCAGTCCAGGCGGCACGTGCTGACTCCAGATGGCCAGCGCCAAGATAAGCATCCCCAAACGTATGTGGGTGCCTACTGCATACCAGGGAGGACTACCGTATTGGCGGTCGAGCGTTATCGCGTTGCGATAGTTGGTGACAGCTTCGTCGTACCGGCCGAGACAATAGTGGGCATACGCGATGCTGTCCCACGTGTTCGCTGCGTTGACGTAATCCCCAAGCTTTTCGAACAGGGCCAGAGCTTCCCGGCAACAGCTGAGAGCTTGTTGATGCCGTCCGAGACGGGCGAGATACCAACCAACCGTATTGAGCGCGGAAGCTATAGCCACTTGAGTGCGATCGCCACCACCGTGAAGAACAGCCGACTCCCGGAGTAGGTCAAGTGCCCGCTGTCCGGATTTCAGCGCCGCATCTAGGTCGCCCAGGTCCCCAACGGCCGACGCCAGTGTGCGGTAGCTCTCAGCCTGCGCGCTCAAGTCACCGGCCTCGGTGAACAGTTCGATGGCACGCTCAGCATGAGTCACCGCTTCGCCGAGGCGGCCCAGGCCCAGCATCGCCGTGCCGATCCCGCGGTGGGCGTACGCCAGAGCAGTTCGGCTGTCCAACCGGCAAGCAGCCTCCATAGCAGAGTGGTGCACGGCTTCTACTTCCCGCCACATCCCGCGGCCATGCAGATAGTTGGCCATACTCCAGGCCAATTGCCACGTGTGGATGTCTTGTTTGTGTACGACGGCTTCTCCGAGGACCGTCAAAAGCACCGCCAGCTCGGTGGTGAACCAGGCTCTTGCTGTCCCCTCATCTCCGTTCAGCTCCTCGGCGCGCACCCCTTCTGCCGGGGGCGTCAGAGAGATCATCGGCCGCCCAGGGGACACCAGGAGGCTTGCACCGTTTGCTGTGTGCAGGTAGTGGTCTAACATTCGATTTCGTGCTGCTTTGATCTCCAGTTGAGAGTCAGTGTCATAGGCCAGTTCGGTGGCGTACGGGCGAACCAGATCGTGGAATGTGTACCGTCCAGGAACGGATTCGTTCAGCAAATGGAACTGAGTAAGATCCGATAGAAGCTTCCTTGTCCGGACATGAGTAAGACAGGCCAGGCTGGCTGCGGCAGGCAGACTTATATCCGGGCCGGGGTGCAACGAGAGCATGCGGAACAGACGGCCTGCTTCTGGAGCGAGAGCGTTATAGGACCAGGAAAACACGGCCCGCACATCAGCGACATCATCTCCACCGTTGAACACGTCCAAACTGTTAGCATTAGCCCGGAGTTCATCAACAATTACGGTCAGTGGAAAAGAAGGACGTGTAGCCGCGCGGGCAGCAATGACGGCCAGTGCTAGAGGCAGCCGCGCGCACCGGGCGATAATTTCCGCCACAGCGTCGACCTCAGCTGTCACACGTTTTTCCCCAAGGCGGCGGATGAGGAGTACCCGGGCTTCCGCTGCAGACAGCACGTCGAGGCTTAGAGAGACCGCGCCGTCTACGGCAATCAGTCCGGGAAGCTGGTTACGGCTGGTCACGATGACCACACTGCCGGGCGCACCCGGCAGTAGTGGCCTTACCTGGGACGCGTCACGAGCATTATCCAGCAATATCAACACCCGCTTGCCCGCAAGGAGCGTACGGTAGTGACCCGTCAGCGCGTCCATATCCTGCGGCAGTCCATGCGGATCAGAACCCAGCGACTCTAAAAGCATCCGCAGAGCATGCTCCGTACGCATTGGCGTACCACCTGGATCGAAACCCCTCAAATTCAGAAATAGCTGGCCGTCGGGAAAACGGTCAGCAATCTTTCTCGCCCAGTGCACCGCAAAGGTAGTCTTTCCCACTCCGGCCATACCCGCAATAGCAAAAACCGCCGCCGGAAAACTGTCGGAGATCTTGGAAATGCTCCCCAGTTCTGAATCCCGGCCGACGAACGCGGTTGGAATTGAAGGCAGTTGGGCTGGCACAGGGGACATCGGGACAGGGACCTTCTGGACAGGCGCTGACGGCACTGGAGTCACCGAACAGAGAAGCTCACTGTCCGCACGGAGAATCCGCTGGTACAACGCTTGAAGTTCCTGGCCGGGATCAATACCTAGTTCCTCCGCGAGCAGGATCTGCGTCTCCCGATAGGCTGCAAGGGCTGCCGCCTGCCTACCCGATCGATACAGGGCCAGCATCAGCACCGCCCGAAAACGCTCATCCAATGGATGAGCCGATATCAACCTGCTGAGCTCCGCAACTACCCCCTCATGCGCACCCAGATCTGTCTCAAGCCTGAGACACGAAGCCTCTACAGAAAGGCGCAGCTCGCCCAACCGGTCCCGCTGAGCCTCTGCGTACTCGCCTCGGATATTAGCCAATGCCGGCCCCTGCCACAGCTTGAGAGCATCACGAAGATACTTGGCAGCCTCATCCACTTTCCCTGAGCGCAGTGCCTGATTAGCAAGCGCCGACAACCCCCGAAAAACTTGGAGATCCAGCCCACTTTCTGAAACGCGAAGCAGATATCCGGTCCCTGTGGAATGTATAATCGATCCCGCAGCATCCCCTTCAGGTTCCAATGCCTTACGCAGATAGTGAATATAATTCCGCAGTACGCCAAGCCCAGAAACAGGTTGCTTAATCCCCCACAGAGCGCCAACAAGCTCACTTTTCAAAACCGGCGAACCCTCAGCCAGCAACAAAGCAGACAACACCACACGCTGCTGCGGCGAGCCGAGGTCAATCTCTACCGAACCTCGCCACGCCCTGACCGGCCCCAGAACAGCAAACCTCAGCTCCTCCCCCAAAAGACAGCCCCCTCAGATAGCACCTAGTAGAGATGGCAGACAGCGTCAACGTTCAGCCCCTCCGTGCGTGGCCTGGAGTCTAGCCTCGATCGTTCATGAGCCGTCGTCGGTTTGCTGATGAGGGGACTGCAAATCGATCGGCCCTGTCTCATATTCGGTGGTGACGGAAAGTGTTGCCATCCGAGGTGGATGCGGTGGCGGAGGAGAGTGAAGCCTGCTCGTCCGTGTATCTGGCGTGCGATCCGTTTGGTCTTGGTGTTGACGCCTTCGGTGGGGTCGTTGCTATGCGGAAGGGTGAGCGCGGCGTTCACGGCGTCGCGGTCTCTTTCCAGGCCTCAGACGAAGGAGTGCAGATGGGGCAGATCGGCTTGGTGGACCTGGACGATCCAGGGCGAGAGCCCGTCGTCATTTCCTTCGCCAGGCGTCAGGGGCTCGCGAAGTTCGAGATACTGGTGGCCAGTTGGGTCATCTCGGGGCAGGCTGCGGTGAGCCGTGCCAGGATCAAGAGGACCGGTCGGTGCCCCTCTTGCAGTGACGCTGTATGTGCCAGCCCAAGAAGGTCAGGGACAGCAACTGCCCTGCTTGGCGGTCTCGTCAACGCGCTCGGGACCCTCACCCGCCGGAGGGGCGGCTGAAGAAGTTCACTGCTCGCGTTTGATTGCCTGGTCGTAGGACCGCAGTTCCCACAGTTTCATCCGACGCCAGAGGATGAGCGTGCGCGCGGGAGACAGCACCCAACGTATGAGCCGCACACCGTCCATGTGGGTGTCTGCGGTGATGTCGGCGATCCGGCCGGTGGCGTGACGGGCTCCTTCGACAAGAGGACCGGGATGACGGCGTGCACGCCCACGGCGAGGGGGTCGGGCCAGGCGGTGGCGGCGTCGAGGGCGATGGTGGCCGCGGTCAGCAGCCAGGCCGTCTGGCGTAACAGCGGGAAGGGGATACGGGCCCAGGTCAGGAGCAGGTCCAGGTCCAGCAGCACACAGATGCCCGCGTCGATGCCGATCGGCAACAGGTAGGAGAACGTCCCGAAGCCCTTGTCGAGGGCGAGTTCGCGCACGGCTGTGTAGGAGCCGGCGAAGCCGAAGTCGGCGATGATCACGGCGGCGCTCACGATCACTCCGGCAAGGATGCGGGCTGCCGCGCCGGGAAGCAGCGGGCTGTGCGGGGGTGCGGGTGCGCCAGGAGCGGGGCCTCGTGCCGGGTCCGGTGGTCGGTGGGCCGGCCGGCGGACATCCTGTGGTCGTCGGGTGCTGCTGGCCGTGGGCCCGGCGGGAAGTGGGGTGCCGGGAGGAGAGCGTGCGTGGTGGGCGACTTCATGGCTGGTTGCCGGGGTGCAGGAGGGCGTGGATGAGGTGTTCGGTCTCCGGTTCGGGGTCGCAGTCCAGCGCTCGGTTGACCTGCTGGACGCGGGTGACGGCGACGTGCAGCCCGTGCCGGTTTCCGGCCATGTGCTCGATCCGGAGCCAGTCGCGGTACAGCAGTTGCGCGGTGTCGTCGACGTCGAGTCCGGTCGCGACGGCCTGTCGGGCTGCGCTGAGGTCGTGGTGCGTGCCTGTGGAGGTGCGGTAGGTGGCCACGGTGTGTGCCACGTCGATGATCCGGGTGATCATCTCCTGTTGGTGAGGCTCGGCCCATGGCAGCGGTGCGCCTCCGAACGGCTTGCCGCGGACCAGGCTGAGGGCCTGCTCCAGTTCGGGCAGGCCGGCGGGGCCCAGCGGGAGTGCACGTTCGGCGAGCTGGAGGAAGCGGCTCCAGTCACATCGCACATCGGGTGAGAGCCGGTAGGGGTCCTCGCCGGACTTGCGGCGCGGCACGTAGGGGTGGCCGTCGGGATCGCTGCCCAGGGAGCGGCGCAGGCCCTGCATTCGGGCGTTGAGCGTGCTCAGTGCTCACGCACTGACGGGGTCCATGCCGGAGCACACGGCATCCGCGCTCCGTCCGTGCCTGAAGTACAGCAACGCGGCAAGCTGTGCCATTCGTGGGCGGTGGCCGGTGCTGTCCACGCCCGTCACCTCCACCGGGCCCAGCACCCGGATCTCCGGTGCGTGCAGGTCATGAGCGCACTCGTGCGCATCTCCCCGTGTCACTGCGCTCACCACAGGGTGTGCTCGCTGCCAGGCTTGGGCTTCGATCCTTGTGTGCCCTGGTGCGCCACGGTCTGGGTGTTGGGGTCCTGGCTCTTCTTGGCTTGGGGCGTCGGCGCGGTGGCCGGCAGCAGACGCAGCCCGGCCGGGTCGGTGCTGGCGGCGAGCAGGGCGGGAAGACCTCACCGCTTACGTCTGGTGTCGGCGTCACCGAGGGCCTCCTGTCTGCATGGGCTGTGGGCACGACCGGCTCCTGGGGCTTGGGCTGCGCGCTCTGGGCCACGCCGTCGGGTTCTTCCGGGACGTCCTGCGACGGGCCTTCAGCGGGGTGGACTGGCTGCGCGGATACCCGCAGTGCCGTGGTGATCTGGAGGTGTGCGGCGTGCTCCAGGCGCTGGAGGGTGATCTCGGCACCGGCGGAGTTGAGGTGCTGCGGTGTGCTGAGGGAGGCGTTGAGGATCTCCGCCCCGGGAAAATGGAAGGCTGCCGTGCTGGCCGGAGGCCTGAGCCACTGCTGCCTGGTACGCGGGCGCCGCAGACGCCGCTTCGCTAGTGATCAGCCTGCTACTGAGCTTCTTCAGAGTGGCTAACAATCGGGTGACGTCGCGTCGGCGGCTCGGCCCAGCAAGGACAGCGACTGCCCTGCTTGGCGGCCTCGTCAACACGCTCGGGACCTTCACTCGCAGGAGGGGCGGCTGAAGAAGCTCAATGACTCACCGTCCGCAATGAAGGAAGGGTATTGCAGAAAGCGAGCAAGCAGGTCTGGACGAGGTCCGGGCGTGCATGGTCAGACGCCTCTACTACGGGCGTCGTTCGCGAAAGTTCAGCCTCGTTCCCATAACACAGGTAAAGGTGCGACAGCTGGCTCGTTTGAGATCAAGTGGGCAATTTTGCCAGCTCTCGCCGCACGGTGCGGTAAGCCTGGTTCGATAGCGGCGAGATTCTTGCGGGAGTGCGTGCAACCGCCAGGCGCGCAGGGTGCACCCCTTCACTGCTCACATGACCCGGCGGGTGTCATGCGCCGGCTGGCGCGGGCTGCTCTGTAGCCAGGGGCCGTTGCGTGATCACGTTTCGTCCGGAGTGCCGTGCTGGCCCAGCTCGGGAGGGGACGTCCCGTTTCCCATGTCGGCCATCTCCCACGCATCATGGCCGGCCTGCGCAACCTCGCCATCGGTGTCCACCGTCAGGACGGTCACACCAACATTGCCGCCGCCCTACGTCACACCGCTGGCGATTGGCGAAGGCCCCTGGCCGCCCTCGGCCTCACCGGATGAATCCGGACAGACCTCGATCATGCAAGGGACCCTGGCTCTGTAGCGGCCGGGGCTGAGTCAGCCGCGTAGAAGACGGATGAGCCCTGCTTGGAGCGCTGTGCCTGCGTTTTGGCGACGAGGCCTTCGAGGGTGGTGCGTACTACGGTGGTCTTGATGGTGCGTTCGGGGTGGGCCTGGCCGAGAGCTGTGGCGATCTCCGCAGCCGAACGAGGTTCGCTCTGTTTGGTGAGGTGGGCGCGGACGAGATCGACCAGGGTCGGCTGCGCCGTCTGTGCGGGTTCGGCCCTGTCCGCACGCGTGCGGTCGGTCTTCTTCCCGGCCGGCTGGGAGGCGGCCTTCCTCGGCTGTGCCGGCTTGCTCGTGCGGGATGTGGCGGCCTTCTTGCGCGGGTTGGGTACCGCGGCGGTGTCCGACGGCTGGGCTGGCGTGTCGGGTGCCGGCGCTGTGGCGATGGCCTGCTGGATGCTGACGAGTACGGTGTGATTGCGCTGGAAGGCTGCCAACTGCTCCTGCAGGGCAGCGATTTCGGCGCTGACGCGTTCCTGTTCCTTGGCGTTGCGCTCCAGGTCGGCGGTCACCTGAGCGGTGTACTGCGAGGTGAGTTCGGTGGTGGGAGTGTTCTGGGACATGAAATGGATGACCTTTCCTCGGTGTGAGGCGGCAGTTAACGGACCTGCCGTGCCCGCCGTTCGGGCGGGCTGATGCCTGCCGGACACCCAGCAATGGGCCCCTGTGCAGAGCACTGATGATGAGATACTACGGACAAGCGGAGCGGACGGTTTTCCTCGAGAGTGCACGGGCCGACGCGATTACCGCGATACATCCCCCGTGTGCGCGGAGAATTCGCCTGCCCCGGCCCGCGCAGCAGGCGCCAAGCCCTGTCGGGGCTATGCCGAGCTCGCCAAGGTGTCAGTGGCACCTGGCACGGTTCCGATCATGTTCGATGGACTTCATGACAGCGACTGGGCTCGATGGAGCACGCGTATGGCTCGGCTGAGGAGGTACCGGCGCTGACGGCGTTGCGCTCCCCGGACGCTGAAGAACGCCGCAAGACTCTTAACCGCTTCTACGGCGCGGTCCACCATCAGGGCAGCGTGTACCCGCCCTCGGCCGCCAGCCTGCCCTTCCTGCTCGAGCCTTGAGGCGACGGTCGCGGAACGGGACCCGAACGGTCCCGCCAGGTGCCCGCCCAGCACTTGAGTCCCGCGTCGGCGAGGGTCTCGATGATTTCGTGGTGCCGGGCGGCGGTCAGGTCGTGGGTCGATCCAGGCAAAACGGGCGATGCTCAGAGCAGGCGTCCGAAAGGGTTGGTGATGACCTGGACGTTCATGCCGCGGCGTTTGTGTTTCCCGAGTACTACGGGGTGGCTGCGGCGATGCGGTCGATCGGCAGCAGCGTGCCGAGGATGACGAACGTTTTCGTCCGGATCGTCTTCATCGCCTCGGTCAGGGTCGGTGCGAGGGCGGCCAGCACCTCAACGGCCTCGCGTATGTAGCGGAACACAGTCGCGATCCCGATGCCGCACCCGGCGGCGAGTTGGGCGTAGGTGTCGCCGCACCTCAGGTGAGCCAGAGCCTGGCGGCCAGTCGGCAGGCGCCGCCGCCGTGTCCCGATCTCCCGCTGCCGGGCAGTGAGCCTCTTCAGCCGCTCCTCCGGCGAGTGAGGGTCCCGAGTATGTTGACGAAGCCTCCAAGCAGGGCAGTTGCTGTCCTTGCCGGGCCGAGCTGCCGAAGCGACGTCACCCGATCGGTGACCACACTGAAAAGGCTCAGTGTTGCGGGCGAGCGGCGGTGGAGGCGCCGACAGCCGGGACGCGGTCCGGTCCATGTCCTGACCGTGTTACCCCACACGACGTCACGACTGCAAGAAAGTGCCAGATGGCAAGGGACAGCGGCCGGCGCCACGAGTGCCAGTAGCCCCGTACCCCTTGTCTCCGCGCAGTTCGCCGGGCGCCACACCGAAAACGCCGGATGAACCTTTCAGGTCAGAAATTCGTAGTGATGGATAGTGTGCATATTCCAATTGGGGAGTTCTAATGGACGACGAAAAGAATCGAAATGTCAGTAGGCCGTACAGCTTCATTGACAACGCTCCAGATACTCAGGCTAAGTGGGCGGAGCGATTCCCCGCGCCGGTTTATCTATCGAACGGGCTGCCCGATACCCAACCGGAGGTCTTTTCCGAGCTGCAGGCTTCCGAGCAGATGGGTGCAGATGTCGAGCATGTCATGAATGTTCAACAGCGTTTGCAGCGCGAGCAGGATCACGCGTCCTCTTCTGCGACGTCCAACCTGTACGCGCGCGCAGCTGGGTTTTTCCCTGCACCTGCGGCACCCGATACACGCGCGCCCGATCCTCAGCGCCCTTCGGCTCTTCATGCGCCGCACGCTCAGTGTCGGTCAACTGGGAACACTCGGCCAGCAGGTAGCCAGAGGTCTTAGAAAAGCTGTTTCTTGGATCATGCCCGGAGCCAGATCATCAGGGTTGCGACGGTGACGGTGTCGAGGTAGCGGTAGGCCCGTTTCTCGTAGCGTGTCGCGACGGCGCGGAAGCCCTGGGGCTGGTTGATGGCACGCTCGACGGTGTTGCGTAACTTATAGCGTTCGCGGTCGAAGCCGGTTGGCCGGCCGCCTCGTGAGCCTCGGGGGCCTTGACCCCGACTCTTAAACAGGTCTATGCGGCTTGGGTCAAGGGTAGTTGTTGTCCATGGCAAGGCGTTCTCGTAGGCGATCGGAGATCGTTGACCGAGGCGGGAGTGCCGGCGTCGGGTGTTGTATCGGGGTCAGCCAGTGGAAGGCATCGAGTCGTGCTTCGCGCTCGCTCGGCCAGCCATTTCCGGCCCTTGAGCGTCTCCCTTTTGAAGGCCGTGTTGAACGACTCCGCGGCGGCGTTGTCCGCGCTGGACCCGATCGCGCCCATGCTTTGCCGGACCTCTGCTGACCTGCAGATCTCAGCAAAGGCGCTGCTCGTGTATTGAGATCCGTGATCGGTGTGCATGACCGATCCGGCGAGACTCCCGTGGGCTCGTTCGGCGGCTGCCAGGGCGTCGGTGACGAGTTCGGTTCGCACGTGATCGGCGATCTCCCGCCCGGCCAGCCTGCGTGAGGCGAGGTCGATGACAGTCGCGAGGTAGAGCGGCTTCGCGCCGCTGACCGGCAGGTAGGTGATGTCGCCGACATACTTCGTGTTCACCGCGTCCGCGGTGAAGTCACGGCCGATCAGGTCCGGCGCCTTCGCCGCGGCCGGCTCGGCAGTGGTGGTGCGGTGCCGGCGGCGCAGACGCACGCCATCGAGCCCGATGGTCCGCATGATCCTGGCGACGCGCTTGTGGTTGATCCGTATCCCCTCGTCGCGGAGTTCGGCGGTGACCCTGGGGGCTCCGTTGGCACGCGTTGCGGACCTGACCGAAGGACTGCTGCCGGTTCTCGCGTCGGAGTCCTGGTGGACCTCGCGTATCCGATCAGCGAGCCCTGTCTCGGCAGCCTGGCGGGCCGTCCGCGCGGCCGCGGTGCGGCGCCAGTAGGAGAAGCTGGAGCGGGAGAGGCCGAGAATGATGCAGAGCCGCTTCACGCCGAACCGGCGCTGGTGATCTTCAACGAACTGGCAGCGGTTCACCAGCGCGTCTCCGTCGCGAAATACCGGGCCGCCTTGCGGAGGATGGCGTACTCCTCCTCCAGCTCGCGGATCCTCTTCCGGGCTGCGGCCAGTTCCGCCTGAACGCCGTCGCCGCCTGACGTCGCCGCGGCCGCCAGCGCAGAGTGGGAGCTGGAGCGCCGTCCGTCAGCGGCCCGGATCCAGTTTCGGAGTGTCTCGGTGTTCACTCTTGGATCGGCAGCGACGGACTTGATCGTGGCTCCCGGCCTCGACCTGTACAACGCGACCGCGTCCGCCTTGAACTCGACTGGTTAGTGCTTCATCCACGCAGGGACTCCGTTCTCCTGGACCATCAAGCTCGTAACACGATCATGAGCGAGCCATCTTGAGGCGTCTCCAGCAGATCAGGGCGTAGGCCAATGAGACGAAGGTGTCGTGGAGTTCGGTTCGGCGTTCCCGGCGGACGGCGAGGCGCTTGGAACTGGTGGAGCAGGGCGACGGTCTGCTCGACGACGTAGCGGAGTTTGCCCAGGCCCTTGATGTTCGGGGCGCGCTTGCGGGAGATGACCGGCAGGATCCGGCGTTTGCGGAGTTCTTCGCGGTTGGGGTTGGAGTCGTAGGCCTTGTCGCCGAGGAGTGCGCCGGGGCGGCGGCGAGGACGGCCGGGGCGTCCGGCCAGGGGTGGGGTGCCGTCGACGAGGGCGAGGGTCTGGGTTATGTCGTTGACGTTGGCGGCGGTGGTGATGACCTTGAGCGGGGGTGCCGCGTCCGTCGCAGATCAGATGGTGTCTGCTGCCTGTCTTCCGCCGGTCGACCGGCGACGGACCGTGGTCACATGCCCTGGACCAGTCGAGCGCGCCGGCTGTGTTCAGCTCGGCCAGCAGGATGCGGTGCAGCTGGCCGAAGACGCCGGCCTGCTGCCACCGGTCCAGACGCCGCCAGCAGGTCTGCCCCGAGCCCCAGCTCCAGCGGCAGGAGTTGCCAGGCTATGTCGTTGTGGAGGACGTACAGGATGCCCTGCAGACACAGACAGTCCGCCACCGGCCGCGGGCCCGGCACCTTCTCCGGACACGGCGGCAGCAGCGGCAGCAGCGGTTCGATCAGCGCCCACAAGTCGTCGTCCACGATCCACGGCCGAGCACTCACACCATCCCGAACGGCCGAATCATCACATCGGTCACGCCCAACCAGGGCACTTCAACAAGATCGTGTTACGAGCTCTAAGGCGATGGTTTCTGAGGTCTACCGGGAAGGGCCACTCTGGGGAGCATTTTGCTGTCGATATGCCGGGGCAGAGGTGACAGGTGCATTTGGATGGGGAGTCCGGATCGAGGCAGGAAGTGGCACAGGCCCGGAATATGCAGCCGTTGCTCGCGCGCTACCGAATCCCTCGGGCGGCGAGAGCTTAACCAGTTTATCAACGTGCTGGAAGACGTCATTTCTCCCTACCATGCAAGCTATGACGTAACTGCCACTTCGGTTCGGATCTATCGCTAGATGCCGCCTTGCGAAATCGATGTGGCTCGGGGTCATCTTTTTAATCACGTCATCTATGCCGGCAAACTCTGTAGGATACGCATTTAGGCGATCGAAGATCTGCCGGGGCGTGTGGGGCTCTGGGAGGAAACCTGTCAGGTAATGACTGTGAACATCCAGATGCTTCTGGGTGATATTTTTAGGGTTTGGTCCATATTTGGTAAGAGGTTGAGGTTCCATTGCGTGTTCCCATTTCCGGTGGGTTGAATTTCCGGTTTTCAAGGCTGTCAAGGTCTTCTACGCACAGTGGGAGTGGGAAGTTCAACCTCGATTTTTCAGGGGCGGCCACTGTTGCATGAGTGTCCAATTTACCCTTTCTATCCCTGCGGTTCATGGGCGGGGCTTTCGCATATTGCTGTGGCTGCACCGGGTTCCACGGTCACGGTGGTGCTGCTTTCCTCCTTCCTGGTCTCAGCTGGGGTTGTGTCCGCGCGCCAGCTGACGGTCGGGAGTTCGGTAGGGCGCCGCGAGGCCAGCGTGAACGCGTCTGCCCAGGGCCAGCCAGAGGCGAGGCGGAGTGCAGGCGCGTCATCAAGGGGAAGCGCAGCTGGGGCGACCCGCGCGTTCTGGCCGGGCGACCCTTATGGCTGGCTTCGAGCAGACCGGAGGGCCAGGTATAGCCTGCCCACTGCCTGGCTTTGGTCGATCGCGCTATGGCCCGCAGTGAGCTTCTTCAGAGTGGCCACCGATCGGGTGACGTCGCGTCGGTGGCTCGGACCGGCAAGGACAGCGACTGCCCTGCTTGGCGGCCTCGTCAAACACGCTCGGGACCTTCACTCGCCGGAGGAGCGGCTGAAGAAGCTCACTGGCTGGGGTGGACGGCTTGCACACCGGTACCCGCGTACGCCCTGGGAGTCAGCGTGAGCAGGAACCGCCCGGCGGGATGGGCAGCGGAGGGCCGGGCGGTGTGGATGGCGTGGACGGCGGCCCATGAGTGCCCGAAGCGCAGCAGCTCGGTGGCGGTGACGGCGGCGTCGGTGTCGAACGCCTCGATCCGGATGAACCGCAGCCCTTTGATGTAGCCGAGCAGGCCCGGCCGTTCGGCGTCGCCAGCCGTCAGCGAGAGTACCGGCGCGTACAGATCACCAAGTCCGCCGGAAGCCTGGACGTAGAACGCAGCGACTGCTTCGTTGAACGGGTCCTTCGGGTCGTACAGCGCGGTGGCGGTGGTGTGGTCCAAAACGACCGCGATCGCCGCCACTACGCGGCCGTCGGCGAGCCGTGCTGCGCCCTGCCCAGACGCTCCAGCAGCGTACGGGCCTTTGCTTCTGCCTCCGGACTTGGCGTACTGCCGAGGGCGGAGGCAAGCTCGGCGCGGGCCAACTCGGCACGCTCGGCATATTCGGCCTGCGTCGGCGTGCTCTGCGCCAGTTCCTCGACCATGCTGCGGATGGTCGTGCCGTGTTCGGCAGCCAACCTCGCCAGCCGGTCCCGCGCGGCCGCGCTCACCTTGATGCTCGTCTCGTCTGCTGACATATCCCGACTATAGCGCGTTCCTCTACTAGCGGTAGAGGGGCAACTCGCCCGGCGCACCAGCACCGCCACCTCCGGATCGTGCCGCGGCATATCGCCCCGCTGCTCCCCGCCAGTCCGTGGAAAGCTCGAGTCGCTGTTGTGTGCCATCTTCAGCCCCGGCTGCGTCCACGGGTACTGGTGAGAGCGCACAGTCGTTCCCCTGTGCTCGGCCACGAGGACTTGGTAGGCATCCACACGTCCGGCTGCACCGCCGCTGTCGCCCGTCTGGCACCGTCAGTGCACCACGCGCGGGGCAGTGGGATTCCTCCTCTCGCGAGAATCCCTTCAAGATCTTTCAGAGGACTGTCCACTGGGCCCGTCGTCCGCATCACCGTTCGCCGGCATTCTTCAACTCGGCCATCGCGCGCATCCAGGTTTCCCCGGCGTCGACGGCCCCGTCTCGTCGCCGGGGATACGGAAGATGTCTGAGTTCTCCGCGAGCTGTTCCGTCGGAGCGGAGCCGATACGCCGATGCATATGACACACGGTCACCGGCAGGTTGGGTTCATTCACGAAGAACTGGTAGTTGTATACGAGATCCCGCCAGTGCCGGGGTCGGCCTCGCTCGGCAGCTTCAACTCCTGCAGCGAAGTGAACAAGCCAAATGAGGACATGACTTCAGTCAAATAGCGGATGGACTTGATGGTTCAAGTTCTTTTCCTTGATGGGTCGCTAGGATCCTAACTGCGTTCCTCTTTCCGATTGGGGGCTTCATGGATCCTGTGGCTACTCGCGACTTCATCGCGGAGCAGCGACGAGTTGTGGATGAGCTGGATTCACAATTGATCGAAATAATAAAGGCAAGGCGGGAGGTTTCCTACGGAATTCAGCGTCATCGGATCGAAGCAAAGCGGCCCAAGTCCGATACGTCTCGCGAAAGCGCGATCCTCCAGAAATACGCAAAGCAACTCGATGAACGGAAAGGCGCTTCCCTGGCCATGGAAGTGCTCAAAGTTTGCAGGATTCCCTAGTTTCTCCCCCTTTGCACCAATACAAAGAATCAGGATCTGATCTGTTGGAAAGCATCGAAGACTTCGTCAAGCTGCACGAGCATGAACGTCTGAACTCGCTGAATCTGATCGTGAGCGAGAATCGTATGACGGAGAGTGCGAAGGCTCCTCTGAGCTCGGACCTATCCCAACGCTACGCGGCTGATTTTTACGCTGGCACCAAACCCTCTCGCCAGTTGACCGATTATGCGACGGACCTCGCCCGCAAGGTCTTCGACGTGCGATACGCGAACCTTTCGCCGATATCAGGGAACGTAAGCCTTCTGGCGGCCGTGTTCGCTCTATCAAAAACCGGCGAACATGTAGGCAGAATTCCTCCATTCTTCCCGGGCGGCGGCTACCCACTGGACTACGCCGCCTTCGACCGACTCCCTCTCCCGTTACCCTTTGCCGACGAGAAATGGCAGCTCGACCTCGAAGCGGCAATCCCTTTGCTTACAGAAGTGCGACCTCCTCTGGTCGTCTTAGGATCCTCAATAGTCACATATCCCATGCCGGTTCGTGAGATCAGTGAGGTGGTCCACTCCTACGGGGGACTGGTCGCCTACGACGGGTCGCACACTCTCGGCCTGATCGCCGGAGGCCAGTACCAGAACCCATTGCGTGAAGGCGCGGACCTGCTGCTCGGATCGACACATAAGACTTTCCCTGGTCCGCAGGGCGGCCTGATCCTCACCAATAACGCAGCGGTGCACGAGCGTGTGGAAGTTCTTTCCAATTTCCGTCCGCTGAACGGTCCGACACTTATCTGTAACCCGCATCTCGGGCGTATAGCCTCGACAGCGATCGTTCTTGAAGAGACACCCTGGCAGGAATATGCGCATCAGGTTGTCGAAAACGCTCGAAGCATCGCTGCAGCACTGCAGGACGAGGGAATTTCATTGCGCGGCATGGCTGCCGAAAACTTCGCAGAGCTCACGTATTGCCACCAGGTACTCATGGACTTCCCTATCGACGAATCACGGGAGCTCCGCGAGCGCCTCGCCCGGCATAGGATCAATGTCGACGGATTTCTCCGCCTCGGCGTATCGGAAATCACACGTCTCGGTTTCTCGACAGAAGAGAGCGCCGAACTAGGCCACCTCATCGCCATCATTCTCAGAGAAGGGAACGCTGTGCCCGCAGAGATCGACCGGCGTATCGGCGATCTGGTCGACGCACACCGTGAAGTGGTTCTCTGACACGGCAGCTGTAGTTCCTGACACGTGAAGTTCCTGTCATGCGATGGCCGCTGCTGTGACGTTGTTCCAGTGGCGGTGGCAGGCCATCGCACGATGCCGGTGTTGGCGACGCCAGTTCGACCAGTGCAAGGCGTGTGCCGGATCGGCGTCCTGGCGGGGCCTTGATAGGGCGCAGGTCCGGAACAACATGAGGAGTTCGCGCGGGCTGACGGGCACCATGGCCAACTCGCCGTCGGGGTACGCGCATTGCCGTTCGTGGAGGGTGCCGACGGCCAGGAGTGTGTAGGCGATCATTGAGCCTCTTCAGCCGCTCCTCCGGCGAGTGAGGGTCCCGAGTATGTTGACGAAGCCTCCAAGCAGGGCAGTTGCTGTCCTTGCCGGGCCGAGCT
>NZ_JBEOVB010000064.1:0-19296 GCF_040295245.1 Streptomyces sp. NPDC002884 | reverse complement strand
CCGACCTCTTTGCGGTCGGCCTCGAGGGTGAAGACGGCGCTGGGCAGGGCGTGCTTGATGCTGGCTGAGCGTACGAAGTCCAGGGCGAGGGTGGACTTTCCCATGGCAGGGCGGGCGGCAATGACGATCAGCTGGCCGGGGTGGAGTCCTTTGAGGCTCTTGGCGACCCTTGTCGATCAATGCCAATCTTGGCCGTTATCCCAGTTCAGTAGGGGTTTGGCGCCTCACCCCTTTTCAACCCTTATCAGTCTTTTCCGATCCTTGTGTCCAACCTGCGTCCAGAGCACGTCCTGGAAGGACAAGTCCAACCAGCTTCCGAGACGATCGCCCCAGCTCGGGAGTGCGCCTCGAATTCGCCCGAAGCGGATTCCCCATCTCCCGCCCGCTGTCCGGTCAGGTTCGGGGCCGACCGGACAGGCGGGGTAAAGTCGCGGTTTTGTCAGGTGGCGATGCTGTTTGTGGTGGTGAGAGGCGTGTCATGCTGATGTGACACGTGGGCCCTCCTCATGTGCTGGCGTCTTCGCCTTCCGGCGCTTGATCTCGCAAGGACCCCGCTTGGACCGTTTTCAGCAACCGTTCCTGCCTGGCGGAGCCGGCGTCCTACAGTCCCCGTTGCGGGGGCGGGAAAAGGAGCAGGCGTTCGTCGGCGCACGGTTCGATGCGCTGCTCCACGGCCATGGCGGCGTCGTGTGCGTGGAAGGCCCTTCGGGCAGCGGCAAGACCCGGTTCCTGGCGGAGGCACAGGCCACCGCGGTGCGCCGTGGGCTCCGGCTGTTTCGCGGAGGCGCGGATCCCGATGGCCAGTTCGTCCCGCTGGGTCCCCTGCTGGAGGGTTTGCTGACGGGCTCGGGGTCGTTGTTCGACGTGGACAGGCTGCGTGATCTCGCGGCGGCACCTGAGCAGCGGTTCTGGTTGCTGCAGGAGTTGCAGGACCGGCTGGAGCAGGCGGCACTGGAGACCCCTCTGGTCATTACTCTCGATGACGTCCAGTGGCTGGACGACGTGACGCTTCTGGCTCTGCGCACGCTTTCGGCCCAGCTGACGGCCCACGCGATCCTGTGGCTGGTGGCCGTCCGCAGCGGGACCGAGGCGCCGGGCGTGCGCGCGACGCTGGACGCGATGGAACGGGCCGGTGCCCATCGGCTCCAGCTCGCGCCCCTGACCGATGCCGCGGTCGCCCGGATCACCGAGGACGTGCTGGGGGCGGTTCCCGATCCCGGGACGCTGAGTGTCGCCCGCCGCGCGGAGGGTGTGCCTCTGCTCCTGGTGGAACTACTCCACGGCATGCGCGACGAACACGGAGTGGTCGTCGCGAACGCCGTGGCCCGGCTGGCGGCCGGCCGTCTTCCCGCCAGTTTCCAGGCCTCCGTACGGCAGCGTCTCGGCCGGCTTGCCGAGCCAACCCGCGAGGTGGTGCAGACCGCGTCCGCCGTGGGGCGGAGCGTCACCGTCGGCCTGCTGGCCGAACTGCTCGGCAGGCAGGCCGCCGCGCTGATCGCGCCGGTGCAGGAAGCCCTCAGCTCCGATCTGTTCGTAGAGCGGGACGGTCGTCTGCTGTTCCGCCACGACCTGATCCGCGAGGCTGTCGAAGCGAGCCTGCCAGTGTCCGTACGCAGGGCGCTGCGGCGCCATGCCGCCGATGTCCTGCTGGCGCGCGGTGCGCCGGCGACGGAAGCGGCCGCCCTGCTCGTGGACAGCGCGGACCCCGGCGACCACGCGGCTGTGCGGTTGCTGCGGGCGGCCGCCGCAGAACTCTCGGCGACCGCGCCGGCGTCGGCAGTGGAACTCAGCGCCCGGGCCCTGGCGCTCACCGCCGGGCAGGGCACCGAAGCACCGGCGATCGTCGCGGAAACGATGCTCCTCCTGTGGCAGACGGGCCAGGCCGCGCAGGCCCGGGCGCTTGCCGCCTCGGCGCTGCCCGGCAGTCTGGATCCGGACACCGAGGCACGTGTACGGCTCGGACTGGCACGCGTGTCCAGCCAGTTCGACTTCACGGAGGCCGTCTACCAGGCTCGTACCGGAGCCTCTCTTCCCGGCATCAATGCATCGCTGCGGGCCGAACTGCTGGCGCTGCGGTGTCTGAACCTGGCCATGGTGGGAGATTTCGAGGCGACCGCCCTGGCCGTGGCCGACGCGCTTCACTGTGCGGAGGAGGCACAGAACAAGACCGCACAAGCCACCGCGATCGCCGTCGACTCGGTCGTGCGGTTCTACCGGATGGACTGGAGTGCCGCGTTCGAGCAGGCCGACCGGGCCGCAGCCCTGGCGGCCGAGGTCGGGATCGAGCATTCCCTGTGGGTACCGGAGGCCCTGTGGAAGGCGTTCCTGCTGAACGCGGCAGGCTGCTCGACCGAGGCTCTCGCCGAGTCCGAAGCCGGAGTCTGCGTCACCCAGCGACAAGGCCAGGCCGCAGCCACCGGTCTGTGGTTGATGAACCGGTCCCGGGTGCTGCTGGACGCGGGCCAGCTGGAGGACGCGCGGGCCGAGGCGGAGGCCGCGTCCGCGCTGATGGAGGAACTGGGCATGGGCAACTTCGCCGACGCCACCCTCCTGTACACGCTGGGGCGCGTCGCTGTGTACACCAATGACCGGGAAGCGGCCAGGGCATACGCGGCCGAGGGCAAGCGGATGCTCAACGACCCGGCGATCCTCGTACGCAACGTCGGCTCCTGGCTGACAGCATTGGTCGCCGACGCCGAAGACCGTCCCCATCAGGCCATGGAACTTCTCGACGAAGCGTTCGGCACCTTCGGTCTGGAAGGCCCCTCCCTCGCCAGCCCGGATGATCCGGCCGACGCCCCCGTCTTCGTCCGCATGGCGCTACGGGCCGGCGCACCTGAGCGTGCCGTGGCCGCCGTCGCCGTCGCGGAGCGCCGGGCCGCCCTCAACTCGCAGTTCCCGATCCTGGCGGCAGCCGCCGCACACGCCCGGGGACTGCTCGACAACGACCTGGCGCCCCTGCTGCGCGCCGTCGAGCTGTACCACGGCATCGCCCGCCTCCTTCCTCGGGCCTCGGCGTTGGAGGACGCCGGACGCAAGCTGGCCGCGACCCGCACCGTAGATGCCGTGCCGTACCTCGACCAGGCGCTCGGCCTGTACACCGAGGCGGGCGCCGAGCGGGAGGCGGCACGGGTCCGCCGACGGCTGCGAGCGGCGGGATCACCACGGCGTCGTGCGACATCCACGGGGTTCGTGAAGGGGTGGCCGGTGCTGACTGTCTCCGAGGTCGCGGTGATCCGGCTCGTGGCGCAGGGGATGACGAACCGGCAGACCGCGCAGCGCCTTGAGATCTCGCCGCACACCGTGAGCTCGCACCTGCGGCACGCCTTCACCAAACTCGACATCACCTCCCGCGTCGAACTGACTCGGCTGGTGAGGACGCGCGAACACTGAGTGTGATGGCTTGGCATCCCACACGTGCTCCCGGAACCGGACGAAAACGTGCGATGCCTCGCCCGGTCCCCGCTGCCAGGATCGGTCTTGCCCGACGAAGGGAGAAGACCATGCCGCCTGACGCATCGGTGCACGATGAAGAAAGCGCCTCCGGAAGCGTCTACACGACCGACACGCTGCCGGTCCACCACAGACGCGCATCCTGGTGCGAAGCCCTGTCCCGGACGTTCGGCGCCGTCAACATGAACGTCCCCGACGAGGTGTACTCCGGCACGATCCGCGCCTCGTCGCTCGGCCGGCTCCAGACGATCACCGTGGACGGCGACTGCCTCTACGCCCTGCGCACGCGCGGTCTCGTGGCGCAGGGCGGCGAGGAGGAGTGCGTGGTCGTCAAGCTGCTGGACCGAGGCACCGCCAGGCTCACGCAGGACGGCCGCAAGGCAGACATTCTGCCAGGTGACATCTTCGTGTACGACATGGCACACTCCGTTCGGCTGGATCTCCCCCGGTCCTTCCGGACCAAGTCCGTCGTACTGCCACGGGACGTCCCTGGGTTTGAGCGAGTCCGACCTGGCACGCCTCACGGCGTCCCCGATCCGTCCCGGCTCGCCGCTGGGGAGTCTTCTGTCGCCTTTCCTGACTGGGCTCGTGGACACCGCCGCGACCTGCCCTCCACGTATCGGCGAGCTGACGGCCAGCAATGTCGTGGACCTGCTCAGTGTGCTGGTCGACGAACAGCTCGGCCGGACGACTGCCGACACACGGCGTGGGGACCGGGCACTGCTGCTGCGGATCCATGCGTTCATCGACCAGCACCTCGCGGACCCGATCTGAGCCCGCAGGTCATGGCCCGCGTTCACCACACCTCACCGCGTCACCTGCACAAGCTGTTCGAGAGTGAAGACGTCACCGTGAGGCGGTGGATCCAGCGGCGCCGGCTGGAAGGGTGCAGGCGGGAGCTGGCACGATGCGATGCGGCAGCCCGCTCCGTCACCGCGGTGGCCCACAGGTGGGGATTCACCAGTGCCGCCCATTTCAGCCGGGCGTTCCGGGCCGCCTACGGCATGGCTCCCAGCGGATGGCGCGGAGCGCAGAAGTCCGCACAGGGCTCCTTGGTCGCCGCCTGGCCCTCTTCTCCGGGAAAAGCCGACCCCGATTCCTCCCCGTGCCATGTTCCGTGCGTTCTCCGACAAGTCACACGCGTCGTCGAATTCTAGGATCAGCGACAGAAGAACAACTCCTGCATCCTTATTGGGGGACGCAATGAGAAAACCTCTCTCCTCGGTCATATGCACGGTGACGGTCCACGTCAGCATCCCGGACGAATTGCCGGTACCGCTGCCCGCCGAATTGCGCTACGACACGTCCGACCCCTACGCCGTGTGTCTTTCCCTCGGCGCACCCGTCGCCAGGCCCGTCGACTGGGTGTTCTCCCGCGCACTGCTCACGGAGGGCCTTCGCACACCGTCCGGCATCGGAGACGTAATGGTGATACCGCGGCACGGCGGCGGTCTGCGCACCGTGCGCATCGTCCTGAGGTCCAACGCCGGGGCTGCGTTGATCGAGATCGCGACCCGCCCGGTCGCCGCATTCCTCCGGAAGACCGTCTCTCTGGTGTCACCGGGAACAGAGAGCCGCCACATCGACATGGACCGCGCTCTCACCGAGCTCACCGGCAGCAGGGACTGAAATGAATTCGGCCGCCGTCGCGCCGATACTGACCCGCCCCGACAACCGGAGACCGAGCAGAGGATCCAATATGGATGAGCCGATATCGAGAGACGGCACGAATTTCCTTGGATGTCTGGGGATCACCGCCCTGCGATCCGATGGCGGAATTCTCCATCTCCCTCCCTGGCGGTCGAATCCGAGCCATCGCGAATTCCTGCACGTCGCCCTGCATGTTCGCGGCTCAATCGCCGTCCTCCTTGACCGCGACATGGTCTCCCTGGACCCCGGACGGAGCTCCCCGGGGAGGCAACCACTGACCCGACGGACGGACGCACACAGACGCTCTCCCGTGTCCGGGCATACGTCGAACTACACCTGGCCGATCCGGACTTGTCGCCGGAATCGATCGCGTTCGCCCACAACATCTCCGTCCGCTACCTGCACAAGCTCGTCCAGCACGAGGGGACGACAGTGAGCCGACTAATACGACAGCGGCCCGGCGTGACGCCTGCCGACGCAAGCTGGACCGGGCCCCGGCATCGCAGGCTCACCGTCGCCGCCGTCGCACATCGCTGGGGGGCACCAGCCCGTCCCACTTCAGCAAGGCGTTCCGGACGCCTACGGCATGTCACCCAAGGAATGGCTGGCTCCGGCGCCGTCGGACACGGACGCTGACTCGGCCACCGTCATGGCAGAACCGGGATCATGACGTGTAGGCGAACGACTCGTCGCCCGGTTCTACGACTCGGTTCAGGCTTCGACCGTCCGGTACTCCACGCCGAGTCCGGCAAGAAACGTGAGCAGGTCCTTCGTGCCGATGAAAATGGTGGCCCTGCTGTCGCCCGGGTGGAAGGTGAGGATCTCCTCCTCCAACATCTCGGCATCGAACAGCAAGGACACCTCGCGATGGTCGGGGTCGATGAGACCGAACGGCGAGACGACCCCCTGTTCCAGCCCGAGGGCGTCCGTGAGTCGCTGCGCCGACCCGAACGACAGCCGGTTCTCACCGAGCGTCATGGCCAGCCTGCTCACATCGAGGTCCTTCCGGTCATCCATGATCAGCAGATACCGGACCGTGCGCCTGCGGTTCACCAGGAAGAGACTCTTGGTCCGCACGCCTTCGTGCCCCTCGATGAACGCGTCGGCCTCGTGGGTCGTACGTGCCTCCGCGTGTTCAAGGAGCCGAAAGTCGATGCCCGCCGCGGTGAGCGCACAGGTGATGTCGCTGCGAGTGATCATTTACGCCTCTGTGTGAGTCTTGCGTGGCTAGATAGTTCAGTGCAGTAACACTTGAGTACAATTTAATAGACTACTCTATACTGTACTTAATCGTTCATCAAAATGAACTGCGAGGCGAGTTGTGACGGCGATCTCCGCTCTGGCCGCCGGTCCCCTGTGGGGACTGGCCGGTCGCACGCCCGTCGGCTTTTCGACCGAGACAGGTTGGGGAGCCCGGTGACGGACAGAGCCACTGTCGCCGTATCCGCTGACAGGTCCAGCGGCTTCGACTCGGGTGGTTCCGGGCCGCGTGCCGCGTCCCCGATCGGTCAAGAGGCGGAACTCGGCCGGATCCTGGAGTGCGCCGAGCGCGGTCGCGCCCAGCCCCAGTCCCTTCTGGTGCTGGGCGAAGCCGGTACCGGCAAGACCGAACTGCTCCGCATCGCGATGGAGCGGACGAGCACGCACGTGTTGGCTGCCCAGGGCTGCGAGACGGAGATGCAGCAGTCGTTCGCAGCTCCGCACCAGGTGCTGCTCCCGGTACTGGGTGATCTCGCGTTCCTGCCGGAGCGCCAGCGCGACGCGCTCCGCGCGGCCTTCGGGCTCGCACCGACCACCGGGCCGACCGAGCCCATGGTGTTCCGCGTCGCCTTCCTGATGCTGCTCAGGCGCGTCGCTCGGGTGAGCCCCCTGCTGCTGGCCGTCGACGACATCCAGGCCTGCGATCGTGATTCCTTGGGCGTCCTGCTCCTCGCGGCCCGACGCCTGGCCGACGAATCCGTCACGGTACTGCTCGCAGCCCGCGGTGAGGTCCCCCGCTGGACATCCCCGCAGATCTCGCGGTGTTGCCGCTCGGGCAGCGGGATCCACTCCAACAGGGCAGACAGGGGATTCGTGTACGGATCGTGTCCGAGCGCCCGCGACGTCCACGGAGGAAACCTGTGTCCACTGTCCTCTCCACAGCACCGCTGTCCGCTGCCGACCGGGCGGAGCGGTGGCATCAAGCGGTTTCCGGCACCTTCATGCCGATGGACGTGAACCTGCTCGAGAAGGAGCCGTCACCCGGAAAGATCGTCAGCAGTCGGCTCGGCGCCCTGCAGATCTCTCATGTGCAGGCCGGACCGCAAGTAGTGACGCGCAACAAGCGCAACATCTCCCGCGAGGACCGGAACTCACTTACCGTCAGCCTTCAGCAGCGAGGCACCGCGATAAAGGAGCAGGACGGACGGGAATCCGTGATAAAACCGGGCGAATTCTCCATCATCGACTCGTCCCGCCTCTTCAGGATAAAACTCGAAGGGGAATTCGTTTTCACCTCCTTTCACTTCCCTCGCGAAGATCTGCACGTGCGGGACGAGGATCTGCGGGCACTGACCGCCACCACCTTCACCGGCGAGGAGGGCAGCTCCGCACTCGTGGCGACCTATCTCGCGCGTATGGCCCGCGAAGCCGAGGGCTTCGACGACGGCGTCGGCCGCCGGGCGGCCTCCACCGCGCTCGATCTGATGGTGCTGCTCATCGACGAACGACGCGGTCGCCTTGCCGCCGAGGGCCCGCAGGTGGCCGCGGCCTACCTCGACCGGGTCAAGGAGCATGTCCTGCGCAACCTCGACGATCCCGATCTGTCACCGTCCAGGATCGCCGAAGCGCACTTCATGTCAGTCCGCTATCTGCACAAGCTGTTCCAGCTCGAAGGCACAACCGTGAGCGGCTGGATCCGGACGCAGCGACTGGAGCGGTGCCGCCGGGATCTCCTACGACCCATGGCCAGAGAGCTGGGGGTGGCGGCGATCGCCCAACGCTGGGGTTTTGTGAATCCCAGTCACTTCAGCCGGGCCTTTCGCATGGCTTACGGTACGACGCCCCGCGAATGGCAGCTCCACGGCCGATCCGGAGCACACTACGGGAACACTTGCGGTGCACTGACGGACAAGTGACCGGCAGCAGCGGCCCATAGCGTGGCGAGCAGGAAAGCATTCGCACCACGCAAGGAACTGCAGATGTCTGACACGACGACTCCGGTACCCCCCGTCCTCGAACCCGAAGCCCTCGCCTTCGCCGAGGCGACCGCGGATCCGCCGTACCTGTTCGACCTGACCCCGGCCGAGGGCCGCAAGGCCGTCGACGAGGTCCAGTCCGGCGCGGTCGACATGCCCACGGTCGACGAGGAGTGGATCACCGTCACGGGCGGCCCCACCGGCAGTGTCCAGGCGCGGATCGTGCGGCCAGCCGGCGCCACCGGCACCCTGCCGGTGATCCTCTACATCCACGGTGCCGGCTGGGTCTTCGGCAACGCTCACACCCACGACCGCCTCGTGCGCGAACTCGCCGTCGGCGCGAACGCGGCCGTGGTCTTCCCCGAGTACGACCTCTCGCCCGAGGTCCGCTACCCCGTCGCGATCGAGCAGAACTACGCCGTCGCCCAGTGGATCGTCACCCAGGGGGCCACCAAGGACCTGGACGGCACCCGGCTGGCCGTGGTCGGCGACTCGGTCGGCGGCAACATGAGCGCCGCACTGACCCTGATGGCCAAGGAACGCGGTGACGTCCCGCTGCTCCAGCAGGTGCTCTTCTACCCGGTCACCGACGCGAGCTTCGACACCGACTCCTACCACCAGTTCGCGGAAGGCTACTTCCTGCGCCGCGACGGCATGTTCTGGTTCTGGGACCAGTACACCACCAGCGAGGCCGAGCGCGCAGAGATCACCGCCTCCCCGCTGCGCGCCACCACCGAGCAGCTCACCGGCCTGCCCCCGGCCCTCGTCATCACCGGCGAGGCAGACGTGCTGCGCGACGAGGGCGAGGCGTACGCCAACAAGCTCCGCACCGCCGGCGTCGCCGTGAGCGCGGTCCGTGTCCAAGGCGTCATCCACGACTTCGTGATGCTCAACGCCCTGCGCCCCACCCATGGCGCCCAACTGGCCATCACCCTGGCCACTGCCACCCTCCGCACCGCCCTGCACCCGGCCTGACCTGCCGCCCCAGTACCAAGGAAAGTCCTCATGACCCAGTCAATCGCTCCCACCATCGTCCTGGTCCACGGCGCGTTCGCCGACGCCTCCAGCTTCGCCCGGGTCATCCCGGAGCTGCTGGCCGACGGTTTCAGCGTGGTGGCCCCGGCCGTGCCAAACCGCAGCCTGATCGGCGACGCCGCCTACATCGCCTCGGTCGTCCGCCAGATCCCGGGCCCCGTGGTCCTGGTCGGCCATTCCTACGGCGGCGCAGTGATCACCGTCGCCGGCATCGAGGACAACGTGCAGGCCCTGGTCTACCTGGCCGGCTACGCCCTGGAGCAGGGCGAGAGCCTGGGCGAGCTCCAAGGCCGCTTCCCCGACTCGGATCTGGGCTCGGCCCTGGTCTACACGCCCTTCCCGATCGAAGGCTCCACCGAGAGCGGCACCGATGTGACGGTGGACGTCGCGAAGTTCCCCGCGATCTTCGCCGCCGATGTCGAGCAGGACCTGGCCGAGATCCTGGCCGTGTCCCAGCGCCCGCTGGCAGCTCAGGCGTTCGCTGACGCGGCCCCGGCGGCGGCGTGGAAGACCAAGCCCTCCTGGGGCCTGGTCGCCTCGGCGGACCACACCATCAACCCGGACGTGGAACGCTTCGGCTACCAGCGCGCCGGGATGACCACCGTCGAGGTCCACTCCTCGCACCTCGTCATGCTCGCCCACCCCAAGAAGGTCGCCGAGCTGATCCGCGAAGCCGCCCGCGCCACGGCCCACTGACCACAGCTGTCCCGCACTCCCGCTGCTGCCGTCCGGTCTCCCCATACCGGTCGGCAGCGGCTTGGGGCAGGCCCCGTCGAGGAGATCTCAGGAGCGATCAGCCGCTGCTGAACCTCGTGCCTATACGGAGAGTAACAATTCCAGTTTGGGTTCGCTGAGGGCGGGGCTGGCAACGGTTCCACGAGCCCGCCAGAGGCGCGGCTGAAGTAGGCGAGTTCCAGGCCGCCGGCGGCTTCCCTGGCGGCACCAAGAGGTGCGGCCACGAACCGATGCGCATGCGGTCGGGTCTTCAGTTGGCGCGTCAAGCGCCTCAGCAGTCGGCCAGTACGGCTGGGGGTCTAGCGCCGGGACCCGCGAGGTCCACTCCCTCCTTGCTGGCCGACGACCGGTGCCAACTCGTAGGGGTCATCGTGAGAACGTCCCACGGAGTGGGCACGGGGCTTGCGTGAGCCCTCCGGTACTGCGGCTGTGCGCCGCCCTGGACGCTGGCGCCAAAGTGTGTGCGGCACCGCTCGTGTCGGGTCCGTCCGATCCGGCTGTACTGGTGCGCTGTTGGGTCAAACCGTCCTCGTTTCCGCGTTCGGAGGATGATGTGCGCATGCAGTCAGACAACGGCCTTCCGAACGACCGCTGGGCCGAATATTTCGGCTAGTGCGCGGTGATGATGCTCAACGCGCTCCGGCAGGAGAATGACGCGGACCCGTTTTCCGAGGTCACCAGCGTCGACCTGTCCGCAGAAACCGAGCCCGGGGGAGAAAGAATACCGGGCGCCCGAAGGCTTCTGGGACATCCGAATCGACGTTGACCTCCTGACCGATGCACTCGACGTCAGCGGTCGGGGCCGCCATGGAAGCGGAACGGGGTGCTTGCAACACCGTCACGTCCAAGCCCTGCTTGCCCTCGACCATCACCCGACCCTGAGAACGCTCCTCGAGGCCCAGTCTGACCGCGACAACGAACGGGCCCAGGACGAGGACGCGAGGTCGGCCGATCAGGCATGCGCTCTGCTGGAACTCATCGCAGTCCCCGGGTCGCTGACCAGGAAGGCTTCGGCGAGCACCTCGCATGGCTGATGGGAAATGGCTGAAAACTGAACGCTCAGCTCGCCAAGCGTCGCGCTCACTCGCCGAGTGAAGCCCCGACCACAGCTGCGCCGAAGCGCTGTCACCAAGGACACCAGACGACCTGGAGGAATCCCCTGAGTGAAGCACGACGGTTGTTGCCGTCTGCTGGCGGTACTCGTCGCGGGTGTTGCGGAATGCCACAGCAGGCCCCGTACAGAGCCCGGTTAGCCTTCGCTGTCACCACCGTCACCCTGGCCCGCGCTGTCGGCCGGGCCACGGCAGCGGTCCCATCCCTTACCCGCTGCGGCCATCACCAGGACCGCGACCGTGGAGTACTCGATCGCCTTTCCCATCACTGCGTCCGCCGTGTCCGACGTGAACGATGCCTGCATCATCGCAAACAGCACCAGCAGACCGCAGAAGTACATGAACAGCTGTTTCTGTACGGCCGGCGACAGAGAACCAGGGCTGACACGGGCGAACTCCTGGGCTTGCTCTGCGAACTCCGCGACCATCTCTTCCGGGGTGTCTTCCTCCGGCACCGTGCCGGCCGCCGAGTAAGCCTCCTCCACCACGGCCACCGCCGCAGACCGCTGCACCTGCGATAGCTCCCGCTCCGCCACGGAGTCATCGAGCAGATGGCCGATTCCGGAAGTCTGCATCTGCGTCGCCACCCGCGCGAGCGCACCCGTGGACAGCGCAGAGAACTGCCCCGAGGCCAGTGCCGCCTCGCGGATACGCGGAGTCCACTGCTCGACAGCTTCAGCCAGAAGACTGCGGCGCGCCTCCTGCGCGGCTTCGGTCTCACGCATCAGCTGAGACAGAGCAGGACCCCAAATCTGGCTGCGCTCGATCTGCAGGCTGAGCAGCGCCTGCCTGCGGACCTCGTCCAGCCTGCCGAGGCTGCGCACGGCTTCCTGTACCTGCTGCATAAACGGGGACTCGGCGTTGCCGGGGTGTTGGCGCAGGCGGCTGACCATCCATGGCGGCACGGGACTCGACATGACGAACACACTGCCACAATGCCGACGGGCTGGGCGAAGGGGAGTTGGAACCCTTCCGGGGTGTGACCGCGCTGTCTTGAATGCCGACGCCGGTCTGGAGATTTGGTGCCTGCGCTCACCTGACGCGGCGTGCTGTGACGACGGCTGCCGGGGGCGCTGGTTCAGGCGCGGTGCTCAGCCAGGGAGCTCCTCATCCTTCAGGTGCATGGCGTATCCGAGCTCGTCGGGGTGCCGGCGCAGGCGGGCCAGCTTCCACGCCATGCCCGCGTCCATCCCCTCGCCGAAGTCGGCGGCCAGGTGCCGTGCCTGCCATGTCGTGAGCGGGGCGAGCACCCACAGCGTGAGCGGGAACCGGACGCGGCTGGTTCCGGTGGTTGCCCGGTCTGCCCCGTTGGGGGCGTCCTCGGAGGCGTGATCAGGGGGGTTCGGGTCGGCCACGTCCGTGAGTCTTCGCGACGGCCGCATCATCGTGACGGCCATCGGACTGGAGATCATCGCAAAGAGCGGTCCATGTCGTCGCTGTTGACGCGGCCCGGGGTGCACTTTCGCCGGGGAGATGTCCGCGCTCGGGCCGAACGTCGTGGCGGCACTCGTTCCGGTGACGGCCGTCACTACCGGCACACGTCGACGCCTTGGACCGATGGAGCGGGGTGCACTGCGCGCGGATCCCTCACGGGTCAAGGCGGCTCGCCGCTGTTTTTTGTGCAGGTAGTAGAGGTGCGATGACACGGCGCACACCGCAATTTGAGTGATCTGTGTCACCTCTTGCAACTGCATGCGAAATTGCACCTTTCCGCAAATTTTCATTGAAACCTTCAGGAACTGACGGATCGCCAGCTTGTGCGGGGGTGGCGAATCCAAGCAGGGGGTGGCGAACCCTGGCGTTACACCGCTGCAAATCTGCTGAAGAGTGCGCCGGGCGCCGCCGGTTGAGGGTCCTTGAAAACAGGTGGCTAGTGGGCTGCACGATCGGGTGGTCCGGTCCGCTTATCTGTTCCCCAGAGCAATCACGCTCAGGCGCAGGCCCATGCTGGACGGGGGGCAGACGTGGTCAACAGCGCCGCTGCAGAAGGAGGAAGGACCACCAGCTCTGTGAACTACGACGTAGGCAGCTCTGCGATGGCCCCCAACGCCGTGGCACGGCCGTCCGCGCCCGACGGGCGCTTAGACACCCTGGTGCACCGCAACCCCCCGTTCACCGCGTTCGAGACCGGAGGGCGGGGCGAGGACGAAGCCGAGCAGGCAGTAGCCGATCTCATCGCTTCCATGCCGCCGCAGTTCTGGATCTTCCATGAACGCTACGACCGGGCCTACTACGAGTACACAGTCATCCATCTCGGCAACGAGGTCGTCAGCCGCTACCTGGTCGACATGACGTTCGTCTACCTCGCTATGGACTGGTGCCACGTGGCCCCCAATCCCGGCCACTATGCCTGGTCGCTGCTGAAGGGCCGGGTGGCCGCGGAGCTGGCAGAGCAGGGCCGAACGCCGGCAGCGCGGGAGACGCTGGCCTTCGCCCGCGCCATACAGACGGCCTCAGCCCCGTTCCTGGCCTCGTTCCGCGAAAGCTTCCGCGAAGCCTACGGACAGCCGGCCGCCGAGCTCGAGGACGGGCTGGAGGTGTGGGAGCACATGTCACGGCTCAGTGAGCGTCACTTCGATGTCCTGGTCCTGCATGCCGTGCTGGGCTTCGACACCAAGGACACGGCTTTGATCATGGGCGTCAGTCGGGCGACGGTCCGCTCGACCCGCCGCACCGCCAAGGTACGCCTGGCGGCCGCCATGGGCTGCCGTTTCGAGATCGACCCCGACGACTAGAAGGAGACCACCGTGCCTCGCACCCCGCGCACCATCAACGACATCCTCAGCCGCGCCCGCGTCTTCCAGGGCGCGTACACGCGCGCGGATCTGGAGGCTGCCCGGGAAGCGGTCGCCCGGGGAGTCAACGAGCTGCGCTGGGTGCGCGCCCTGGAAGACACAGCATCGTCGTCCGCCAGGCCGGCGGTCCGGCATGAGCGGGCGACGTGCGACCTGGGCATGCTCTCCCGCGCCGTCATCCGCGCCCCCGGGGCCGCCGACCGCGTCACAGCCTTCGACAACTGCCGCGAGCCTGACGGCGCACTGGCCTTCGCCTGCCTGCTGTATGTCGCCGAGCCGGAAAGCGGTGCTCAGTTCTGGTGGGAGTACGCGGCCGGGGCGGGCAGCGTCACCGGCGCGCTGTGCCTGTATCTGCTGCATCTCAGCCGCGGTGAGCTGCGGGACGCCAGGCACTGGGCCTGTCAGATAGGAGATCTCCACGACCTGGGCTGGGACGGATACATGCCGGTCGAACACCGTGCGGAACGGGTGGATGCGGACCCGCTGCTGGGCACGGCCGTCTGTTACGTCCTGCCGCCCGGGCGGGCGGTGCCTGAGGAGGCGGTGAGGGATGCCATGGGCCGGCTGGAGCCGGCGGACACCGGACTGGGGCCCGTGCCGCAGCCCACCGCCGATCTCGCCATGCACTGGTGCGACCTGGCGCCTGCATGACGGCCCGGGGTGGGGATCAGCGAAGCCGAGGTCCCCAGGGGACCTCGGCTCGAGAGAGACCGGTACATGGATCAGTTACGGAGCATGAAGTGCGCACATCGCCTGCAAGATCCAGTGGTGGTGACGTCTATGGCTGGCTGGGTCCGCGCAGGGAGTGATCCTGTAGCGCTGTCGCCACATGTTGCTGGGCCGAAGCGATGTAGGCCTCGCTCGCCGCACGGAAATCGGCGCTGGCCACCCGGTCACGCACCCAGGCGTCCATCCCTGCCCTGATGACGGCGTTGGCGGTGCTGGACTCCACGGCTGCGATGGCATGAATCCGGTCCAGGAGCTGGCGGGGGAAGCGGACGGACACCACAACCTGCTGCTCCTTCTCCTCGGGCTTCTCGGTCTGCCTGGGCATGTGCCTTCCCTTCATCGGGCCGCATGCCCTGCTCGTGTCAGGGACAGGGCATGCCGTTCCCGGTTCACGGGCGCGGACGGCGTGTCGGCCGTAGCGCCCTTGCTGACAACGCCTCACACATTAAGGCACTACAGAACTACGCGATGTACTGTGGGTCACATTTTCGCTACGTACAAAGGTTCTGATTAACCGTTAGTGAAAGCGTGGGTGTGGCTCATGCCACTACAGCCACTTCATCGATGTCGATTCGTTGATGTAGTCGCAAGTGGGATGCTCCTTGTGGACTACAGGACTACATCAAGTAGTGTGCGCTACACAGTGAGATCAAACGAGTACGTCCCGCTACAACATGCGTGCGTACCCCGGACAAGGAGTTCGCTTGTACTTCCCCTTTGACGGAGACGGACAGCTGGCCCCCTACAGCGCCGACGGCATAACCGCCCGCGCCGCGCACGCCGCGCTCAACGAACTCGATGCCCTGGGACGCGAAAGCACCTGGGGACAGGACCTCACCCAAGAGCTCCCGGAGACCGAGAAACTCGACAAGGTCCTCGACCTGCGCGCCCTGTGGCAGCCCGACCGAAGCCGGCCGCCCTCGGGCATCCCCCGCCAGGCCGAGTACTGGGACGACAAAGCCGTCCAGGCACGGCACCGCCTCACCGAAGCCGTCGAGAAGAACCTGCACGAGGCGTCCAACTTCTCCGGCAAGCCGGTGACCGTGCTCGGTGCCAACGGCTGCCTGGACGAGCGCACTTCGGCCTTCCGCGCCTGCGTCGCCCAGGACCAGCCCGTCGTCTCCGTCTCCGACAGCGGATGCCTGCGCCGCTGGCTCTCCACCAACGACACCAGCGCCACATCCCTGTCGATCATCACGTTCATTCCCGGCCGGCCGCTCTACGCCGCCGTGGTCACCGCCGGAACCGCCCTGCTCTCGGACTGCTCCGGCTCCTGGCGCCTGACACTCACCGACGGCTGGCAGGCGATGACCGGCGAACCCCTGGTCGCCGACCCCGACCCCAACTACATCGTCCTGCCCCGCGCGCTGGAACACCTCGCGCCCGGCCTGCGCAAGCACTACGAAGAACCGATCTTCCCCCGCGACACCAGCTCCGCCATCGCCCAGGCCGTCCTCGGCGGAGCCGTCCCCGTCGCCGTCCACTTCACCGAGCACGTCCTCAACTCCGCGATCTTCCCCGTCGCCGTCGGCCACGGCATGGCCGTCCGCGTCGACAGCGGCAAGCTCATCGAGAAGCCCTGGGACGCAAGCCGCCACCTCTACAAAGCCCTCACCGGCGAGATCCCCTTCGGCGACGAACACGTCATCGCCCGCGACATGTGGGCCATCAAGCGCGCCACCCGCGTCCTCGCCCGCGAACGGCACCTGGCCGCCCAGACCCACCCCCTCGACGCACCCTTCGACACCACCTACGAGGACGACCTCTTCGGCTTCGACTTCGACGAACTCGACGACGAAGACAGCTGACCAACACACCGCCGCCATGCCTGGACCACCCGGTGAAACCGCCCGCCTCCCCAAGGACAGTGCAGTGACCGACCACCTCAGCCTCGTCACCGACGAACCGGCCCCCACCAGCGGATGGCGCTTCAGCATCATCCCGCCCAAAGACATGTGGACCACCTGGTACCACAGCGCAAAAACCATCCGCCGCCCCGCCGGCAGCCTCGCCCTGCCCGCCATCGCCACCACCGCCACCCTGCACTTCACCCACACCCTGCACCACAGCGACAGCCTCATGGCCCTCGCCCTCACCACCCTCACCGTCGGCTACGACGCCGTCATCACCCTCAGCCGCACCTGGCAGAAGACCACCGCCCAACAGCACCACTGCACACACAACGACAGCAGCCACCAGGCAGCCTGATCCCGTGCTGGCACACGCCTGGTGCCAGCACCTCTCCCGTGCTCCGGCCTGAAGGCCGGAGCACTTCTGTTGTCCCGCACCGCCGGGCCCCTACCGCAGCTCGCCCCCGCCCCTACTCGAGGGGCTCAGGCCCTGTCGGAAGCCAGGGCGCAAGAAGCGCGCCGGCCGCATCGACGTCCTGCGCGAGGCGGCCAAGAAGGCCGACCGGACCCGATCCCCCGCTCCGCCGCCGTGGTGCCGGGTAGGGCTGTCAGCGCCCCGGTCAAACGGAGGATGGGCAGCGCGAAGTCCTGGCTGAGCTGGTCGCTGAAGACACCCCGCTCAGGCCGGATGGGAGCCGCACCGGGTGCGAAACGGCGCCGCAGGGCAACTCGGGCAGCGGGCTGGGTCTCAGAACGGGGGCTCGTCGTGCCAGGGGCCGCCCGGCCGCTTGGGCGGGCTCGGGGCAGGCTGCAGGAGGATGGCCAAGGCGTCCTCGACGCGACTGAGGTCGATGAGGTAGCCGGCCAGGTCATGGCGGTTCGAGGAGGAGTGCTGAGCGAGGACGGCGACGGCTTCCTCGGTACGTCCGGCGCCGGCGAGGAGCTCGGCGATGTGCGGCGCCGCGTACCGGGTGGCGCCCTCGGGGTGGGAGCGGGCCTGTGCGACGGCTTCGTCGACGCCGTCGCGGGCGGCGATCAGCGGCAGCCGTATCCAGTACAGGTCCCAATCCTCCTCGCCCCCGCGGGCGGCGGCGAGGGCGTCGAGGTGTGCCAGGCCTTCCTCCGGGCGGCCGTGTTCGAAAGACAGCTCGGCCAGCGTATGGAGGATCCAGTCGTCCCCGTTGTGGATGTCTGCCTGGGCCCGCATCACGTCGATCGCTTCGCTTCCCCGGCCGTGCCGGGCCAGAAGCTGCGCGAGCTCGAAAGCCGAATGGGAGGTGCCGGCCACCGCTGTGCCGGCCTGCCGGTATGCCGCGATCGCCCCTTCCACGTTGCCGGCCTCCTCCAGCAACCGCGCGAGGTGCTGTACTGCGCGCCCTGAGTCGTCAGTTGCCGCCATTGCCCGAAGCTCGTCGAGTCGGCCGTGCCGTGCCAGGACTGCGGCCATCTGCTCATGGTTGTTGAGCAGGCTGGTGCTGCTGGTGCGCAGCAGGGCGATTGCCTCGTCGGTGCGGCCCTGGCGCTCGCGGATCACGGCGAGGTACCCGATTGCCGTGTCGCGATCGAGGCCGTTGCAGCACCACGGGAAGTCGGTACACCGGTGTTCGGTCCGGGCGGCGACCAGCGCGGCGGCTTCCTCGTCGCGGCCGGCGGCGCCCGCGACGTCGACCAAGGTGCCGAGGGGCAGTTCGCCGATGTGTGGGCGCAGCAGGGTGAACGCTTCCTCGGCGCGGCCGTGCCGCGCGAGCAGGCGCGTGTAAAACTCCAGCGCCATCGGGTGTCCGGCCTCCATCCGGACACGGGTGATCTCGATCGCCTCGTCGATGCGGCCCCAGCACTCCAGCAGCTCGGCCGCGGCTGCGACAGCCGTCCACCAGCCGGTCGCCAGGTACGGGGCGAGCACGTCCAACGCGTCGGCCTGCCGGCCCTGCTCACCCAGCAACCGCGCCCACGCCAGCGCGCAGAACCACTGCCCGCTTCCGGCGTGCAGCTCCACCACGTCGACGTGGCCGCGGTCGAGCAGCCGCGAGACCAGCTCCGGCGGGATGCACCCGGACCGCGTCCGGACCCGGTATTCAAGATCAGTAGCGTCCACGGCCACGCACCATAGCGCTCACCTCCGACACCCTCTCCGCCGGTACCACCGCGTCCCACCGGTCCACGTCCGACCGGCACCTCTGCTGCCCGACTCGGCCGGGCCAGTCTCCCTGTCGGGGGCAGGGAAGACTGCATCGGTCGAGGCTGCGACCTGGGCACTGACATCTTCCGTAACTGCCTGCTGTTCATCCCTCACGTTCTCCGGGCCTCGACATGGCTACCTACTCAGACGGACGCGTGTCGGTTTGAGTACGCGCCCCGATGCTCGCATGGTCCGGCGCTGATGAAGCGACTCTCATGACGACGCAGAACACCGCGCCTCAGCACCGAGCTGACCACCCGACCTGGTGGAGGATCCCCCTGGTGGCTTCCGCGTTCGGTCTGCCAGTCCTCGCCCTGGAGTGGAGCGGTCCGGCCAGCGTCGCCTGGACGGGACCTCTCCACAGGGGGAATAGGTGCGTCATTTGCAGATCTATCCGCCGCCTGCGGCCGGGCCGTTCATGGCCGGGCCCAGGTCCACCGGGGTGGACGTGGCGTTCGCCGGCGGGGGAAGGACGACCAGCGGCTGGCCGGCCGGCGGGACCGGCGGGGTCATGTCCGACTTGGGCAGCTTCGGCGGGGTGGTCTGGGTGAACAGCGTGGTGTCGAAGTCGACCAGACCGGT
>NZ_JBEOVB010000063.1:0-20027 GCF_040295245.1 Streptomyces sp. NPDC002884 | reverse complement strand
ACTCCCGGCGCGGCGCCGCCGGCCTCAACCGCTTCGAACGGGACGTCCTCGGCCGGTGCAGGGCGGCGAACTCCCGCAAGGCAGCAGCCTCGTCGGCCGACGGCCGGACGTCACCGCTCCGTCCCGCTCAGATTCCCCAGGTGGGGTCGGCGGAGGTGGGCGGGAGGAACGCAGTCCTGGTGACGAATTCCCGGAGCAGCAGGCGCCAGACGTACCATTCGTGTCCGCCGTCCACGAACGCGGTCTGCACGTGGACGCCGGCCGCGGTGAGGTCGCGGACCTCGCGCAGCGGTCCGCGGTGCCGTGTCTGGAAGCCCTGGTTGATCGGGTCCTGACGGCCCCCGCCGACGAACACCGCCGCCTTCTTGATCGCGGCGAGCTGCTCCTCGGTGAACCGTGGCTCAGGTAGAGCGTGGGGTACGGCGCGGCCCGCTTCGGGTCGTAGCCGGGCGGCGTGTAGACGACGAGGTGGTTCGTGTCGACGGGAGTGAGGTGGCCGGGCGAGGGATAGGTGGCGTGCTTCAGGGTGCCGCGCTTTCCGGTGGCCGGGCCGAGCCAGGAGACGTCGGCGCCGTGGAAGGCGGCGTCCGACGCACCTCGCCATCGGCCAGGAAGACCTCGGCGGCAACGCCCCCATGATGACGGCGACCACGGAACGTGAGGGACTGATCAACGCCGGCGTCCCGTTCACGTACTACTCCACCGGTGGCGGGCACACCTGGAGCTTCTGGCAGTCCACCCTGGAGGACTTCCTCACCCGGGTCGGATTCCGCACCACCTCCACCACCGCGACCGCGGCCGCCGGCCGGCTGACCGCGCAGGTGGCCGCCTCCACCGCCGAGCCCGCCGTCCCCACCGGCACCGTCCGGTTCAAGGTCGACGGCGTGGCCGTCGGGAAGCCGGTGGCACTGGTGAACGGCGAGGCCGTCCTGAAGAGCGACCGGACCGGCACGGTCACCGCCGTCTACAGCGGCGACCGCTACTACAACAGCAGCACCGGCACGGCGTCCTGACGAAGGCTCACCCACTGCGTCCGGGGGGCGACGGCCGGCCCGTTCAGAGCTTCCGCACGCGGCACCGGAGTCGGAGTCGGAGTCGGAACGTGGCGAAGCGAAGCGCTACTGGGCGACGATGCGGATGAGCTTCTTGTTGACGAACTCCTCCATGCCGAACCGACCCAGTTCGCGTCCGAAACCGGAGCGTTTGACACCGCCGAAGGGCAGCTCGGCGCCCTCCGCGCCGACGCCGTTGACGAAGACCATGCCGGCCTCGATGCGGTCGGCGACGCGCTGGGCCTGGCCCGGGTCCGTGGTGAAGACGTAGGAGCCGAGTCCGTAGGGGGTGTCGTTGGCGATGCGTACGGCCTCGTCCTCGTCGGCAGCGGGGAAGACCATGGCGACCGGGCCGAAGAGTTCGTCGCGTGCGGCGGAGTGGCTCGGGGTGAGACCGGTGAGCACGCCGGCGGGGAAGTGCGCGCCGTCGCGCCGGCCCTCGGTGCGGAGGGTGGCGCCCTGGGCGACGGCGGCGTTCACCTGACGCTCCAGCGCCTCGGCGGCGGCCACCGAGGACAGCGGAGCACCGGACTGGGCGGCGAGCAGCCGGGCGGTGAACTTCTCGACGAAGGCGTCGTGCAACTCGGTGTGGACGATGAAACGCTTGGCTGCGTTGCACGCCTGGCCGGTGTTGTCGAGGCGGGCGGCCACGGCTGCCTCGACCACGGCATCGAGGTCGTCGACGGACAGCACGATGAACGGATCGGATCCGCCGAGTTCGAGGACTACCTTCTTCAGGTGGCGTCCGGCGACCTCGGCGACGGCCGCGCCGGCGCGCTCCGACCCGGTGAGGGACACGCCCTGGACCCGCGGGTCGGCGATGAGGTCGGCGATCTGCCCGTTGGTGGCGTACACGTTCACATAGGCGCCCGACGGGAAGCCGGCGTCGCGGAACAGCCTTTCCAGGAAGGCGGCGGTCGCGGGGCACTGCGGGGCGTGTTTGAGTACGACGGTGTTGCCTGCGGCGAGGTTGGGCGCGGCGAACCGGGCGACCTGATAGGCGGGGAAGTTCCAGGGCATGATGCCCAGCAGGACGCCCATCGCACTGCGCCGTACGACCGCGGTGCCGGGGCCGGAGGTGACGTCGAGCGGTTCGTCGGTGAGAAAACGCTGCGCGTGGTCGGCGTAGTAGTGGTAGATGTCGGCGCTGAAGTCGATCTCGGATTCGGCCTCGGCCTGCGGCTTGCCCATTTCCCGCACGATGCCGGCGGCCAGTTCGGCCCGGTGTTCACGATGCAGGTCGCCGAGCCGCCGCAGGAGGACCGAGCGCTCGGCGACGGAGCTGGTGCGTCCCCAGGCGGTGGCCGCGTGGGCCGCGTCGAGTGCGTCCGCGATGTCGGAGTCGGTGGCGGTCGCGTAGCTTTCGACGACCTGGCCGGTGGTCGGGTCGGTGACGGCGTACATGTGGTCTCCGGAAGTCGTGAGGGGAAGGGGCGGTTCGCTCTTCACGAGCGTGCGCGGTGGTGCGGACGACGGCCTAGGGCCTACGGCCGCAGGATCGTGCGGACGCCGCTGTTGTTCTTCAGATCGTCGAGGGCTGCGGCCGCCTCGGCCAGCGGCCGGACCGTGCCGATCAGGTCGTCGACGGGGAGCCGGCCGGACAGGTACAGACGGGCCAGTCTGGGAATGTCGATCTCCCCCACGCTGGAGCCGTAGTTGCAGCCCAGGATGCGCTTGCCCTGGTCGGCGAGATCGAAGAGGTCGAACGCCCCGGTCGCGCCGGTGGGCGTCATGCCTACGATGACGGCCGCTCCGCCCGAGGTGAGCATGGCCGGAAGGGTCTCGATCACCTTGGGGCTGCCGATGGCCTCGAAGGCGTAGTCGACTCCGCCGAGTTCCTCCTGGCACCAGCGGGCGACGTCGGTGGAGGCGCCGTGGAGGGTGTGGGTCGCCCCGAATCGTTCCGCGACGGCAAGACGCTCAGGGGAAAGGTCCACGGCGACGACGGGATCGGCGCCCGCCAGCCGCAGGCCCATCACCACGGACAGGCCGACTCCGCCGGTGCCGATGACGACCGCGGACTCTCCGGGACGGACACGGGCGGTGTTGACGACCGCCCCGACGCCGGTGGTGATGGAGCATCCGAGGAGGGCGCCGACCTCGAACGGCAGTTCCTCGGGGACCTTCACCGCGGCGGACTCCGGGACGACCACACGGTCCGTGAACGCGCCGAGGCCCAGGTAGGGCCACACCTCCTCGCCGTCGGCGTCGGTGAAGGGGGTGGTGCCGTCGGGCAGTGTGTTGGCGACCGCCGTGGTGCCGGTGCACAGCCACGCCTGGCCGGCCACACACTTGCGGCAGCGCCTGCACGGGGCGAACCAGGACAGCACGACGTGGTCGCCGGGCCGGAGTGTGGTGACGCCGGGACCCACCGAGGTGACCACGCCCGCCGCCTCGTGGCCGAGGACGAGGGGGCGGTCGCTGGGCCAGTCACCGTTCACGATGTGCAGGTCCGAGTGGCAGACGCCGGCGGCCCGCACGTCGATCGCCACCTCGCCCGGTCCGGCGGGCCGGAGCGAGACCTCGCGTGTCTGCAGTCCGGTGGCGGGGTCGAAGACGATCGCGGGCGATTGCTGGGACGACATCAGGACGTCTCCACCTCTTCGGAGTTCGGGCTCGGTGCGAGCCTGGTGTGGGGTTTGGCGACCGCGATGTAGACCAGGCCGATGAGGAACAGTGCGGAGAAGACCAGGACCACGGCCCAGACCTGGATCCAGCTGCCGTCGACCGGCGCGAGTTCGGTGCGGGGCCAGGCGATGTTGACCGATTCGAACAGCAGCCAGACGACGGCCAGGACGTTGACGACCAGTCCGGCCCGGCCCAGGTGCAGATGTCCCGAGGACGGCTGCCAGCGGCCCGTCAGCCGTGCGGCCAGGGCCACGACAGCGACGGTGAGGAAGATGAAGTAGAACCCGCCGGAACCGAAGGAGATCAGGGTCGCCGCCGCGTTGCCGTTCAGTCCGAGCAGCAGCCCGAGGGCGGCCAGCACGGCCGTCACGACCAGGGAGACCCAGGGGATCTGACGGGCGCCGACGGTGGCGAGTGCCGGGGAGAACGGCAGCTGCCGGTCCCGGGCGAAGGCGTACACGGCTCGCCCGATGTAGGTCTGGATCGAGATGGCGCAGGCGAAGAACGCGATCAGCACCACGAGGATGAAGGGCTTCTCGGCCCAGTCGCCCAGGCCGTCCGTCACGGCGGTGAAGACCGGGTCGACGATCTCGCCCGAGACGGCCTGTCGCGGCTGGGGAAGGGCCAGGGTGACGGCCACACCAGTGAGCAGGACCGTGAAGGCGACGAACAGGTAGGCGCGCATCAGGGCTCTGGGCACGCTGCGGCGCGGCTGCTCGGTCTCCTCGGCCACCTGCGTGGTGGCGTCGAAGCCGAGGAAGGCCCAGCCCGCCACCGCCAGACAGGTCAGGAATCCGGCCGTCACCGAGCCGCCCGAGGCCGTGCCCGCGCCAAGGGTGTCGAAGAGGATGCCGAAACCGTTGTGCCGCGCGAAGACCAGCAGCACGAGGCTCACCGCGATGGAGGCGACTCCTTCGGCGATGATGCCCGCGTCCAGGAATCGTTTCACCGGGTTGACGCCCAGCAGGTTGATGCCGAGCGCCACGGCGACGAAGACCACCCCGAGCAGCACGTGAGATGTGGCCGACATCGTGCCGTCGCTGAAGAGCATGTACAGCCAGCCGGCGCCGAGATAGGCCACCGTGGTGAGGGAGGCGACGGCGGAGGCGAGGTAGAGCCAGCCCACCAGCCAGCCCAGCCGCGGCCCCGCGAGCCGGCGCACCCACTGGTACACGCCACCCGTGACGGGGAACTGGGACGACAGCTCGGCGTAGACGGACGCCACCAGAAGCTGTCCGAGGAACGCCACCACGACCGCCCAGATCCACGCGGGTCCGGAGAAGAGGAAGCCGAGCTGGACGACGGCGTAGATGCCGACCACGGGCGAGATGGTCGCGAAGCCGATGGCGAAGACGGACCAGGCGGAGAGGCTGCGTTTCAGCTCTTGCTCGTAGCCGTAGGAGGCCAGTTCACCGGCATCGGTGCGGACGTCGTCCACGTACGTCTCCTGACAGGGGTGAGGGCCGTGCGCGTCGCCGGCCGGCCGTGTGCACGGCGGCTTCGGGCGGCGTCGACGGCGACATGGTCTGTCGGCGCGGGGCGGGGTGGGTACACCGCGCGGCGGTTCCACCCCGGTATTGGCCGCATGACCAATTGCTTATTGGCTGCACACTCAATAACATCCTGGACATGACGTCAAGAGGCACCGCCAAGCGCGTCCGCAAGGCTCCCGCCGAGCGACGCGGCGAGATCGTCGCCGCTGCCGCGCAGGTCGGACTGACCGAAGGGCTGGAGTGCGTCACGCTGCGCAGGGTGGCCGAGGAGCTGGGCGTCCGCCCCGGGCTCGTCAGCCACTACTTCCCCGTCGCCGAGGAACTCGTGGCGGAGGCGTTCGCCGATGCCACCAGCGCGGAGCTCGACGGCTTGCTGCCGGACGATTCCGGCGATCCCGGCGGCGGGAGCGGCGAGAGCGTGCTGATCGCGCTGCGGCGGTTCCTCGCCCTGATCTCCGGCGAGGAGTTCGACGACATCAGCCGGCTGTGGCTGAACGCCCGGCACCTGTCCCGCTACCGTCCCGCACTGCACGAGCAGGTGGTCCGCCAGGAACTGCTGTGGTGCCACCGCATCGAGGAAGTGATCAAGGAGGGGGTGCGGGCGCGCGCCTTCACGTCCGAAGACCCCTGGGCCACCGCCGTACGCATCCTCGTCGCCATCGACGGCACCAGTGCCTACGTCAACACCAGCGTCCAGCAGCGCCAGGCGCCGATCACCGGCCTGGTGCGCACGGTCATGGAAGCGGAACTGAATCTGCCGCCGGGCGCGCTGGCAGCGCCCTGACGGGGCCCTGAACACGTTGACGGCGTCCCGAGGTGCGCGTTCACGCCGGGCAGGTCGGCGAGAGACCGACGGGACCTGGCTACACCACCGACGGCATCGGCTGGCGGCCCGTCACGCTCCCCACAACCACCCCCTCTGCAACCGTCGACTTCGACTCGCTGCCCGGTGGCGAAGCGTGCCAGCTACGTGTCATCGCCTCCAGCGGACTGCGCACGTCCACCGTGACCAGCGAGCCGTTCCGGGTGCGGATCAAGGGCGTCCGGCCGTTCATCACCGTCGTGTCGCCAGCCGGTCCCGTCGTAGCCGGGCAGCCGGTCGAGCTACACGGCCACGGAACAGACCTGGAGTCGGGCGAGTCAGTTCGGGGCGGGGCGCTGCACTGGCACTCCACCGCCGACGGCTTCCTCGGCCACGGCCCAGTGATCACCGTGCAGCTGTCGGCAAACGAGCATCGACTGATGCTGCATTACGGAGAACGCGCCGAACACGTCGCCCTGTACGACCTCACCGTCACCGGCCGACAAGGCCGACCAAACGACTAACCACGAGCCATCTCGCTCATCGTGTTCGCGCTGCGGCGAAGGCGACCAGGTCCGGGTGGGCGAGCGCGAAGGCGCCGACGGAGTCGGCTGTGCCGTTGTCAGGTGGAGCACCCGCTCGTGGTGTCGCTGACCGGCGGAAACCACGGGCGACGTCATCAGTTGCTGCCGCTGCTGGACAAGGACCCGGCCGTGGCTGACGCCTTCGGCCGCCCCCGAACCACCCACCGCCACGTCCAACGCGTAGCTCCGTGAGATGACTTTGTCAGGACCTCTTAAGCCAGCGTTGCAGCGCCTCGGGCACGTTCGTTGGATGCGAGCTGAAGCTCAACCGGATGCCGGGCTGGAGGTCGATGAGCACGTTGACGATCCGTTCGAACAGGACGGTGTACTCCGGGACATTCTTGATGCCGCCGCCGATGAGCACGACCCCGAACGAGCGCCCGTCGAACAGTCGGCGCAGCTCGGCCTCAGCCTCGTCGGGGTCCAGGCTGACATAGCCCTCCTCGCCGTCGATACCTGTGGCCTGGAGCGCAGCCCAGCTGCGCTTCCTCATGGCGACAAGCTCCTCGAGCGTCGCGACCCCCGGCGGAAAATCGTCCGGCGAAAGCGCATCAGAGGTAATGCCGAGGGTCAGCACGCGTTGATTGATCGGAGGCTTCACTTCAGAGTTCTTGTGGGACATGGGGTCGCTCCTCCAAGGCCGTATGGCCCCCTCTGACGGCACCCCCATGGGGTCTCCTCAGTTCTGCGGGGGAAGTTCAAGAGAAAGTATGGCTAGCCACATGACTAACGTCGCTGCAATCGCGTGGCTAGCCAAGTATTCGCGGGGGCGAGGTGGCCGCCTTGGCTCGCTTCGGAGTGCGCCGACCACTTGCATGGCGGACCACGTAAACGAACGCGGCGACCGCCAGGGTGTGCCCGTACCGCAGATCACCCAGAAACCTGTCATCACCCGGGCAAGCGACCCTCGGTCGCCACCGTCTACCGCACCCTCGCCGAGGATGAATCGGAGAGCCGAGCAGTCACCGGAGCTTCAAGATCAGCTCATTGCCTCGTATCTCGGCAGCACAAACTGAGCTACAGGGCGGCTCCACGCTGGTTCAACGCCCAGGCCAGCTCCCGGTTGCCGCGCGGGCCGCCTCCAGCCCTGCGCCCCTCCCCTCCAGCCGGGCGGTCAGCTCGGTGTTCATCTGCTCCAGACTCGCGACCCGCCGCTGGAGTTCTTCGACGTCGGCGGGGCACCGAGTCACACCATGCCTGCTCGCCCATCAGCTCCGACAGGAGCCGCTCCAACCGGCGGACCTGTGCCACGAGGCGGGTGTTGCGGGCCTGAGAATTGGCGAGGTCGGCTTGCAGCGAGGCCAGACTGACCGGTGAGGGCTCGCGTTCGGCGGCGTGGATCAGCGCGAGCAGATCACGGTGGCGATAGAGGAACGTGCGGTCGATCCCGGCCTGCCGGGCGATGCCGCTCACGCTGATCGCCGTGCCGGTCCGGGTGGCCTGCACGATGGCGCACTCCACACACCGGCGGCGGCGTTCGCCGCCGGCGCGGCGGCCGCCGGCCATAGCGGTGCCCATGCGGACCTTGTGGTGTGGATGTCGGGCAAGGGCTTGCCGATGCAGGGCATGCCGAGCATCACACTCCGGCTGCGGCGCACGACGGCGACGGCCTCCCCGATCTGAGCCCGTTCCTCGCCCGTGAGGTCACCGGGATCAGCCTCGACCCGGTCGATCAGCCGACGCACACTGCGGATCCCCTCCGACGCTCGGTCAGGGACAGCAAAGTGGGGTCCGGGGACTTGGTCGGCCTGAAGGGCGGCGAAGTCGGCGCGTGCCCGACGGACTCGCCGTTCGCCCTCCGACGCAGCACGGTGTGGAGCATGTCGTCGGTGATGGCCGGCGGCCGGCCGCCGTTCGATGTCGCCCAGGTGTGCCAAAGCCGCTGTCGGCGGGCGCCGCTGCTGGCTTGTATCGGTGCCCCGCCGCCTTCGTCGCCTCCTTTCCCCTCCTGGACCGGCCGCAGGTTCCCGGCCGGCGGTCGCCAGCCCCACTCCTTGCCGTCCGCATCGTCCCGCATTACGATTACGATCGTAAGCTAAACGATCGTAATTCAATGATCAGGGAGTCCGTCATGGCGACACATCGGCCGGTAGCACTCGTGACGGGGGCGTCATCGGGGATCGGTAACACAACCGCTCGCGCCTTCGTCGCAGCCGGGTTCGAGGTGATCGGAACCGGACGGAGCACCTCGGGACTCACCCCGCCCGCCGGTGTGATCTTCCTCGACCTCGACGTGACCAGTGACGAATCCGTTACCGCCGCCGTCCAGGAAGTGATCGAACGGTTCGGACGGATCGACGTCCTCGTCAACAACGCCGGTCTGGGCTCGGCCGGCGCCGCCGAGGAGAACTCCGTCGCCCAGGCCCAGGGCCTCTTCAACCTCAACTTCTTCGGTCTCGTCCGTATGACGAAGGCCGTCCTGCCGCACATGCGCGCCCAGGGCCGTGGACGCATCGTCAACCTCTCGTCCGTCCTCGGCGTCATCCCGCAGCCCTACATGGCCCTCTATGTCGCCGCGAAGCATGCCATCGAGGGCTACTCCGAATCCCTGGACCACGAGGTCCGCGAGCACGGCGTCCGCGTCCTGCTCGTCGAGCCCGGCTATACCCGGACCGCTTTCGATGCCAATGCCGCGCAGCCCGACACCCCGCTGCCGCTGTATGCGGAGCGGCGGCGTGTCTTCGACGAAGTGGTCGCCGCCGCGATGAAGACCGGCGACGACCCTGCCGTCGTCGCCAAAAGGATCGTCACGGCAGCCACCGCCCCGAAGCCGAAACTGCGCTACACCGCCGGACCGCTCGCCTCACGCATCACCACCGCGCGACGCCTCGTCCCCGCGGGGATCTTCGACAAGCAGATCCGCAGGTTCAACCGGATGCCCGGCTGACGTCGCACCCGGCCCATCCACCTGCAGTGCGCGCGAGGCGCGTTCAGCTCTGACCTGACAAGGGGCATCACCATGGGAATCAGCACGGAAGCACAGCAGTTCGCGCAGTTCCTCGAAAGCGTGCGCGCGAAGGCGTCGACACCGGGCCTCGATCTGGCCGTCGTCCGTGACATCGTCGACACACATGCTTCGGCATCGACCGAGCCGGAGGGCGTCACCTACGCCGAGGTGGACGCGGACGGCGTCCCCGCCCTGTGGGTCATCCCCGAGGGCGCCGACCCCGACAAGGCGCTGCTCCACTTCCATTTCGGCGGATCGGTCGCCGCCTCGATCTCATCGGACCGCAAGGCCGCCGGCCACATCGCCAAGGCGGCCGGAGCCCGCTCACTCGTCGTGGGCTTCCGCCTGGCGCCCGAGCACCCCCACCCGGCGCAGATCGACGACGCCGAGACCGCCTACCGCTGGCTGCTCGGGCAGGGCTACGAGCCGCGGAACATCGGCAGCACCGGCCACTCCATCGGAGGCACCCTCGCGGTCGCGCTGCCGCTGCGCCTGCTCGCCAAGGGCGAGGCAGCCCCCGGAGCGATCGTCAGCATCTCGCCGTGGACCGACCTCACCATCAGCAACCCGAAGGTGGACGAGAACGAGGAACTCGACAAGATGCTCAGCCGGGACATCCTCGAGCAGTTCCGAGCGGCTTGGCTGCAGGACCCCGGCGTGGACTTCACCGACCCCGACATCAGCATCGTGAACGCCGACCTGACCGGCCTGCCGCCCACGGCCCTCCACTACGGCGAGTACGAGGCGCTTGCCGGCGAGGGCGCCGACTTCGGCCGCCGACTCGCCGACTTCAAGATCCTCTCCGAGGTCCACCCGCTGCCCGAGGGTCAGCACTCGTTCATCCTGGGCGCGGGGCGCGTGCCCGAGGTGGACCGGGCGATCGAGCAGGTGGGTCAGTGGCTTCGCCGGCACCTCGGCAGCTGACGTGGAAGCTGTCCGGACATGCGCATCGTCCGCCGAGAAGGCAACCGAGAAGATCACGCAAAGGGATGGCTGACGTGAAGGCATTCGTCGTCGAGAAGTACGGCAAGGACGGCCTGCGCGCCGCACAGGTACCCGAGCCCACCGTCGGGGACAGGGACGTCCTGGTCAGAGTGAGCGCCACCAGCATCAACCCGCTGGACAAAATGGTCCGCAACGGGGAGTTCAAACGACTCCTGAAGTACAAGCCTCCGTTCGTGCTCGGTCACGACGTCGCCGGCATCGTGACGCAGATCGGCTCCGCCGTGCGCGACGTGGCCGTCGGCGACGAGGTCTACGCACGTCCCCGCGACCTGCGGATCGGAGGCTTCGCCGAGTTCATCGCGATCGACCAGGACGACGTCTCACCCAAGCCGCAGTCACTCACCTTCCGCGAGGCGGCCGCGGTACCGCTGGTGGCCCTGGCCGCCTGGCAGATCCTCGTCGACCGCGCCCACGTGAAGCCGGGCCAGAAAGTGCTCATCCATGCCGGTGCCGGCGGCCTCGGATCGACGGCCATCCAGCTCGCCAAGCACCTCGGCGCCACAGTGGCGACGACCGCGAACACTGATTCCGAGAAGTTGGTCAGGAGCCTCGGCGCCGACATCGTCGTCGACTACACCAAGAAGGACTTCTCGCAGGTGCTGTCCGGCTACGACCTGGTGCTGGACTCGCTGGGCGGAGACAACCTCGAGAAGTCGCTGACCGTGCTGAAGCCCGGCGGCCTGGCCATCAGTGTCGTCGGCCCGCCGAACGCCGCGTTCGCCAAGCAGCTCGGCGCCCCACCCCTTCTGGGCCTCGTCATGAACGTGCTCAGTCGCAAGATCCGCAAGCAGGCCAAGGCCCTGAGCGTGCGCTACCAGTTCCTCTTCATGCAGGCGAACAGAACCCAGCTGCGCGAGCTCGCCACCCTCTACGACAACGGACAGCTCCGCCCGGTCATCGACCGAACGTTCCCCTTCGACCAAACACTCGAAGCGATGGCGCACGTCGAGCAGGGCCGCACCACGGCCGGAAAGGTCGTGATCTCGATGGCGCCCGACAACGACTGAATCGGGCCGGCCGCAGAAAAGGCGTGTGCCGGGACTCCACTACACCGTCGGCCACCATTGGAGTACGTTCGCAATCCAATATGATGGCGAAGCGCGGGCGACCCTTCCGGCGCACAAAAGGAGCAAGCGCGTGACGCGTTACGGGAAAGAGCACAAGCAGGCGACGAGGCAGCGGATCATCGAGACCGCCGGCCGCCGGTTCAAGCGAGACGGTATCGACGGCTCGGGCATCTCGACGCTGATGGCGGACGCCGGACTGACCAACGGCGCCTTCTACGCGCACTTCGCGTCCAAGGACGACCTCGTTGCCAGCGCGGTCGCGGACCAGTTGCGCGCGCAGTACGCGAACGTCATCGAGCAGGTGGCCCCCGGGATCGCCGGAGTCGAGCAGATCGTACGGTGGTATCTGTCGCCCCAGCACCGCGACAGTCCCGGCGACGGCTGCCCCTCTGCGGCACTCCTCGATGAGATCGGGCGCTGCACGGACGAGACCAAGCAGGCGTACACCGACGGCGTGCTCGCCGTCATCGACGGTATCGCCGCTCGCCTGGCGCCTGCCGATCCACGCTCGGCGCACACGAAGACCCTCAGCGTCTACGCCATGATGGTCGGGACACTGCAGCTCTCCCGCGCCCTGGCCGACCGGCGCCTCTCCGACGACCTCCTCGAAGAGGGCATCCGCAACGCCCTCACTCTGCTCAGCGCACAGGAGTAGCGCTGACACGCCGCAGCTGAAGAAGGGGGCCAAGCATCTCCTCCGTGATCAGCGAAGAGCTGCCGGGAAGACCGAACGGCGCCCGGCCTCTTCACGCCGCGGCCGTTGGATTAGGACTTGTCCGGCCGATCATGAAGGAGGGGCTGGTCTGCTGCTTGGGTAGAGGGCTGTCGCAATCGTGTGGTCGAGGGGCGGCTTTTCCGGGCCGATGCAGGAGTGGATCTATCCTGAGCGCCTAGGGAGGGGGGCTGTGGAGCGAGATGTTCAGCTCGTGCGGGACTTGGTGGCGGCTTCGCCGGGCTACGAGGACCTGTTTGAGGCGCATGTCTTCAACGAGGACGGTGTCTTGCCCCACGTGTTCTTCTGGGATGTCGTTCAGGAGACCGTCGCATCGTTCCTCGAAGGGGATGAGACGGACTGGCAAGTCACGCTGCGGTTCCTGGAAGAGCAGCTTCGACTCGATGTCCCCGAAGTGACCAAGGTGGTTGTCACCTCGTTTCTCTTCAGTCTGCCGTGGCCGGATCAGCCCGGATACGGCCTTGTCGACCACCTTGGTCCCGCCATGAGTGCACGGTTCGCTGCGATCCGGTCGTCCGGATAGGACTTGTCCGGTCGAACGTGTGGCTACTGCGGGTCCAACCCGTTGATATGGCCATGGGGCGGGGTGATCTGAGTGATGCCGAGCGGGAAAGGCTGCGGCCGTTCCTGCCGGTCAGCAACAGGCGTTGTGGCCGGTGGCGGGACCGCCGGCAGGTGATCGACGGGATTCGGCACCGGGTGCGGACCGGAGTGCAGTGGCGTGACCTGCCGGAACGGTTCGGGCCGTGGAAGACGGTCTACGAACGGCACCGGCTGTGGTCGGCCGACGCTGCCGGCGAGATCGACTGGGACGTCTCGGTCGACTCAACCATCGTTCGTGCGCATCAGCATGCGGCAGGTGCCCGCACCGACCCACCGCCGGCACCCGCTTCAAAGGGGGCCGAAGGGTCAGAACATATGGACGAAACGCCGTGGCAGAGTCTGCACGGCCGCCTGGTGGAGGTGGTGCGGGAGGTGAGGGCCTGGGCCGCCCGCGGGGCGGGTTCACCACCAAACTCCACCTGAGCGCGGACGGCCGCTGCCGCCCGCTGTCTCTGATCGTCACACCGGGCCAGCGGGCGGACTGCACCCAGTTCAAGCCGGTGCTGGAGAAGATCCGCGTCCCGAAGTCGGCACAGGGCAGGCCCCGAAAGAAGCCCGACAGCGTCGCCGCCGACAAGGCACACAGCAACGGGCCCTGTCGTGAGTACCTGCGGCGCCGGGGCATCGGGCACACGATCCCGGAGAAGGCCGACAGCCAGGCCGCCCGCCTACGCAAAAGGCCCACGCGGCGGGCGGCCACCCGGCTTCGACGAAGAGCGGCACAAGAAGCGCAACACCGTCGAGCGCGCCATCAACCGGCTCAAACAGCACCGAGCGGTGGCCACGCGCTACGACAAGCGCCGTTACGTCTACCTAGGCACCGCCACCGCCACCGCCCTCACCATCTGGCTCCGAACATGATCGGCCGGACAAGTCCTAGCCGATTCGGCGGCGCGGCGGTATTCGGCGTTGATGCGCTGGGCCTCTTCGAGCTGGTCTTCGAGGATGACGATGCGGCAGGCGGCCTCGATCGGGGTGCCCTGATCAACGAGCTCCCGGGCTCGGGCCGCGATGCGCAACTGGTAGCGGGAGTAGCGGCGATGACCGCCCGCGGAGCGCAGCGGGGTGATCAGGCGGGCTTCGCCGATCGCGCGCAGGAAGCCCTGGGTGGTGCCGAGCATATCGGCGGCCCGGCCCATCGTGTAGGCGGGGTAGTCGTCGTCATCGAGCCGGCCGAACGAATCGTCTGCTGTCATCGCACCTCTCTGTGGAACGCCTGGAGGGGCCCTGGTGTCAGATGACACCAGGGCCCCGAAGGAACTGCTACACCATCTGCCGGCCCTGGTACTGCGCCGGCCTTCTGTTTCCGCAGACCCGACCGAGCTGCTGTCGGGGGTGCTGGGATCGCGGTTGCTTGACCGGAGACCACCTCACTATCGATGTCCTGCGGTACCCGGGTTCAAGGTTTCGGCCCGGGCGATCCTGATGGCGCTCGGCTCCTCCGTTCTTCCCTCTTGATCAAATACTTGCCAAACGGGGACTGCGTACTGCTCTGTACTGCTGGTGATGCGAACTCCCGGTGATCTGAGTAAGCGCCACCCTTCGGCAGCCAGCCCCGTCGCCCGTCCTGCGTCTGCTCTGGCTTGGAACCCCACTGCCGAACCTCCCGGCACGCGCGCCCGCAGCCGACGCCTTTACCGAGGAACCACTGACAATGCACTGCTGGTACTGCGACCTGCACTTACGGGTACTGCACTTGCGTCAACTGCGGTCCTGCTCACGGCGGCCCCTGATCACTGCGGGCCACCCGGCCCGGTCGTCAGCCCCGTCGCCATCCAGCAACAACCCTGGCTTCGGAACTCCACCACCGCACCGTCATGCGCACTGCAACTGCATACTGCTGCCCGGCAGTTCGTGTCTGCCGGGCCCTGCTCGATCTCGGCTACGAGAGAAACCATAACCACACCACCACCCAATGTCTACTCTGGCCGACATAGATTTTGGTGCGCACGGCGGAGAGGTAATCGAACCCTGGCGGGGCGAGGAAGTCATGGGCTCCACCGGCGGAGCCGATCAATGAACGAACCCAGACACCGGCGCATCCGACCATGAGCCATGCCAGCAATCAGCCCATCTGGCCGATAGGCCGCAAGCTTGACAAAGCTGATTCCACGGAATGCGGAGGTGGCACGCCATGTGGCTGACCCGCATCGATGCGAAGATCGCCGCCGTGCAGCAGCGGCAGGCAGAAACCGAGCATGGCCGGCGGCGCCGCCCCGAGCCGCCGCAGTGGACGGCCGAACTGGGCATCGGCGCCGGACGCCCACCCTTCCAGGTTCACGCCGGCGACTGCCCCATGGCAGGCAAACGGCGCCGCTCGGTCGGCCGGGACGAAGCACGCCGCCTCCTCGCCAGCGGCCTGCGGCCCTGCACCCACTGCCGCCCCGACAGCCAGCTCGACATCATCGACTTACCCCGCGGCACCACCCCGACGTTCCACCACCGCCCCCTGCCGCAAGGACACCAGCACGACGAGTACTCCCCCGCCCCCGCCTCCGGTCGCAGATCCTGACCCGTCCGCGTTCGTCTGTCTGGGCAGCCAAGTCGGCCCCTGCGCCACCTGCCAGCGCAAGACACACAAGGACGGCCACGGCGGCAGCCCCCTCTGCCAGCGGTACATGGACCCCGTCCTGAAAGACTGGGGACCGACCACCCGATTCACCAGCACCCGCCCCTGACGGTCAGCCCGCCCGGTGACGTGGCACCTGCCCCAGCCGATGCTGACCGCCCCGACCGCCGACCCCGCCCTGCCACCCGGTTGGGCCGCGGAACCGAAGTGGGACGGTTCTCCAGACACCTCGCGATGTCTCATTCGGGTAGGTCCCAAAGCCACCCGTAGCGGCTGAGGAAGGGCGAGAGCTCAGACTTCCGGGAGGAGTCGCGACGCGAGAACTGCTCACCAGCCATCTGGCACCGTCCAGGAAGCGCCCTGGTCAAGGCTGCTGGTCTGTGCGACGGGCTGAAGCCTGCCGGGTGTCCGCGCCGGAGCTCACGTGCCGCTGCGTCTCCTTGGGGCCGTGCCAGTCCAGGCACATCACGGTGGCATCGTCTTCGAGCCGGCCACCGGAGGCGTCCCGGACTGCGGACGTCAGCATCAACGCGGTCTCCCGCGGGTGCAGGTCCCGTGTGCGCTCCAGCAGGGCAGGCAGGTCGACCTTCTCCCCGTGACGTTCGACCATGCCGTCGGTGAACATGAGCAGACGGTCACCATGGCGCAGATCGAGATCCTGAACGCGGTACGGGAGCGTCGCGAACTCGGACAGCCCGAAGGGATGGTCCACCTCGCAGGTAATCACCTCCACCGCCCCCTCGCGCATACGCAAGGGCCAGGGATGACCGGCGTTGACGAGCTGGGCCTGCCCGGTGCGGAGATTGATGCGCAGCAGCTGCCCGGTGGCATGACCGTGGCCGTGACCGGCCAGTGCCTGGTCGGCCCGGTGAGCCTGTTCGGCCAGGCCGACTCCTGCGCGGCGGGCTCCGCGCAGGGCGCTCACCAGGACCGTGGCGGCCAGAGCGGCATCGATGTCGTGGCCCATGGGGTCGGTAACCGAGATATGGAGGGTGTCGCGGTCCAGGGTGTAGTCGAACGTGTCGCCGCTGAGATTTTCGGAGGGCTCCAGGCTCCCGCACAGGGTGAACTGTGCGGCCTCGCACGACAGTGCCGGGGGCAGCAGCTGGTACTGGATTTCTGCTGCCAGGGTGGGAGGCCTGGAGCGTTTGCCCCACGTGTAGAGGTCGGTGAAACGCCCGTTGGCGATGACGACGTAGGCCAGGATGTGGGCGGCTTCCCCGACCTCATCAAGGACGTCCTCGCCAAGGTCGGCCGGCAGGAGCAGTTCCAGCAGCCCGATCGCATCCCCCCGGTTGGTGACCGGCACGATCACCCGCTGTCCCTCACCGGTCGCCTCCTGATACATCCGCTGGGTACGGATCACCTCCTCGTAGACGCTGCCGAACAAGGGGATCCGCTCCGCCTCCCACTCACCCTCCGCAGGGGAGCTGGACAGCCGCGCAACCGCCTTACCCGTCAGGTCCACGATGAGGAAAGAAACCTTCATGGCCTTGAAACGCCGCCGCAGGTCCTCCGCGATCACGTCGACGGCATCCACCGGCGCAGCCGTCTCCGCCGCCGTCAGCAACCGGGGAAGTCCACGCTGCCCACCACTCACGACCGCAGCCCCTTCCACCCGCCCCACCTACCAGCCTGAGAATCACGACAGCAACCGTCAACACATGAAAAGTCATAATAAATGAAGATGATCACGTTATGCGCATATGAAGCGGGTTTGTTTCCCACGTCAGCCCGCGGACGCGGCCGTCACGACTGCTCCAGTCGCGAGCTCGAGGAGGGGCTGGCCGCCTCCGCCCCTACGTGGGGGCGATGAGGGGGGCCCGTCGCCCCACGCGGCGCCCAGCATGCTGACTGCACGGGCGGGTCCCGCACCTGTGACGGGCACTCGGCTGGCCTGCACTGAAGGGAAGTGTGGACGCTGGTATGCACACCCCCACAGCGCCCAAGGCGTCGACAAGCAACCAGCCCGGGCGTTGCCTCTGCGGGCGTCGACCGTGCACTGACCAGCCGTGGTCGAGGCTGAACGCCACGGCCGTGGCGTGTGTTCTTGTGGTGCGCTTGTCGACCGCCGAGTCAGCGGCTGCATTCGCTGCCGGCTGCAGACCGATGACGGGTGGTGTTCAGCCCGGGAAGGTGGCCGGAAGAGCGATTCCGCCGAGACTGGTGGTGCTCTGGTTCTGTGTCAGGGACAGATGGGCGGTGATCCGTTTTCCCGTTTCACGTAGCGCGACGACGACTCTGTCGCTGACCGTGTGTACCAGGTGCAGTCCATGACCGCCGATGCGGCGCGGGTCAGCCTTCTTCGCCGCCGGCTTCTCGGTGGAGCTGTCCCAAACGGTGATCGTCAACTCGTCACTGGACAACCGCAGGGTCATCCCGCAGGGGCCAGGAGCGTGCAGGATGGCGTTGGTGATCAGCTCACTGGCGGCGAGTTCGGCGTCGACCGCCAGGGCGGTCGATACTGCTGTGCGGCCGGTTCGCGGGGCGTGGCCGAGGAAGGCGCGCAGGGCCTGGCGGGCGTCCGCGGCGCGGGCCGCGCCCTCCCCCCAGATCGCGCCGTAGCGCAGTGGAACGCCCCCGTCCGGACCCTGCAAATCGGCCGTTTGTTTCCTCGGCGGGATGACCATACGGTGCTCTTTCGTCGCATTCACGGTCTTCGGTGTTCTTTGGCTTTTCCGTTCTGTCGCGTACCCGGGTGCCCGCCACACACACCGTGGACGCTCCCGACACGGCCACCCGATTGCACGTTCCGTGGATCAGGGCTGGGTAGCGGCATCGCTGTCGGGGTGGAGGGGGAAGATCTGGTCGAGGCCGACGATGCGCAGCACGCGCAGGGTATGGGCAGGAACTGCGGCGAGAGCGACGTCGGCTTGGGCGGCCTGAGCGAGATTGCGGGCGGCGATCAGGGCGCTGATGCCGCTGGAGTCGCAGAATTCCAGACCGGCCAAGTCCAGGACGAGGCGCTGTCCCGGCTGGAGGGGGATCGTCGTGAGCAGGTCCGGCAGTTCGGTGGCGTTGGTGTAGTCGAGTTCGCCGATGATCTCCAGAACGGGACCGGTCAGGGCGTCTCGGGCGGTGATCTTCAACGGAGTCATTCGGCGCCTTTCGTCCTCGGGTCGAGGGTGGATGTGGGGATGCCGAGGGCGAGCAGGGCGGTGTCGTCGTCGAGGCCGTCGCCGAAGTCGTCCAGCAGACCGGTGAGGGCCTTGATGAGGTCGTGCGAGGGCTTGCCGGCATGGCCGGCGGCGAAGGCGCGCAGGGCCTCGTCCCCGTACAAGGTGGTGCGGTCCTCGCCCGTGCGGGCTTCGGTGAGGCCGTCGGTGTAGAGCAGGAGGGTGTCACCGGGGGCGAGGACCGTGGTGGCGGTGGCGAAGCGCGCGTCGGGCAGGGCTCCGACGAGGAAGCCGCCGGGGGTGGGCAGGAAGTCGGCTGTGCCGCAGGCCCGCAGTATGAGCGCCGGGGGGTGGCCGCCCGCAGCGAGTCGGACGGTGACCTGCCCGGTGACTGGATCGAGGTCGAGGATGCCGAAGATGACGGTGCAGTAGCGCGCGTCGCCGCTTCCGGTGTAGCGCTCGTGGAGCACCGCATTGAGGGTGGACAGGGCGGAGACGGGTTCGGGGTCGTGCAGAGCGGCGGCGCGCAGGGTGTAGCGGGTCAGCGAGGTGACGGCGGCGGCCTGCGGCCCCTTGCCGCACACGTCGCCGAGGAAGAACGCGAAGCGTTTGCCGTCGACCGGGAAGACGTCGTAGAAGTCGCCGCCGAGCCGGTCGGGAGAGGCGGTGCGGTAGTGGGCGGCCGCCTCTACTCCGGCATGTGGGGCAAGGTGGCGGGCAGCAGCGACTGCTGGAGCACCGCGAGGGCCTCCTGCAACCTGGCACGGTCGGCCTCCGCCTGTCTGCGCGCCTCCTCGGCCGCCTTACGGCCGCGCAGGAGTTCCTCCTCGTAGGCGCGGCGGTCCCGGGCGTCGAAGACGGTCGTGCGGATGAGCAGTGGCTCGCCGGTGCCGCCGTACTTGACCACAGAGGAGACCAGGACCGGTATCCGGGTGCCGTCGGCCCGTTTCATCTCCAGGGCGATGCCGCCGAGCCTGCCCTGCATGCGCAGCAGCGGCGCAAAGTGCGTCTCGTGGTACAGCTTGCCGCCCACGGTCAGCAGGTCGGTGAACCGCGTCCGGCCCACCACCGCCTCCCGCTCCAGACCGAGCCAGTCCAGCAGCGTGGTGTTGATCTTCGCGATGGTGCCGTCCATTAGCGTGGACAGGTATCCGCACGGCGCGCCCTCGTACAGTTCTTCGGCGCTGTCCTCCAGCAGCGAGGCGAACGCCGCATTCGCTGTCTTCTCCTTGCTTGTGCAGTGCGGGTCGGGCTGATGCCCGGGGTGGCACATCAGCGCAGGCCGGCGAGGAAGCCGGTGATCGCCTCGTTGGTGGCCTCGGGGGCGGAGAGATGCGGGCAGTGCCCGGTGGCGTCGAGCGTGATCAGCGTCGAGCCGGGGATCGACCGGTGGACGTAGGCGCCGACCCCCGGGGGCGCGATGGCGTC
>NZ_JBEOVB010000062.1:0-24235 GCF_040295245.1 Streptomyces sp. NPDC002884 | reverse complement strand
ACATGGCAGTTCAGCGCGCCTGCGGGTGCGCCCACTCCTTTACTGGGTCGAGGGAGAGCGTCGCGCTTCCCCAGCGGTCAGGCAGGCCGCACCCCGTTTTTATGGTCGGAGTCCCGCCGGGGAATTACCGATGCAGGCGGAGTGGAGCCGGTACCGCCGAACATTCTTAGGCCACGGGCAAGTGCCTCACCGCTGGTTGCCGGAGAATGAAGGGGTAGCGAAGGGTGGCGAATATCCCGGCCGTACGGAAAAGACGGATAACGCCCGGTATGGATTTCCCGGTCCCATCAAACGGAATTGACCGTTCAAGCTTGCGTCGCAGGCGGCCCAGTCGGCGCGCAGCACCCTCAACTCCGCATGTCCTACAGACAAACTCGGTGACTTCGGCGACCGGACTGGATGCCCCGCCAGCAACCATGAGATGTGCGGGATCTGCTGCTCAACACGCAGGAGAGGCCGCCCCGATGCTGCCACGAGGTACGGCTCGCTCGATAGCAGGCTGCGGTCACGGGTAGCGGAAGCCCCGGTCGCGGTAGCGGCCCTGGTCAAACGGGGTTAACCACTCGTTAGGGGCGAGGTTGACCAGGTCGTCGAAGGCCCGGGCCATCTGGCTCCGCCAGAGACGGTCTTGGTGCCAGGTCACTCGCGGCAGTGAGCCGAAGAGCCCGCCTCGCTGGAGCGGCAGGTCACCCAGCGCGGACATCTCCTGCCATGCCTGGTCCGCCACAGGGCAAGGGCCAGTTTCACATCGCCGAACCCGAATCCCTTACTGAGGAAGAAGATCACGGAGTAGCTGTCGCCCAGGATGAGGGAGCCGAGCAGCGCGGGTGTCCAGCTGCCGCCTGAGTTGGGGAGCACCGCGGCGACACCCAGCAGAACGAGCGCGGCCGCGGCGAGCGGCAGGGTGACCACGTCCGGCAGCCGGTGCGCCGTGAAGTCGACGGCGGCGAGCAGCACGCCGGCCGGGACGAGCCGCCACGCACGTGGCCCCGGGCTGCGGCGCGAGGCACCGGGCGTACGCAGCGCCGGTCAGGGTCAGGCTTGGCGCCAGGAACGCAGCCTCTCGGCGATGCCGTACGAGTCCAGCCGCAGCTCCCGGATGTCGTAGATCAGCTCCCGCCAGAGCTCAAACTTCGTGTCTACGCGTTCTCCGCAGGCCTCGAGGTAGGCAAGGGCTACCCCGTATCCATACACCTCGTTGCGTGCCGGAAGCGGGCGCAGCAGTACGCACTCCTCCAGCATGACGGCAGCCCGCCAGAAGGCGTCGGGATCGTGCTGATCATGCCGGGGCGGGTCGACCCGGTGGCGTTGAGCCATGCCGACAAGCACAGAGAAGTCGTTGACGGTCAGGTCGTCCCGGAGGATTTCTTCCTGGCGCTCGAGGAACCACCGGTAGTCGACGTACACGACGGGAGGCACAGGTCAGGCCGCCCGGCGGCTGCTGTGTGCGACGGACGGCAGCCCGCCGAACTCGGCATCGAAGGCATCCATGACGCCGGGCTCGCTGATCGCGCGGCGGAAAGCGGCGGTCGCTGTCTGCAAGGCCCGCTCTTGCTCCTTCTCCCCCGCCAGCTTGGCGAGGTAGGCCTTCACAGACAGGCCTTCGGCAGCGGCGAGGCCCTGCAGGGTGTCCCTGGTGTTCGTATCGACCTTCACAGTGGTTTCAGCCATACCCGAAGTATTCCGCACGGTATACGCGCCGCGCTACCCACACTTGCGAGTGCCACGCGCCGCTTGCCCGTCAGTGGACCATACGGCCGCGAACATCCTCTCGGCGTCCACGAGCAGGCCCTGCCCTTCGAGGGCTGCACGCTCACACACCCGGCCGACCGCTCCTGCCTGCAGCCCTCGCAGGGCAGGGCCTGGCGCTCGGGTTCGTTGGGATCCGAACGAACGGCTGATCACCATCAGCTGCTGCAGCGCTGCAGGCGCCCCCCACTGCCTTGCCGCCGCCGCAGTGATGGGCAACGTGCAGTGTCGGCGTAGCGCTGCCGGGGCGGCCGGTGCGCCGCTCCCCAGTTTCCAGGATGCCCGTTCCCACCCACCCGGCGCGGAGGTGCGGCCTCCTGGTGTGCGGCGAGTGCGCGGCGGTAGCCCTCGCTCACCGTCTCCCGGGTCTTCGCCGGGCCCGTGGGCGCGGCCGTGGCCTCGGGTGCGACATCGGTCGGATCAGGCGCGGGCACGGCACAGGGGCGGCAGGATCTGCAGGGCGCGCACGAGCGTACGGCCCGGCGCAGCGTTGTGGCGGCCGCGATGATCCGTCTCTGCAGGTTTCTGGCGTGCCGCGGGACTTCCCGGGCCCACAGATTTCTCCGAGTCGCCAGGCCCGATGCGGCCTGGTCTCGTTTGTCAGGAGGAAGGACGCAAGTGGTTCGCAGGGGTGCCGGAGAAGCGCAGGGAAGAGGCAGCGAGGGGCATGCTGGGAGACCCGTGCGCGACGGTCTCAGGCATCCCTTCCTATGAGCGCATTCGTCCAACTCGTCCTACAGCAAGCCAGGTTGAGGCAGCCACACGGGTGATCATGAGTAGCGCTCTCTGCTAGATTCGCGAGGATCTCGGCCTCGAGCCGAGTGCGGGCGGATGTCGGCTGTGTATCGGCGTCGACAGGCGGCCAATACATCCTGCGTGATGGCTCCGCACGCCTTCAGAACGGCTTGTGCCGTGTTAATCAGCAGTGTTGAAGGGCCAGGGTGCCCCTTCAGTTGAGATTCGGGGATCCTTGATTACGACAGAGACAGGGCTACGTCGGCGGGACGTCTCGCGGCGTCGGCCGCTTGTGCTGGCGGCGGTGCTGGCGGTGGCCGGGACCATCGCCGTTCCGGCAACGGCCCAGGCATCGGGTGAGAAGACCCCCGACGGGGTGGTGCGGCAAGAAGAGTTCGCGGCTGCGGCGGCGGAGTTCGACGTGCCGGAACAGGTTTTGCTGGCGGTGGCCTACCAGGAGTCGGCATGGGAGGCGCACGCTGGCGAACACAGCGCCAGCGGTGGATACGGTCCGATGCATCTGACGGACGTGACAGCATCTCTGCTGGCCAGCGGGGACGCTGGTGTGGCAGGCCGAGCCGATTTGGCGAAGATGGCTGCGGACCCGGCGTTGCACACGCTGCAAGCGGCAGCACGGCTGACCGGGCTTTCGGCACAGCAGTTGCGCGCTGACGCGGCAGCGAACATCCGAGGAGGGGCGGCACTTCTGGCGTCGTACCAGAAGGCTGTCGGGGACCCGTCCTCGGCCGATCCGGGTCATTGGTACGCAGCCGTGGCGCGGTACAGCCAGTCGCCCCAGCGGCAAGGCGCACAGGCGTTCGCCGACCGGGTCTTCGCCACCCTGAACAACGGTGCCAGGCGCACCACAGCGGATGGGCAACGCGTGGGGGTAACGGCCGATCCCCAGGTCAGCCCGGCCACGCAACAGTTGTCCCGGCTGCACTTGCAGTCGGCTGCCGCGGCGGACACCGAGTGCCCCACGACGGTGGACTGCACGTTCGTGGCGGCAGCAGCGTCCAACGGCCAGGTCTCCAACCGGCCGGCCAACGGGATCAGGATCGACTCGATCGTCATCCACGACACCGAGTCCTCGTACGCGTCGACCATCGCCACCTTCCAGACCCCCGGCGGCGGTGCGGCGCACTACGTGATGCGGTCTGCGGACGGCGCGGTGACCCAGATGGTGCCTACGAAGGATCTCGCCTTCCATGCGGGCAACTACTCCACGAACATGCACTCCGTCGGCATCGAGCATGAGGGGTACGCTGCGCACGGTGCGACCTGGTACACCGAGGCGCAGTACGAGGCGACCGCGGACCTGGTGAAATACCTGGCGGGACGGTTCGGTATCCCGCTGGACCGGCAGCACATCATCGGCCACGACAACATTGTCGGCCCGACCTCGGGGACCGTGTCCGGCATGCACTGGGACCCGGGCCCGTCCTGGGACTGGGAGCACTTCATGGCTCTGATCGGCGCCCCGATCACCGGCGAGTACGGAGTCGGAGATGTCGGCTCGGTGGTGACCCTCGCCCCCGGATTCACCGGCAACCAGCAGACCGTCCAGATCTGCCCCGCCGACGATCCGACCGGCGCCACCGCCACGTGCACACGCGGGGAGCAGCCGTCCAACTTCGTCTACCTGCGCACCGCCCCCAGCGACACGGCATCCCTGTTCGGTGACCAGGCGATCCACCCCGGTGCCGTAGGTACCGACCGCATCAACGACTGGGGCAGCACCGCCCAGGCCGGCCAGCAGTTCGTCGTCGCTGACAAGAGCGGCGACTGGACAGCGATCTGGTACAGCGGCAGCAAGGTCTGGTTCCACAACCCCAACGGCGTCAACACCATCCCCGCCAGCGGCGTGACCATCGTAAAGAGCGGCCAGACCGCCGCCAGCCCGCCCGTCAAGGTCTACGGCACCAGCTACCCCGACGCCGCCGAGTACCCGGCGGGCCTGTCACCTTCCACTCAAGCCGCGCTGAGCATGTACACCATCCCGGCTGGTCAGGCTTACGTCTCCACGGCGCCTGCCGCTCCCACGGACGACTACTTCAAGTCCAGCGGCACTGTCGTTTTCGGCGGCAAGTCCATGTACACCATCCAGTACAACCACCGCACCGCCCTGGTCTACGAAGGCGACGTCACGGCCACCCCCGTCCCTGCCGACACCGACCGGACAACCCGCTACTGATCCCGAATCATCCGTAGGAGTGCGCCCGGGGAATCCTGCAACCGCTCGTGCGCTGTGTGGCAGGCAGATCCCGAGTTAGTGAAAAGGGGCTCGTGCCCGACCGAGGTCGGGCACGAGCCCTGCGGTTTTGCCGAGTGGTGCGGCTGCGTCCTTCAGACTCCTACCGCAGGTAGGCGATGCCGTCGGTGGTGACGGCGGGACGCCCGCTCGTCGCGGAGACGACGATCTTGACAGTGTGCTTGCCGGCTGAAGCCCAGCTCTTGGTCCAGAGGGCGTTGCGGTAGGCCGTGGTGGTGGACTTCAGGTCCACGGTCGCGGTCTTGGTTCCGTCGACGTAGATGACGGCCTGTCCCGAGGTGGAGGCGCGCGAGACGATCCAGGCCACCGAGCGGCCAGTGAACGTCCAGCTCAGCGAGGCATTCTTCGCCGAACTGCTGAGCGAGGCGCCGCCGAGGTAACTGGTGGAAGTCTTCTTGGTCCAGGTGCCGGTCTTGGTGGCGGATGTCTCCTGGACGATCACCGGGGTGCCTGACGCCGCGGCGGCGGCTGTGTTGCCCGCCAGGTCCTGGGCGGTGAGGCTGAAGGCAGTGGCTACGCCGGACTTGGCGGCCAGCGTGGCACTGGTCGTGGTGGGACCGTACGTCTTAGCCGTGGGGGCGGTCAGGCGGACCTCCTTCAAACCGGCAGCGTCGGTGGCCTTCCAGGCGAGGGTGACCGGGACGGCAGCGGTGTCCACGGTTCCCGTGCGAAGGGACAGCGTCGGCTTGGTGCTGAACACCGGCGGGATGGTCTCCGCCGTCACCGCAACGCTGGATGTGGTGGTGGTCTTGCCGGACTGGTGGGTCGCGCGGACCTGCACGGTGTGGCTGCCGGCCGCGAGGGTGACAGCTGCGGAGGTCGCCGTTCCGGTCTTGGTGGCGGCACTCTTGCCGTCGACGAGGACCTCGTACTTCGTGATGAGGGAAGACGGCGTGGTGGCAGCCCAGTTGACGCTGATGGCTCCCTTGGTCAGATAGGTGCTGCCGGACAGGCTCGCGCCGGTGACCGACTTGATGGCGAGCCCGGCGACGGGGCCGGCGGCCCAGGCACGCAGGGTCGGCAGCTGGTTGTACAAGACCGTGCCCGGGCATTCTGTCGCGTAGGCGTCGCGGTGGCCGGAAATCCGGTTGAAGACCGCCGACTGCCCGAGCGCGAACTTGCCGTTGGCCTTGCCGGCCGTCAGCGTCACCTTTCCCAGGGGATCGACCTTGTACTGGCCGAGCTTCCAAGCCGCCAGACGGGCGAGAGAGGCCTTTGTCGCGCTGGGAGCATCCTCGGTCGTATAGGTGCCGATGACGGCGATGCCCGTGGTGTTGGTGTTGAACCCCTCGGCCTGTGCACCGATCACAGGCCGGTCAACGCCGCCCTTGCGGCCCTCGAAGATCGTGCCGCACTTGTCGACGACGAAGTTGTAGCCGATGTCCTTCCAGCCCTGATTCAGGTGAAGAGCGCGCAGGCCCCGGACGATGGCCGCGGAATCGGAGCAGGAATAGGTGTTGGTCTGGGCGGTGTGGTGAACGAAGACCGCGTTGATGGTCGTGCCGTACTCGGGGGCGTCGTCGTTGAGGGACTCGTCGGCCCCCCAGGCCGCCCGGGTCACGATGGGGGGCTGCGGCACGGTGGACGCAGGTCCCGCTGTCGTGCTCGGCGACGCCGTGGGCGCCTGCGACGTCGAAGGCGCTGCCGAAGTCGGAGTCGAACTGACCTCAGGGGAAGCCTCTGTGGCCGTGGGTGCGGGAGTGGCCGACGTCTCGTCTTCAGGCGTGGACGGGCTCGATGTGGGCTCGAGCGTTTCCGTCGGGGAAGTTGAGGATGCTGCAGGGTCGGTGGGCGTGTCACCGGGCTCGGGGCTCTCCCCCGTCATCACGTAGGCCGCTGCCTCCATTCCCGCCTGGGGGGAGGCACCGGGATCGACCACGTCCAGCCGCAGCCCCTCGGGCGGCGTGCCGCCAGCGGCGACCTTTATCTCCACCCCGTCCGACGGACCGAACCAAGCCGGGCCCGTGGCTCCGCGCATCCCCTTGCGCGGAGCGTCCTCCCCGCCTCCGCCGTCCGACTCCAGCGTCACCCAGGAGGACCACTTCTGAGTCCCCACGGCATGAACCCGGGCCTCGACCGCACCCTGAAGACGCGCCCGCGGGTCGTCCCACGACACCCTCAACATGCTGAACGGTTCGACATCACGCCGGCTTAGCGAAAGCCGGCCGGCGTCATCGGCACCCAGAGCGGTCGACCGCACATGTGTGACGACCGGCTCCCCCAGCCCCTTCGCCTCCGACTTCGAGCCAGGATCGTCCCGTATCTGGACGACGACCACTCCCGCTGACACCGCGGTCGCCACAGCGACCGCACCCCACACCACACGCCGCTTCACGCAGCCCACCCCATGCAAGTTCGGGATCAATAGATGACGGACCCACAGAAGGCAGAGCGTGAATCAGTTGCCTGGGTCCGGGAAGGGAATCTACACGGCCAACTGGCCCTGCTAGGGCCGGGGTTGCTGGCCGACCACTGTTCCGATGCGTGCGGGCCTGGGCCTGTCCCTAGGGGATGGGGAACACCATCGCCGCGGCAGGTTTGTGCCGGTCGATCGAGGAGCGCCCCGCGGGACGGCCCCCGTCGTGCGGCCGCGAGCAGTCCGGCCCAGAATCCCCTGGTGCATGTTGGGTCGCAGCGCCGTACGGGTGGCCCGTCGGCTTGACGGGCCCATCGGGAAACCCGATCGTTGTTCGCCCATGTATTTCGAGCAGTCATGGCTGGCTGGCTGTGACTGATCGAAGTGTCAGGGTCGTCGTCCATATGGGCTTCCTTGGCGCACCGCATTCCGGCACCCTTTCTTCGCTTGGCATCTCGCGCTGTACGCCAGATCCCGCAGGCAAGGCGTACTGTCAAGAGGCCGGAAATTGTCACATTCGCTTGTTCGATCAGTTCAGCCCGATCGGAGAGGTCGATGGCAAGTAATAATTCCCGCCCCTCACTCAGATGCCGAGAAAGTGGCGAAGATTCCTGGCTTGCATAAGTTTCGATCCCGCGCTGTGCGGTCCGGCCGTTTCATAAGCGAGATCGCTATTAGGGGGCCGCAGGGTGAGTGCGGCCCCCTAATAACGGGAATTGATTTCCTCTCCACCCTTAGGTGGGTACTACCGGTTCCGCACCCACTGGTGGCGCGTTAACCTCACCAGTTTGCAGTGCGGTTCCTTGCGAGACGGGTCTGTAGTCTCAGAGACCACATGGCGGCCCTGACTCTCATACGCTGGGCAGGGCTTTTTGTCCCCTCCAGGCGATCCTTCAGTTCCTGCAACTTCTGTTGCTTGAGGTCGCGGCTCGCCTGGCCCGGATCGATGAATGCGGTCAAACCTGATTCCTTCCTTTCCCGGTTTTATCCCCACCGGTGGCGCCAGCGCCCGAAGTACCTATTTGTGTACCGGTGGCTGACGTAGGCCCAAGCACCCAGGCCGATGGCTCCGCCGGCGGCGGCCCCCCAGGGGCCTCCGACTGCGAATCCTGCGTAGATGCCAGCGTTGGTGAAGGCACTGAACGTAACCCCGAGCACCACCCAGTTCGCGCCGTAAAGTGCTGCACGTACTCCCCAGCGCCGGACGCGGCGTGTCTTCCTCTTGATCTTCTTCCACGCCTTGTGCCAGCTCCACTTGCCGTCGAGGTCATAGCGGTTCTGAGGGTCGGCGCTGACGTAATCGTAGGCGTTGGCGTTGCCGCCGGGGACGGGGTCGATGGACAGGAAGCGACCGGTGGCGGGGTTGTAGAGGCGGACGCCCATGAGGGTGAGTCCGGTGGTGGTTTCGCTGGAGCGGGTTTTGGCGCCGAGCCAGCTGTAGCGGGCGGGCTGTTGGCCGGGACGGGGGTTGCCGTATTCGTCGGCATCCAAAACGGTCGGGGCGACGGCAGTGTCGAGGGGCAACTGGAGGGTGATGTCGCCGTGGAGGTTGGCCAGTTGCAGGACGGTGCCGCCGGAGGCGGTGCTGGTGGCGGCGAGGTCGCCTGCGGGGCCGTCGATGTTGCGGGTGAGGTTGCCGTTGGTGTCTTCGGTGATCCAGCGAGGGCTGTCGCTGTCGGAGTCGTAGTGGTTGATCTTGGCGGCTGTCTGGGTCCAGGTACCGGAGGTGTTGGTCTCTGTGGTCCAGCCGCGGAAGCGCAGATTGGAGTCGAGGACCCAGGTCTGGCGCTGGGTGCCGGCGGTCTGCTGCTGGGCGAGGTTGTTGTTGTAGTAGGCGAGGGTGGTGCCGGGCAGCGCGGTGGTGCGGCCGAGGTTGTCGTAGGTGTAGCCGGTGTCGACGAGCCGGTCGGCGCTGTCGTAGGTGCTGCTGGTGGTGGTGGCGCCGGTGGTGGTGCAGTCGAGGCCGACGCCGGCGGCGGCAGTAGCCAGGGACTTGCGGTTGCTGTTCTTGTCGAAGCTGTAGGTGCGGGTGGTGCACACGGCGTCGGCGCCGATGTCCTGAGCCTGCGTCAGGCGTCCGGTGTTGTCGTAGGTGTAGGCCTGGGAGGCGGTGACGCCGGGGGTGCCTCCGTGGGTGACGATCTGGCTGTGGGTGTTCTCGCTGACGGTGTCGGCCGCAAGGACGGTGCCGTCGCTGGTGCGGGTGTAGGTGCGGGCGGTGGCTGAGCCGGTGGTGTCCTGCTCGTCGCTCTGGGTGTAGCCGCCGGGCAGGGTCTGGGTAGCCAGGTCACCGTCGGCGTCGTAGCGGGCGGTGAAGGTACCGGCGACCGAGTCGGTGACCGAGGTGGTCAGGCCGCGCGGGTCGATGGCGGTGTCGTAGGTGTAGGTGGTCGTCGAGGGCACCGTGTCGGTGACCTTCGACGGGCGGTTGAGGGCGTCGTACTCGGTGGTGGTGGTGGCCGCGTCGGCGTCGGTGTAGGTGAGCTGACGGCCGAGCTGGTCGAAGGTCTTGCTGATGGTGCCGCCGGCGGTGGAGGTCTGTTTGTTCGCCAGACCGGTCGCCGGGTCGTAGCCGGTGGTGGTGGCCGGGACGACCGTGCCGAGGCCGCCGGTGATGGCGACGGTGGTCGGGCGGCCGGCGCTGTCGTAGCCGTTGGTGGTGGTGCGGGTGGTGCCGTTGGCGGTCTCGGTGACCTTGGCGACCTGCCCGTCGGCCGCGTACTCGGTGGTCTTGGTCGGCAGCTGGGTGGGGTTGGAACCGCCCCCGGTGATCGCGGCGACTGGTGCGGTCTGGCAGACCATGTCGGCCCATTCCGGGCGGCCGTTGCAGGTGCCCGTGCCGGTGGCGGAGTAGTACGTGGTCTGCGTCGCGCCCGCGTCGGTGCCGGTGGAAGCGGGAAGGGCGGTCTTGATGACCCGTCCCTGGTCGTCGTAGGTGGTGGTCGTGGTCAGCGCCAGCCCGGCCGGGTCCTGGGTGCTGGTGGTGGCCACCCCCTTGACCCAGTCGAAACCGGTCGCCACTACGCGCGGGTCGGCGGCCAGGGTGGGCCAGGCCCGCAGCTGGGCGGCGGTGGTCTGTTTGGTGACCTGGTCCTTCACCGCAGCGGTGCCGTCAGTGGGGCGGCCGCTGTCGTACTCCTTGAGGGTCTGGGTGCGGGCGATGACCTTGCTGCCGGCCTGCGCGACGGTGGTGGTGCCGCTGAGCAGCTTGGAGGCGAGCACGACCTGGTGGATCGGGCCGTCCTCTTCCACCTCGCGGGTGCCGGTGTCGTTGTAGACGCTGGTGGTCGACAGCAGCTGGGCCCGCTCGGCCGAGGCGAGGCTGCTGATGCCCAGCCCGGTCAGTTCCGTCTTCTGGGCCGCGGTCGTGCCCAGGGCCAGTTCGCGGTTGCCCGAGGTCAGCGACCGGATCGTGTTGCCGAACTGGTCGTACTCGGTGACCGTGACGTGGTGGCCGGGCGTGGCCTCGTTGACCTCACGGCCGGAGGCGTCCAGGTAGTGGATACCGGCCCGGGTGTAGGAGCCGGCGCTCAATGCGCTGCCGTCGTTGCCGGCGGGCACCTGGTCGGAGGGGAAGACCGCGGTGGCGTCGCTGGGGAGATCGGTCTGTCCCCACGAGGCAAGAGCGGAAGTTCCGAGGTCCTCGGGCGCGGTGGAGCCGGTCAGCGGCACGCCGTAGACGATGCTGGTGGCGGCCGTGCCGTTGGTCTGGCTGGCACTGCCCGGCGTGAGCGTCGGGCGGGATGCCTTCAGCAGCATGCCGGCGCCGGCGGCAGGGTTGGATCCTGCCTGTCCGTAGGTGAACGTCCACGGCAGCTGCCCGGCCGGGGTCAGCGTGGTGACACGGCCGGCGTCGTCGTAGGTGTAGGCCGTCTTCAACGCGGGGCTGACACGGGGATCCCACTGCTCACGCAGCCGGCCGCTGGCGTCGTAGGCGTAGGACGCGGTGGTCTGCACGGTGGACAAAGAGGCCCCGGGCACGGTCGACCACAGCTTGATTCCCGAGACCTGGTCCTTGACATCTCCCAGCGCGGAACCGGATGCGGTGGTAGCGGTGGCGTAGACGAATTCCAGCACCCGGCAGCCCTTGACCGACGGATCGGCCGCACATGCCGAGGCAGCGACAGCAGGCGTCGGGGCGATCAGGAGCTTGGGGCGGGAGGTCTTGGTCTCGCCCACCGTGACCGCTTCGCTGACAGTGGTGGTCGTGGTGTTCGCCAGACCCGTCAGGTACGAGGTGGAGGCGTTCCACAAGGTCGTGCTGCTTGCCACCGCAGTGAAGGTGGTGACCTCGCCACTGGAGCTCTTCAGGGCGAAGGTGCCGTCGAAGCTGCCGGTGAGCTCGTAGTCCTCGGCGCCGACCTCCGGGATCCAGCCGGTCTTCGCCGCGTTCTGGGTGAAGTTCAGGCGGGTGTCATCGCCCGCCGCCCCCACACTCACCGACGTCGCCGAGGTTTTGACCAGCACGGTCCACGGTGTGGACGTCTGCTCACCAGCGGCACCGTAGAGCCATTCCTTGCCGAAGATCGGCGCCTGCTGGCCGGTGCCGGCGCCCGCCTGCGGAGAACGTGAGGACGCGGTGCGGGCAACCGACAGGCCGAAGAAGGACGCGTCGTTGTCGGAGAGCGTGAAGTCACCGGTGAGCAGGTTCACCGAGCCCGGCCCCACCTCCTCGCTCGCGGCGCCGTCGGCGCCGCGGTCGACGGTGACGTTGACGGGGTCGGACGAGGCGGACGCACTCGAGGGGCCGGTGAAGTCGGCCCGGATCTGCACAGCTCCGTCCGGGTTGACGGTGGAGGTGGCGTTCCAGGTCAGCTTCGGGCTCTTGCCGCTGGTCAGGGCCACCGGCCAGGCAGACAGCGGCTGGCCCGCGACCGTCACGTCACCTGCCGGGATGACGGTCCAGGTGTCGGCCTCACCGCGGCGCCAGGAGAAGGTGGCCTGGGTGAACTTCGAACCGTCCGCCTCGGCCGTCAGCGGCAGACGGGCGGCGGTGCGGGTGCCCTCGTCGGGGCTGGTGACGCCGCCGGGACCGACATGGAAGGTGTAGGAGAGAGCTTCGGACTTGTTGTCGGCCTTGTCCGTCGCGCGCACCTGCAAGGTGTTGGTGCCCGCCTTGGCGGGCTTGACGGTGATGCTGACCGGGGTGGTGCCGCTGGTGGCGGCCTTCGTCCAGGTCGTGCCGTCCAGCGACCACTCGATGCCGTTCTGGTCACCCGCCGGAGGCGTCACCTTGAACACGCCTGCCTGGCCGACACCCTTGACCCACGACGCGGACGGATAGTCCGTCGAGGTCACCGCGGTTGGTGCGGAGGGAGCGGCAGTGTCCACCGTGAACGTCGCCCACGCCGACCAGTCGTTGTTGTAATGCAGGCCGTCGTAGGGGTTGGTGCGGAACTTGTAGGTCTTGCCGTTGGCGAGCAGACCGGAGGGAACCGTCACCGACGCCGGCTGCCCCGACGGCACGAACGGCGACACCAGGTAGTTGCCGACCTGCGTGCCGGTGGCGGCATCGTCAATCTCGAAGGTGCCATCGACCTTGTCATTGTTGACGTCGATGAAGGTGTCGCTCAGCGTCGGCGTCAGGGTGTTGACGTACCAGGTGCCGGCGGCGTCCTGGAAGAACGGCGGGCCGGCCTGCTGGTCGGTGCCGGTCTTGGGCCGGTAGTTGTAGGTGACGGTCAGCTTCGGCGGGTTGGACGCGGCGTTCGCCGAGTTGAACCGCTTCCACTGCGCGGTCACCGACTCGCTCGCCGCCTGCAGGCCCATGCCGGAGGTGGCGTTCTTCGCCGACGCCCACGTCTGCACCAGATTGGTGACATCGGCGTTGACCCAGCCGTCCGGCGCCGCGGTGCAAGCGGGGTTGCCCTTGGTCTCCGTCGAGGTCGCCGAAGCCGTCGCGGCCCAGGTCGGCTGAGCCGTCCAGCGCGAGGCCGTCGACGCCTTGCCCGTGCTGTAGACACCCCAGGGGTAAGCCTGGCAGTCCGTATTGCCCGAATGGAAGTTCCACAGGCTCAACTTCGCGCTCGAGACCAGCGAGTCCGAGATCGGCGCCGTGTTCCAGGTGATGAAGGAACGCGCCGTACGCGGCGTACCGTCGCTGTTGGTCGTGCCTGGATTGCCCATGTCCAACTCGACGTCGCCGGACCAGTCGACCGTCTCGCCCTGCTGGACATAGGTGTCGAAGACGTTGGACAGCGCCGACGTCGAGGGGTCCACCGTTACCGGATACTGCGTCGCCGGATCGGCGAGGAACTTCGCGTCCGGGGTGAAGACCAGGTCGATGGCCCCCTTGCTGCGGACGACCTGCAGCTTCACCGGTGCCTGATGGGTGTGCTCCCCGGAGACCTTGTCGATCTGCGCGTCCCACATCACCGGGGCAGGCATCACCGCCTGCTTCTTGCCCTTCTTGTCAGTGAAGAGCAGGCTGCCGTCCTTGTTCTGCACCACCTTCAGGCCCTTGGCCTTCAGCGGCAGCGTGTAGGAGTAGCCCTCCGCCGAGGGCCGCTTGGTGATCTCGACGAACTGCTCGAACCCGGTACGGGTAGCTTCCACCACCACGTCCCCGTCCGTCACCGCATCGCGGTAGGTCGCCCGGTTGCCCTTCAGAACCGGCTTGGGCAGATCACCCTTCCACTGCAGCGCGATCTGCTGATCGCCCTCCCCCAGCGTCACCAGATCCTGAGCCTTGCCCGACCCGCCGGCCGAACGCTCGGTGGCCTTACCGCCACCGGCGAGCCGCAGCCCCCGCGGATGCGCTTTGGGTGCGACCGCGCCACCGGCAGCCTGCAGGTCCAGGTCGACCGTCCGCCAGATGTCGCTGTCCTGGAAACGCACCGGGCCTGCAGACAACTCAGTCGTCAGCGACCCGTTGGGATTAACCCACGTCGTTGAGGTCTCGGTCCGCTCCGCGAGCGCTTCCACTCGCTTGCCCGACAACCGGGCGAGCACCCGGGCCGACGCCAGATCGGCCGCTGATGTGGCGTACTGCTTCGCCTTGTCCGAGGAGGACGCCGTCATGGCCTCCGCACCCGCGGCGAGAGCAGGCTCAGTCTCGGCAAACGCTGTCACAGCCATGGTCAGCGCCAGCGAGCCAGCTAGGCCTCGGATCCATGCAGACCTCCTCAGGCCAGGTCTGCGCCGGCGCCTGACCCCCGTCCACTTACTCATTCGCGCTCCCCTGTTAATGGCCCCACGTCATAGGGCAGCGCAAAAACTAGCCGAGCTTAAAAGGCGGCAAAATTACACACAGAGACACCAAGCACCCCCTCCGTAAAACAAACATGGCAAAGCATTCATAAAGCGAGAGAAGGAAAGGGGATAAAATGCCCTCGGCATATGCGATCCGGTCAATTAGCGGTGCAATCCGGCCACCCATTATGCGTAAAAGGCCTGTACGGGTGGACTCTTCGCCGGTTCCTCTATTTGCGGATGCGCAGGATGTCAGCTTTCCCCATCTCGATGATCCCGTAGGTCGCATAGCCGCAAGGGGTGGCACTTCGTAGCGATAGCAATGCACAGTCGGGACGCTTGGCCATCCAATGAATTACTCCTGAGGCATGCTCACTACGCTTGGCGAAAAATGAATGGATCAAGGCGGTATAAATCGTGATCTTGTGGGTGCTTAATTGGTCTGAAACTGAACTTCAGTGCAAATTCCCCAGGCGAGGGGTGGCTGAATTGGGATGAAGATTGGCTGAATCGCATGTGTCAGCGGTGCTTTACCCGACGGTTCCTGCGGGACTGGTATGCCAACAACCCCAGTACCAACTGCCGAGCATGTTTCGCTGCCAGCTGGCGTTTGAGTATGCTCGCGGCACACCCGGTTCGTGCGGAGGGGCGAAAATGGACGACGAGGAAAGAGCCGTACCCGGCAATGAATCCATTGCGCCCCCCGAGCCCGACCCCGCGGGCACTCCCCCCGCAGCGTCGCCCGGACTCGGAACCGTCGTGCTGTCACGGGTGAACAGAAGCGACCGCGACGCGTTCCGCGGCTACGCAGTACTCATCGACGACACCCAAGTGGGCAGCATCAATCGAGGGCAGACCCTCCGTTTCGAAGTGCCGCCAGGAACACATCAAGTTCAGCTGAAGATCGACTGGTGTACCAGCCATCCCCTCACGGCCCTGGTCGAAGAGGGCAAGACAGTCCGCTTTATCTGCTCTCCAGGCGGCGACGCATCCGAGGGGCTCAACGCCGTCCGCGCCAACAGGGGCAACTACATCACCCTGCAGGAGACGTCGGAGCCTATTGTCATGGCCAGGACCCAAACGGACCGGGGCACGCGCATGCTGGTGGGAACGGCTTGCGGGTTCTTCCTGGGAGGCGTCACGCTCATTGGGGCCTTGATCTGGAACTCCGCCGGTCTGGCACCGGACGCCGACAACACGGTCGCGGGCGCAAGCCTGGCTGTCACTCTCGCCTCCATGGTCGTCTTCAGTCTCCGGCATCGGAAGGCCGGACGGCATCCTCGCACGTGACGCCCTCAGTCGAGCCAACTGCGTTATTTACCTCTCACCCAGCATCCTGTCGCCCAAGTACCGGCATGCTGGCTCGATTTCCGAGACCGCCTGGTCCACGACGACGTACGGCCGCAGCGAGGCGGCTTGGATCGACGCCGACCGCGACGGCTGCGGCACCCGCAACAAGATCCTCCTGAAGGAAGCCGTCACCGCCCCGAACAGAGGGCCGACTGCACGCTGAGCGGCGGACCTGGTACTCGCGCTACGACGACACCGCCTTCACCCAGGCCCGCGTCCTCGACATCGACCACCTCGTCCCGCTCGCCGAATCCTGGGACTCCGGAGCCTCCGCATGGACGCCGGCCGAACGGCAGGCCTACGCCAACGACCTCGACGACCCCCGCGCCCTCATCGCCGTCTCCGCCACCAGCAACCGGTCGAAGGCCGACCAGGACCCGGCCACCTGGCAGCCACCCGCGGAGGGCTACCGCTGCACGTACGCCACCGACTGGATCACCGGAAAAATTTGCTGGGGGCTTGCCGTAGATCCTGCCGAGCAGGCCGTGCTCACCGAAGTCCTCGACGGCTGCCCGGACACGGTCATCGAGGTCGTCCGAGCCCGCTGACTTCAGCAGACGACCCGGGCGCGGTTGTTGATCTTTTCCGCCTGAGAGTCGTTGGACGGGCGTGAAACTGTCGCCGAAAGCCATGCCCGGGGTGGAGCACTACGCCGATACGGCGGCCAAGAGTGCCTGTTACCTCGCCGATTTGACCGGGCCGGAGAGCTGGAGCCCGGCGGCCGCGGACGACGCCCTGGACGCGATCGACACCCTCGCCGGGGCGCTGTCAGCCCTTGGACCGGACGTCGTGGCGGCCCTCGTGCCGGTGACGGCCGACACCGCAGACGTCCGTCGGCACCTCAGACTGGCAGGGGACGAAAGTACGGCGGCCACGGCGGAAGCGCCGGGCCGACGTTCCACACTGCGCGTTCGGCGGCACAGGCTGGGGTTCGGCTTCAAAGGGATCCGTACAAACGGCTGACCAGAGACGGCCATGCTCGCTAGGCAGGACCCAAAAGAGCACGCGTATGCATTGCTGCGGTGGTGACGGTGGCTGCGCGTGTCCTCAAGGTGTGGTTGACCGTCGAATGTCCTGCAGTTGGCCGAACGAGATGCGCCAGGTGAAGGTCAGGGCTGTGAGTCCGAAGGCGGAGAGGGGCGGCAACAGGAGCCAGAGCGGGGGCCAGCCCGCAGGCCAGCGCTGATTGAGCATCAGGCCGGTTGAGGTAGTCAACCCGATTGTGCAGAGCGGCACGAGCCAGGCGAAGAGAACGGTTCCGAGTTGGCGGCCCCCGAAGGCGCTCGCGACGGTCAGGTGCATGAACACGTTGAGGGGGACGAAGTACCACAGGACCCATCCATCGTTCCCGACCCCGGTGCTGAAAGCGACAGCAGAGGGGATAGCCGCAACCAGAGCCAGGTGGCAGATGCCGACGAAGGTAACGACGGTCCGGGTGAACCAGCTCACGTGTGGTTTCACCCGAACAAGGTGGGAGTCGGATGAAGGGGCGACCGAGCTTGTCTGCGGGGTCGGCTGTTCCGGGGCGTTGGCCTCCTGGGTGAGGGGCGCGCCGAGCAGGTCCTCCAGGTCGTCTCTGTCGGCGGTTGTCCGCTCCTGGGCTTCGCTGATGAGGCTGCTGGCCCACTCGTAGGTGTCGGGGTCTGCGTCGGGGTGCGCGGCGCGGTCGGCGACGGCGTGTTCGAGGCCGGTGAGCCACTGGCGGGCGTGGTCGGTGCCGAGTTCAGCGGTGATGGTCTGGGCCGCGAGCGGCAGCAGGCGTTCCGGGTCGGCGGCGACGGCCCGATGGGCACCGGCGGCGAGGCCGGGCTGGTCCTGGGCGGTGCGGGCGACGGTGCTGAGGGTCTGCCGGCGCTGCTCCGTGGCGAGGGAGTCGTGCTGCAGGAAGGTTTCGATGAACTCCTCGCCGCTGTCGGTCTCGATCTCGGCAAGCCAGGCGGCGGCCAGCGGTTCGCCGACCGCGCCCCAGTGGGCTCCGTCGGTGGCTGGGTAGGCGGCGGTCAGGACGTCGTCGAGCGCGGCCAGCTCGCGTGCGTCGGGAGGGGCGGTGATTCCGTAGCCGCGATGATGGACGTCGAAGCCTGCCCGGACGGCGGCCCGGCCGTCCTGCGCGGTGCGCGCGCCGGCGAGGAACTGGGCGGTGACCAGGGTGCGGAGCAGCGTGTCGTCGACGGTGCCTTCGGGCAGGCGGGCTTCGGCGACGCGCCGTACGTACTCCACTTCGTTGGCGAGCAGGACCTCCATGGGGTGGTCCTTCAGGGCGAATTCGGGGTTGGCGTGGGCCAGCACATCGGCGAGCGCGGCGATGTGGTGGTAGATCACCGGCTGGGGTGCGGCGTGCTTGATGTCGGCGCCATAGAGGCGCGGCGCGTCGGCGACGACGCGGTCAGGCCAGGTGTCGTCGCCGTGTCCGGCCTGCTGGAGCAGCTGTATGCGGCGGGCGAAGGCCACCTTCGCCTCTACATAGATGTCTTCCGGGCTGTGGCCGTGCAGCGCGTCGTCGGGCGTGAGCGTGAAGGCGTCGAGCGGGCCGATGTTGCGGGTGCGTAGGTGGCGGCGCAGCGCCGGCCACCAAGTGTCGTGGCCGCGGGCCAGGAGCAGGACGCGCACTGTGGTGCCGTCGTGGGAGCCGGCCAGGGCCGCCATGAGCTCGCGGATCTGCGGGAGGCGGGTCTCTGCGAGGTCGACGGCCAGGAGTAGCGGGTAGCTGGCGGCGGCGAGGACTTGGTAGTCGGTGTGGCTGGGGTGGTCGGCGAGGAAGCCGCCGCTCCACGGCCGCTGATTGCCCGGCGTTGTGGTGAGGCGGTGGAGGACCTCGGTGGCGAGTCGGGACTTGCCCGTGCCGCCGAGACCAGTCACAGCGGCGACGTCAAGGCGGTCGGTGCCTTTGCACCACTGCTCAATGCGTTGGACGAGTTCACTCACGCCGGTGAGCTCGGTGACCTGGGAGCGCGGATCGAGCAGGTGGGTGGAGGACAGCTGAGGATCGGGCGAGTTGTCCATCAGCGGCCGTAGGTCGGCGGGCTGGAGACGTGGGGCCATGCCGGTGTGGGCGGCGACCGCGCCGGTGAAGCCGTCGGCGGTCAGCAGATGCGAGAGCGGCAGCACCATGATGATCCGGTCCCACTGACGGTCGACCAGGCGGGCAAGGCCGATCAGTACGCCGTTGCAGAAGACCCCGGCCCCGGACAGTCCCTGCCAGCTCTTCACGTCGGTCGGCACGGCGCCGTCGACCTCGAGTGCGTACAGCTTCGAGCGGGACCCGGTGTGCGGGGCGATGATGCCTTCCACTGTCTTCAGGTCGTCGACGTACTGCTCGGACCTGGCGGGAGCCCGGCGGCGCATCGCCTTGGGGAACCCCGTCATCGAGCACACGGGACGCCGGCCCGGGTAGTCACAGACCAGTTCGCCCCAGCGCACGACGCCCATACCGGCTCCGATTAAAGAGCGGTCGGCCTTCAGCAGCACCACGTCCAGCTCGGTGCTCTCCCAAACCACCACAGCCTCGGTGAAGCCGGCGCTCGCGGTGTCCCGGACGGCGACGACGCTGTCTCCTCCTGGCATGACCACGTGATGGGCGGTCAGCACCAGGCCGGGCGCAATCAGGCAGCCGCTCCCGTACAAGCCCTTGTCCTGGTTGCTGACTTCGACGGTCCGCAGAGCTGCTCCCCCCGCCATCGCGGCGCCCCCTTCTAACGCAAGCCGTCCACTGGCCCGCCGCGTCCTCCACCGGAGTCACCGATCAGCAGGTCACTGCCTTCGTCGTCCGGCGCCACCGCCAAGGTGACTGTCATGCGGTGCGTGGCCGTCTTTGCCCGCTCGCCCTTCGCGTCCGCGGAGACCACGAACGCCTTCACCCCGCCGCTGGCCGACGCGGTGTGCCGTAGCTCGATTCCCAGATCCAGCACGATCTCCTTGACCGTGAACCGAACCGGTGACCCCTCCCCGCCCTGTTGCGCGGCCGCCAGCCCCCCGCGCACCGCCTTGATCGCCTCGGACAGTTCGGTGGGCTCTAACTCCATGGCTACCCCTTGATCGCTTCTGTGCGGAGAGCCAGTCTGCCGGGGAGTACCCGACGACGGAAGACACGGTCTGCCCGGACGGTGCGGACCTACAAGGCGGCCGGTGCGTCGCCTTCGGCCGTTGAGTTCGGCTGGTGCAGGACAGCGTGCTCGCGGCCGAGGCGGTTGGCTTCCGATGCAGACCCTGGACAGGAGGAAGACCGGGATGACGCTGGCCGTGGGAGCGAGCTGGACGAACGGTTGCCGGGGCGACGGTGGGCGGTGCGTCTGGACGCCAAGACGTGGCCGGGGGTGGTGCGTTTCTTGTGCAGCCACCACGCCTGTGCCGAACAGTGTTGGATTGGTTTCATCCGAACGCCACGACAGAGTTGGTGGCGGAGTCGCTCTTCGGCTGCTGGGTGAATCTGCTCGACCGGACGGCGCCCGCGGCGTCGGTGACAGCCCGGTCACCGACGGCCGGTGGGCACGGCTTGCAGGAGAGAACTGCCCCAACTACCTAGTCGGTCGCCGGACTGCCGGCGTCGTCGCGGTGGCCCCTACGCCTGCTCTACCGTGCGAAGACGGTTTGCGGCTGCTGGCTGATCGTCTGGTGTCAGGCGGGTGATGCGGTGCACATCTGGGACGCAGAGATTCAGGACGGTCGCAGCAACAATCATTGCCGCGCAGGTCAGCAGTACTGCCTGGCTGCTCCATGAGTGGGCCGCAAGGGCGGTGATGAGGTAACCCCTGGGGATGGCAAGGCGTTCCCCGACACCGTTGAAGGTGCTCATGCGGCCCTGTTCCGCCTGCGGCACACGCTGTTGGAACGCAGTGGTCCAGGCGACGATTGCGACATCGAGCCCGACCCCTGCCAGTGCAGCGGCCAGCAGCACGAGAGACAGCGGCACCGTGCAGGCCATGGCGGCCAAGGGGAGCGCGAGAGCACCGGCCGCGGCGACCGCGACCGTGAGCAGTCGGTACGGCTTCCAGCGCAGGCAGACGAGGGTCCCCCGCCAGCAGGCCACACGTGAAGGCCGCCTGGATCAGGCCCCAGTCGCGGGCTCCGGTGTACTGCGCCGCGGCCACGAGCGGGCCGAGAAGCTGGAAACCCGCCAGCCACGCAGCGACCAGGACCGTGCCGGCGGCCGTGTAGGTCCACAGCCAGGTACGCGACCAGAAGCCCGCCCAGCCCGCCCGCAGGTCGCTCAGGACACCGCCGGGTGCAACGAGCGGGGCGTCCAGACGCAGGCTGAGAAGCAGGACGCTGCTGCGGTGGCGAACGTGAGCGCATCCCAGGCCGTTGCTCATGCCGCTCCGCTGGCAGCGACGATGACACCGCCGACGACCGGGCCGAGCACCTTGACGGCGTTGCTCGGCAGCCTGAGCAACGCGTTGGCCTGCTGCAGGTGCTGCTTCGGAACGATCTGCGAAATGGCGCCCTGCGCAGCAGGCACGGTGAACGACACGGCCGTTCCCGAGACGAAACCGCATGCTGCGATCGACACCGTCGTCGCATGTCCGGTGGCCACGGTGGCGGCCAGCGCACCCTGCGCGCCGGCCGCCAGCAGACTCCCGATGAGATGCGATGAAGCTTCCAGGCTGGACGGGCATGGTGCACCATCGTTGGGTGGATGATGAGAGCGGCTCCCGTGAGCCTGATAAGGACGAGACCTCTGAGGCGCCGAATCCCGAGGGCACCGATGAGAGGGAAGACGATTCTGACTATGTCGTGCTGCCGTCGTACCGGACACTCTGGGAAGCAACTGCCGGGTTCCGCGCCATGGCAGAGGACGTGGCCCGAACGCAGCATCTCATCGACCAGGCGGTTGCACCCTTGCAGCACGTCATCGCCGAATCCCAGCGCTTTCAGCAGGCGATCCGGGACAGCCTGCCGGATCTCTCCTTCATCGCTCCGCAGATCGACTGGGCACAGTTCCGCGGATTGGCCGATACCGTCGCCACAGCCCAGCGTGTCATCCAACGAGTCGTTCCGAGTAACTGGCTAGGCGAATCTCTCGACTACACCGCGATGCCGCCGGTCCTGGAAGGCGGCACGCCGCTCGCCTGGGTACCCTCCCCTTCCGTTATCCGCCATCTTCTGGCCGCGCCTGATGCACAAGCTCGTGCTCAAGTGCTGGAGGCGAACGCCGAGGAGATCGTGGCTTCGTGCCGAGAGGCCCTCAGCGCAGTCAGTCAGCCGGACCTCCGCCAACAGGCAATCTTGCTTGACGACTGCCTGACCATGGTTGACGCCAGCATGACGTCTGGGGCTCAAGCACTTGCAGCGTCTGTTTGGGACACGGTCTACCGGGGTGTATGGCGTGCCGAACCGGCCTTGAAGACAGCTGGTTTCTTCAAGTACAAAGACGTAGCCAAGAAGATCCCCAAGATCGACCTGGACGACTCTACGTTGCTGCAGTTCCGTCAGGCCTGCGTTTTCGCACCGTTCGTGAAGGCTTGCGAGGACTTCCACGACAGCCATCCGATTCCCACCGTCTTCAACCGCCACGCCACAACTCACGCAGCTGGATCCACCCAGTACAGCAAAGCAAATGCGCTGACAGCGCTCATGCTGGCCGTGAGCCTCGTGCGTGAACTGGAACAGGGGAACCTCTCCCATTCGATTCGCAGCTGACGATCGCCAGTGGGCCGCTTCCGCCCGCTGATGCGCGATGACAACACCGGGCCGGGGCGTCAGCTGAGGCCCTACGCGTTGGGGAACCGCTGCCGGAACCATTCAAGTCGGGGCTGATGCGGGTGGAGACCATCGGGCGTGCAGTGCGTACCGGGCGAAGCGTCGCAGGCGGGGCAGGAGAGTTCTAGGACGCTCCAGGACGGAGACTGCGACAACGAGCGGCGATCGGCTTTCTTGGGCCCGGCCTCGGCCGGAGACCGTGTCTTACCCGTTGTCCGGGCGGCAGGCCGCGACTGCTGTCGGCATGTGTCTTCCAGGCGTTGGATCTGGTCCTGCTGGTGGGAGTCGACCCGTGCGCCGGCCTGCGAGGCCTCGTTCACGACTTCGTTGACCAGCTTACGCATGGCCTCCGGTGACAGGTGGTCTCCGCGGCGTTTCTGGATTCCTACGTGAGTGCGGAGTGGAGCTTCGCCTGGGACGAGACTCACTTTCTTTCGTCCTCGAGTACTTGGGCTCGGAGGGCGATCGCGGCGTCGTAGTCGACGGTGAGGACGGTGAGAGCGATCAGCCCCGCTATCTGCGGCAAGGCCCTTGATTTCCCATCGCCCCTTGCGGCCAAGTAGCACAGACTCTGCCTACCCGCGTGATGGGCTCACCCGGATGCGCCAACCAGTTTTCTGTGATGCGCTGGAAGGGTGAGAAGGCGCTAGGGGATATGCCTCCGATGTCACACCTATTGTCGTGTGAGGCGAGCCCGAGGGCTGCATGTCAGAACGTCTATCTGTGAGGTCTCCTGTGACAATATCGAAAAAGATATCTGCGGGAATAGTCGCTGCGGTTTTGTCTGGAACTCTCGGCTTCGGCGGTGCAGGAGCGGCCATTGCTGATGATCTGGACTCGGGCAACCAGGAACAACAGCACCTGCAGTCGACCCCCAGCAACCGATCTCCGGTACCGACGCCAACTCCGCGGCCTACACCCTCGCAGACAGTGGTTGTCGATCCGGCACAGCTCGGAGTAACCGATCAGCATCTCGCGGACATCATTGGGCCCGTCGTCCTCACTCTCCGCAGCGGGATTTGCCTTATAGGCGTTGGCGGCTCCCTGGTTGCATATTTGACAGTCACCCCCGTCGCCGTCATTGCCGGTCCCGGTGTAGCCACAATTTGTGCCCAAGCCGCCGCCCAAGCGATAGCTATGCTGTACCCGCCGGAATAACGCCTCCGCGCCTCAGAGTTCGGCTTCGTACGGGAATTCGAACCGGTGAGTTCGATGCATGGTCGCGAGAAACCTTGAGCGGTGAGAGTCAGAGGGACGCGCGGCCGCAGGACTACCGACGGGATGTTCCCGGCCAGCACGGTAATTCTCTGCTGGCTACGAGGGCTTGAGCATCTGCTCTAGGGATGCGAGGACCTTTTCCTCTCGCTCCATTTCCTCTTTGCTCATACTGTTACTTGCGAGCTTGGCCCGGAGTTTCTCCACTGCGCTGCGGATGACAGCCGCTTGGTTGGGCGCTTCGGGGGTTGGGGCGGTGGACTCGTGCTGGGTACGCCGCTGGGAAAACTGTTCCCGGGTGATCAAGCCCTCACGGAGTGCCTGCTCCCACTCGGCTTCGGCGTAGTCCTCATTGATTTCGCTCTCCCACGAGTCGGGATCGTCGACGGGCTCGGGATCCGCCCATGGATCCGGATCGTAGGAGAGCCCGTAGTCAGGGCTGTGAGGGCCGTAGTCGTTCTCGCTGCCTCGAGAGGTCATAGTTTCCTCCGTCAACCAAGTAAGAATGGGGCGAACTGTGGGAGGGCCGGGAGGCTGCCCTGCCGGCACCACAGCATGGCGCACGTGAAGAGAAGCTACGTCTGGGCCATGTCGACGAATCGGGAGTAGTGGCCCTGGAAGGCGACTGTGATCGTCGCGGTGGGCCCATGGCGGTGCTTGGCCACGATGAG
>NZ_JBEOVB010000061.1:24144-24747 GCF_040295245.1 Streptomyces sp. NPDC002884 | reverse complement strand
ACAGTTCGTCCGACACGATCCACGGCCGCGACTGACGCTTCCCCATGCCCTCATCAACGAGCGATCAAGCCGACAGTCACATGATCGCACCACTTGCATGCCCTGGTCGAGTGGGTGCCCATGCTCATCGTCACCCTCGAGGATGACCGACGGTGCAAACTCCCGCCGCATCAACGTGAGCTGGTATGCCTGGTGTACCTGCGCTGCCATGACACCCCTGCTCAAGTTGAGGCAGGCTTCGGCATCGCTGTCGGCACCACCCACGCCTACGCTGCAGCCGTCATCACCCTGCCCGCCGACCGCGCACCCGGGCTCCTGCGCGAAGCCGACCCCGACTATGTCCTGCTGGACGGCATCCTCACGGAGCGCCTTGGGGCTGAGAATGCATGAGCGCCTTGGGGCAGCGTGCGAACCATACGAACACCGAAGACGTATATACAATTAGTTCCGGAATCTAGTCCATCTCGATCTCACGAGCAAGGAGCACGACCAACATGTCAACGCCAACGCCTTCGAGGCTGCCACGCCCTCTCCCTAATATCCCTGGAACTGATTCGCCCTTCCCGTTCAGTCCGCCGGCAGTCCCTCAGCCTCCAACGGCAG
>NZ_JBEOVB010000061.1:0-24045 GCF_040295245.1 Streptomyces sp. NPDC002884 | reverse complement strand
GTTGTTCCGGGTTCGGGTCCGGGGCGTCCGTCGGTGGAGGTCCCTCCGCTGTCTCCGACCTTCATGAATCCGCGCGAAGCCCCTCAGCCTCCAACGGCAGTTGTTCCGGGTTCGGGTCCGGGGCGTCCGTCGGTGGAGGTCCCTCCGCTGTCTCCGACCTTCATGAATCCGCGCGAAGCCCCTCAGCCTCCAACCCCTGACTTTGCGCGGACGCCTGGTGACGGATTTGAGGTCGACGCCTTTCAGCGCACGTGGAGTGAGCAGGTTTTGAAGGCGTTTCGTGGGATCGCGACTGTTGCCGGGATGAGGGCTCCTGGCACCTCTTCGGTGCAGCAGAACCAGCCGTCAAACGAGGTTTCCGCGACAAGGCGAGCGGTTCTTAGGAAGCCTGTGGCTTCACGCCCAGGTCGAGGGTGATCACTTCTGTCTTACTGCGCATCCCCCCGAGGCTGCTGTGTCGTGTCAAGCCGCTTGAGCGAGTTCTTCGATGTTGTCGAGTCGGTTCCGGTCGGCGGGCTCATGGATCTTGAAGATGTGGCGGCAGACCACCCGCTTGAGGCATCGCTGGGCGTCGCGGAAAATCTTCCCTTCGGCGATCTTGCGTGCGACGTAGGTCTTCATGGAGGGATCGAGTCGCATCCGGATCAGGGTGATCGTGTGCATGGCCCGGTTGAGCTGCCGGTCGCCGCTGCGGTTGAGGCGGTGTCGCTTGGTCAGCCCGGACGAGGCAGGGATCGGCGAGACACCGGTGGAGGAGGCGAAGGCGGCTTCCGAGCGAAATCGTCCCTGGTGAGACCAGCTGACCAAGATCTGGGCGGCCGTGATCGGTCCGACTCCGAGCAAGCCGAGAAGCTCGGGGTCCTGCTGTCGCACCAGGGCGAGGATCTCGTTCTCGAGTTCCTTGGCCTCGGCCTGCAGGACTTGGATGCGCTGGGCATGGCCCGGGCCGTCATCCGGTGCTCAAGGTCCTGGGCCGGGCGGTCGCGGAACTGAGCACAGTAGGCGATCTGGGCGGGGCGTTTGAGCTTCCGCAGCTCGGCCCGGAGCTCGTCCGGGGCGGAGACGATCAGGGCCGCGAGCTGGTTGATGGCGGCGGTGGAAGCGAGGACTGCGCCGTGACGGGAGGCAAGCAGCACCCGCCCCTGCCCCATGAACTGGTGTAGGAGTAGGTGCCGATGCGCCCCTCCGGCCGACCTGGCGCGAACGGGCCAGGCCGAGGACATCTGCCAGTCGCTAAAGAGAGGGGATCGCCACCCTCATGGCCTCGTCAATCGCGTTCAGAGCGCGGACGTAACCGAGCACGAGGTCTCGCACAGCTCCTATCCGTTCCATACGGCGTCATCCCCCCTGAGCCCGTGGCTGAAGAGATTGTTCCATGAGGCAGCCAGCCTCTCCGCAGGACGGCATTCTGAAACGATCAGTAAGCCGCCTACCTGGAGAACGACGACAGCTTCGTGCTTGAACTCGTTGCGATCAACCCACCACAACAAAAATGAGATCAACCAATCCACAAGTCTCGACGATTACTCGAGCGTTGGTCTGAAACCAGCGCATCAATTCTGATCAAAGGTGAATTCAAGGGGAAATGCGATCTCTGAAGTCGGATTTAGCTTGCGTTGTCATCCGCTTTCGCTCCGATTTTACTGAGCAACTTGCCCGCTTCGGAGTCCAGTCGGGGTCCCGCGAGCCATCGGCCATCGCTTGGGCCGATCGAAGTATTGCTGACCAGTTCCAACACACCGTCGCTCCGCGGTATGAACCAGCCCCCGCCAGAAGCGCCGCTGTTCATTGTGCACCCAATTCTGTATAGTGTGGGTTCCTTCGTGGTGAGAGACAGCCTGCCGGGCCGGTCCTGGCACGAGAAGAGCAGACTACCGTCGAAGGGCGTCTCTGCTGGGTAGCCCCATACCTTGAGAGTGGGTATGCCGGGGATGGCTGGCGCGTCGAGGTCTACCGGGATCGCAAAGCCAATCACCTGCTCAAGGGATGCAGACGGGTCTCCCGAGCGGCGGACGTGTAGCACAGCGAAGTCGAAAGCTGCACCTGCCCCGCCGACCGTTTTGCCCTCACGAGCCCAACCGGTCGAGACGCCTGCCCGATCGGCCCACCAAACACCCAGGGGGGAGATCTGTTGTGCCTCCGTGACGGTGCCGCTCACCCCGGAGAGTGCTTCGTTGTTGTACGACGGAACGAACACGATGTTTCGGTGCCAGATTCCTGTTTCTCCGCTGTGTACACAGTGTCCCGCGGTCCATACTAGGCTTGAGCTACCCGGGTTTTCCGGGTCGGTGACGGCGGTGCCGGAGCAGACGCGGGAACCTTCAGGAGTGTCGAAGAATACTTTTCCCAATACGGCTGCGTTCTCGACGTAGGGGGCTTTTTCCGGTTGGGCGGGAACGGCCGCAGGTTCGGGGTCGGAGACACGCGAATCAATCTTGGTCCTGTCAGTCATTTCCATGTCGTAAGGGGTGGCCCCTGACATGTCCGACGAAGACCAGGTTTCGGGTTCGTTGAACTTTTCGACGACATTTGAAACTGCATTCGGCGGCTGCTGGCACGCAGTTGCTGTGAGCAGTAGGGCGGCCACTGCGTACAGCAGGGTTTTGAACGAAGTGAACGTCCTTTTTTTCTGCTGATGCATCTTCGCCATTTCTTTGTCGCCGCTCTTTCCTTTGTTCGGTAGATGTCGACTACAGGTAGATCTCGCCAGTGCGCGGCCGCCTCTGCCGGGCTCGGTGCATCCCGGCAGAGGCGGCCTAGTGTGAGGAGGGAACTGGCGAGAGAACGAGGTCTACCGGGTGCCGGAAGCGAACTCGCCGATGAAGACCGAGCGGGTCTTGTTGTCAAAGCCCTGCGCGGCAAGGTTCGAGGAGGTGCCCTGCTCGAGCAGCAGCGACTTGCCCGTGCAGTTCGGACCGTCCCACAGCTTGATCGGCTTGCCCACCGACCGGCTGTCATCCGGGCTGATCGCAGAGATGGCGCCGCCCAGGGAGACGTTCTTGCACCCGCGCCCGGAGACGGTGCCAGCCGCGCTCTCGGTGTCACTCGGGTCGTCAACGAACTTGTAGCGACCGTCTTCGGAGCGTTCGATCAACTTGGAGGGCGTCGTCCCGCTTCCGCTGGTGTTGCCTTCGGCGGTGCCGCCGCCGTTTCCTGAATCCTCGATCTCGGGCTCGGGCGCATCTCCACCGCCCTGGCCGGCCCGCTGGCCGTCAGGCGTCACGCCAAACCACGTACCGCCTACACCCTGGCCATTGGTGTCGCCCGGTGCCACGTCCTTGCTGAACAGGTACAGGGGAGCCTTGCCGAGTGTCAGCTGAAAGCCATTGCCGCGGCGGATGAAGCCAATATCCTTCTTATTGATGCCGTCGATGAACACCTTGCCGCCCGCCTTTACCATGTAGGGGGGCCAGGTCTTCTCGCAGGCGTCGAAGCAGTTCGACTTATCCGGTTCGTCTTTGTCGAATCGGTAAAGAACGAAAGAGGCTGCATTGGTTACCACGGGGTCCAGATCTCCCGCAGCGGCGGCCGAGAGTTGAACCCAATTGCGGATGACCGGGCTGGACTGACTGGCCTGCTTTGCGGGAGCCGCGTTTGCGGCGAAATCGCCCGTCGTCATATCGGCCTTGTTCTGTTCGGCTGTGCCGTCCTTAAAGTTGACCTCATTCGCCACGGCCGAACTATCCGACCCGCTGGCGTCCTCGTTTTCGCTGCCGCCGCAAGCGGACAGGAGAAGGGTACCCGCCATTGCGGTCGCGGCGACAGTGGCAAAGCGATTTCGATACATGGGAGAACCCCCGTAGAAGGTGGCACTGCCGTTCTAGTGGTTCCAGATCGGCTGACACCCCCAACACGGTTCCCGCCGTACGAGCAGTTCTAAAACCAAGCGTGCTTTACCCAACCGTTACTATGACTGCATCGGGTGACTTCTCGAACACGTGAGAACATGTGGTGCCCCACTGTTCCGTGCTCCACTCATGAGAGACGAGGGTGAAACATGGAGCAATGGGGCCGTGTGCTGACAGGAGTCGAGAAGTGGCACTGATCAGAGGCGAACGCCGTGACTGGCCAGGTAAGCCACAGGGTCGATGTCCGAGCCGAAGATCGGCTCCGTTCGCACCTCGAAGTGGAGATGAGGGCCGGTCACATTGCCGGTAGCCCCAGAGGCGCCGATCTGCTGACCAGCCGCTACGGTTGCCCCCTGCTCCACACGACCCTGCGAGAGATGGGCGTACAGAGTGAACTCGTGCTCGTCGTGCCGGATCAGTACGTAGTGACCGTAGCTGGCGTCGGTGGCCGACATCAGCACGAGCCCGGCTCGCACAGCCACCACCGGAGTGCCGACCGGTACCGCAAGATCGACACCGGTGTGATGCCCTGTGGACCAGTTTCCTGCTTGGCCATAGGTGGCCGAGGTGACATACCCGCGGACCGGAGCGGTCGTCGAGCCGGCCGCGCGGCCTGACTCTGCCCCCGGGCTCTCGTCCCGGTCCTGCTGCTCGGAAGGCGAAGCTGCGGGGGCCGCTGCATCTGGCTGTTCCGCCTCCGGCGCCGCCACCGCCCCGTCGTCCTCGTCGCTGCCAGGATCGACGTCCTCGTCATCTGTCAATTCTGGAGCCCGGATCACCCCGCCGTCCGGCTGCTCGCCGGCGTCTGGCGGTGGCATCACGCTCGCGGTGGGAAACGGTGGGAAGGTGGTGATGGTTGACGACGGGGGCAGGTCACCGGCGACTGTCCGGCTCCCCCCTGACAGGGCAAACCCAGCTACCGAACCGACAATAAGAATTGATATAGTAACAAATGCCACCAGAACCTTCTTATCGCGGCCGAGGCGGGGCAGAAGGGATAAATTTGATGAGTCCGGTGGGCGGGACGAGAAGGTCAGGGCGCTTGGAGTGCGTCTGACGCGGGGGAGGCGGAAGCGTGAGCGTCGTGTCTCGCCGAAGTTTGCGCCGGCAAGGAATTCGTGATCCGGATCATAGTCCTGCTGATCATTGTGCTGATTCCGGTCAGAATCGGGTTCTATCGGTTTCCTGAAGTATTCCACGGGAGTCTCTGGGAGCCGGGGTCAGTGGACGTGAGGCGGTATGGCCCTGTTGCTTGACTGAGGATAAAACGAAAGCTTCTCGTTGACCTCGATGTTGAGCCTTTTCAGACTCAGTGTTGGTAGATCCGCTCGCGGGGAAATATTGCTGACCGCACCCCAGTCGCGCTTTACGACATGATCAACAATGCTGGGATCGCTTAGACTCTTGGTCACGCTAAACCCGCCTCTCAACTCACTGAGCTCCTTCAGAGTGGCCACCGATCGGGTGACGTCGCGTCGGCGGCTCGGCCCAGCAAAGACAGCGACTGCCCTGCTTGGCTTCGTTAACACGCTCGGGACCTTCACTCGCTGGAGGGGCGGCTGAGGAAGCTTACCGATTACGGCCCGATTCGCTGGCCCCGCCTCACTGCTACGCGATTCAAGGGCGACCTCCTCGATGAAACTCACGGAGCGCATGGTACTCAACTGGCCGCGAACCCCGGCTCCATAGACCGCCGGGCCAAGATAGGTCATCAACCATGTTGCCGCGTAGTCTGCTTTCTGAATGTGAGTCATTTTCTTACCTTCAAAGGTGTCGAATTCTTCACCGAAGTGGCTTCGGAGCAACATGCGAAGGGCCTGATCCTGCCAATGTTCGTACTCGATCAGCGGTTCAGAAAATTCCCCCGAGGGCGGCGGCGAAAGCTGGGGGAGTCATGCGGGACAGCACTGCCAAGCGCCGCTCGGCTGCTGCGTAGCGCTCACCGTCCTCAGGCACACCGACCAGCTTCCACAACGAGAGCAGTCGCTTGCCGAGTGGAACAGCAGCGAACGGTGATGCCAGCAACTCCCAGCAGATCGCGGCACGTTTGACGTCATCGTGGACACGGCTGTCGCCTTGTCGATGCCGTACCTCAGCCACGTGGAGCGCGAGCGCTGCTGCTGTCGCGTGATCACCCAGTAGGTGAGCCACATACGCTTCCAGGGCGCGGGCTTCCAGGGTGTAATAGTGCTCCTGCCCGAAGCGGCGTGCTGCCTGCCGCTCCAGCGCGGACGCCTGGACCTTAGCCAGCGTCAGTTCCCCACTGGTGACGGTCTCGCAGACCAGTGTTACTCCTGCAGCCAGTTCCTCTGGAATGGGAAGGGATCCGGGGGACGAGGCCGACGCCTGCGGCTCGTCGGCAAGCCGAGACAGGGGAGCCAAAGGAGCCCGCTCCGGCGGCTGCAGCCGACTCGGCCCGGGCTCAGGACGCCCCGCAAGATCCGCCATAGCCTCGGGACTTGCGTCATCCAGCTTCGACGCCTTGATGACAGTCAGCACGGCAGTCTCCTGGTCCTGGCGTGTACTCCCTCCTGCCGTTTCCTCCGCCTGCGCACTCCGCTCAATCTCCGCACCTGGTACTCGATCCGCTTGAATCAGCGGCGACAGAGTCGGAGGCACTGCGGGGGGTGAGGGTGGTAGGAGCGGCGGGGCTTCAGCGGGAGTCAATGAAACCGGGTCCGCCAGCAGCTCACTCGAGCCGTCTTCCCGTACTCGGATGCTTAGGATGGTACGTCGCTGCTGGTCCAGGACCGACGCCTCCACCGGCGCGGACACGGTCAGCGCCTGCTGATGCAGATAGTCGAGCACGGCGGTCTGCGCGGTGTCGATCGAGGCGGCCGACGCGACTACTCTATCGTCGACCTTCACGATACCGTCAGCAGCGATCACGACCGAGTACCGGGCGCCCTCGGAGCTCCCCTCCTGCGCAACCTGGGTTTCGGCTCCTAGCGTCGCGACGGCCTCGGTGGTAGGCGCAGGCTTTGTGCCACGCTGATCCAGTCCGAACATGGCTCTCACTGTCCTTCGGTGGTTTGGGCGGGCGGCAACGCAGGTACCGCGCCCTCGTAGATCGCGAACTTCGCCCGGACCGCGATGACGTACTGCTGAGAGTCGTTGGTCCTGGGAACGCGGCCCGCCTCGCGTACGGCATCCAAGCCGGCGTCGTAGGCGGCCAAGGTCAGGCTCACCATGTCGTTCAGCGGTTCAGCGCTCGCCAACGGCCGTACCTGATCCGCCAGCTCACACATGAAGCGGCCTTGAGCAAGGACGGAGTCGGCGGCATCCAATGCGGAGGTTTGACCGTTGCTGTCATCGTCCTTACCCAAGCGGGTGAACACCTCGGGCGGCAGCTGGGACACACCTTGCTCGCCCTGGGGGCCGGTCACAGTGTTCTGGAAGCCGGACTCCTGATCAATCTGGGCGGCTATGACGACCGGACCTATGCCGGGGCAGAGCCCGCCTGCTTCAGTGATGGGATCGGCCAGCCCCTCCGGCACCGACTTCGGGTCGAGCTCCCCGCTGCCGTCGCCCTGGATGATACTGGCGATCTGGCCGGGGTCGGGTAGCTCACCGGCCCCGCTGCTCCCACCACTGGCCCCGCCTCCGCCGGTGAAGAAGAGGATCAGGGAAATCAGCGGCGCGAAGAGCACGCCGAAGCCACCGATCACGAATACAGATGAGATCGCGACAGTCATGGCGACCGGGGCCAGCAGGCATCCCAGACCGCCCGCGGCCGCAGCGGCCTTCACCCCAGTCCCCATGCCTTCGGGGCCCCCTTCCCCCCCGGACTCAACCGAGTTCCCGCTCACCGCTCCCACCTCTCCCGACATCCGTCCCTGCGCGATGAGGCGCGCTTCCCGCGGGCCGGGACGGGGCGCGGATCCGTTCGTGCTCAGCAACGTCCGATGGCACCCGCGCAGTTCAAGTTCGATCAATCGGATTCGGGAGTGAACTGTCATCTGGCTTGGGACGTAGGTCGCTTTGATGGGGAGCACACGGAGGCTGGCGACCCTCTCTGGGCGCCTCTGGCGACCCGTGCGTGTGGGGCGACGGGATCCGGAACCGCGCTGACTACATGCGGGAGCGCCATCCGTTAACGCATGCCCTCGGGCTCCCCCAACCGCCGTCACTGATCGGGTGCTCGGTGCGCCCGAACGCCCGAACGCCCGTGCGGAAGTGAGGAGTGGGACAGGATGAGCGGATCAGAGGTACAGCCCCCGTCGGACTTGTGGATTCGCGGCCCGGTGTCAGCACGACAGCCCACCACGGCACGGCCGTTCGAGCGTCCCCCGCAGGATCCGCCCAACCTTGCTGAGCAGACCGCCCCCCAGCCGCTCGGATGGCCCGCCCCGGATGCAGCTGCCCGCGCACCGGGCCCCGCGCCTCAGGAGCCGCCTGCCGTAGTGCAGGAGGCTCCGGTCACCACCGTGTTGTCCGTGCCTGCCGCCATCGTTCAGGCTCCGCCCACGGCGCCCCGGCAGCGGTCGTCCTCATCCCCCGCCGGCATCAGCTGGGTCGGCGCCCACGGTGGAGCCGGGGCGAGCACATTCGCAGCGGCGCTCGGCGGTGTCGACGTCGGCCACGCTTGGCCGGACATCAGCCAGGACGAACCTGGCGACATGCTGCTTCTGGCCCGAACACACCTAGCAGGTCTCCAGGCTGCCTCCCAGGCCCTGGATTCCCTGCGCACCGGCCGGCATCCCGCCGGCCTTCAGCTCCTGGCGCTCGTCCTGGTGGCCGATGCACCCGGCCGGCTCCCACCCGAACTATGGCGCCGGGTACGCGTACTGCGCGCCGCTGTACGCACTTTCAACATCCCGTGGATTGCTCAGTGGAGGGTGGGCAGGCCAGCGCCTAAGGCGCCTCGGGCCGTCGTTGACCTCGCAGCGCTCATCCCGCCGAATTCCCGGAATACAGACCGCATCGGGGATTCCGTCCGACCCGATTCCCTGTCCCGATCAGAACCTCCCAATACCTCTGCCTCACACGCACCGAAGGACGGATCGTGATCCCCGACCCTGCCGCTCCCACGGCCCTCGCCGCCACTTTTGACCCCGGCGCCGACGCCGATTTCCTGCTCGGCATTCTCGCCTGGTGCGCCTCAGCAGCTGGCGTCGCTGGCATCCTCATCACGGGCATCCTCATGGCTCTCCAGCTCCATCGCGGCGAACCTGGTGAAGGCGCTGCGCTCGCGCGAGGCCTTGTCTTTGTGCTTGGTGGATGCGTGCTTGCAACGACTGCCGGGCCGATCGTGCAGTTCCTCGGCCCATTGGGCCTGTGACCAGGAACAATCCGGCTCCCTGCGGCTGACAACGCTCCTCGGGGTTCTGTTCCCACTTCTTTCTTACTGCTCTTCAGGAGAAATATCATGCTTGGATTTCTTGCCGCCGCCGTACCCGACCCGCAGCGACAGGCGCCTGCGGCCCTCACCGAGAAAATCGATCTTGTCCTCGGTATCGCCGCCTGGGCCGGTACCGCGGCTGGCGTGGCCGGAGTGCTGGTGACCGGCGCGATGATGGCCATCTCCGTGAAGCGCGGCGAAAGCTCGGAACACATGAGCAGGCTCGGCATGGTGCTTGGCGGCTGTGTCTTGGTCGCCACCGCCGGCCCCCTCGTCCAGTTCGTTTTCAACTGAGACGGAGGACAACGCTTATGTCCACCTCAGCCGACCCCGGCGGGCCTCTGCCCGCCCCGTCGCAGGACAAGGGCGAGGACCCGTTCATCCCCTTCTGGAGGCAACGAGGGTGGCTACTTGCTGCTGGCTTTCTCGCAGCAGCCCTCGTCCTGTCACTCGTGACTCTCGCCACCCGCACCAACACTCCGCCGCTCCTTCAAACAGCCTCCGCACCAGGGCCGTTGACCGGTTCCCTCTCAGACACCAAGCGACCCGCCGCCTGTTCCACCGACGACGACAGCGCCGCCACTCCGGAAGCACCCCCCACCGATCTGCGTTGGCAGACCCTTGGCGGCACAAGCGTCCCGGTCTCCGCTACCGCCGGACCCACCCAGAAGACCGGACCAATACGGTGGTGCTTCGCCCATACCCCGATGGGTGCGGTACTGGCGGCCCATGTCATCCCCGCCCAGATGACATCGCCCGACTGGCGTGCGGTCACCCGTGACCAGGTCGTCGCAGGTTTTGGACGCGACCTGTTCGTTTCCCAGCGCGGCTCGTTCTCCGACACCCGCCTTAAGAACCGCAGGAACGGCACCTACACCGGGTTCCTGCTGGCTAAGTACAGCCCGAAGGCTGCCACAGTCGATGTACTGATCAAAAGCCCGGAAGGCCCCTATTACACCACCTCCGTCCAGATGGCATGGAGTGGCGGAGATTGGAAAATCCAACCCGCCAACGACGGGGGACTGCACACCGAAGTGGCAGCGGTGAACAACACCGACGGCTTCGTGCTCTGGAAGGTGTGAAATGGCCTGCGAAACAGGAAGCGGACCTGGAGATTTCGTCAAAGGCTTCTTCGATTTCCTCGGAGACCCCATCGGCACCATTCTGGACACCATCGCCAACAGTGTGCTCGCAAGCGCCATCGCAGTTTTCGGCGACCTCACCACCGGAATCCCCACCCTGGTCTCCGACGGAACCTCCAACCAGGTAAACCAGCAGACCCAATGGATCGTTGTCTACACCGCCGTCGGCTCGCTCATCTTTGCGGCCGGACGCATGGCGCTGGAGCGACGTGGTGAAGCGGGCGCCGTCGCGCTCAGAGGTCTCGTGCGAGTCATCCTTGTGGCCGGCGGCGCTACCGCCGTGGTAACCGCGTTGGCCAGCCTCTCCGACAGATACGCCGACCACCTTTTCGCCAAGGGTGCCCAAGAGCAGCTCACCGCGGTCGGATGCAGCGGCGCTGACGGCATCCCCCCAGTACTGCTGTTGATTCTCGCATTCCTGCTGCTCATCGCCGCGATCGTGCAGACGGTACTGCTCTACATCAGGCTCGGCGTCATGATAATTCTGCTCGGCACCTTGCCTGTGGCCGCCGCCGCGTCCATGACCAACTGGGGCGGTGGCTGGTGGCGTAAGCACATCGGCTGGATGGTTGCCTGGCTGCTCTACAAGCCCGCTGCCGGACTTGTCATCTTCGCTGGGTCCGCCATGCTCTCCAACAATGGCGACAGCGGCATCCACGAGAAGATCGCCGGCATCGGGGTCCTGATGCTCTCGGCACTGGCATTGCCAGCGTTGCTCAAGCTAGTCGTTCCAGCTACGGCCGCGCTCGGCAGCGGCGCACCGGGCAGCACGGGTGCGGCGGTCGGCGCACTGGCTTCAGGCGCCAAGTCCATCGGCAGCGGGACTTCCTCTGGCGGACCCAGCGGAATGCCCGGCGCTGCGGGACCCTCCGGCGCGGCTGCCGGTACTCTCGGCGCGGCTGCCGGTCCCGTCGGTGCCGCCGCATCAGCCGCAGTGAGTGCGGGCCAGTTCGTCGGGCGGGTAGCCGCCGGCGCGGTTGAAGGCGCTGACGGTGAACGGGGACAAAACCGGTGACACGGCTTGAGTGAGCGAGCGCGCGGCCCACAGCACACCACCTGAACACCGAAACACGTCAGCGTCCCGAGCATGTCGCCCCCACTTCAGCAGATCCCTCCGCGCTCGCACCTGCACTCAACTCTTCTCTTTCAGGAACCCTCATGTCGACGGATACGAATGCCCATCCCACATACGGGAACTGGCGTCGCCCCCGACGCCCCGGACTCGGCCCCCTCGGGCTGATCGGCACGTTCGCGGTCTTCGGTGGGCTGGTGCTCACCCTTGTTGTCTCTCTGGTCTCCCTCATTGCAGCCCTGTTCGTACTGTTCCCCCTTGCCATGTTCGTCGTGCCGCTGATGATCCGCACCCAGGACGGCCGCAACGCGTACCAACTGCTCGCACTGCGCGTCGGGTGGCTTCGCCGCCGCTCCAAAGGCGCTCATCTCTACATCAGCGGCCCGCTGTCGACCCGACCCGGTGGACGCTTCGGCCCGCCGGGCCTGCTCAGCCGACTCACCATGAGTGAGGGACGCGACGCCTACGACCGCTCCTTCGGTGTCCTGCACCATCCTGGCCGCAATACCTACACCATCGTGCTGAGCTGCGAACCCGACGGCGGCTCTCTCGTAGACCCTGACCAAACCGACGTATGGGTTGCCGCCTGGGGGCATTGGCTTGCTCGGCTTTCCCAAGAACCCCAACTGCGCGGAGCTTGCGTGGTTGTAGAGACCGCTCCGGACTCCGGCACCCGACTCGCCAACGAAGTCCTGCCCAGAATCAAGGAAGACGCCCCTGCCGCTGCCCAAGCTGTGATGCGCGAAGTGGTCGAGCGATACCCTGCCGCCTCCTCTGAAATGAACACCTACATAGCACTCACCTACGGAGTACTCCCCGGCCAGAAGCGTCAAAAAGCAGAGATCGTCACTGAACTGGCAATGCGAATCCCCGGACTCCTCAGCGGCCTGGTCGAGGCCGGCGCTGGCTCCGCTGCACCGATGTCTGCTGAACGCATCTCCGAAATGGTGCGTGTCGCCTACGATCCCGACATCGCCGGCGACGTCCTCAACGCCCGCGCCCGCCACGGTGGCACCGGACTGGTCTGGGAGGACACCGGACCTGCCGCGGCCGTCGAGACCGTCGGCTCCTACCAGCACGACTCCGGCGTCTCACGCACCTGGATGCTCACCCTGGCCCCACGTGGCACCGTCCGCTCCAGCGTGCTCCGCGGGCTCCTCGAGGCCGCCCCCAACACACGTCGCAAGCGGGTCGCCCTGGTATACCGCCCCATCGACCCCGCGACCTCTGCCCGCATCGTAGAAGCCGACCGCCGCGCTGCTCAGTTCATGGCCACCTCGGGCAAAGGCATGGTGCAAGCCCGCGCTGCCTCTGAAATACGCGCCGCAGAACAGACGGCAGCAGAGGAGGCCGCCGGCGCCGGGCTTGTGGAATTCTCCCTGATGGTCACCGTCACCGTCGACACCGCGGAACAACTCGCCGACGCAACCGTCACCGTGCGCAATCTCCAAGCCGCCGCACGGCTCTCGCTGCGCCCGGCCGACCGCATGCAGGCCGCAGCCTTCACCTGCACTCTCCCCCTTGGCGTACTGCCCTGGGAGCACACCCTCGTACCACAGGCTCTCCAGGAGGCACTGTGACACGCAACGGCCACCAGTCCTCAAGCCGCAATCGATCCGCACCACTTCAGAGCGCACGAACGCCGCTCCCCGGAGCCCGCGGCTGGCCCGGGCTTGGCGGCGGCGAGATCGGTCACCTTGACCCGCCCACCATGTGGCGTGCCACGACGGTACAGGCGTGCGGACTCTGGCCCTTTGCCGCCGGCTCGGGCTCGCCCATGACGGGCGTGCCGCTCGGCCAGCACATGACGACCGGCGCTACCGTATGCGGCGACCCCATTTCCTGGTTCACCCGCGCCCGCTACATCTCCAACCCCTCCCTGTTCATGCTCGGAATGCCCGGCCTCGGGAAATCCACCCTCATCAACCGGATGCTAATCGGCCTCGCCGCCACGGGAGTGGTCCCCCTCGTTCTCGGCGACCTCAAACCCGACTATGCCGATACCGTGCGTGCGCTCGGCGGGCAGGTCATCTCCATCGGACGTGGCGTTGGCGGCATCAACATCCTCGACCCCGGAGCCATGGGTGCCGCCGCCGCTCGCCTCGGCGGCACCGCAGGACAGAGCCTGGCCGCCGAGGCACACGGCCGTGTGCTCAATATGGTTGCAGCCCTCATCTCCGTTGTCCGCAGCCGCCCCATGGACGACCACGAACAGTCCGTCCTCGCCGCAGCTCTACAGCATCTGCGTGAACGCACCCCGGCCGGCCGCGCGCCCCTGTTGCCCGACCTGCTCAGGGTGCTTCACGACGGACCCGACCGAGTCCGCTCCGTCACCTTGGACCGCGGCGACGACGCCCGATACCGCGACGCGGTCGACCCCTTGCACCGCTCACTGCTCGGCATCCTCGACGGCCCCCTGGGCGACACCTTCTCCTCGCACACCTCCACCCGGATCAATCCTGCCGCCCCCGCCGTGTGCATCGACATTTCACGCATCGGCGAATCCGACACTCAGCTCACCGCCGCAGCCATGCTCGCCGCATGGTCCGACGGCCTGGGCACAGTCGCCGCAGCGCACGCTCTCGCCGATGCTGGACTCGCCCCCCGCCGCTGGTACTTCACCGTTCTTGACGAACTCTGGCGCCCCCTGCGCGCAGCTTCCGGCATCGTCGATCGCATCGACGCCCTCACCCGCCTCAACCGCTCCCTTGGTCTTGGCGATGCCAAAATCACCCACACCCTGAAGGACGCCGAGGCTCTCGGCAGCGAATCTGACCGGGCCAAGGCACGCGGCTTCGTCGAACGCGCCGGCATGGTTGTCTGCGCAGGGCTGCCGCGCACCGAGATGGAAGAGCTTGGCCGTGTTGTCGGCCTGTCCGAGCGCGAGATCGACCTTGTCTCCTCGTGGTCCTCGCCACCCGGCTGGGCTGTCACCGGCGGCCACGAGGAACCGCCTGGGCGCGGCCGGTTCCTCATCAAGGTCGGCGGCCGCCCCGGCATCCCCATCAAGGTCGCCATCACTCAGACCGAGCGCGACCTGCACGACACCAACAGCCGCTGGGCTGCGGGGGCGCCGCAGCCCTTCACCAAGTCAGGGCACACTGCGTGACGGCCCGCCCCCGCCCCACCGGCAACGAAATCGCCCCATGGGCTATCGTGGCCGTGGCCGCCACCGCCCTGCTCCTCTCCGGCACCGTCTGGATCGGCGCCACGGCCGCCACCGCCCTCACTGGCGCTGGCTGGAACCCTCCGCCGTTCGCCCTGTCAACCTTCACCGAACTTGCCGCTCACGGAGCAGGGAAGACCTGGCCAGACGCCTCGCCACTGGCGGTCTACAGCGGCATCACAGTCGCCCTTGCCGCCGTTCTCACAGCCATTGTCGTCCTCTTCAACGTCGTACAGGGGCGTACGCGACCTTCCTCCGGACTTGCTGGCGTTCGCGAACTTGCGGCACTGGCTCCGCAGGGCATCGCCGCTCGAGCCCGTGAACTGCGCCCCTCACTCAAGGGCATCAAAGAGCTTGACGCTGACGACACCGGCAACCTCCTCGGCAACCTCGAACCCAACGGGCCTGAACTGCGCTCCTCCTTCGAGGACGTTGAACTCGACCTTATGGCCCCCCGGGCGGGCAAATCGACCGGTATCGCTATTCCTCGCGTCCTGCGCGCTCGCGGCGCCGTCCTGCTCACTTCGAACAAGTCCGATGTCTACGCCGTCACGCGTGCCGCTCGTACCGAGGTCGGCCGCGTGTGGACCTTCGATCCACAGGCAATCGCGCATGCTCCCCGCGAGATGTGGTGGGACATGCTGGCCGACTGCGCCACCATCGAGGGCGCCCGCCGTCTCGCCGGTCACTTTGTGGCCTCGGTCAACGACGACTCCTCTAAGAAGGACTTCTGGATCTCCGCTGCTCAGAACACTCTCACTGCCCTGTTCCATGCAGCCGCTGGCGGGAAGCGGCACGTCACCGATCTCCTCGCCTGGCTGGCTGACCCGGCCGACCGCACCCCAATCGACCTGCTGCGCGACATGGGCATGCACGCTTTCGCCGAGCAGCTCCAGGGCACGGTCCGAGGCGCGGTTGAAACTCGCGACGGTATCTATGAAACCGCCCGTCAATGCGTGTCCTGTCTCCTGGATCCCGAGATTGTCGCTTGGGTCACCCCTCAGCCTGGCCTTCCGGAGTTCCGACCGCACGAGCACGTCTTGACCCGTGACACCCTCTACCTTCTGTCAAAGGACGGTGGCGGCTCCGCAGCGGGAGTGGTTGCCGGACTCGCCGACGGCACTATGCGTGCCGGGGTGATGGCGGCCGAACGCATGGGTGGACGTCTCGACCCGCCCATGACAGCCGTCCTCGACGAAGCCGCCAACGTATGCCGCATTTCTGATCTCCCAGATCTCTACAGCCACTTGGGATCCCGGGGCATCAACGTCGTTACCCTGCTGCAGAGTTACCGGCAGGGCAGCCGGGTGTGGGGCGAGGCGGGTATGGATGCGCTGTGGAGCGCCGCCACCATTAAACTCCTCGGGGCGGGACTCGACGACGCCGATTTCGTCGATAAGGTCTCGAAGCTTGTGGGTCAGCAGGACGTGAGCACGGTCAGTGTTTCCCGCAGCAAGGACGGCACTTCGCGCTCAACCTCATACCGGCTCGACCCGATACTTCCGCCCGACCGTATCCGTGCTTTGCCCAAAGGCACTGCTCTTCTCCTGGCCACAGGGATCAAGCCTGCCATGATCCGCCTTCGTCCCTGGTTCAAGGAGCCAGGCGCGGCGCTCATCTCCGCCGCCGCCAAGGCTGAGGCTGACGCCATCACCCGACGCGCCGCACAGAAGTGGACGGGACATGGAATCGAACACTGACGCGGTCGCAGGCGAGGAAGCCGTGCCGGCTCCCGAGACAGATACGGGGGGATGGGTGCGGGCGGCGCCACCCGGAGAGATCGCGAGGAAGGGGGAGGTGGCAGCGCACGAGATGGCCGCTGTGCGGGAAGACGACGGAACCGCAGCACTGGCTGATGGGGACAACGTCTCTGCGCCCACGCCGGAGGGTGACGTCACTGACGCACGTACCGAGGGCGTGCAGGCCCCGCCTCCCCCCGCCCCACAGACTCCCGCACCTTCTCTTGGCCCGCATTTCATCCTCTACAAGTCGGATGAAGAGTTCAGCGATGCACTCGACAACTTGACGTTCTGGGTGCATGGGCTGCTGCTGCCGGTCTATGGCCGAGAGCTCTCATCCACCGCTCCCTGGTGCCCGCGCTGGTACGAACACTTGGAAGCCGTCGCACAGCTTTACGGCCTGTGGATGGCCTGGCAGGAGCTAACCGGGGAAAGCGCGCCGTTGACCGGACCCGCAATGTGGCACCGGGACTTCTTGACCCCGGTGATGGGCGCGCTGCGTGACCCGACGTCCATCTTCGCAGGTTGCAAACCGGGCCAGCACCGCCCAAAGTCTGCGCCTCCGATCGAGGAGCCCGACGCCCTGGCACCAACGACGTAGACCTCGCCCCGCCGACAACGTCCGTCCTGGACCTCAAGGAAAGGTGCTGATGGGCCCCGACGGAGTAGTGCCGCACGCACGGGTACCCCGGCTCCCTCAGATTGACGCGCTACGGGGATTTGCGCTACTCGGCATCGTCTTGGTGAACGCCCTGAGCCTGTCGGGGGCATACAGCCTGGCGGAAGGACCGGGAACAGCGCCGTGGGACAGGGGAGCGGCGTGGCTGTTGACCGCACTGTTCACGACGAAGTTCTATCTACTCTTCGGATTTTTGTTCGGGTACAGCTTCATGTTCCAGGAGGCTGCCGCGAAACGTGACGGAACTCCCTTCGCTTGGCTCCATGCGCGCAGACTGCTCGGCCTGTTTCTGCTCGGTTTGGCGCACGCAGCATTGCTCTATCCCGGCGACATTCTGATGACCTACGCCTTCCTCGGACTGATCCTGTTCACAGCCCGGAGGCTGAGCCCCCGGGCTGCGCTATGGACGGCGGCGGCACTGTTGGTGTTCCTCACCGCCGTCCTTCTGATCGCCGGCATCCTGGCACTCGAGACGGATAACGCCGGGCATGTCCTCACAGAGACGGCGGAGGCGCAACGCACCGCACAGTACCGAGGCGATTCCCTCATGGTGATCAGGGCCAACCTGGCTTCGTACCGGCAAGCACTCATCGGCGCGCTGCTCTACAGCCCGCATATTCTTGCGGCTATGCTGACCGGCTTTGCTGCGGGTCGGCAGGGGTGGCTGAATCGTGTGGACGCCTCGGCCAATGCCCCCGTACGTCGGCGTGTGCTCACGGCTGGGTTTGTGGTAGGTCTGCCGGGTGGGGTGCTGACGGCAATGTGCACGAACGGGCCGTTCGACGGAAAGTACTACTACCTCGGCCAGGCCGTCGACGTCCTCACCGCCCCCGTTCTGGCAGCAGCCTACGCGACATTACTGCTGGCGTTGCTGCGCGGCGGGTACTGCGTAAGGTTCGCCCGCGCCCTGACGCTAGCCGGCCGGATGTCGCTGACGCATTACCTGCTCCAGTCCGCTGTCCTGGCACTTCTGTTCACCGGCCACGGCCTCGCTCGCTACGGCACCGTGGGGCCAGCTGCGCTGTCCTGCGGCTGCGTGGCCCTCTGGGCAGCTCAACTTGGCTTCACCGCTCGCTACCTGGCCGACGTTCGCTATGGGCCGGCGGAAGCGGTACTGCGTCGTGTCACCGAGGGGCGGGCGGCATACCGGGAGCGATCAATCGGAGTACACGTGCGTGAGTGACTTCTGCAGGGCCAACAAGCCGTAGTGAAGACGCGACTTGAGGGTTCCCTTCGGAACACCCAGGACGAGAGCGGCCTCTTCCAGAGTGCGACCGCGGTAGTACACCTCGAACAGAGCCTGCCGGTGAGCAGGAGACAAGGTAGCCAGGCCTTCGCGAACCACCATCGCCGTCAACGTCCGTTCCTCTGGGCTGCATTCGGCCAGGTCATACTCATGCCATGTCTCACTCCCTACCTCCTGCGGGTGTGTCTTCGCACTGCGGTAGTTGTCGATGACAAGATTCCGCGCGACCGTGAACAGCCAGGGACGCAGTACGCGGTCCCCGATGCTCCCGTAGGTGCGCCAGCACCGCAGTAAGGTCTCCTGCACGATGTCCTCGGCTTGGATTGGATCGCCCCGCAGCAGGCGGCTGACATACGAGTGCAGGGCGAGGACCTGGGATCGGTGGTCGGCACGGTCCTCCTCGGTGGTCGCCTGAGTCATGCCGTCGGACCCCATGAATGTCCAACTCATGTTCGCTCCTAGGATGTGTCGGCCCGGCGACGTTTCGATGGACGACGGTGAACCTCGCACCACCGCGCCTGGACGTCACGTGACGCAACCCCGCAGGTACAGGGCGCGTCTGAGGAACGGCGGAGCGAGACCGCCGATCCGGGAATGGCGGACGAGAAGGGTGGAAAGGGCCGGACGGCCGGCCAGTTGCGGCACGAGCACGCGGGGCGCTCTCCGAGATATGCGGCGATGCCTGATTTGCGTCGCCTTTCGGCGACGCGGATGGTGTCGCTTGGCGAGCTTCGGCGGTTGCGTCACGCCGCGCACAAGCGGTGAACGTGAGGTACACCGTCAGATGGCCTGCATACCTTTAGGACGGAAGCTAGAGGTTGAGACGCTGCTCAGCGGGTGAGCCGAGCCGCCTGCTGACGCACTGCGGGAAGGTCCAAGTAGACGTTGCTGCCCGGACACTCTGTGGATGTCCAGTCCCGGTGGCCGCCCAGGGCCCGTCCGTTGGTGGACTTGCCGGTTGTGATGCTGCGGTAGGTGATGTCACCTAGCGGATCTAGTCGGTGCAGGACCGCGAGGGAGGCGGTCAGCCGGACCAGGGAATCGTGCATCCGAGCCGAGGGCTTTTCCTTACTAAAGTCCCCGAGCAGCGCGATTCCGATGTTTCCAGGGTTGAAACCGAAGGTATGGAACGCGGTCACGACCTCGTCACGCTCGTTGTGCGCAGGCACTCCGTCCATCCCGCTGTAGCGCCCCTCATAGATGCGTCCTTGGTAGTCGATCAGGAAGTTGTAGCCGATGTCGCCCCAGTCGTTGGACACTGCGTGCTGCTCATAGATGGCGCGCACGGTGGCGGCGGGGTCAGGATCGTCCAGAAGCGTGGCTGTGTGGTGCACCGTGATGTTCTGTGCGCGGGAGAAGCGGGTGGGCGAGGATTCCTGGCCGTCAGCAGTGAACCGTTTTGTCTCGTCGGCGCCCCAGTCCACCCGGTAGATCAAGTCCGTTGGCGGGAAGGCTGTCGCCGGGTCCACGGGGATACCTGTTGACTTGGGCGGAGTGCCCGATGGCGCGCTGCGCTGCTCCTGGCCGAGGCTGCTGGAGTCGATGGCGACCGCCTCGGTCACCTTGACACCCGGGTCAACGTCGAGCTGATAGCCGTAACTCCTGTGGGCTGGCACGAGTGCCCGGTTCAGCGGGGCGGCTGCCTTCGTGTGCACGATATTGCCGTCTTTGCCGCACGGACACCCGGCGGTTACGTCCTGCCAGACACCGGGCTTGCCACTGTGATCGATCAGCCGTAGCCGCACTCCGCGCGGAGGGCCGGTCCAAGTGAGGCTAACGGCGGTCAGCGGGAACGAAGTCCGTTTCACCGTGCGCCCCGGCGAAGGCACCCGCGACGCCAGGACCTTCGGCAGCGTGCCGCCGCCCGGCGGCCCCGCTGCGGTCCGCGTGCTCGTTTCGCATGCGCCGAGCAGCGGTAGTCCGGCAGAAGCAACTCCGAGCACCGCGAGGAAGCGCCGGCGGGACGCTGGTACCCCACGCTCCACGTACGGTCGGCGTGGGAAGTTTCCGTTGTTCACCATGCGCTCCGTCAAGATCGGCTGCTTGTACCGACACCTACGGAGCGGTGCGGAACCTGAGTTCACTCTTCTTCCGCGGGGAGACTTGTGACCGAACCCAAACCCATGGCGACCTGGCGTTCCGAGGACTGCACCAACGGCCCGTATTGGTCAGGGTGGTTTTTATCAGCCAAGTCGCGACTTTCCAGTCTGCTCGGTCCAGAATCGAACCGCCAGGGTCCCGATACCCGTAGTAGCGGGTGGATGCCAGGTTCGCCGAAGCACACCATTGGCCGGACCCCCCGTAGCGGACGGTGGCGCGCTCAACGGCATCCAGCCCCGCTCCTGCTCTCCCTGGAGCGAAGAGGGAAAGCCGTGGCCCGCATCCGATCCGACGGTTGGAGCGGGCCACGGCATCATCAGGGAATAGCCCTGGCAACCGCTGAAGCTAAGACAGTCTTAGCTGCTCTAGCGAGCTTGTCGTCAGTTTTCAGAGCCCATCACCTGACCGGACGTAGGTCAGTGATCTACATCACGGGAACACATTGAACCCCTGAGGAGCGCAGCTCGATGTGTCTAGCAAAGCTACGGGGACACATGGGAGACAGTGAATGGCGATCCTGCGGCCGCGTGCCACAAAGGCCACAAGTCACGAAGCAGTCATCAGGGCTCTCTACGCGGAGCACGGCAAAGCCCTGTTGGCCTACGCGACACGTCTGACGGGGGACCGCCTGATTGCGGAAGACGTGGTGCAAGAGACGCTTATCCGTGCTTGGCGCCATCCTGAGGTGGTCTCCAACCCCCAGGGCTCACTTAGGGGTTGGCTCATCACAGTGACGCGGAACCTCGTGGCGGATCGCTATCGTGCCAAGGCTGCCCGGCCGACGGAGGTGGGGGAGAGCGAGGCTACGGTGCCAGTCCAGCAGGACCATGCAGAGAATGTCGTCGACTCCATCGTGCTCATGGAAGCACTCGCCCAGCTGACGCCCGATCACAGGGACGTTCTCATGGAGGTCTACTATCACGGGCGCACTGCCGCCGCTGCGGCCGTACGGCTCGGTATCCCGGAAGGTACCGTCAAGTCACGGGCTCATCACGCTTTGAAGGCCCTCCGTAAGGTATATGTGGTAAAGCCCGGTAGCGACGTTCAGCTTCGAAAGGTGGCCGTGTGACCACGCAGGAGCACTCCCATGGCGGACTCCTCGGTGCCCATGCACTGGGCCTTCTCGATACCCATGAGCGGTCCAAGCTTGAGCAACAGATCGAGGGGTGCGAGGTATGCCAAGTGGAATTGGCTGATCTGAGGGCGCTTGAAGCCGAACTCGGGGAGGTGCCGCTCGAGTTCTTCTTGGAGGGACCACCAGACGGCGGCGAACTGTTGCTTCAGCGTACGCTGCGGCAAGTCCGGGAGGAGGCCGCGGTCAGCCAGCGGCGCCGAACCCTCTTGACTGTTCTCGTCGCCGCAGCCCTGGCTGGTGTGTTGCTCGGTGGCGGCTTTGTTGTAGGCAAGGCCCAGACGGCCCCCGATGTACTCGCTTCTCGGTCCGCTTCCGCATCCGGGGAAGGAGTAGTGACGGCATCAGCGACGGACGCGGTTACGAAGGCCACGATGGCGGTCACTTTGACACCCGCCGCTGGATGGGTCCGGGTCAGCGCAGCAGTCACCGGTCTTCAGCCCGGCGAAAAGTGTCGGCTGATCGTGGTGTCCCGGTCCGGCGAGCGGGAGATCGCCGGCAGTTGGGTAGTAGCTGAGCTGAAACCGGGAAGCCATGAGCAAGGACCGCAACTCGTGGGTTTCGCGGCTGTCCCCGTGGAGCAGGTGCGCTCCGTGAAGGTAGAAAACGATCAAGGGAGAGAATATGTGGAGGTGGCAGCCTGATACCAAAATACAAGGCGCCGTCCCGCCGGCTCTGGTGGGTGAACTTCAGAGTCCGCCCTCTGGTTAAGGGGCGGCCATAGCCATGTCTCTCTGCGGTGCAGCTCAGCGATCCGCCGCGTCGGACGTGAGGCCATGTCGCGCGGCAATCTGGTCGAGGACTTGGGCAGCAGTCTGCGTTGAAAGGCGAAGTAGAAACTGCTCCTCGGCCTGCCGCACCACGTCGGCGACGAGAACAACGCCTTCACCCCGTCGCACCGCACGCGACACCGCAGCCTCGGCGGCGGCCCGAGCTCGCTGCACGTCATGGGCCGAAGCCTCAGCTGCGAGTTGGCGCTCTTGGGAAGCAGCCACGCGTCGGCGGAGCAGCAGATCGATGAGTTGGGTCCATTCCATGCGGTACATATGAGAACTAACGGCTCCAGCGCCGATTTGGATCACTACACTGGATACAGGCTTCATGCAGCCAGGCTGCTATCGCCACCAAGCCTTGACCTGAGGGCATTAAGCGCGTAATGATGGCGTGATTTTACCGTGCCAACCGGTATGCTCAGCAGTTCGGCTACCTCTCGCACGCTGTGTTCAAACACATAAATATGCAGAACCACCTCTCGGTGTTCACGGGTGAGGTTGTTTAGCAGAGCGAGGGTGTGCATGGTAGTGGCTATGGATTCCGCGTGATCTGGCAGAGTTGTCTCCCCGTCACTCGGTCCAGGCATGTTGCTGGCTCCGAACACCTCGTTGCGCACTGCCGAGCTGCGTGACCGGTCGATGATCAGATTACGGGTCACAGTCAGCAGCCATCCACGGATTGAGCCAGCCTTGGAGTAGAGTCGCTCGGCGTGCGGCCAGGCACGAATGAACGCTTCTTGTGCGATGTCCTCGGCAAGATGCTGGTCGCGTAGGATCTTCGTAGCGTAGGCGACTACGGCCCGAGAGTGCTCGGTAATGAGGTTTTCCAGCAAGTCGGAGCCGGGAGCCGGATTTTCGATAGCATTGTCAAGCGTATTCATCGTGACCGGTTTTCTGGTGCAGAATATCGGCGAACCGAAACCCAACTCATCGCATGATGAGTTGCGGTGCATCCTCACGGCATCAGCCGTGAGGCGTCCACAAGGTTCGGCAGGAGCCATCTCCCGCTCAAGACAACCATCCGGGGCGTATACGTTGCGTTGATGACTTGTCTATGGCGCCGAAGGCCAACGCTCAGGAAGCTACTGCCCAGTCTCGTCACCTCTACCTACCCCTCGTATACAGGTGATACCGGTGAGCTTGAGCGACCTGAACAAGCGACCCCACGCAGCCGTAGACCTCAGCATCATGAGGCAGTCTGAACCGCTCCGGGTCTGATGGAGTGGTATGCCCCGGTTCTGATGAAGTCAGGTTGCTGGACAATTGACGATCCAGCAATCTTCGGAGGCCGTGATGCCCTGCAGCTATCCGCCCGAGTTCCGCTGCAAGGTTCTCGATCTCATCGCATCCGGAAGGAAGGCCGCCGTGGTCGCCCGGCTCCTCGGTATCAGCGACCAGACGATTTATGTCTGGCGACGCCAGCACCTCATCGACACGGGGCAGTTGCCCGGCACAAACAGCACTGACCAGTCCGAACTTGCTGCGGCCCGCAAACGTATCTGAGGTTCCCCCGTCATGCGGGAGGTGCTGATCAGCTGGTCAGCAGGGGTTGATGGGTGTTCAGATTCGTTGGTTCGGCCGTCGCCTGCTCGGCGTAGTGCTTCTCCTCGAACTCGATCGGGCTGAGGAAGCCGAGCCGTTCCTGGATGCGCCGGGAGTTATGGAAGCCGTCGATGTATTCGAAGAGCGCGAGGTTGGCCTCGGCCCTCGTGGTGAAGGTGCGGCCGCGGATGCATTCGGTTTGATGAGCATCCAGAGGTTCTCCGCGAGAGCGTTGTCGTACGAGTCCCCGACGGACCCCATGGAT
>NZ_JBEOVB010000060.1:0-24872 GCF_040295245.1 Streptomyces sp. NPDC002884 | reverse complement strand
CCTTCCACGAGGAAGGCGTAGTCGCGGTCGGCTGTGCCCCGCAGTTCCGGGTAGTAGCTGTCCTGTAGCCGCCACATCGCACCGTTGTCCGTGGCGTGCTGGGCGACATGGGTCAGCTCGTGGCAGATGACCTTGGTGAGCACGGCCGGGTCGTTGAGCCGGCCGGCTTCGTACATGGACTGGGGCAGGATCACCAGCTCGATCTGGCCGAGACGGAAGTCGACAACCTGAGCACCGACCAGCAACCAGCTGCGGTGACGGCTATTGCATTGAAGGTAGTGCTGGACCTTCGCCTGGCGCTTGCGGCGTCGAGGTGCGTGCAGCTCGCGGGCTTCGGCCCGCAGCAGCCGTGCGCTGCGGCGCTGGTGCGCCTTCAGCCATGCACGCGGGGACATGGTCCGGATGACCACCGTGTCGGGCAGTAGCAGTCCCGTCACCGCTTCGACGAGCGGGGCGGTCTCGGCGGCGACGGCCTCAACGCGCTGCGCCAGGTCGTCGAATCTGCGGCCTGCGCCATGGTGGACGGTGATGTTCATACGTTCCTCTGAGAACGGAGTGGATGGTAGGGGCGTGTGTGAAGGGAGGGGTGTGGGGGTGCGTGCCCCGCCGCAGGCCTGGCTCGGACGGGTGGCCTGCGGCGGGGCTAGGGGCCCGCGCACGGCAATGCGGATCCACGGGGGTGCCGTGCGCGGGAGCTCTAGAGCGCGGCCGCCGGGTCTGCTCGGGCGTGCCGGGTGAGGTGGGCGAGGCGGGCGGACCATTGCGTGCGGTCGGTCTCCTCGCCCGGGTGGCCTTGTTCGTGGAGGAGGGTCTGGGCGAGGCGGATGCGCTGGACTTCGCCGGTACCGGCGGGGGCGTAGGTGGTCTGCATGTCGCGCCAGACCCGCTCGAGGGGGTAGTCGTCGGTGAGCGCGTTCGCCCCGTGCAGCTCCATGCTGTCCCGGCCGGCTTCGGCTGCGAGTTCGTGGCCGATGGCCTTAGCGGCGATGAGCTCCATGTCGCAGGGAAGGCCGCGGTCGAGCATGTCGACGGCGTGATAGGCCAGAATCTGGGCCATGATCAACCGGGCCGACATCTGTCCCAGCCGGTCACGGACCACCCCGAGGTCGGCGACCGCCCCTTTGTAGCGGGGGCGGCTGCTGACGTGCTGTGTGGTGAGGGTGACGGCCGCTTCGTGCAGGCCCAGACTGACCGCGGCCAAGTTGGGTCTCCCGTACAGGACGCTGCTGGACTGCGCGACGTCGAAGCCCTGGCCCTCCTCACCGAGGATGTTGTGTGACGGGATGCGGACGCGGTCGAAGCTGATCAGTCCGTAGCTGAAGCCGTGCAGGCCGAGCTTGCTGGTGTGGCGATGGACGTGCACGCCTCGCTGATCGGTACGCACGAGAAACGCGGTAAGGGCCTGGGAAGTGCGCGTGCCGGGCGGGGTGGTGCGGGCGATGACGACATGAAGGTCGGCGAGGTGGCTGTTGCCGACGTGGGCCTTGGTCCCCGACAACACCCACGCCTTGCCGTCCCACTCGGCACTGGCTTTCATCCCGCCGATGTGGCCGCCCTGGTCCGGCTCGGTCACCGCGATCGACATCAGCAGGCTGCCGTCGGCGACACCGGGCAGCAGCGCGGCGTGCTGGTCGGTATTGCCGTAGTGGAGGAGGGCGGCGACCGGGATCAGGCTCGCCTGGAGGATCGCGGCGGCCGCGCCGCAGACCCGGGCGAGACGGTGGATCAGGATCGTCTTCGCGACGTGTCCGGCCTGCATCCCTCCGTAGACGGCGGGCACGGTCACACCGAACCACCGGCGCTCGGCCAGGAGCCGGGCGGTCTTGCGGTCGACGCGGCTGGGCGCGCTCTCCATACGCTCCACCAGGGGCAGGATCTCGCGTGTGGCGACGTCGTCGGCATCCGCCCACAGCGCCTGATGGGCGGGCGTGAGGAACCTGTCGAGAGTGGCGGGCGTGGCGGGCATGGGCATGGGCGGTCCCTCTCCCCGGAAGGGGCTCGTGTGTTCAGGGGGCTGGCTGCGGGCTGATCTTGAGGGCGTCGGCGGCTGCCCGACCCGCGTCCCGGACGACGTCCTGGATCCGGGTGGCGTCGGCGAGGGTGCGCGGCTCGGGGTCGATGACGCAGACGGTGAGCAGGGCCAGGCCTGTGGCAGGGTCGATGAGGGGGCTGCCGAAGTAGGACTGGATGCCGATGGCGTCGACGACGTGGTTGCCCTGGAAGCGCGGGGAGGCGGCCACGTCGGGCAGGGGCAGGCCGCGCCTGCGCTGGACGACTTCGGGGCAGTAGCCGTGCGCGCGGCTCATGGTGCGGGAGACGAGGGGATAGCCGGCGTCGGGCGGCGGGTTGCGCAGCCCGAGGAAGGTCTGGTCCTCGGCGAAGGCATTGACCATCGCGTAGAGGAAGCCGGCGCGCTCGCCCATATCGTCGGCGATGTCGTCGAGGACCCCGGAAGCCTCCGGAGGAATGCCCAGCTCGGTGAACCTCCTCAGACGGGTGGCCATCTCGGAGAGTTCGGTGGCCGGATCATCGGTGAAGACCTCGAGCGGGCGCTGCACCGGGCGGAAAGCCGGAACAGGTACGGCAGACGCGCGAGGGGGCGGGGCAGGGGCGGAAGCGGTGTGGTGGACCGGAGGGAGGGTCATCAGGCGTCCAGGAGAAGGGAGTCAGCGGTTGCGGTGTTCACTGCGTGCTGCACCAGGGCGAGGAGCACCCTGGCGACGGAGTCGGCGTTGCGGGCGTCGCAGAACATCAGCGGCACGCGGTCCTCGACGTCGAATGCGTCGCGGATCTCGGCGAGGCTGCGCGGGGCGGCTTCGGGGAACTGGTTGATCGCGATGACGAAGGGCAGGCCGAGCTGTTCGAAGAAGTCGGCTGCGGGGAAGCTGGTGGCGAGTCTGCGGGTGTCGGCCAGGACGACGGCGCCGACGGCACCCTCGGCCAGGTCGTGCCACACGTTCCAGAACCGCGGCTGTCCGGGGGTGCCGAACAGGTAGAGCTCGACGGGGTCGGGGGAGTCCCAGCCGACGCGGCCGAAGTCGAAGGCGACGGTGGTGGTCGTCTTGTCTTCGATGCCGTGCAGGCTGTCAACGGGTTCGCTTCGGGCGGTGAGGAGTTCCTCGGTGCGCAGGGGAGGGATGTCGCTGATGGCGGCGATGGCGGTGGTCTTGCCGACGCCGAACCCTCCGGCGACGACCAGTTTCACGACGGCCCGCTCGACGGGAGCAAGGTGCTGGCTCACGTTCCTCACCCGGCCTTCGCGTCCGCGTCGGGCCAGCGGCGCTTGAGGCCGGCACTGAGCCTGAACAGCGTCTGGAGCCCGGCATCCAGCCCGGCCGGCGTGTCCGCTGCCGGCACGGTCAGGGAGCCTGCGTCGATCAGGTCGGAGACGAGGACCGTGACGGCGGTGACGTGCAGGCCGGTGGTTCCGGCGAGTTCGGCGAGGGGACGGCGCCGCTGCCGGCACAGCTCGATGATCTGGGTGCTCTCCTGGCCGAGTCCGGGGCGGGGCTGGCGGCGGCCGGGCCCCAGGACGGTGTGCAGGCTCAGCCGGTGACGGGGGCGGGTGCGGCCGTCGGTGACCGCGTACAGGCGGACGATCCGGTTCGTCTCGTCGACAACTGCGGTGCCTAACGGGACTTCGCTGCCGGTCGGGGATGTCATTCGGCACCGTCGCTGTGGCCGTCGCGGGCGCGGACGGGGGTGGTCATGAACGGCGCGAACCGTGTCACCAGACGCCCGGTGGCGTAGGCGATCGTGCCGATGTTCGCGTCGGAGCGGGCCAGCACCACCAGTACCGTCGAGACGGTCGCGCCGTTGGTGTTGAACGCCTTCCCGACACCGGCGTCGGTGAGCAGGAACAGAGCGTCGTCCCGTTCCACCAGGACCTGCTGGGGCGGCAACTTCGCGCCCATCGGCCCGGACACCCCGCGGGCCAGACCGGCCATTCCGGAGAACGCCGCGGCCAGCTCGTCGGTCCAGTCGCCGTCCATGTGGGCGCAGCGCACCTGCTGCATGCCGTCGCGCGAGGCCAGCAGGGCGTCCGTGACCCCGGGAGTGTCCTGGACGAACTGCTCGAGCAGGCGCGTCATCTGCCCCTTGACCTCGTCGGGGGAGGCCGCAGGAGGGCCGGACATTGCTGAGGTCGGCGAGTGGTTCACGTCGTAGGTCATGACAGTTTTGCTCCATGCGAGGTAGCAGGGATCAGGAAGGGGTGACCGGAGGTGTGCCGGGCTGCGGCTTCGCGCTCAGGCCGGCGTTGAGGCCCGCACGCCAGTCGGCTACGGCCTCAGGGTTTGCTGCCCGGGCCGGCATCGCCAGCGCGGCGGTCGCGGCCGGCATGGGCCTGTCCACCCGCTGGCGCCGGGGCAGCGGGTCCGAGTCCGCACCGCCTGCGTTCGGGGCGGGCCGGACGAGTTGCTGCACGGCTCCCGCACGCCCAGGCTGCGCGGCGGCGGGTGCCGGTTCGGCGGGGACAGTGACGGTTCCGAGGGCGGGAGTGAGAGGGACGAGGTAGCGGTTCGGGATGATCACATTGGCGGTGGTCCCGCCCATCGCGTTCATGACGAGCCACACCTTCAGACCATGCCTTGCGGCGATCTTCGCGGTGGTGATCAGTCCGAGGCTGCCGTTGCGGACCTGGCCCGCGACGTCAGCCTGGTTCGGGCGTTCGAGGAGATGATTGAGCATGTCCCGCTGAGCGGGAGACATCAGGAGCGTCGCCCGGTCCTCGACCTCGACCAGCAGCCCGGCCGCCACCTTCTGCGCTCGCACGACCACCTTGGTCGCCGGGTCGGAGTGCTCCAGGCCGTTGTCGATCAGCTCGGCGAGCAGGTGCGCCACTTCGGGGTGCACGTGGGCGGGCAGCGCGTACGCGGATCCGGTATCACCGGCCGCCGTCTGTACCCGCGTGTACTTGACGACTTCCGATTTCGCGCCGCGCAGCACCGTGGAGACAGCAACCGGTGCCCGGGTCTCCCGAAGCGACCGGCCCCCCAAGACGACCGATACGCTTTCGACCATGCGGCGCAGCCGCGTGGCGAGGTGGTCGATCTTGAAGCTCCGGTCGAGCAGTTCCGGATCCTCGGTCGACTGCTGCAGACTTGTCAGGTGCTCCAGCATGTCGTCGATCAGAGTGTGCTGGCGCCGCGTCAGGGTCCGGTGCATCTCTACCAGCACGGCCGCCTGCGACTCGTCGTGCACCCGCATCAGGGCACCCGCTCCCTGCACCTTCAGGTCGGCGACCAGATCGATGACCCGTTCCACCGCGTCGCCGCCGGCCAGCGCGGGCTCTGGAGGCAGAGGAGGCCGCTTCCCCTGACACAGTTTGCCCGCCGTCCACACCATCATGGCCTCGGCAGCGCTCACCGCCTCCACGACCCGCTGAAACTCCCCGTCACGCCTGCGGTCGAGGGCGGCCGCGACCATCTGCGCTCGGATGACGCCGACCAGGGCCGCAACGAGCACGCTCCCTACGAGAGCGACGGAGAGCTGCGCCAAGGTGAGGTGGTACACCCAGGCCGTCAGGACCGCGACGCTCTGTAAGGCGGCCGCGCACAGTAACGGCGCAACGAGCACGCTGCCGACCTTGCCGGACAGGTAGCGATCCGCGCGGGGGCGACGGCCGTGCGCGCGACGGTGGGTGGTGGGACGGAGGGACATGACAATCCTCAGAGGTCGGGTTGCGGCAGAGACGGAAGGGGACAGCGAGCAGACGAACTCGGTGGCTGGCCGGGCTGGTTCCCCGGCAGAGCAAGGCGGCACCAGGTCACTGCGCCGGCGTTGCTGGTGCCCCAGCTCCCGCCGTTCTCCCGGGTCAGGACCTCCACCAGAGCCAGCCCGCGCCCCGATTCGGTGTCGTCCCCGACCTCCTTGCGGCGGGCATGGCCTGGCATGCCGTCGGTGACAACGATGTGCAGGACACCGCGGTCAATGCGAAGACTCAGCGCGATCTGGCGGGTACCGCTGTGCAGGATCGCGTTCGTCAGCAGCTCCGAGACGACGACCGTCACTTCGTCGATGATCAGGTCCAGGCCGCAATACCTGAGCTTGGCCGCCGCAATCCGACGCAGGGCCCCTACCCGGGTCGCGTCCTGAGGACGGGGCGGATCGTCACCGTTACGGGGGACGATTTCGATCCGCTCCCTCATCACTTCTCCGTCGCGATGCCGAACCGCGCGGGGCGTTCGTACGGGTGGTGTCGTCATTACGTCCTCTGAGGGGGCACCGTAGCGATGGTTGACCGACACGTTGTTGCGCAAGGAGGCTTATGAGGCGCCAGGGGGCCAGAGCGGAGGAGATATAAATTGGTGGCAACGGCGACTCTTTGAACCTGAGTTCGTAGTTGCGCGTCACGACTTTTGCTCGAGTAGCAGGATGAGCGCCGGCCGACAATCTCCAGTTCGACCGAGGCGATGGCAGAGTAGGCAGCTGAGCGTAGCCTTGTCTTCAGGGCTCTTCATCGCGGGTTTTCTAGGAAATCGCTCCGCCGAAATTTCTGCGGTCCCCACCAGGACGGGTGTTCCCGCTGAAGCAGACTCCGCGTGGTGGGACTTGAGAGCCGACCCTTATCAAACTCGGTTCTGATCGTGCGGCTGACGGGCTCTGCTCGTCATTCATGCCGCGTCTGCTTCATTCCTGCACCCACACACGCGAATAGACCAAATTCTCAAGCAGCCGCGTACTGCAACCTCTCCTGCGGTGCGCAGAGGCCTATTGACGGCCCCGCAGTGGAAGCAAGCCTCGCCGTGCAGACGGACAATGCTCACGCGACGGTTGACGATCGCGGGCACAGCGCTCTGACTGGTCGGCATTCCCACTCCCAAGTGTTGGCTTCAGCGTCTCAACAAATGGTGAGGGTGGAGGTAGGCCACAAGTACCCCTGCGAGGGGTACTTGGGGCAGGAGTCAAGTTGCGGCGCACCACTCGGCAAAGTTGGTGAGCGTCTCTGCGTCGGCGCGCTTCAAACGCCGAAGCGTGGCAGCGTCTTCACGGACCCATGGATGTTCACGGGTGTGCTGGGGGGCAATATGCCGCGCCACCTTGAGAGACTCGAAGGCATGCTCTGCCTTGCCAGACCACAGTTGGGCGCGAGCCAGTTCGATGTAGAAGCCGCTGCGCCGCTCCGCGGGCAGGTCAGACGGAGGCTTCCACTCGCGGGCGACATCCAAGGCTTGGCTGACGTGATCGTGGCCGAGGCTGACAGCGACGGAGACTTCGTGGATGCGTACAGAATCGGGTCCGAACGCGGTGCCGTGATACACGCCCTCTCTGACGCGTGCGGCAAGAGCGGCAGCCTCAGCGAGGTGTGTATGAGCGGCCGACACCGCAGAGGCGCGCCCAGCGATGACTGCAGCCCTCATGTGGAGAGCTCCTCGCGCTGCGACTTCGGCCGGCGCTGTGGGGGTAGGCATCTGGGCCAGAGCCTGTTCCAAGGCGCGCAGGCCAGCAGCATGGGCGCGTGCGGCGAAGAAGGTCTCCGTGCTCACATATGCGACTGACGCGGACAGGAGGGAATCCCCTGCCTCAGGGGCGATGCGACGCATGAGGTCGACCATGCGCGCTGAGAGGTCGTGGGCGCCGAACTTGTATGCCACGGCGTCCGCAGCGCGGTATGCCTTGACCAGTAGAGTGACAATCTCTACTTTGTCGCGAGCAGGTGCCTGATGGTGAGACCGAGCTAACTCTGATAGGAGAGCGGGTAGTTGCCGCGCGATACGCGCGTATTGAGCGGCCAGCCGCCATCGCTCGGCGCTAGCAACGGCAATGCGCAGTTCATCCAGAGGCCGCACCGGGCCGTCCTCTGGGAACTCGTGCGTCAGGAGCACAGCCGACAGTAAAGGTAGTGCTTCGTGTACCGGCGTGGACGCGGTTCCACGGTCGGAGCGAAGTCGGGAGGAGTCCACGCCGAGCGCGTCCGCGATGGACTCGAGGGTAGCGTCACTGATGCCGCGGTCCCCCTGCTCGATCTTCCTGATTGCGCCCACCGACACACATGCTGCGTCCGCGAGTTGCTGCTGCGTCATTTTTGGACGCATGACACTGCGGTAGTAAGCGATCCTGTCGCCTACCCCGCTACGACTGCCAATGGGCATGCTGACTCCATCTATCGACCCCATACGGTATACGTTCAAAAACGCTGCGTATATGTCAATGCTCCAGGTTGCCAACATCGGAAGGCCTACGACATGTCGTCAGCCCGCAACCAGAGAGACGAGCTCCGTCAGGTCGTCGATTCGCCAATCCGCAGCCTCGACGACCTCTGGGGTGTCGGCCCACAGATGCCCCCAGGGCCCTCGACGTAGATGCGCCGCCCTGAGACCAGCAGCCTTAGCCGGAAAGATGTCGTTGGCTGGATGGTCGCCAACGTACAGTGTGCGATTCGCTGGCGCTTGGGAAATCTCCTGTACTCGGGCGAAGAACTCCTGTTGGGGCTTGGCGACACCCCATTGTCCAGATGTCACGATTTCGTCTGCTGGAAGGCAGAGTGATCGCAGCAACTCACCCGCACGTACGGTCTGGTTGCCAGCGATGACGACGCGCAAGCCAGCTTCTTGCAGAGCTGCAAGCGCACTCCGCACATCCGGATAGATGTCCGATTCGTCCAAACGCTCGCCGCGGCCCGCCGCCTCGCGTGCACGGTACTCCGCGGCCACATCGATGCCAGGGCGAGCCAAGCGCAGAGCCTCTGCGTTATCCCGCCCCAGCGCGACAACAGCGCCTACGAGTGCGGACAGGGTGTGGGGAGGCATGTCCAGCCAGTCAGCCCAGGACCTCCAGTAGCGATCATCCTTAGCGATCGTCTCGCCGACGTCGAACACGATGGTCTCAATCACTGTGTGAGAGTACGACTCTCATGACACCGGGGCAGCGTGTCCGCCCTTGGCCCTCCTGCTGTTTTTTGGTCCGCAGATGAGGGGCCGTCGACGCGCCGGGTCGGTTTGGGCGAGTGTCAGGCGGACCAGGCCCGCACCAGCAGTGTGCCCAGTGCCGCAGGGTCTGGATCGGGCAAGATCCGCTCGTCGATGTCGGTGAAGCCGTGGCGCTTCAGGATGTCAGCCCACTGCTGCGCGGTGTACTGCCACCTGTACACCGTCAGCTCTGCCTCTCGTCCCTCCAGCCATTTCCCGCCCATCTTCTGTGCCCCGTGCTGGCCGGTGATCGGCTCGCGGTGGGAGAACGCAAAGACACCGCCGGGCTGTAGCCGCTTGGCGACCAGAGGAAAGAGCTCTTCTGGGTCGGTGAACCACACAGCGCCCCACGTCGAGTAGATGGCGTCCCACTGGCGCAGTTCGTCACGGAGAAATGCACAGGCTTCGGCGTGGACGAAATCCAGTGCGGGGAGGTCGGCCCAGAAGCTCCGCGCTCTGTTCACCTGGGCGGGCGAGAAGTCCACGGCGGTGACGTGGACGCCGTTGCGGGCGAGGAAGGCGGCGTTCTCTCCCTCCGCCGGTCCGAGGTCCAGCGCGGTTGTCGGCGAGCCGAGGAACTCCGAACCGGGCCCGTGCCCCGCAATGCCCGTCCACTCGAAGCCTTCCGCCGCCGGGCGTGGCTGGAGGTTCTTGCCGCGATGTGGTCTGTACGTGTCCCAGTACTCGGCTGGAGTCTTGGGGGCGGCGCTGAACATCGGTCCTCCACAAGCAGAACGGGTTCCAGAGGCGTCAAGCTACCCGGCTGCTTCCTGTGATGTATGCGAAACGAGTGAAAGCGCATAAAAGCCACAAAGAAGCACAGCTCGGACCATCGGTGACGGCCCGAGCTGTGCGTGGTCCTACGGGATCAGTGGCAGTTCTCACCCGGCCGGCACGGCCCGCACTTCGCGAAGTCGGCCTCCCACAGAGGCCAGTCCACCGGGAACCCGTTGTCGGCGATGATGTGGGCGGTGCGCTCCACGGAACCGTCGTACTTGAAGGCGACCTCCGGGATGTGCTCCAGGAACTTCCCGGAGAAGTGCCTGGCGCAGAACTCGCGGTAGTTGCGGGTATCCAGAATGAATACGTGGACGGCAATGTCCACGATCCGCCCGCAACACATCTCGAGACCCTGGCCCCACTTCTCCATGGCCGTGATGAGGTAGGTGACGGCAGCCCCGAACAGGCGCTCCGCCATCACCCTGTCGAACGGATAGTCCCGCATGAGCAGCGCGATCTCGCGCTCCCACACCTCCAGGTCGACGAAGTCCCGCGGGCTGCGGGTGGCCGTGTACTCCTCACGGCCCTCTGCGATGGCCAATATCGGTGTCGCCATAGTGCCCTCCGATTCTTTCGGAACGCGGTGGTGTTACCTGCCGGCCGCCGGGAGTGGGGCCCGGTGTCCCGCACCCAGAGCTCGCTGCGCGGCAGCCCCGCGAGATCCCAGCCTGGTCGACCGCCACACGAGAAACTCAAGGCGGCGAGGGACGTCGACGTTGCCCGTGTCGCGTGTTGGTGGCGCTGATGACATCAACGTGACTGTAAGACCGCGGCGTTGGCACACGACAAGCGATGTTCTTGAATGTTCGCAGAAGCCGGATCGATGTTCTCGTCTGGTCTCACGAGGAGAGGGACACGCTGTAGAACGGAGGCGTGAGCCCGGACATAGTGATGGCGACCTGGCCCACACCGAGGGAGGCAACCCATGGCGCGACGACTGCGGTTCACCGGTACCGACAGCAAAAACGGCGGATGCCCGGCCCTGCACGAGGACATCGACTCCGGACACGTCATCGTCCAGGGACCGCCACTCACCGACCCCAATGATGTGGCCCAGCTCCAGCACCTGGGCCCCGACGACACTGCGGTGGTCGTGCCGCGGGAACTGCTCGTCAACCACGGACCGAAAGAGATGCAGCGCGTGCCCAAACTCATCAGCACCGAGGAGTTCGGCCTGCTCTTCCAGACGTTCAAGCACTCGGCCTGGCACCTCGAGACCCGGCGCGGCTACGCCTCGGACCGCCAAGACCCTTCATATGCCCTTTTCCTCAAAACCGGCACGGCGGCCATGGACCTGGACAGCGCGTGGTGCACCAACATCTCCCGGCAGACATCGAGCGGCAAGTACGTGGGACGGGTCCGAGTCGTCGACAACCCACCCACACAAGGTCAGCGCTATCTGCTGGACTACGCGCGCTGCAACGCCGCCACCGGCGAAGACGTACGCAACCTCTGGCGCGATGACGCAGACCGTGCAAACCTGCCGGCCGAAGACTTCTGGATCTTCGACAGCCGCCTGGTCGCCGTCCTCAACTTCGACGACACTGACGCCTTCCATGACGTGGAGATCATCACCAAGCCCACCGAAGTACTGCGCTACTGCCAAATCCGTGACGCTGCAATCCATCAGGCCACACCCTACGACCAGTTCGCCGCGCAACTGCGCGCCAAGGGGTAGCAGGAGCCGGTGAGTACTGACTTCCAACAGGCCCGGGAGACTCTCGGGCTCCGGCTCCGCGAACTGCGACTCTCGGCCCCGGGAGGCCGACTCACCGGCACTCAGCTCGCCCTACGCCTCGGCTGGTCACACTCCAAGATCTACAAGCTCGAGAACGGACAGCAAACGGCAACGGCCCAGGACCTGCGAGCGTGGGCCGACGGGGTAGGCCAGCCCGCGGCCTTCGAGGAACTCGACGCCCGCCTCAAGGGGTTCGAGTCCCGCATCCGCTCCTGGCGACGCCAGCTCGCGGCCGGACACCGGCCTGTGCAAGACAGCTGGAACCTTGAGGTCGGCCGGTCCCAGATCATCCACGTCTGGGAGGAAGCGGTCGTTCCCGGCATGCTCCAAACCGCCGACTACGCCCGCCACATGTTTCTCCAGTACGCCAACCTTCACGACACGGCGCGCGACACCGACGACGCCGTACGCGTCCGAATGAAGCGCCAGGCATGGCTGTACGAAGGTGATCACACGCTCCATGCCCTCATCTGGGAGGCCGCACTCCACGCCCTGATCTGCCCGCCGTCCATCCTCGCGAGCCAGCTCGACCGACTCATGGGAGCGGTCGGCCTGGACACCGTAAACCTGGGGATCATCCCACTCAGCGCACCGCTTAAAATCCCGACAGCCAACGGATTTTGGGTCCTGGACGACCGGTACGTGATCACCGAAGACTGGCACGCTGAAACATGGCTCGACGACCCCGCGTCCATCGCCACGTACATGAAGGTCTGGCATGTTCTGCGGAAGTCGGCCGTGTACGGCGCTGAAGCGCAGAGCATTATCGCGCGAGCACGCCGAGACAAGCGCCCCCCAACGGCACTTAGCTAACCCCCCATCCGCCGCCGCCCTGCAACCGTCCTCACCACATGGGCGACACTGAGGTCGGCGCATCGTGGCGCGCCCTGTCATTCAAGAGGCCACTGCGTGACGGAGCCCGCCCAGAGCAGCCTGGTGCGGGGTGTTTGATGTCGGCATTAGCCCTCTTGGGTCACGTTGGTGATCTGCACGGATACCTTCGTGCCCGACGACGCCGTACTGATCATGGACGGCCTGTAATTCAGTGTCGTCTCGCTCGACAGCTCGGCCGTCTGGATGACCGGTCCGGACTCGTCACCCTGGATCTCGTAAGTGATCTCGTACACCACGTCCGGATCGATTCCGTTGAAGATGCCCACGTAGGTCAACTCCGGCTCGACCGTCACGTTGCAGCCCGCCGATCCGAAGCACTGCCGTGAGGTGGTGCGCAACTCCATCGTGAAGTCGTCGGCGTCCAGGTCGGAATATGTCGGCTCCACCTCCGTCCCCGGCGACGATTCCGGCACAGCGGCGGCGGTGCCCTCCATGCCGTAGAGGCTGGGCCAGACAGTGGCGGTCGGTTCACTGCCGCCATGGCCGGACTGCGTGACCACGATGCCGGTCGCGACGATCGCGGCGATGGCGGCGGCAGCAGAGCTGATGATGATGACGTGGGTCCGCGACTTCCTCACCGTCGGCTCGGGCGGCGGTGGTGCCACAGCGGGCACGTGCGGCGGCGTGTCCTGGCTCATGGATCCCCCCTGGATCATTTATGGGTGGAGGCATGATGCGCAGCTGTGGAGACGGCGCGTAGGCGGAGCCACCGGGGTGTGACCCGAACGGGTGAAGCCTCGGCTGGACGTCGCTGGTCCAGTCGGTGCCGGCGAAGGTGGCAGGTGAGCGCGTAGGCGCCGGACCCGCGCCCGGTGGCCCATACAACGTGCGGACGGTCACGGGTCGCGGATGTCAGCCTGTCATCGCCACGGCGGTGTGGAGCTCGCGCACGCCTGTGGTGTGCGGGTGCCGTTCGGTCAGCTCGTTGACGATGGCGCGGAGCGCGGGACGGTCCAGGATCGTGGCGCCGACCAGAAGCCGCCGCACACGCCACGCCCAGGGAGAGGAACGAGCGCTGATGCCGACCTACGAGGTCACGTCGATCACAACGGTCGTACCCGTGTGCGGGGCGGGTGGGTCTTGTGGTCAGCCGGGGTTCGGGAGGGCGTGGAGCCGGTCGATCGCGTCCGTGATGAGGTCGGTCCAGGGCCAGTGGGCCGCGAATCTCAGGTGCCGTCGGCGGGCGGTGGTGATGAGTTGGGCAGCGGCGGAGAACAGGAGAACAGCCGTAACCGCAGGCGACGGGGCTCCCATCTGCGCCCCAGGCGTAATTGTTGATCATCAGGCGCACACCGACACCCCGCGCGATACAGCCGGTCGGTCCGGCCGGTCGTCGGGCTGAGGTTTCCCCGGTGGGCGTGAGACAGTTGTGGGTCCGGCCGGCGGGGTCGGGGGATCTTGCCTGTGGGGGGCGTCGGTGTCTGCGCGTGTTCATTCTGTGCGGCCTGGTGATCCGGGCCGGATCGGTCCGTACCGGGTCATCGGCCGACTGGGTTCAGGCGGCATGGGAACGGTCTATGCGGCTCTGGATCCCGGCGGGCGGCGGGTGGCGGTGAAGGTCGTCCACCCGGCGCATGCCGGCGACGAGGAGTTCCGGGCTCGGTTCAAGCGGGAAGTCGAGCTATCCCGGCGAGTTACGGGCCCCTGTCTGGTGCCGCTGCTCGCCGCGGACCCGGGTGCAGCCGATCCCTGGCTGGCCACCCCGTACGTGCCCGGCCTCACGCTCGGCGCGCACATCGCCAAGCACGGCCCGCTGTCCGGGGCCCGGCTCTACGCGCTGGCAGCCGGGACCGCCGCCGCGCTGGCAGCTGTCCACCAAGCCGGGGTGGTGCACCGCGACGTGAAGCCAGGCAACGTCATCCTGGCCCCCGACGGGCCGCGGGTGCTGGACTTTGGCATCGCCCACGCTCTGGAGGGCACCTCGGTCACCCGGACCGGCGTGATGACCGGCACCGCAGGCTGGATCAGCCCCGAGGGCTACCGCACCGGCGCCGTGGGGTCGGCCGGGGACGTCTTCGCCTGGGGAGCACTGCTCGCCTACGCCGCCACCGGACGCCTCCCGTTCGGCATCGGCGCACCGGACGCGGTCGCCGCCCGGGTGATGTCCGCCGACCCAGAGCGCTGCGCGTTCCTCCCGGTCGGCGAGTTCGACGAGGCCGCGGTCGGCGAGGTTGAGCACCCGCTGCTTCACGGGCGCCAGCACCGCATCCACCGCCCAGCCGTGCTCCGCCCCACGGCGGCGCGCCTCCACGGTCCTCAGCAGGTCGAGGGTCTTGTCGTCGGCGGCCATCGTTTCCCTCCCGCGCGTGCCTGTCCTGGTACGGCTCAACCGGCGCCGGAGCGCCGGCGTCACGGCCGTCCGGCGGTTGGGCTGTTACTCACTTTCGGGTGATGCCCGGCCCGGGGCGGGGCGGCGCACCCGGGTGAGCGGTCAACTCCCGCAAGGGTCCGCAACCTGGCGGGGCGTCAACATTGTGCATGCACGGCATAAATGGACGATGCATTCAAGAGTCACAGGAATGCGGGCAACAGGTAACACAGGCCGTGTTTCCTCCCCAACTGCCGCACAGGTTGGACAGAGTGTGGGTGCGCGGCCGGTCCGGCCGCCACCCGCACACCGCACCTGCTTTCCGCAGCGGCCGAGAAGGCCGCTTCCGGGAAGGTGCCCGCACCATCAGGGGGATTCCTTGACTGCTTCTGTCACCGCCCGCCGTCTGGCCGCCGCTGCACTCGCCGCCGGCGCCCTGGTCTCGGTGGCGGCGCTGCCGGCGACCGCGGCCGATCATGCCCGCCCGCACCGCCCGCAGGTGGAGATCTCGGACGTGCAGTACGACTCTCCGGGGCGCGACGACCGCTCGAACCGGTCGCTGAACAAGGAGTGGGTGGAGCTGACCAACACCACCCGCAACGCGGTGAACCTGGACGGCTGGACCCTGAGGGACGAGTCCGGCCACACCTACACCTTCGACGGCTACCGGCTGGCCGGCCGTGCCACGGTCCGTATCCACACCGGTGAGGGCCGCGACACCCGCGCCGACCTCTACCAGGACCGCCGCCAGTACGTGTGGAACAACGACCACGACACCGCGACCCTGCGCAACGACCACGGCCGCTTCGTCGACGACGAGCGCTGGGGCCACCGCCGCGGCGGCCGCCACTGACCCGTGCGGTAGCCCGGGGCGAAGGATGGCTGGTGGGCCGTCGCCACATACTGCGCTCCCCGGTGCGGCAGCCGTGACGGCTGCCGCACCGGGGAGCGTGCTCGCATCATCAGGGGCAATCCTTGCCCGCACCCGTCTCTGTCGCCGCTCGCCGCTCGCCGTCTGGCCGCTGCCGTGCTCGCGGCCAGCGTTCTCGTCGCGACGGCTTCCATCCCGGCGTCCGCGGCCGGCCACGCCGGCCGCAGGTGGAGATCTCGGCCGTCCTGTACGACCCCCCGGGACGTGATGTCCGCTCCAACCGCTCGCCATCGCGGCCGCATCGTCGACGACCACTCCCGGGGCCACCGCGCCGGCCACTGACCCGCCTCACAAAATCGTGCCGGCCGCGCGCCACCGAAGCCGGCACACCTCCTGCGGCGCGCCGGTGCCTGGCTCGGAACGGCGCGCCGCCGGCGTGCTCATGACGTCTACAGCGGTACCTGTTCGTAGGTGACGGTGGTGTCGGGGCAGGCTTCCGCGAGGTGGGTGAGGGCGTCGCGTTCGGCCGGGTCGGCGGGCAGATGCCAGCGCAGCTTGGTGGCCACCCAGGCGCTTGTGTACTCGCATCGGTAGGCGTCGACGGGGAGCCAGTCGGCGGGGTCTTTGTCGCTCTTGGAGCGGTTGGAGCTGCCCGAGACCGCGATCAGCGAGGTCGGTGCCCCTTGGTCGTTGGCGTATGCCTCGCGCCGGGCGGGCGTCCAGGCGGATGCGCCGGAGTCCCATGCTTCGGCGAGGGGGACCATGTGGTCGACGTCGAGTGAGGATGCCGCGGTGACCCACACCTGGTCGTATTCGGAGAACCAGCGTCCGCCCGTCAGTGCGCACCGTGCTCCGGTCTCGGGGGCGAGTTTGGCCTCGGACAGGATGACCTCTTTGCGGGTGTCGCATCCGTCGGTGGGGTTGAGGCCTTTGTTCCAGTGCTTGAACAGGGTCCGGCTGTAGCCGTCCCGGCTCTCGGGAGCTTCGCCGATCCATTCCAGGGCCTGGAACAGAGGCACCTCCTGAGCGGCCGCCGGGGCCGGCCCGGCAATGGCCGGGCCCGCGGCGGGAAGTGAGGGCGGGGTTGTCGCGGCGGTGGCCGGGGCGGCGGGGGATAGCGCCGCGAGAGCGAGCACGGCGGCGATGCGGGACAGTTTCTTGATCACACCTGGGTTGTAGCGGCCGGCCCGGTGGAGCGGGGAGGGCGGAGAAGGCCGCTTCACCCGGGCGGGTGCAGGAGTTCACCTGGAGAAACGCCACAGCAGGGACGCAAGGCTGTCCCGCCTCGGGGCCCGAAGGACGGGCTCAACGGACAGCGGCTGGACCGTGTTGAGGTTGTCGGCGGCCCGCCGGGACCGCTGCTGGGGCGGTGTGTGGTCTGTTGCGTTCCGCGGCTCCAGGGGCCGTGATGTCTGGAGAAGATTTTTCGGCGGCGTGTAAAGAGTCGGCTGCCCGTGGGTCTCTCAGAGTGTGTACGGCCGCTGCTTCACCGCGAGGCGCTGGGCCGCAGACTGGAGGAGGTCCGGTGGAGTTGACGGGTGGGGGAGTTGCGGTGTTCCCGGTGCTGCTCTTCGCGCCGGCGCTGAGCAGCGTGCTGAAGAGCATCGCGTTCGCAACCGCGCGGCGGGCAAGGCCGAGATGATCCGTGCACGGGGTGAGTCGGATGGGCGGGCGCGCACGGGGAAGCGGGGGCGGCGTGGCTGATCAGGAGGGGTCGCGGTCGCGGCACGCCGAGGCGCTGGGGGAACTGGTCGCGGAGCAGTACGGGCGGATGGCCGGTTACGCCGGCAAGCGGCTGCGCACCTGCAGGGTGCCGCGGTCTTCGGCGGGCCCCGAGGACATCGTGCAGAACGCCCTCAAGAGCGTGCTGGCCTACCCGGAGCCGATCGGCAATGTGCGCGCGTACCTCTACAAGGTGATGGACAACGAGATCAGTCGTGCGGCGCGGCACCACTGCACGGGCAGGGGTTACGCGTCCCTCGACGTGGACGTGCGGCTGGAGGACGAGCTGTCGGTCCATCCGGTCGACGAGGCCGAGCTACGCCTCGTCGTCGACGAGGCGGTGAGCGCCCTTCCACCGCAGCAGCGCAAGGTGATCCTGCTGACGCAGGAGCTGGGCATGACCCAGGCGGAGGCGGCCCGGGTGATGGGGGCCGCGCCGGGGACAGTGGGCGTCCACGCGCACCGCGCGGTCCGCGCGCTGCGCGTGAGTCTCGTCGGTCTGGGCGTGGCGCTGGTCGTATGGGCAGCCGGGAGCCTGATGTTCGGCGTGCGGAGCATCATCCCGGCCGCCGGCATAGGGATGCAGGTCGGCATCGCGGTGGTCCAGGTCATCCTCAGCATCGGTGCCGCCACCGTCCTGTGGGCGTTGGCGACCTACTCTCCAGGGGAGCTCTGGAGGGGGCTGCGGCAGAGGCTGAAGAACGGGACCCTGTGGCCCGACGACGGTCCCCCCAGTTGAAGCAGCGTGGGCGCCGGCTTCTGCAACAGCCCGCCTTCCGGCAGGTCCGGCGGCCCGGACCAGGGCCGGCCCGCAGGGGCAGCCACCTCACAGGGTGTCCCTGCGGGGCGTGTGCATCTTCGGCGATGCTCACGCGCGGTGCAGCCCCGCTTCGCCGGCCCGGCCCGGCCCGGCCCGGCCCGGCCGTGCAGCGTCACCGCCGTTGATCGGTTGCTCGCCCACCGAGTCGCCGACGACTCTTCCTGGCGCCGGGGGTGAGGTCCGGGGCTGTCCAGTGAGGCGCTTTGGATGACTCCCGGAGGGGCCCGGGCCGGGCACGGTTCGGGCCCCTCGTCTGCCGCACGCGTCCAGGGGGAGAGGTACGCGTCGCGGTGCCCGACGACGGTTGTGCAGAATGGTCACATCAAGCAGCGACCGCACGGCCGTCATGACGGTGGGTCGAAGCCGTAGCGCGGGCAATGCAGGCCGCTGGACTGGACCGTCCCGTCCTCCCGGGCGCCCAGGCGGCGCAGTACCGCGATCGAGGCCGTGTTGCCGGGCAGGACGAACGCGAAGACGACAGGGAGCGAGAGGGGGCCGAACGCGAGGTCCAGGCAGGCACGGCCCGCCTCGCCGGCGACTCCGCGGCCCTGCGCCCGTGGGTGCAGGGCGAAACCGAGGTCGACTCCGTACCCGGCCCGATGGCGCAGCCCGACCCGGCCGAGGAACGCGCGCGTGGCGGCGTCTCGGACCGCGAAGTCGCCGTATCCGTGTCTGGCCCAGTGGGCGACGTGGTCGTCGCACATGGCCTCGGCCGCGGATCGGCTGTCGGCCCGTCCGGTCGCCAGCCATCGCATGACGCTGTCCTGGCTGACCACAGCCTCGAAGAGATCGTCGCTGTCCTCGCGGCGGATCGGCTCCATCACAAGCCTCTGAGTAGGCAGAACGGGTCCGTCCAACCGGGCCACTCAGCAACTCCCCTCACCCAAGGAAGGGCCGAAGGAGCATACCCAGCGACTCTTCGGAACGATCGGGAGGCCCGGGCCTCGTGTGCTCGTCCTCGTCGTGGGTCCTCCAGCCCCCACGCCTGGTAACAGCTGTTACCATCGAGGTATGGCGAAGACACAGTTGGGCGCGCGCGTCGACAGCGAGATCAAGGCCCTGGCGGAAGCCCGCGCCAAGGACCGCGGCCTGAGCCTCGGCGACTACATCGCTGTCCTTGTGCACGAAGACACCGAAGGACTGCGGCGGCGGGGTCTGGACGCCGCGGAGCGGTTCCTCGCCGAGCACCAGGGCGTCTTCGACGAAGCCGAAGATGCCGACCGCCACACGCTCGGAGCACACGCCGCGTAATGGACCTGCACATCGACGTCCCCTGGATCCTGCAGGTCGCGGAGATCGCGGGGGCAGGGGATCCCGCCCCCGAGGACTACGGGGTGCCGGTGGCCGCGGTCGCCGCTCACCGGGCCGAGCTGCTGGACCAGCCCGTCTACGACGGCCCCTACGCCCGTGCCGCCGCCCTGGTGCACATCCTCGGCCGCTGCCGATGGCTGGAGCGCTCCAACATGGCCGTGGCCGCCGCGACGGGCGTGATGTATCTGGAGGCGTCCGGGATCCCGGTCAAGCCCGCCAGGGAGGATGCCATCGCCCTGCGCGACCTGCTGAGGGATCCCGCCTGCACCGTCGCGAGGATCGCCGCCCTGCTGCGCGGCTGGCCCGGGGTCACCTGAAATCCCCAGCCGGGTACGGGGCTTGCGGCGTCCTGCGCAGCCGGCGTCCCCGCGCTGACCAGGAGCAGCAGGACCGCGAGGGTGGCCGATCCGCTCGAGGTGTCCGGCAACTCAGAAGACGGTCCGTCATCTGCCGGCCGAGCACGTCGCTTGCCAGGAAAAGGAGCGCTCCGAGGACCGGCTGGACCGACATCGGCGCCGCTTCACCGCGACCGCCACCCACCTCTACGGTATCGGCCCCGACCACCAGGGCACCTTCGAATACGGCGGCACACCAGGCGTCTGGCATCAGGTGCGCGGCGCCACCGACCGGATCTTCACCAGCCCCACCACCCTCTACGCCACCGACACCAGCGGCGGGAAGCTCCAGGAGTACGACCAGTCCAAAAAGACCTGGACGGCCGTCGGTGACTCACCCGGTTCCCTCGCTGCGACGAACGACCGCCTCTACAGTGTCAGCGCGGACCTCTGCAGCGTCTCCGAATACTCCGCCACACCAGGAACCTGGTCCCCTGTCAGCAGCCCTTGACCAGACGGCCGCCTCGTCGTGCGAGACCTCGAGCCGAATGGCTGCGCAACCGCCCATGCCCATGCCGCCGACTGCGCAAGGGTGGGGGCAGCGGGCGGCGGCCATGCGCAGCCTCGTCCTCCTGCGCAGCCGGAGGGGCGGTGGCCGCGTACTGGCGCCCTTGCTCTGCGCAATGGTCTGTGCAACGCGGTGACCTGCGGTGGTCGGGCCTGTGGTCGGAGTGCCGCCCCCTCCGTGGCCAGGGGTATCACGCAGACCGCGAAGCGATGCGCAATTGCCTGCTGCGGTGGCCGAGTGCGGCCAGTTCCTTGTTGCACTCGTCGGCGCTGTAGGTGACCAGGCAGATCGGCTCCAGGAGCTCGAACATGCGACGGGCGATGTGAGTCGTCGGATGCAAGTGCGTCTTGCCCATCGGATTCTCCTTTTGTTCGGTGTGCCGACTCGGACCGTCCGCCACACCGGAACTCATCGGCGGCCGAGGGGAAGCAGCGCAGATGGGCCGGCGGTCCGCATGGCAGTGCACGCGGGGGAGAGGGGGGAGGGGGGACGGTCCAACTTCCGTGCCCCGTTGCAGATTTGGTGGTGCGTGACGTTCACGAGCAGGTCCAGCCGCACTCGCCTCGTACCGATGACACCGCCACGGCACGCCACCGGTGCAGGCCCTGCTCGTCTCTCGACCGGGACCCGAGTCCCCTCGGGCACTGTGCAGAGCCGACCGAAAACCCCGGGAGCGGAGGCCAAGGACATGGAACGGTCCGCGCGCGACACGCCGCACGGCCTGCCGCACCACCCCACGGCCGTCGCACGGGCGAGAGCAGTCGTCGTCCGGCGCTGTGTGCTGCCCGTGTGGCGGTCCCTGAAGGCTTACGGCCTGATGTGCCTGGGGCTGGTGGGGTACGACGAGGTGCCCGGGCCCGGCAGGACCCCCGAGGACGCCCGGCCGCGCGCCCACGGGGAAGCGGGGCGGCTGCCCGCAGCCGGGCACGGCCCGCTGCCCGCTTTCACCGAGCCGCCTCCGGGGCACCCCGAGCGGCTGCGGCCCGACATGCCGCTCACCGAGGCGGAACGCGCACTGGCGCGCCAGCTGTCGGGCCCCCTCACCGACAACGACCCCAGGCTGAGCTGACGACAGACACTCCGTCGCGCGGCCCCGGACAGTACGTCACGGTTTCGCCTGACGGCCGAGCTGTTCGATCGGCATCCCGGTGAACGCGGCCCTATGGGTTCAGCGCCCGTATCACCGGCGCGGGTAGGCCCAGAGCGGCCGAGGGCGGAGGTGACCGCGGTGGCGTCATCGCTCACCAGCCGTCCTTCGTGCAGCACTTCGACCTCGACGCAGCCCGCAACGCCGCACCCTCGTCCGCCAGGCTGTGCCGAGAGGTGCCGTGCTTCCTGCGCTGAACACCGGTTCCTTCAGTCGGCGGCTACTCGGTTGCCCATGGCGAGACATACGCCCGGACGGCCGGGGGAGCGGCGTTGTGCCGAGCCCGCAGCCGCTTGTCGCCCCCGGCCGAGAGCGGGGTGCACGCTCGAGGCGCTCCTCCGCGGGCGCCGGGGCGTCGCGGGCGTCGCGCGGACGGGTGGAACTCTGGGACGGTGAACGATGCCCGTACCGCCTCCTTGCAGGCGCGGCCGGCCACCAGCGCCGGTTCGATGCCCGCTGCGCAGCGTACTTCGACTCCCTGGCCGGCTCCGAGAACGACGCTCTGGAGGTCCCGCCGCACGGCACATTCCCCGCCCGTGTGCTGGACCTGTTGCGCGAGATGTCGCTGCGCGGCGGCAAACGCCTGCGCGTGGCCCTGATCCACGAGGCCGCCATCAGTGTCGAGTTGCTGCACACCCACGGCCTGATCCACGACGCACCCGTACGCCGCGGCGGCCCCTCCACCTACTACGCCTACCGCCGGGAGTTCCCCGACCGGCCTGACACCGCCCTCGCCGTCCTCGCCGGCGACCTGGCGGCGTTCCGGTCCGTGCGCGTGCTGAGCACCAGCGGCCTGCCGCCCGCCCGCGTTCTGGCCATGGCCGCCGTCCACGCCGACGCCGGAGCCGATCGCTTCGCCCGTGACGCCGCTGACCGGCCCGCCGCCTGGCGGGGACGCTGGCGGCCGGACGCCGTGGCGTTCCTTGAGCATCTGCCGGCCTGGACCGTCCACTGACGACGGCCCTCGCCCGGGCCGCGGTGCGGTACGGGCGGGTCGCCTCCGCGAAACGCGGCGGACACCGCCCCGCCCAGCGACAGACCGAGCGCCGCTCCGGCGACCACCTGCGTCCGGGTGCGGCGCTCGAGCCGCACCCGGGGCCAGGCCACAGGGCCGCGGACGCGGTCAGCGCGGAATGCGCCGCCTTCCCCGCTCAGGTGATCGCGGACCCGTCCGCCACCATGGCTGTTGCCGCCACCGCGATGGTTCTACGATCCCCGTCCATGACGACTCCCGACTGCTACACATGCGGCAAGGAAGCGGAGTTCGACGATCTTCCACCACGCGAGCGAGTGGCCCATGACCAGCACTGGCGGGTGGCCCATGCCTTCGGCACCGCGGTGCCCGGCTGGCTGGTGCTGCTGCCTCGACGCCACGTGGCCGCAGTCCACGACCTCACCCTCGCTGAGGCATCCGCCCTGGGCGGGTGGCAGGTCAAGCTCTCCCGCGCTCTTCGGAGTGTGACGGGCTGCGCCAAGACGTACGTCGTCCAATTCGCCGAAGCCGAAGGCTTCGCGCACGTGCACTTCCACATCGTGCCGCGCATGGCGGATCTGCGACCGGAGCATCGTGGGCCGGGCATTTTCGAGCTGCTGACGCGACCGGAGCAGGAGCGGGTGACGACTGAGCAGGCAGACCGGATATCCCACTCCCTCCGAGCTCGACTCCATGAGCATCCGAACGCTCAGTGACCGGATCGCGCCGGACACTGAGGCGATGTGCCCGGCCGGCGCCCGGGGCGGGTGTGACGGAGTGCTTCAACCGGCGATCCGAGCGATCGGACGCCCGGCTCAGAGCGGAGTGACACCGGTGGTGAGCGGTCCGCCGGCGGCGCGCCAGTCGATGAGACCGCGGCTCATGTTGACCGCGTCGAACCCGTGCTCCACCAGGAGGTTCGCCGCACCGGCGGAGCGCAGGCCGCCGGTGCAGAAGGTGATGAGCAGGCGGTCCTCGGGGAGTTCCAGGCAGCGTGCGGTGAGGGCTTCGAGCGGTATGTGGACGGCGCCGGGGATGTGCACCCGGTTCCACTCGAAGTCGCGGCGGACGTCCACGACGAGAGCGCCGTCCGCGACCAGGCGGACCGCTTCGGTGGCGCCGACGGCCGGGGGCCGGCGCAGGTAGTGACGGAAACTCATGCGCTGCGCACCTCCCCGCGTATGACGCGTATGACGCGCAGGACGCGGTGGGCGCCTGCCATGACGTGGAGGGACGGCAGCGGGGATTCCATAACCTTCAGGCTAGCTGAAGGTCAGGTGGTTCCTGATACCGCCTGCGCCATCTGTGCCCGCAGAGCCTCGGTCAGTTCGGGGTGCCGTGCGGCGAACTCCGCGTCGAGGCGGGCCACGACCTCCGCGGCCCGGGCCAGCAGGGACTCTCCCTCGGGGGTGACCCGCAGGCTGGAGGCGGACCCGGCGTGCGCGGTCCGGTCGTCGACGAGCCCGGCCTTCACGAAGGCGGCCACCGCGCTGTGCACGCTCTGCACGGTGATACGGGAGCGCCGGGCCAGCTCACTGAAGGAGATGCCGGGCGTTGCGCGGACGTGCCCCAGCAGGCCGTACTTACGGGTGGTCAGCCCGAGCGGCTTCAGGCCCTCGGCGAACGCGGCCTCCCACCCCCGGCCCACCGTGAGCAGGGCGACAGTGGGGCTGAAGGGAAGCGGCTCGGACACGGAGGCAGCGTACCCACCGACCACCATGCCGCCGCTTCACCCTGCTGCCCCGACCGTGACCCTGGTCCGCCACGGGTGCGGGCCGGCGCCGGCGTCACCGGTTCCCGCCCGGCTCTTCGTCCGCTGCCTGGGGTGTCCGTTCGTGGCCCAGCCGTTTCCGGCCAGGGTGAACCGGCGCGTGTCGTGGGCAGATGCCTGTCGGTCGACCACTGTCCGTCCGTTCTGCATCGTGCTCGCCCCGCTCTTGGTGTGAGGCAACATGGCCGGCGCCCTGGTACGCCAGGGCCCGGAGTTCCCTTCCGACGCCAAGGCCAACCGCCTCACCCGTGCCGTCGGGGGCGGAGCGTTCCGGTCGCCGACTCACGCAGCCACTTGCCTGGGGCCCTGCGTCTGCTTCGTGCCGGTCGGGAATGGAGCGGCCGGAGTGGTTGTTCCACCACATGAACCTGACATGCTCCGGTCAATCGGGGGGTGTGGGTGAGAGGAGGACTTCATGGCACGCAGCAGCATGCGTCCCGTCGTCACGTTGAGGTCGACGGCCGGGACCGGTGTCGCCTATGTGACGCGCAAGAACCGCAGCAACGACCCCGGCCGGCTCGTCCTGCGCAAGTACGACCGGCTCGCCGGGGCGCACGTCCCCTTCCGCGAGGAACGCTGAACCGCCTCTCCGCCCCGGGCGGACCGTGACAAGGAGGGAAACCCCATGAGGTCCCGTATCCATCCCGCGTCCCGGCAGGTCGCCTTCCGCGACCGTGCCGCGAACACCCTGTTCCTCATCCGCTCCACGGCGGCCTCGGACCGGA
>NZ_JBEOVB010000059.1:0-25941 GCF_040295245.1 Streptomyces sp. NPDC002884 | reverse complement strand
AGCGCCGCCCCGATCTACATCCAGGACGGCTCCTACGCCAACCTGCACGACTTACGCGCCCATTGCCGCTACCTCCACAGCCGCGCCGGCGTACAGCTCATCGTCATTGACGCCGTCCACCTGCTCACCTACGGCACCAGACCGCTGGGCTCCCGCTACGAGGAGATCTCCGAGATCGCCCGCTGTCTGAAGCTCCTGGCCAAGGAACTGCGACTGCCGATCGTCGCCGTCTCCACACTTAACCGCAGCCCGGAACAGCGCCCCGACAGACGCCCGATGATCAACGACCTGCGCGACTCCGGAGCCCTCGAAGACAACGCCGACGTCGTGATCCTCCTCCACCGCGAAGACGCCTACGAGAAGGAATCACCCCGCGCCGGCGAAGCCGACCTCATCGTGGCCAAGCACCGCCATGGGCCCACCGCGACGATCACAGTCGCCTTCCAGGGCCACTACTCCCGATTCGTCGACATGGCCCAGACGTAACCCCAGCTGTTGTGGGGCCTCAAGTCCGGCTTCATTATCTCGGCGGCGTGCATCGCGCACGTGTCGAACGTGCGCAGGGGCCAGCGGGGAAGTCGCCCCGGTCGGAATCGGAATCCAGCCCCGTTGAATGAGGAGAGGGTGCTGTCCGCCGGATCGGTGGATTCCTTCAGCCGGCGAGCAGACCTGGCAGCGCTGCCGCTACCCCCACCGCTGCTGCCTGTGGTGCTCGATCGCTTTGGCGGGGAAGGCCCGGGCCATCCAGCCTTGTGGTGCTCCGACCCTGCGCAGCGTTTCAATCTGCCGGTCGTAGTCGCGTCCTTCGGGACTGGCGTGGACACGTAGGTAGATCGGGTCGTCCTGGCCGCTGTCGTGGTTGTCGAAGTAGAAGGAGCAGGTGTTCCCCCACTGGTACGGAACGTCTGGTTCACCGCAGGAGCAGAACCGGTGGGAGACGTGCATGGGTAGGCCCCATCGTGGGTGGCACAGCCGCTGAAGGAGCTGGTCATGCCAGAGGGCGAGAGGGTGGGCGGTGCGGGTATCGATCTTCCAGCTGTCGCCGTCGTCCCAGCACTGGACACGGTAGAACGCGGTGACGGTGTGGAAGAGCGCGATACGCCGGAGCAGAGCGCTGCCCACCGCGGCCCGCCTGGCTCGCGAGCGTTCGAGATTGGGATAGGCGTTGAGGTAGCCGAATTCAACGGGATCGAGGTGCGGGGTCGTCCACAGCGGTCGCAGCCCGTTGTCTTCGCACCAGTGCCGGTACCGGCCTTCGATGTCGGCCCAGCCCTCCGGCAGCCCGCGGGGCAGAACGAGCACGAGGGTTGCCGCTTGCCCCGGGCTCACCGTGTGCAGGTGCAGCTGTCGGCCGCCGGCCTCGATGCCGCTCACCCGCAGGCCGGGGATGCCGGGCACATCGTCCCCGGTGCCCGGTACGGGAGTCGAGGGCAGCAGACGGCTCAGACAGTGTTCGGGGAAGGAGTACCGCTCCTGGCCCATGAAGGGGTCGAGGTGCAGGGTGAGGGACGTGCTGGCACTGGTCAGTGAGGCGATACCGAAGGGGTGCGCGCACAGACTCGGGGAGGTGCCCAGTTGCTCGAGGACGCGGCTCTCCAGCCGCGCCTGCGCCGGCGAGGCCGCGGGTGCCGGGTGGCTGGTTCGAAGGCTGGCGCGGCGGGACTGCCCACTGCACTCGGCCCAGTAGCGGAGCTTGCGGGATTCCCACGAGGAGCGGTCGCTCACGACAGTGCCTTCCTGACGCGCCTCGGCCCGATCCCGGCACGTCAACGAACACTGACGAGCTGCTGTGTGTGATCACGGTGGTGCAGGCCGGTGCAATGCCACGCTCCTTGCGTTCCGGTACGCCGGATCGGGCGGCGGTCGGAACGTGGCCCGCCTCGGGCCAGTTCCGACCAGCATCCAGCACGACCACGGCCTGGGACGTACGACACCGTCACCGGTTCACTCGGACGGGTCCTGTACGTCAAGCCTGGAGGGGACAGGTGAGCGGGAGCACGCGTTCGGTCAGCTGCCCGGTGAGCTGAGCATCGGTGAGGGTGGCGTCGGTGAGCCAGTCCGCTGAGGTCAGCTGGTCGACCAGGTGATGCAGTTCGCCGGAATCGACCGGGACCCAGGTGGTGAGAGTGTTCAGGGCGATGCCCTGACCGCCGGGACCGAGGACCCCCGAGGCGTCGGTCTGGGTGGCCAGCGTCATGGCGAGCAGCCGGGTGCCGGCGGTGGCCTTGGCCTTGCGGAGCTTCTTGTCCGAGATGACCTTCTGGGCCCAGCCGGAGAGCTTGGGCCGCATCTTCTTGCCGAAGGTGAACGGGGCCGCCGTGTCCCCGTGGGGCGCCAGGGAGGGGACAGTGATCGGGGTGGGGTTCTCCGGCCGGGAGGCGAGCAGGTCGCTGGCGGTGCCGGGCAGGGTGAGCCAGCCGCAGCCGGTCAGCTTCTCGACCAGGTCCTCCGGGTCGGTCAGGCCCAGCGCGGTGAGGTCCTGGCCGACGAGGTTGCCGGTGCCGGTGTGGGCGGTGCGCAGGGTCAGCATCAGCGTGAGCAGCCGTGCCTCCGGGCCGGGCAGCGGGCTGTGGTCGGCCACGTGGGCAAGGACGGAGCGCGCGTGGTTCCACTGCGTCCGCACGGTCAGCAGTCGGCCCACGGTCGGCCCACTGCCAGCGGCCTCAGTGCTGCTGGTGGGCTCACTGCCGGCTGGTCCGGTACCGGCTTGCCCGGGGCCGCTGGAGGTCCGGCCCGTGCGCTGTTCGTGCTGGAAGCGGGCGGCAGAGGCGGCCTGTTCGGCACGCACGGCCTCTACCCGCAGGCTGAGGATGCCGCTGGCGTCGGCCCAGGCGATGAAGGCGCGGGCTTTTCGCTCGTGGAGGTCGGCGAGCAGCGCCAGGTCGGGTTCGGTTCGCTGCTGGTAGGTGCGGAAGCGGTCACCGAGTTCGATGAGTTCGTCCCGCAACGCGGTGGGTCGCAGATTATGGGGGATAACCCGCTGGGCGATCTTCGCCTGCTGCGGGAGGCGTCGTGCAGCTGCGGAGCGGGGAGCCGGGACTGCCGTCCCGGTGGCGGCCTGGTGGTCGGAGAACTGCGGCCCGCTCGTGCCGGTTCCCGTGGCTGTGGGGGCCGAGCGGCTGGTGGTCTGCGGGCTGGGCGGCTGGGAGGTGGCTGCCGTTTTGGCGCCGGGGGTTGCGGCCGCGCACCTCGAGCAGCACTCCATGGCTTGCCACCAGCGTCCTTCCCGGTCCGTGATCACGGCCAGGACGACCGGGCCGCCGCACCGCCAGGGTTCGGCGCGCGTGTGCCGGCCGGTGTCGGGGATGTGGGTGTGGCAGCCTTCCAGCTTGCATGCGCAGTAGGCCCCGGCCCTGGGGGCGGGGGCGGCGCGCAGGTGGGCCTTGAGGTGGGCGATGGCGGCGGCGCGGCCGGCGTCCGCGGACGGCAGGCGCTGCTCGGCACAGGCGGGACGGCTGCACGAGATGCGCACGGCCGCACTGCCCCGGCCGGCGGCGTCCAGACGCACCGTCCAGCGGCGTCCCGGCACCCGCTCCTCCAGCTCGCTCACCGCGGCCTGCGTCATCCTGGTCTTCCTCCCGTGCCGTGTCTGCGATGCGTGCCGCCGCTTTCCGCCGTGCGGGGCGTGTGCGCGGGAGGCGAGGCCACCGTATGCGGCGCCAGGGGGAGAAGGCTGGTGAACTCGCCCGGCCTTTTCGGCATGCACGACCGTCACATGCGTGGCCCGGCCAGCACCTGGCCCCCGAACTGAGCGTTGTTCGTTCAGTGCGGGGTGTGACAGTTCGAGTCGGTGCAGCTGCCGGCCAGCGCCAGCGTGCGGTCCTGCGGGGGCGCGTCCAGCCACTCCGCACGCATGGCCTGGAGCCGGTCGATGTCCGAGGCAAGTTCCGGCACCCCGGACCGCAAATCGTCGGCCCATTGCCGGGCGAGCGCCCGCCCGTTGACGTACAGCTCCCCGTCCAGGCCTCCGACGGCAAACAGCACCCCGCCCCTCTGGGCGGGGATCACCATCGTGCCCACCGGCTCGGCGACCTTGCCCTGGCGCACGGAGGGCTTTCATCGGCTGGTGGGAGCCCTCAGCTTCCGCTACCGCGCCTTTCGGGCGTCAACCCAAGCCATGCAGCGCCGTCCGTTCCGGTGATCTCCGGCCCCGCGGCCGTCATAGCACCGTGGCCGTCGCCACACTCGCGATCGTGACCGATCTGAACCTCCCCGGCGCCGCTTCCGAGGGTCTCCCTGACGGGGCAGGCCGGACGACAGCCGGCACCGGCCGCGTCCGCTTCTCGCTCGCGCGGTGGGTACTTGCCCCGCGCACGACGTGGCAGGCCCGCCGTCTGGCCGCCGACTTCGGAGAGGGGATGGACGCCCGGACCGCTTGGGTGATGGCCCGCTTGGCCCGTCACCCTGACGAACGCGGCTACGTCCTGGGCCATCTGGACAACGGCCGTCCGGCCCCGGACTGAGCAGAGCGGGCTCCTTGGGCACCGTCCGGTTTCGGGTTCAGTTTCCGGCGCGCAAGTGGTCCCGTCGGGCCTGGACGAGGCGGCGCCATGCGGAGCGGACGTTGCCTTCGATGCTGGTCCAGCGGGTGGCCGAGGGTCCTGGGAGGGGGAGACCGGCCATGAAGTGGGCGAGGTCGGTGAAGTAGGCGAAGTCGCCGGTCGCAGTGAGTGCGCGGAGACGTTCGATGGTGGCGGTCAGGTCCTGGTCCTCGCCGCGGACGGCGTGGTGGAAGGCGAGGGCGAGTTCGACGAACCGGTGGAGGAAGGGCAGCCCTGCGGTCTCGATGACGGTGTGCAGGTGCTGGGCGCGGTCGGTGACGCCGTCGGTTCCGGCATCCTTGATCAGGGTGACGACCTGGGCGAGGAGGGTGTTGGAGCGCTGGTCGAGGCCGTCGAGGAACTGGTGGGCGAGGGCGAGTTCGTCGTCGGCCCGGTCTGGGTCGGCGAAGGAGACGGCGAGGGCGAGGCGGACCTGCATCATGGCGCGTTCGCCGGTGGCGTTGTGTTGCTCGGCTTCGGCACGGCCGGCTTCGAAGGCGGCGACGGCGGCCGGGGTGTCGGCGTGGGACCAGTGGATGTCGCCGAGGACGCGGTGGTGGCGGCCTTTCCAACCCAGGGTGGGGACGGCGGCGAGGGCGGTAGGGAAGTCGCCGGCGAGGCGGGCCAGGTTGGCCAGGCCGCGGCGGGCTTTGAGGGCGAGGCGGCCGTCGATGTCGGCGACCTGCTGCATCCCGGTGCGGGCGGCGTTGTTCTGGCTGAGGTCTTTGTGGGCCTTGGCCCGGTAGTACAGGGCCATCTCGGTCAGCTCGGTGGGGAGCAGGCCGCTGTCCAGGACGGCGGTGAGTCGGTCGGCGGTGCGCTGGCGGTGTTCGTGCTGGCGGCGGGCGATCGCGGTGAGCAGTTCGGCCAGGGCGTCGGCGGGGGTGTCCAGTTCCGGGTTCGGCGTGCTGGTGGGCGGGGTGAGGGGTTCCCACACGGAGTCGTCGGTGTAGGCGTGGGCGGCGTCGATGAGCCAGCCCAGGCCGGTCAGGCGGTGGTCGCGGGCCAGGCGCAGGCCCTGGCGAAGGCAGGCGACGAGGAGCATGCGGCTGGGGGTGAGGGAAGTGTTCGCGGCCCATTGGTCGCCGAGGGCGGCCAGGGCGCGGGTGGCGGCCTGATGCCAGTCGGCGGGTGTCCAGCGATCGTCGGTGTGGTCGTCGGCTTCCGTGAGGGCGGAGCGGATCGCGCCGTGGAGGTGGTAGGGCCACAGGGCGTAGAGGTTCTCGTAGACGATGGGCCGCTCGGTCAGGCGCCGGGCCGGTGCCTGGTGGGTGAGGCCGGCGGCGCGGGTGGCGAGATCGAGGTCGAAGGCGTCCAGCAGCGACACCGAGCGCAGGACGTGCCGTTCGTCGGCGGTGAGGTCGGACAGGGCGCGGGCCAGGAGCGCGGGGAAGGTGTGGTCGAAGTCGGCGGGCTCAGGTTCGCGGGTGCGGCGGATTTCCAGGAAGCGGGAGGCGGCCAGGTCGAGGTGGAGGGGCAGGCCGTGGGAGCGGGCGGTGATCACGGCCCGGATGGCGGGGCTGATGAGGGGCCGGCCGTCCTTGGCCAGGCGGCGGGCGAGGTGGTCGTCGCAGTCCTCGGGGGAGAGGTCGCCGATCAGGTGCTGCCGCCCGCCCGGCGTGCCGTGCCGGGGCGACGGCAGGGGGCCGGGTGTGGCGGCCAGGCCCGGCCAGGCGGCGGGGCCGGCGTGGTCGAGCTGTCCGTGCAGTGCGGGGTCGGCCCACTGCAGGCGCGAGCGGCCGCTGATGACGAAGAAGCAGTTCGGCAGCAGCCACACCAGGCGCTGCAGGAGGCGTTCGAGGTCACGGTGGCGGTCGGCGGTGTCCTCGAAGGTGTCCAGCAGGATCACCGGCGTGATCTTCTTCTCCTCGGGCAGCCGGTGCAGCTCGAACGCGAGCAGGTGCGGGTAGAAGGACAGCGCCTCCAGGCTGGGTTCGGTCTCCAGCAGGGGCGCGAGCCGCGCGCAGGCGGCCAGCGCGCGCACGGTCTGGCGCCGCTCGCGGAGCGCGCCGACCAGGGCGCCGGTGACCTGTCCGACGGCTGAGCCGACGGTGCCGGGCAGCAGCAGGGTCTGGGCGACGTCGCTGAGGGCGGACTGCGTCTGCTGCGGCAGGGCCTTGCCGAACCGGCTGACGAGTCCGCCGCGTTCGAGGTAGGCGTCGAGCGGATCGCCGGGGTGCTGGGCCTCCCAGTAGCGGCGCAGCGCGATGTCGAAGGCCGGCAGCGGTCGTGCGACGGCCGTGGCCAGGGCGGCCCGGATAGTCAGAACGACGTCCTCGAAGGTGGTGCCGGCGGAGCGGGACAGGTCGATCCGGACGGGCAGGATCTTGTGCCCGCCCCAGACCTGCTCGCCCCACTGCGCCGGCCGGGTGCCGCCGAGCGCGGCCTCCAGCTTGCGCTGGAGCGTGGACTTGCCGACGCCGCCCACGCCGTGGAAGACGATCAGATGACTACGGGGGGCCTCGAGGTCCGCGGGGTCGAAGCCGGGCACGGTGATCTGCCGCAGGTGTTCGGTGACCGCGGTGGCGACAAGCTCCCACTGGCGCTGGCGGTTGGTGAACGCCTCGCTCGCGTCGATGGGGTCGTTGGAGCTGAACAACGCTCGCAGGTCGGTCACTTGGCCCCCCGCCGGAAAAGATCATCAGTCGGTCAAGACTATGCCCGCGCGTGTCCCGTACGGCAGACCCACAGGCGCACCCGGGGGCCCGTGCCAGGTTGGTATGACCGGTTCCGTCGGCTATCAGGCTACCGAGCCCACGCAGGCCGGATACTGAGCCAGTGCCGTACGACAGCGGTTCCCGGCGGCTCGGCCCGCAGGGCGTATCGATCGATCCGGCCGGTACCGCCGGTATCAGGGTCGCCTCTGCCAGCAGTCCTGCGGCGGCCCCGGACCGGAAGGGGCGCGACCTACTCGCGGCTGCCGTCGAGGCCCTGCGGAGTCGTTACCGCAGGATGCACGCTCCGCCCGGAACTGCATCACGGACCACGACTCGGAAGACTTCTACCGCGTCAGGCGGCGTATGCGGGAGGTGCACAGTCAGCCGGACGGCTGTGACGAGCGTCCTTGCTTCCTTGTATGTCTTCTGAGCGATGGCTATGAGCTTGGCCCCACCCAAAGATGTCAGGCACTCCGCAATTGCAGTGCTGACAGCCGCGCTTTGTTGAGGCGTGACCCCGACTAGCTCAGCCACTCCGCCGCGCTGCTTGGTCTTGATGCACTTTTCTGGCCCCCATGCGCTGAGCTCGCCTCCGTCGCTCACGGCGCGCACCTTGAAGCAGTAGCGGGTGCTCTTCTTCAGTCCTGTCCACGTGAAGCCGATCGTGTCTCCGTTCACGCTCTTGATCCGAGCGCCGTTGCTGATGAAGTAGGTGTGTGTCGTGGCAGATGCAGTCCAGTTGACGCTCACCGACGTTGCGCCCGCAGTGAGCGCGGTAATTGAGGGTGGGGCGGGCGGGACTGCCTGCGCTGCTGTACTTGTCGCAGTGACTGTTGCCCCCGCCACGGTAAGTGCGCCACTGGCGCAGAGAAGTTGCTTCGTCAACTTGCGCATGATGCTCTCCCTGACGACGGCTGTGACTGCCCAACACTGCTTAAGGTGCAAACGCCGCCATCGGATAGCACTTCCAATCCTCCGCCTTGCTCTCTCCTTCCGCATCTCAAACATGGGTTACAAAACAGAGCGGCGTTCGGCCGCTCTGACGGAAACCGATGGGACTCACGCGCTGGAAGTGGCAGATGTGGCTACGCGCTATGGCACTACTTAGCGGCAGGGGTTGTTTGCCGGGGGACCTGGTTCCGCCGAGAATGAGCCCTTCTTGTCCAGCTCTTCCTTGGTGGCTTTCGTGCACGACTCCGCAATCCCCGACCCGCAGTCCGCTCCGGAGGACACCCCGGGGCCGCCGCCGGACGAACAGGACGGCGCCGCCGGCCACGAGGTCGCTGTGGAGCTGGTGGAGAAAGTGATCGCCTGGTACAGCCGGCGCATGCTGGCCGAGCGCCGGGCCGGCGCCGCCCCGGAGTCGCTGAGTGAGCTGGCCGCCCGGCGGCAGGCGTGCGTAGCCGACCGCGACCGGCTGGAGGACGCCGACGCGGCCGAGACGGCCCGCCTCGCCGCGCTCTACGCAGCCCGGCTGAAGGAACTGCAGGACTCGTAGGGTCGTGCAGGCAGAGCGGCCACCGCGGCGGGCCCGCGCAGCCGGTACGGCAGCAGGTGCTCGGGCATCAGCAGCCGCGCCAGCCGGGCGATCTGCTCCAGGTCGCGGCGGTAGTGCGGCAACTGCCTGCGCAGCCGCCGCTGGATCGCCCAGAACCGGGCGGCCTCCTGATCGGTGTACGGGCGGTTGTGCTCGGCGACCAGGGCGTGGTGCGCGCCCGCCGGCCGTGTCCACGTCCCGCCCGGCGCGCGCTCGTTGCGGTACAGCACGCTGCCGTCGCGCCGCATCACCGTCACCAGGTCGGCCGCCGGCACGTGCTCGGCGGCCGCCACCGCCTCCCCGAGCGCCGCGAAGTGCTCGTCGTGCCCGCCGGCGGTGGTGAACCGGCCCGTTGCCCCCAGCCGCAGCAACTGCGCGCAGCGATCGGCGGTGCCCTGACGGGAGTCGGCGGCCCGCACGGCGAGCACCACCACCTCCACCCGGTAGCCCGACTGCCGGTACAGCAGAGCGGCGTTGACGAACGCGGCCGCGCTGGAGGGGGCGATCTCGATGACCGCGTCGCTGCGCCGCTGGCGCACGTACTGCTCGGCCAGGACCTGCCAGGCCCGGTAGTCCGCGCGGATGCGGGCCCCGGCGGTACGGGGCTCCTCCTGCATCAGCTGGTAGTAGTCGGGGTGGGCCGCTTTGAAGTCGTCGCCGCTGACCCTGGTGGGCTTACCGCGCAGAGACCTCAGGACCATCCGCGTCATGTTCGTCTTGCCGGACCCCGGCTGGCCCATGAGGTAGACCACCACGGGCCTCTCCTGCGGGCTGGTGCGCGCGGCGAGGTCCGGCAGGATCAGGTTGTCGAAGATCCACCGGTGTTCCTCTCCGGTCAGCCGGTGGTAGTCGACGCCGGGCGCCTCGCTGCGGGGCTGGGCGATCCGCCGGACAGGCTCCGCCAGGGCAGCGGCGCGTTCGGCGTCGCGCCGCACAGCCAGGGACCAGTCCTCGGGCAGGCGCGGGTCGTGGGCGCGCCGGTCGGCATCGGCGAGCTGACGGCGAAAGGCACCGGTCTCGGCCGGAGTCCACTTGCGGCCGCGTTCGGCCAGCAACGCCTCGCGCGCACCCGGCGAGCCGGTCCACTGCCCGCCGGCCGTGTGCTCGTTGACATACAGGACCTGCGCGCCGCGGCGTACGACGACGATCCGGTCGGCCAGGTGCTCGGCTTCGATGTCCGTCAGGACGTCGACCAGGGCCCTGGCGCAGGCGTCGTGGTTGTCCCAGGACACGTACCGGGCCCGGCCTTCATCGGCCAAGCGCAGGTAGCGGTCCAGCACTCCGAGCTGGCTGACCGCCTCCGGCACGGCCAGGGCCACGAACTCGATCCGGTACCGGGCCCGGCGGTAGGCGGCGACCGCGGCCTTGAAAGCGTCCGGGTCGGCCAAGGCCTCCTCCACCACCACGTCGTACCGGTCGGCGCGGGCGCGGGCCTCGACCTCGGCCTGCCACCGGTAGGTCTCCGGTCGCACCCGCACACCGACTGTGCGGACATCCTCGGTCAGGAAAGCGGAGTAGTGCGGATGGACGGCCTTGTAGGTGTCCCGGTCCACCCGCACCGCGCCGCCCCGCTGGTCAAGGGCCGCCTGCACAAGGTCCATCACCAGCGTCTTGCCGCTGCCGGCCTGCCCGGCCACGAACACCACCACCGGCTGCTCCTGGGTGACCGCGCCCGCCGTCAGCTTCGGCACGATCACCTCGGCGAGCAGCTCGCCGTACTCCTCCACCAACGTCTCCCGGCAGCGTTCGAGCTCTTCTGTCCAATCCGGTGAGCCGGTCCGGCCCGCGCGTGACACCGCCACAGGCCGGACCGGCCCCGGCCTCCTACTGGGTGTCCAGCTTCTGGCGCAGCTGGTCCAGGGTGGATCCGTCGGGCGTGTGCCACAGAGTCCAGCCGTTGATGACGTTGCCGGTGACGGCTTCCGCTGCCTTCGACGGCGAGGGGAAGGGGGAGGAATGGCCGTCGACGATGAGCTGCCCGTCGGCGGTCACCACAGCGCGGCCCGACCGGCCCGCGCGGCGCTGGGTGAAGGTCAAAACGGTGTCCGGCTTCAGCAGGCCAGCCTGCATCAGCGCGGCCAGCGGTCCATGGGGGACGACGGGCACGGACGACGCCTCATCGGACCCGCCGCCGAGGGACAAGGTGACGTGGATGGTGTCGTCGCCGCTCGCACTGGTGAGGCGGGCGATGACGGCGGGGTCGAAGTGGATGCTGAGCGTAGCCATGCGATCTCCTGCCGATGGGCCCCGAAGAACCTGTTCGCTTATTTTCACTTTGATCGTAAGCAGTTCAAGCGCTTACGTCAACTCTAGATCTCAGTAGTTCAGCAGAACACTTCCGGTGAGGCCACAGGCTCCGGGAACTTTGCCGGGCGAGTTGACGGACGCTCCAACCTCGACCTCGGGCACCGATACGGTGAGCCTCATGGCTGCTGACTGGGTGTCCCGCTGGGGCGGAGCGACCGTGGCGACCGTCATCACCGGCGCCATGTCCGCATCCCATGCCAGGGGGCACGCGTCTCTGCCCCTCGCCCTGGTGTCCGCACTCGTCACCGGCGGCCTCTACGCCGGTCTGGGGCTCACCGCCCTGGGCAACTCAGGGCTCACAGGGATGTGGCGTCAGCAGATGACATGGGACCTGTACCGGGACCGGGTGTGGGAGCCACACGAGGCCGAACTGGCGGCCGAAGTGGAACAGATGCGCCGGGTCGAAGCCCGGGTCCAAGACTTCGCCGCGACGCACGGCCTGCGGCACATCACCCTGGCCGTGACCGGCACCCGGATCGGCTGGGCGGGCGCCGCCCGTTCCATGCGGAGCTCGAAGACGCTCGGCCACATCGAACTGGGACACTTCTGGTTCTTCCCCGAGGGCGCGGCGAGCCTGCCGCACATCGTGGAGCACGAGCTTGCGCACCTCAGGCGCAACGACTCGGTCCGCTCCGTGCTCTGGGCCTCGGCCGTCGCCGCAGGCAGCGTGGCGTGTGCCGGACTGTTGCCGCTCCCCTACGCCGCTGCTGCGATCGCCCTGCTCTTCGCCGTACGCACCGCGGCGGGCTGGTGGGCGGAGCTGGCCTGTGACACGCTCGCCGCCCGCCAGTGCGGGCGGCCGGCTGCGGTTCGCGCGGTGGCGCAATTCCTGGAAGACCGCCGGGCCCTGCCTGCGCGGCTTCGTCACATCTCCATGGTGGTGGCGCTGCGCAGCCATCCGCCGCTGCTGCTGCGCCGCTGGTGGATCAGGCGCATGCCGGCGCTTCCCGCCACGGACGCGGCAGCCCCTATCGCGTCCTGGAACATCGGACGATGAGCGAGTTCACGCCCCGGGGATCCCCGGCCCGAACGCCAACTAACGCACCCGCCCGAGATGGATCACGCTGACGCGGATCTGCTGGTCGCTGATCTCGTACATCACGCGGTAGGCGGCGACGTGGATGCGCAGCAGGTCGGCGCTGCCGAACGCGCCGTCGGGGCGGGGGTTGTCGGCGAGGCGGTCGACGGCGGTGAACACCTGCCGTACCCCGTCGGGGTCGTCCTTGGCGAACCGCTCCGCCTGGGCAAGGGCCTCCGGCTCCCAGATGACCTCGTAGCTCACGCCTCAGCTCCACCGAACACGCGGCGGTACGCCTCGTCGTGGGAGACGCCGGCGTTCTCGCCGCGGGCCTGGCGGGCGCGGTAGGCGGCCAGCGCGCGCAGCTCCTGCAGCTCCAGGGCGTCGGCGGGGCTGACCAGTATGGCGACGGTCTGCCCGTGGTCGGTGATGGCGACGGGTTCCCGGGTGGCGCTCACCTCGCGCGCGATGGCGCCCAGCCGGGCGCGGGCTTCCACGATCGAGTACGTCGTCTCCGTCATGCACACCACCTTACGGAAGTGTGCACCTCCTGGCATCGCCAACGGGTTCGTCTATTCGCGACGCGCGAGTTCTTCGGGGGTGGGTACGTGCCGGGTGACGTACGGCTGGCCGCTGTAGTCGACGGTGATCGTGTGCCGCAGCACGTCGTCGTCGGCGTCGTAGAAGATCTGCTCGATCTCCAGGCAGGCCCGGTCGGTGGAGATCCCGAAGTCATGGGCCTCCTGGTCGTTCACCTGCCGGGCCCGGCTGCCGGTGACCATCCTCACCGTCCCGGCCGGTGCGCCCGGCGGGAGCTCGACAGCGCCCAGCCGCGCTCGTGTCGACCACGTCTGTGTCTCGCCCTGATCCGCCATGGTCGTCACCGTAGCGAGCCTCTGCCCGGCCGCCGGGGCGATCTCTCGGCAACTCGGTCTGCCATCTATGAGTCTCACACGGCGTTTTCCCAGGTGAGGGCGTCGCCCGATGAGCCTGTCAGGTGTGAGCCAGGCCCCGCCTGCCTGGCAACCCGGGACTGGAACCTAGATCCGAACGGGTTAAAGTAATGGGTTAAATATTAAGGGTAAAGACTGCTAAGGTGGGGGCGCGAGAGGAGATCGACATGGCGTCCGAGGAAGAGCTGTTCGCGAACATCGACGCGTTGCTGGAGGAGGAGCCGCAGCTCCCGCCCCCGGCGGAGCGCGCCCGGCTTCGCGAGGACGCCGGCATCACCCAGGCCCGCCTCGCGCAGGCCCTGAAGTCCACCGTGCAGACGGTGAAGAACTACGAGAACGGCCGCTCCGAGCCAAAGTCGCCGCGCCTGGAGGCGTACCAGCGGCTGCTGAAGGGGTGGGCCGCGAAGTACCCCGCCCACGGCGCCCCCGCCGCGCCCGCTCCAGTCCCGGCCGTCGTGCCGGAGCCGGAGGTGCCCGAGACGTTCACCGGCCCGGCCACCCCTGTGCAGGCAGAGACCGCCGCACCGGCTCAGGCTCCCGCCGCCCCGGCCGCGCCCGAGCGCCCCGCCCGTCCGGCTTCACGCCCAGCGACGTTGCGGCGTCCGACGGCGAAGAAGCTCGCCTCGCCCGCCGTCGACCCGCGCTTCCCCCACGGTCCGCTGACCGTCCTCGATGGCGACGGCTCCGCGTACGGCGTCGACGGCCTGGTGCTCGACTGCCCGGCGACGACGGTGGTGGAGGTGGTGGAGTGGACGTTGCGCGAGTCCGGCCTCGGTGCGCCGAAGCTGAACCGCCATGGCAAGGACTCCGATCCGCTCATCGTCCTCACGGCGTCCGCGGCCGTGAAGCTCGGATTGCCCGAGCGCCTTGAGGACCGGCGCGGGCTGCGCCTGCCCGAGGACCACCCGGTCGTCAAGCAGGTCCTCAAGGCCAAGTGGCAGCTCACCCAGCGCGGTTTCGGGCCGTGGGCGCGGATCTATCGCAAGGCGCAGGGTCGCGAGCGGCAGTGCGTGCAGCTCGCGATCCTGCCGTGGGACGCGCTCGATGAGCGGTCCTGGCCCGGCGTCGCTCAGATGGAGCCGGCCGACGTCGCCCGCGTTCTCGGTGTCTACGCCCAGCGGGTCATCACCCCGCGCGGCGGCACGGCGGTCAACGGCCTGGAGCTGATGACCGCGATGCGCCCGCCGACCCGGCCTGTGCGGGATGAGGGGACCGGCAACTGGGTGTCCGGCCTCAACCCGGGCTCGCTGGGCACGGAGCCGATGGATCCGGCGCCGCCGGAGGGCCAGCCCGAGCACCCCTCGATCTACCACTCCGGGTGGAAGGGCGGCTTCCTGCACGAAGAGGCGTACCAGTGGGTGCGGGACGTGGACACCCTCACCGATGCAGAGTGCCTGCTGCCCTTCGCGGTGGGCCTGGACCTGAACACGGCGTTCCTCGCCGCCGCAGCCCGGCTGACGGTCGGCCTGTCGGAGCCGGTGCACTTCGTGAACCCGCCGTTCAATCCCAAGGTTCCCGGCTCGTGGCTGGTGGACCTGTCCGGCATCGAGCTGGACCCGCGCCTGCCCTCGCCGTTCACGCCGACCGGCGAGCGCCCGACGGGACCTGCCTGGTACCAGACGCACACCGTCGCCTACGCCCAGGAGCTCGGCTACAACGTCGCCCCGATCGAGGCGTACCTGCGCCGCGAGACCGGCGCGTATCTGGACCCGTGGCACGACCGCCTCAAGACCGCGTACGTCGACACCCTCGCCGACCTCGGCGTCACCAAGGACCTCACCGACGTGGAGTTCCTGGCGGCCATGGAGCGGCACAAGGACGCCGACCCGGCGATGGCCGCCATGCTGGCCGCGATCAAGGGAACGGTGAAGGGCGGCATCGGGAAGCTGTTCGAGAACCCGCAGGGCAAGAACTACAAGGAGGGCGAGCCGTGGCCGGCCATGATGCGGCCGACCTGGCGCCCGGACATTCGCGCCGCCGTCATCTCCAAGGCCCGGGTCAACATGCACCGCAAGCTGCTGAACATGTCCCGGATGACGGGCCTGTTCCCTCTCGCCGTGCTCTCCGACTGCGTCGTCTACCCGAGCCCCGGCCCCAGCCCGCTGGACTTCCTGCCGTACGCGGCCTCGGGCAAGCCGCAGCCGGGAGGGTTCCGTCTCGGGCCCACGCCGGGCCTGGCGAAGGTGGAAGGCGTCCAGCCGATGCTGTGGGCGGTGGAGCTGATGGAGAAGGGCCTGAACCCGGCCCGCCACATCAAGGGCGGCGACGCCGTCCTGGACGAAGGGGAGTAGCCGGTGGGGGAGATCGACGACGCCATCGAGCGGGCCGACCGCGAGGCGTTCACCAAGGACCCGCCCAAGACCCTCAAGGGTCAGATCGGGTTCATGCTCAAGCAGTTCGGCAGCGCGAAGGCCGTGGCGGCGGAGATCGGGGTCACCGCCGACTCCGTGAACCGCTACCGCCGCGGCGCCCGCAAGCACGCCCGGCCGGACGTCGCCGCGAAGATCGACAACGCGGTGAAGGCCCGCTGGCAGCCGCTGGTGCGCAAGCGCCGGCAGAAGCAGGCCGCCGCCTCGGGCGGGATCACCGTGGAGACCCGGGCCCGTTTCGGCTACACCGCGCCGGTAGGCACGACCGATGACGGACGGTTCCGGCGACTCACCGTGCACCTCCCCCCGGAGTACGCACAGCGCCTCTTCGACGCCCGCCACGCGGGGGCTAGCGACCAGCAGATGCGCGGAATCATCGCCGAAGGATTTAAAGAAGTCTATTTCCAGGACGGCGGCGGTCGCGCGATGGGACTTTCTGACGTGGAAATCAACGACATCGATTACCTCGATCTGGATTACTGACTAGGAGCGAAAAGCGTGACCACCGAAAATCCGCCTGAGCCGAAGCACGGTAGTTGTCACATAGGCAGGCTTGTTGTCACCGGCGTAGTGGAGTACGCGCGCGTTCCGGGGGAGTGCTGACAGCCTGACCCCGCGTCTCAGCAGGTCGATGAGGGCGCCGTGCGCCCTTGATCCCTCGTGTGGAATCTCTGCTCCACCTCCTGGTCTGTCAGAGGACTGCGGTCAACCCGATCACCCGACCGTCAGCATCGGCACCCTGAGCGGAGCCCTTCCCCGCGGGCTCACGTTGAGCGGCCTGAGACAAGACGGCATCCTCAGGAATCGGCCGAAAGCGCCGGCCTGCTCAGGCTGATGCGGCTGTTCGGCATCACCGAGCAGACCGCCATGCGCTACGTCACAGCCGCCCACTCCGATCGAACCGCCAAGCTGCCCAGGTAGCCCGTCTGGTTCAGCCCTGGAGGGTGGCGAGCCAGTCGGTCAGCAGGCGGTTGACCTCGTCGGGGCGCTCCTGCTGGATCCAGTGGCCGCAGCCGTCCAAGAGGTGGGAGGCCGACAGTCCGGGGAGGGTGGTGGGGTAGGTGTCGATGGCGTCGGACATCCAGGTGGTGGAGGCGTCCAGGGCGCCGCCGATGAACAGGGACGGCTGCTTGATCGGGGCTCCGCGGTGCGGGGCGAGGTCTTCCCAGTCTCGGTCCATGTTGCGGTAGCGGTTGAGTGCGCCGGTGATCCCTGTGCGCTCGAACTCCCCGGCGTAGACGTCGAGGTCGTGCTCGCTCAGCCAGGCCGGGAGGACCCCCGTGGGGAAGCGGTCGCGCAGCCGGCCGCCGCCGCGGGCGAGGAAGTGCGGGTCGGGCTCGCCCTGGGCGGGCATGGTGTCGGCGGACAGGGCCGCGTAGAAGCCCGCGAGCCAGCCCCGGACGTCGGGCTCGATCTCGGCCTCGGCGCGGCCGGGCTCCTGGAAGTAGGAGACGTAGAACTCCTGCTCGGGGCCGCCGATCTGGCCGAAGATGTCGGTGGGGCGGGGGCCGCCGGGCGGCGCGTAGGGGACGCTGAGCAGGGCGACGGCGCGGAAGACCTCGGGGTGGAACAGGGCGGAGGCGGCGGCGATGTTGGAGCCCCAGTCGTGGCCGACGACCACCGCGTTCTCCTCGCCGAGGGCGTGCACGACGGCGACGTTGTCCTCCACCAGGTCGGGCATCCGGTAGGCGTCGGTCACCGCGGGTTTGGACGAGCGGCCGTAGCCGCGCACGTCGATCGCCACCGCCCGGTGGCCGGCCGCGGCGAGGGCCGGGAGCTGGCGGCGCCAGGAGTACCAGGACTCGGGGAAGCCGTGTACGAGCAGGACCAGCGGGCCAGTGCCCTGCTCGACCAGGTGCAGGCGCCCGGCCGGGGCCTCGACGGTGCGGTGGCGGAGCTCGGCGGTCGGCTCGGGCTGCATGGGCTTCTCCTCGGATCGCGGGCGGAGGCGGCTACCCATCGATCATGCGGCGCGGCACCCGCCCGACGCGATCAGCCTTGCCATTCTGGCAAACTTGCAGGACAGGGCGGTGGAGCGGGACGGTAAGAAGGAGCGGGAAAGGTGGCAGTCGACGACGTGGACGGCATGCTGGCCGCGATGGGGCCCCGGTTGCGGGCCGCGCGCGAGCGGCATGGCGCGACGCTCGTCGGTGTCAGCTGTGCAACCGGCATCTCGACCAGCACGCTGTCGCGGATCGAGACCGGCCGGCGCAAGCCCACCCTGGAGGTGGTGCTGCATCTGTCGAAGGAGTACGGCGTCTCCCTGGACGAGCTGGCCGGCACCGCACCCGCCCCCGCGGCCAAGTCGCGCGCTACGGCGCCGCTGAGCTTCGGCGACGACAAGGCGGTGCTGCCGTTGACCCGGTACGTCGGCGGCCTGCACACCCACAAGCACGTCCTGCCCGCCCTCGAGGACCCGCCAGCGCGGCCCCGTCAGGTCTCCCACGACGGCCACGAGTGGCTGTGCGTCCTGTACGGGCGGCTGTGGCTCGCGCTCGGCGACCAAGACCTCATCCTGACCCCCGGGGATGTCGCCGAGTTCGACACCCGCACCCCGCACGGGGTGGCGAACGCCAGCCCTGGCGGTCCTCCCGTCGAGTACCTGATCATGTTCGGACCCCAGGGCGAGCGACTACGGCCGCGCACCCCCTCCAGCCGCTGGTCGCGGGACTGGTGACAGAAAGGCTGCTGAATGAGCATTTGTGACAAGCCGTGTGCCTTGTGGGTGACAACCAGGCTGCTTCGTCCGGTCTCATTCGCCGTGTCATCCGACTCTGCCTCAGCTCACCGCCTATCGACCGCGACAACAGCCACCTGACCGCCGTGGACGAAGAAGCCGCACGGCTGGCCGACGTCCTGGAGGCCCACCTGGGCACCAGCGACGTCATCGACGCCGGCGTCCAGGGCGACGTCGTCTTCACCGCGGCCGGGGGCACCTGGGTGCTCGACTTCCAGGACGGCCCCGACGGCGAGGTCTTCCAGAACCCGGCCGGCGCACCGATCCCGGACGATGGGCCCGCCTCCGACGGGCTGCGCGACGTCGTCGTCCCCGCGCTCCTGGCCCACCCCGCCTACCGGGCCGCCACCGCCGCCGGTGACGCCCTCACGGTCCACCTGGACACCGGCCGCCTCTACACCCTGGTCCTCAGCCCCGCCGCCGCCTGACCCGGCCGGCATGGTGAACAGGGGCGGGTCCCCGGCATCGCAACTGCCGGGGCCCCGGCCCCTTTTGCCATCGTCCCCGCATCCAGGGAGCAGTCCAGCGACGCTAAGGCCGTCGCCCGCCCCTTTGACCCGCTGACCGCCGGGACCCGCGCCATCCGTGTTCCGTGCGCCCCTGGCCCTGGTCCCGACACCCGCAACGGCGTCATCTCGTTGAACACAGCAGACCGCCCGTCCGACGAAGGAGAAGGCCGTGCCCGACACCCGTCCGCTGGAGATCCCCGCCGACCTCGCCCACTGGCACCCCAACGACGTCACCCAGTGGCTCACCGTGGTGGAAGATGACGAGACGGCCACAGACGCCGACGTCGACCGCGCCCGCCAGTCCGTGCACCACGCCCTCGGCACCGGCTGAACCGGATCTGAATTGCCGCGGCCCGGGACCGGTGGTGGCGGTCACCATCGGCCACCCATTTCTCAGTCTGCTTCGTCCCACAGGGCGTAGTCATCCTCGTCGGCCTCGTTCCGACCGGCCGCGTCCGCGGCCCGCTCGTCGAATCCCGAACGGGCCGTCGCACTCTCAGGATCCCGTTGAGCCGCAGCGGCGATCCGATCCGACACTTCTCTGTCCATCGGCGATGCACACATACACCGAGCATGCACCCCGACGCTGATCGCCGCAGGTTCAGATACTGCCCCTGACACTGACGCCTGCGACCGCACGAGCCCTCGAGGATCAGCTCGCGTCGCACCGCCCGCAAGATGACGGCCTGGCTGCTCGAGGCGCTGGCGACGTCCAGCGTCTCCTGGCACGGCTGCTCCGCAGGACGAAAACGCGTTCCGACTCCCCAACTGGGCCTCTAACGTGGTCCCGTGACGACGAACGACCTATGGCGACCGCTGTCCGAGCGAGCCAACACTCCTGCGCCCGCCTTGCGAACTTCGATCTCCGGGGCGCTGGATACCCAGCTCCGCCACTGGACCCACAGCGCGATCAGCTGGGACTCCACCTCCACCTTCCTGGACCGCATCGTGCTGCGCTGCAACCTGCGCGAGCACCACCGGTGTCGCCGGCACGACGTAGTGGAGGAGATGGAACCGCCTGACGACTTCAACCCGGAACTTGACCACCTCGCCTACTGCACGCCTGCCGCAGCACTACTAGATGTCGTCGATGCCTGGCTGCACCTGACCGCGCCCTCCGCCCCCACCAAGACGATGCCCGCGCTTCCGAGTCAGCCCGCGTTCGCATCTGTCCTGGAGGGGTTGAGTGAGTTGCAGCCCCGTTCCCTGCTGCGCCATGAGCTGCAACAACTCCTGGACGACGGTAGGTCGGCGTACACGCTGCGCACCGACAAAGCTGGCCTGCGCCAGCGTGTAGACCCGACGGTGGAAGCGCTCGCCGATGCCGCCGCGACCAGGGCGGGCCAGGAACCGGCACGCGGGTCGGCCGGCGCACACCTGAAACGGGCCTGGACAGCCGCGTATGCGCTGCATCCGGACCCGGTGCGGGCGTACAGCGAGGCGATCAAGGCCGTCGAAGCAGCAGCGCAGGCGACGGTGGAGCCGAAGAACAGCAGAGCCACCCTGGGCTCCATGATCAAGGTCATGGAGAACACCCAGGATCGATGGGTGGTCGGCATCGGCTCCGAGCCCGGCAGCGCCGGAGCAGAGACGGTCATGCGGATGATGCGTCTGCTGTGGACTGGACAGACCAGCCGACACGGCGGTTCTCACCCCACCCGTGACGAGACCGTGCCCGAAGCGCGGGCCGCGGTGCATCTCGCCGTTGCCCTGCTGAACTTCTTCATCGACGGCATCCTCGTCAAGCAGCCGCCCCAGCCCTGAACTGGGGAGCGTGAAGGCACTGCCACCGCCAACCAGGACCGGGGCCAACGTCGGCAACGGCGCGCTCCGGCAGCACCTACGTCTCGGGGGCTGATCCGGGCGCAATCAGCGGGAGCAGTGCGCGCAGGACGCGCCGGCAAACGCCTGGTCCGCCGCAGCAGCGTCACGGCCAGTGAGGTGCGAGGCCGCGTCCAGCGACACAGACAGCGGACGACCCGTGCTGAACTGGTAGGGCGCGTTGGTGGTGAGATACTTGTCAGCCCCCGCAGCGTATGCGCCCGGATCCTTCCGGTAGGGGTCGTCCGCCCGGCTGGCACGGCGCCAGCGTGTCTCGAGATCCCCCCACTTCGCCTCTGCCTCCGCTGCTCTCATGCGGGTGGCTTCACCGATGACGTCCCAGCCGGTGCCCCGGACCCGCTCAGCAATCACCGTGTACTGCACGAACAGAGCATCCGCCGAACTTTCCAGCCGCATCGCCTGGCGCACGTAGTCGCCGCTCTGCACCAGGTCCTCACTCACCATCTGCGCGAACTTCCCGTAGTCCTGCGCGCGGGATTCGGCCGTCCTCACCATCTTGATCCTGGCAATGTCGGAGTCGGTAAAGCTGTTGGCCGGCAACTCTCGCGGATCCACCCGGACAGGGTCTGTCTCACTACTCATGGCGAGGATCGTAAAGGCGCGCAGATACGTCACATTCCTCTGCTACCGGTGAGACTCCTAGCCCATTTTCCCAGCTAGACGTGCTGAACTGGCAGGCTGTAAGGCCGTGAGGTGCAGCGTGACAACGCCTGCGCAATGCCGCTTGTCAGCCCGGCCCCGGCGATATCGAAGACTTCCCATCACACGATCTGGTGAACCCCTGAAGCGGCCACCACTGGCTAGGGACGGAAACGCGCAGCCCCACAATCGGAATCGTCCCTTTGCTGGTCCCCATGTCCGGCGCGCCATCCGCACGCCGTAGCCCGGCCCGCCAGCGCGCAGGACTATAGAGGCATGGGCGACTAGGACCAGGACGACGTCGCCGCCGAACCAGCGCGGCCGCCGCTCAGCGTGGCTCAGGCCCAAAAACTGACGGCCGGGCTGTGCGAGGCAATGGACGACGTCCGCCGCTCCGTGACGGTGCTCGCCGCCCGGGTCCGCCGCGCGCAGGTCCGGTCCCGGCAAACCCCGGCAAGTTCGTGGCGTCCGCGCCGCGCCGCCCGCCACGCTGGTCCCCGGCATCGGATCACCGGAGAGCAGGGGGCGCAGGCATGGCGACGGCGGACAACGTGGTGGCGGGCAAGGACGACGTCCAGGCGCTGCGCCGCTGGGTGCGGCTCTCGTGCACCGAGCCGGGCACCCATCTGCCCGCTCTGGCCGAGATCGCCATGGGCCTGCGGCTGTCGACGGACGCGGTCCGCGCCGCGCTGGAGCAGCTGGCCACCGAAGGGATGGTGACCCTGTGCGAGGGCTACCGGCTGTACAGCGTCGGCACGACGACGCCGACCGAGCGGGCCTACCGGCTGCTGCGCACCGCGATCCACCGCAGCTACGAGCCCGGAGAGCGGTTCATGACCCGCTTCGACATCAGCCAGCAGTTCGACATCAGCGGCAAGGAGGCCGCAGCCGCCGTACGCCAGCTGATCGCCGAAGGGCTGCTCACTGGGCCGCGCGGGCAGTACGTCAACGCGTTCGGCCCCCAGCAGCAGCGCCGGCGCGTGAAGCAGCTGCGCGAGCGCGCCAGCCAGCTGCGCCGCGAGGCCCTCGAACTGATGAGGACGGCGCGGGAGATCGAGCAGGACCTGCCCGCCGGGGGCGACGCCCAGGAGACGTAGCCGCGCCCGGGTCGGCCCTGCGGCGGGTGTCACGCACCCGGTGTCACGTCAGCCCCGCCCTGTGAGATCTATGAGGCTCACAGGGCGTTTTCCCAGGTGAACGGGTGGGTTATCAGGCTGCCAGGCGGAGCGCGCGCCGGTGCTTCCGCGCGCCCTGGTGGCGCCCGCCGGCCCGGAGGACGATGGAGTCGTGGGCGAGCAGCACGAGGACCAGGAGCACGGCGCCGAACCGGCTCGGCCGCCGCTTACGACCGCCCAGGCCCGGGAGATGACGGCCGGGCTGCGCGAGGCGATGGACGACGTCCAGCGCTCCGTGGCGGTACTTGCCGCTCGGGTCCGCGACGCGCACGCCGCCCGCGTCTGGGTGCCGCTCGGGCACGGCAGCTGGGAGTCGTACTGCCAGGCGGAGTTCGGCATCAGCCGCGCCCAGGCATACCGGCTCCTGGACGTCGCCCGCTCCCTCGCCGCGATCCATGGCGCGGTCACCGCCAGCACCGAGACGTCTCGCACGCGAGACAGCGACCCCGCCGCGGCCGCGCTCGACTACGGCCTGTCCCAGCGCGCCCTGATCGCCGTCTCCGGCCGCACGGACGTCGTCGCGGAGCTGATCACCCGCCGACTCACCACGCTCGCCCACAGCGGCCTCACGGCCCTCGATGAGCCGACGGTGCGCGCGGTGGTCCGCCAGTCCGTCCGCGACGTCCGCACCGCCCCGCCTCCGCCGCCCGCCAACCCGTCGGCAGATCCCCTGGTCGCCGCGGGGCGCCAGCTCACCGACGACCTCTTCGCCAGCACGTACGCGATCGGCGAGCTGATGCTCGAAGTCGCGCCGGCCTACCTGTCCGACACCGAGGCGGCCACCGGCGTCCTGGCACTGCTGTGCGAACAGATCGGCGAGCCCCTCGAGCGCGGCCTCGCCGCCCGCCGCTACGCGATGTCCGGGGACCGCCGCGCCCTGCACGGCAGGATCCTGTCCCTGTAGCCACGGTTCCTGTGACGCACACAGCCTCTTTTGCCTGGTGGGCGGGGTGGACTGTGAGGGTGTGAGGTGTGAGACGCAGGCCTGCGGCGGCGGGATGCCGGTGGTCCTGGTGGTGGTGTTCGGTCGGGTGGAGTCGTCTTCGTGGTGGTGCTGGTCGTGGTCCTGGTGGTGGGATTTGGGTGGCTGCTGTGAGTGTCGGCCGATGTAGCGCAGCATTTGCATGGGTCGGTCGGCGGATGGATCCCGCACCGCTCTGCGGGGGCTGGTTGTTCTGCTGCTCCAGAACAACTCGGTTTACCTGGTGCTACCGGCGTGATCGCGGGAGGGCACGAAGATGGCGCCGCACCGGGGTGCAGCGCCATGGGTGTCTTCGCGGGGGCCAGGGGCTTTCTGGAGGGCGGCAGCCCCGGGCCGGGAACTGGCAGGGTCAGCGGACGGGCTTGAGCCGGGTCGGCCTGGTGATGGGCGTGACGTTGCCCTTGGCCTTCGCCTCAGCCTTGCGGGCCTTCTCGTCCAGGTGGAGTTGGAACCGGCGTTCGTACTCGTCTTCGAAGTCGCCGACGTCCAGCCGCATGTCCCGGGGCAGGGCCTTGATGGCCCGCTGCTGCTCACGGGGGTCGCTGAACGCCGCGATCATCGGGTGGAGCTGGAAGCGTCCGCGGCGGACCACGGTGACGAGCCGGGCGGCGACCAAGTGCGGCATGGCGCGGCTGATCATGCCGCGCTCCAGGGCCAGGCCGTGCGCGAGTTCGTCGTGCGTGGCGACGACCAGGCCGCCCGGGTCCTGCTCGCTCATCATGTGGAGCAGCAGGGTGTAGGCGGTGGGAGGGAACCGCGGTACGTACGCGAGACCGTTGAAGCTACCCCACAGCACCTTGCGGCGCGGTACCCATTCCTCGGCAGCGGACGTCATGACGTGGCCTTCCCTTCCCCATCCGTTCCCTCGCGTACTTCCAGTTTCGCGCCAGGAGCGGCCATTGCCCGGAACGCTTCGGGCGCGTCCGGGTCATCCATGATCTCGCGCAACAGGTCCAGCTGCTCCACCCTGTCGCCCACGCTCGCCCTGGAACGCCTCTTCGCGCCCTTCTCCGGCTCCCTGAGCCCGCCCCGGAGCGACGCGGCCGGGTTCAGCTGGTACACACCTTTCTGCTGGCGTCGCAGCACTCCGTCGGCTTCCAGGACGTTGATGGCCCGGCTGACGTGGGACCGGCTGTAGCGCAGGTGCTGAGCAACGTCCTCATGGGTGGCCTCGATCAGCCCGCCGGGCTTCTGCGAGCCCATGAGGGTGAACAGCACTACGAGGACGAACCGGTCGGCGTCGTACTGGATGGCAGCCCAGCGCATGAACTCCAGGCTGTCCATGGAGAACGCCTCGCCGACGAAGCCCGTGCTGGAGCCGATCGGGAAGACGTGCGCGCCGTGGCCGGCCGGGAGATCGATACTGGAGCCCGAAGAACGGTTGTACGCGGTGGGCGGCGGCTTCGGGCGCCGCCGACGACGGGACGGCGGATCAGGCAGCTGCGGTGCTGCACTGCCGTCCAGGGGCCCTGAACTCATGAGGGTCACCGTCTCCTTGATCGTCGTGACGTCAGAACCCTAGCGGACCGTGGCACTGCTGCCACGAAAAAGCGGCACGCCCGACACGAAAGTCACCCGAACGTCAGCCCTGCACTGACATTCCGAGGTCACGGCCGTCACCCCTGCCCACTGACGTACCTGCAGACGTTTGGTGGCACTACTGCCACCAAACGATGTTGGTAGGTCAGGACCTACTGACATCGCGACCGCGATTTGTCAGTGCTGGGCTGACAAATCCTCTCGGGCTCGACGCGCTGACCTGCGGAAACGTGACGCTCTTGCATCTAGAGCGCGCGCGCGTGATACCGCTTCTCCTCACCGTGATCAAGCACCGCCACGCCGTGGCTCCGGCCCCTCAGCAGCAGCGTCGGGACCCTCGGGCCGGACCCCGTCGTGGCGCGCGCGGCTTCGCGTGCGGCTCCGTGGACACGGTGCGGACCGTAGGCGGCACCAGCGGCTCTGAGTCTCGGGTGGTACCGGCGGTGACGCTCAAAAGCACGAAGGCGTGGCTGATATCCGTGAACGGTTCCGCCGCTCGGCCTGGCGGCCGTTCGGCTCAGGTACCTCCGCACGCCAAATTCCGGCATTCCCATGTCGGAACTTCCGTTCTATGGCTGAGCAATTCATCGCCGCTCAATTCTAATTCTGCCGGTAGCCTTTGGATGGGGCTTGGGGTGGTACTGCCGGATTCCAAACCCTACACAGTCAGCAACGACGATGCATTATCCGCACTCTTGGTTCGCTCGCCCTGGTGATGAGTTGACGGATTCCATCGCGTCGTGACGGGCCAGCGTATATGCTGGCAGGGTATTAGTAAACGCGCTGGAGCGAGTTGGGGCACGTGCGAGGGGTTCGGGTGGAGCGCAGCCGAGCCCGGTCACTGCGGTGGTGCCAGCACTTGTCGAGCCAATGGTCCGTCACATCCGTTACGGGGGTGGTGATCTGGAACCCCAGAGGCTACACAGGCCCGCGCGCGATGCACACCCCCTTACTGCCAGCCGTGGCACCCGCGCTTGCGCGGGTGCCCACAATTCGCGCTTGCGCGAATTGTCTTGCCTTTTTAATTCCGCTTGCGGAATTCTATTCCAGCGCTTGCGCTGGAATCCGAATTGCGCTTGCGCAATTCGCGCTCTATGCCCCGGCTTGCCGGGGCATTACCCGCGGAGCGGGTAATG
>NZ_JBEOVB010000058.1:0-27230 GCF_040295245.1 Streptomyces sp. NPDC002884 | reverse complement strand
GTCTGTACATGGACGTACCCCGGGGAGGGGCCCGGCCCCGGGGCGGGGCCCCTCCACGCTCGACGGTTCCTCCGGCACGGGCGTCCCACGCGACGGCCGCCTCCGCGCGGGACGCCCCCGCCCGGGACGTGTTCAGGCCTCCGCGGCGCCGTCCGGGCGGCCGCGCCGGGCGCGGATCACGCCCCGCGCGGCCGCCGCCGCCAGCAGCATCAGGAGGCACACCGAGCCCACGGCCACGGCGATCCGGCGCGGGCCCGGGTCGTCGGCGGGCAGCGACAGCACCACCCGCTCCGTCGGCGCCCGCCGCGGCCCGGCGGTCCCTGCGTCGTGCGGTACGACGGTGAGGGAGGCGTAGGTGTCCAGGCGCGGCACGTCCGCCGGGTACGCGGTGCCGGTCAGCCGGCGCGCGGTCTCCTCGGCGCTCAGGTCCGGGTACCGCGACCGGACGAGCGCGGCGGCCCCGGCGACGTGGGCGGTGGCGAAGGAGGCGCCGGTGCCGGTGAAGTTGCCGGTGCCGCGCGGGCCGGTGCCGACGACCTTGTCGCCCGGTGCGGCCAGGTCGGCCCGGACCGGCTCGGGCGCCCCGTCGGGGCGGCTGCCGTCGGGGCCGAAGTCCAGGACGGACAGCACACCCTCGTCCGACGCGGGCCAGTAGCGCGCGGCCGGGGCGGCCTGCGTCGTGGCGCCGGACACGCCCGTGGTGTCCCCCGCGGCGTCGGGCACGGCCGCGGCGACCACCAGGCAGTCGCGGGCGACGGCGTAACGGACCGCCGCCCTCAGCGCCTTGCTGCCCCGGGACAGCGCCAGCGGGACCGCGACGACCCCGGCTCGGGCGTCGGCCGCCGCGCGGATGCCGACGGCGACGCTCGCGGCGTCGGCCAGACCGCGGGCGTCGGTGCCGCGTACGGCGAGGACGCGGGCGTCGGGGGCCATTCCGCCGAAGTCGGCGCCGGTGCCGTCGTACTCCGCGGCGATGAGTCCCGCGACGAAGCTGCCGTGTCCGACACAGTCCTCGGCGGCCTCCCCCACCGCCTCGACCCGGCCCTTGAGACCGTGGGTCCCCGTCGCGACGCCCGTGTCGACGACGGCGACGGTGACTCCCGCGCCCCGGGAGTAGGCCCGGGCGCCGGACAGTCCGAGCACGGCGTGCGTCCACGGGACGACCGTCATCGTGGTCGGCGACGGCCGGGTGCAGTCGGCGCCGGTGCCCAGGGACCCGGGAATGACGGGCAGCCGTACGGTCGAGCCGGTCGCGGCCGGGGCCGGTGACGCGTCGTCGGCCAGGGCGACCGGCGCGGGACAGACGGTGAGCGCGAGGGCGCACAGACCGGCGGGGACGGCGTACCGGGTGCGGTGGGGGGACGGGGCGGGCCGGGCCGCCCTGCGCGACGGCCGGGAGAGGGGCATGTGCGGTCCAGTCCTTCGGTGGTGGGGCGGCCGCCGGTCGGGGCGAGCCGGTCAGAGCGAGAACGTCTCCGGTTCCACGGGGAGGAGGCGGCCGGTGCCCGGCAGCGGGGCCGGAGCCTCGGCGGATCCGTCGCCGTGGGGCCACGGGGCCCACGGCCCGTCGTCCGGGAGCGCGTGGCGGACGAGATGGCCGAGCAGGCGGCGCACGGCGGCGGCGCGTGTCGACGGGCCGTCGGCCGTGTGCACCAGCTCGTGGGCGTACGAGCGTTCCAGGGGCCGCAGGGCGAAGCGGCCCGGCGCGCGCTCGTCCAGGAGGTGCACTCCGGTGAGCGCGGACAGCAGGACGCGGGCCCGTCGGGGGCCCGTGCCGGCCAGGGCGGCGGCCTCCGTGACGCCCGTCTCGGGCTCCGGGTGCAGGGCGAGCAGCCGGAACAGCCGGGCGGCGTCGGGGTCGAGCGTCCGGTACGAGCCGTACAGGCTCCGCCGTACGGTGGTCCGGTCGCTCTCCCCCGGGGTGCCGGGCGGAACGGGCGACGCCGTCGGTTCCCCCGGGGTGTCCATGAATCGTCCGGCGGCCAGCTGGAGGGCGAACGGCAGTCCGGCGCAGTGTTCCAGGAGCCGCTCGGTCCGCTCGGGGTCGGCGGCGAGCCGGTCGGGACCGAGGCGGGTCGCCAGAAGTTCCCGGGACTCCTCGGGGGTGAGCGGGCCCAGGACGACACGGTGGGCGCCCTCCGCCGCGACCAGCCCGGAGAGCTGGTCGCGGCTGGTCACCAACACCATGCAGCCGGGCGTGGCGGGCAGCAGCGGCCGGACCTGCGCGGTGTCGCGGGCATCGTCCAGCAGGAGCAGAAAGCGTCGTCGGGAGAGCACACTGCGCCACAGGGCGGTGTGCGCGTCCACGTCGTCGGGGTCGGCGGGCAGCCGGTCCGGAGGGACGTCCAGTGCCGCGAGGAGACCGCGGATCGCCTCGCCCGGCGCGACCGGCGCGGCAGAGGGGTCGTAGCCCCGCAGGGCGACGCGGATCAGCCCGTCGGGGAACCGGTCGGCCAGACGGCGGGCGGCCTCGGCCGCGAGGGCGCTCTTGCCGGAACCGGCCGGGCCGCAGACGGCGGCGAGTCTCACGGTCTCGTCCCCGGGCCGGGCGGCCTCGGCCGTGGCCTCGGCGAGCAGCCTCGCCGTCTCGGTCAGGCGCCCGACGAACGCGTGCGGGGGCGCGGGCGCGTCCCCGCCGAACGTGAGCGGCCGGCGCCCCTCGCCTTGGCCGCCGGTACCTTCCGGGCGGGGCGGGGTGCCGTCCGTGGGCGGAGCGGCCGACGGTCCCGCCGTGGGCCCCGGCACGCTGCACGGCTCGCCGGTGCGGTCCGGCGCCGGGGCGGACGGGGGTGTCGTAGGCGTGGGACCGCCGTGTTCGCCGTGCGCCGGCGTACCGGTCCGCCGACGCTCCGGCCGCCGGGTGTGCTCGGGGCGCGCCGGGTGCCGCGCTTGTTCCGAGTACCGCGGATGCTCCGGAGACTCCGGGTGCTTCGGCGACTCCGGGTGCTCCGGGGTCTCCGAGAGCTTCGGCGACCGCAGGCACTCAGGGGGCTGTGGGTGCTGTGGGTACTCCAGTGACTTCGGTGACTTCGGTGACTCTGGATGTTTGGGGTGTTTCGGGTGTTTCGGCCGGGCGCCGACCGGGGGGCGGTTCAGGTCGCCGCCGAGCACGCGCTCGTGCGCGGCGCGCAGTTCGGTGCCCGGGGTGACGCCCAGTTCCTCGGCGAGCCGGGTCCGGGCGCGGTGGCACACGTCGAGCGCTTCGGCCTGATGGCCGGTGACGGCGAGCGCCAACGCCAGTTTCGCGTGGACCCCCTCGTCGAGGGGGTGGCGGGCGGCGCACCGTTCGATCGCCGGGAGGACGCGGTCCGCGAGGCCGTCGCGCAGGGCCGTGTCCGCGGCCTCGCGGACAGCCGCCACGTACTCGTCGTCGAGGGCGGTGAAGATGCGGTGGGCGCGCGCGACGGCCGGGACTCCGGCGGCAACCGGCCCCCGCCACAGCGCCAAGGCGTCGTTGAACCGCTCCACGGCCTCCGCCGCGTCCCCCGCCCGAGCGGCCTCCAGGGCTCGCTCGCGCAGCAGGCGGAAGCGGGTCAGGTCCACGTCGTCCGCGCCGACGCGCAGCCGATAGCCGCCGCTGACCCGGACCAGCCGCTGTCCCTCGGTACGGTTGGGCAGCTCCGGCTCCAGGACCCGGCGGAGCATGCCGATGTGCCGGTGGATCACATTGGTCGCGCTCACCGGCTGCCCCTGGCCCCACAGCACGTCGGCGATCTCACCGACCGGTACGGGACGTTTCACGCGCACCAGCAGCACCGCCAGGGTGGCGCGCTGCTGCGGGGGCCCGAGATCCAGCTCGGTGCCGTCGCGCCATGCGCGCATCGGCCCCAGCACGGAGAACGACGGCGCCGTGGGGTCCTGACCCATCACCTGCTCTCCCACCGCACCGTCCTCACCCCAGGCGCCACTTCTGGTTCTGCGTCCCGGTGCACGTCCACAGCTGGAGCCGGGCGCCGTTGTCGGTCTGCTGGTCCTTGACGTCCACGCACTTGTCGGCCCGGACGTTGACCAGGTCCCCCGCGGAGTTGAGCCGGAACCGCTGGCCCGAGCCGGCATTGCAGTTCGCGAGCCGGATCGCGGCACCGTCGCTCACGGAGGCCGAGGCGACCTCCATGCACAGGCCGAGCGAGCGCACCGTGCCGTCCGAGTAGAGCGACCAGCGTTGCCACTTGGCGCCGGTGCAGTCCCAGATCTGGAGGGGCGTGCCGGCACTGGCGGTGCCGTCGGTGACGTCCGCGCAGCGGCCGGAGGCCGAGCCGACGAGGGCTCCGGCCGCCTGCACGGACGGGGCCGCGGCGGCCTGTGCCGCGGACGGCGTCGAGGCCGTGGACTTCACCGGCCGGTCGTCGTCCGCAGCCGCCGGGGCCGCTGCCGCCGCGGCACCCGCGGCGGCCTTGCCCGTGGCCGCGCCGGAGCCGCTTTTGAGGGAGCCCTCTCCGGACCCGGACCCGTTCGCGGCGGGCCGCGGCGAGGTGGCAGTGCCGGTGCCCGGCCGGGTGCCGGTGGTGGGCCGGGCGGAGGGAGCGGTGGAGGCGGCAGTGCCGGGGACACCGCCGGGTCCGTCCTCGCCGTCCTGCGAGAAGCCGCCGCGCGCGGACTGGACGGTGTCGGATGCGGACGAGTCGCCTCCGGAGCCGACCAGCAGGAACGAACTCCCCGCCACGAGCAGGGCCAGCAGGGAGACGCCGATGACCGACTCGCGGGAGATACGGCGGCCGCCGTTCTCCGTGTCACCGTCGTCGCCGTCCCGGCCCGTGTCCGAGACGAGGGCCACCGTCCGGGCTGCACCGGCGGCGCCGGCGGCAGTGCCCTCGGCCGTGCCGCCCGGGGCCTCGGGTCGGCCCTCGGAACGCCCCTCGCCCGAGCCCTCGTCGGCGTCGGGCCCGGCACCACCCTCCCGGCGCCCGGCGCCCGGTGCCGTGGCGCCCGCCGCTCCGGCGCCCGCCGCTCCGGCATCCGGTGCTCCACCGTCCGGACTCTCGGTGTCGGTGTCGGTGTCGGTGTCGTCGGCGTCGTGGTCGGTGTCGGCGTCGTCGTCGGCGGTCGGCCGGAGGGACCCGCCCGCGGTCGTCACGGTCGTCACTGCGGCCGACGTGAGCGGAGCCGGCGCGGTGGTGCCGGACACGGCCGGGGCTTCCCCGGCCGAGGTCTCGCCGGCCGAGGGCTCCTCGGCGGGTCCGGTGACCGGCTCCGCGGGGTCGGTCCGTCCGACGCCGACGCCGGAGCCGACGCCGGAGCCGATACCGACGGCAGGACCGGCGGGCCGAGTCCCGTCGCTGCCCCGCGCGACGGCCGCGGCGGCTTCCTCGGATCCCCGCTCCGCGGCACCGTCCGTCTCCGGCGGTTCCGCAGCCGCCACCGCGAGGCCGCTGGACGAGGACGCCCTCGCGTCCCCGGGGCGTGGTGTTCCCCCGCGCGTCATAGTCCACTTCCCTGGATCAAGCCTGGATCAAGCGTGCGACCGGCTGTGCTCATACCTGCATCCGTGTCCGTGCCCGCGCCCTGGCGCGGCGCCACGACCGTCCGCCGGGCGACCGGGCGACGGTGGGGACCGTCCCCCTCCGGGTCAGCGTAGGTCGGTCCAGTGACAGGAAACTGACCCTGCCGGAACGAACGGAGCGTCAGGTTCCGCAGGTGTCGCGCCCGTCACGTGGAGGCGTCCGACACCAGCCGCAGGGACGGGCGCGCCGGGGGCTCCGCGCCGGTCCGGTCCTGCACAGGCAGGTCTCGGATCCTGGTCCGGAGCGTGGCGGCGGCCTCCCGCACCTCGGGGGTCTCGTGGTCCAGGGTGTCCCGTACGGCGAGCGCGCGCGCCCAGGCCGTCCGGGCGGCCCCCGGATCGGCGGCGGCACGGTGCGCCTCGCCGATGCGGACCAGACAGCGGAACTCGTGGTGCCCGTCCCCGGCCGCCCGGTACAGCTCCAGGGCACGCTGGTGGGCGAGGAGCGCGCGACGGTGATCGCCGAGTGCGTCGTGACAGCGGCCGAGCGCGCCGCGGACCGCGGCCTCGGCATGCGGCTCGGCGAGGCCGCGCACGGCTTCGAGTGCCTGCCGGGTCACGGCGAACCCGTCGATGGGCCGGCCCAGCAGGAGTTGGATCCTGGCGAGCGCGAGGAGCGCGCCGGACTCGCCCACCCGGTCACCCGCGCCCCGGTGCCGCTCCACGGCCCGCTCCGCGTGACCGAGGGCCTCGTCGAGGCGGCCCTGCCCCTCGTACAGGCGGCTGAGCCGCCGGTGCACATCGCCCTGTCCGGGCAGGTCGCCGAGTTCGCCGAAGAGTTCGTGGGCCCGGCGCAGTTGGATGTGGGCGTCCTCCGTACGGCCGAGGCGTCCGGTGAGTTCCCCGAGGGAGCTGTACGCGTGGGCGAGCGCCACCGGGTCGCAGAGGTGCCGGGCCGAGTCGAGGGCGGCCCGCCGGGGCTCGACGGCGTCGTGGCGCAGTCCCTGCTGGTCGAGGAGGAGTTCGACCAGCCGGGCGAGCCGCCAGGTGTGGTCGTGGAATCCGTGGCGGGAGGCCAGGCCGACCAGACCGACCAGACCACGGATCTCGGCGCCGCACCAGGCGAGGGCGTGGGCGGCGCTGCCGTGCTCGATCGTGGTGACGCCGGGCAGGGCGGGCGGCGGCGGGGGGACGATCCGGTGCGGGGAGAGCCGGGCGAGGGCGTTGCGGGCCGTGTGCAGATGGTGGTCGAGCACCCTCCGCAGGGCCAGCCGTGACGCCTCGGCGTCGGGCTGGCTGTCGTCCCGTCGCACACGTGGTTCACCGCCACGGGCGTCCGGCCCGCCGTCCGCGGCGGGGCCGGGTCCCGTGGTGGCGGTCTCGTGCTCGTCGGGGCGGGCGAGTTCGTTCGCGTACGTCCCGACGAGCCGCGGACGGTGGTACCGGTCGCCGAGCCGTTCCGTGAGGAGTCCCGCGCGGACGAGTTCGCCGAGCGGGTGCCGGACCCGCTCCACGGACAGCGCGGCGGCACTCGCGGCGGCGGCCGTGGAGATCGTCGTACCCGGACAGGCGGCGAGGAGCCGGAAGACGCGGGCCGCGCCCGAGCTGAGCGTGCGGCCGGAGGCGTCGAGGGCCGCCCGTACCTCGGGTACGGCGTCCAGTCCCCCGTTCGCCGAGCGGATCTCCTCGGCGAGCGCGGCGAGGGGAAAGGCCGGTCCCGCGGAGACACGGGCCGCGGCGGCCGCCAGTGCGAGGGGCAGTCCCCCGGTCAGCACGGTGAGCACGCGGACGGCGTCCTCCTCGGCGGCCACCCGCTCGGCGCCGAGCCGGGCGGCGAGACAGTCGCGGGCCTCGTCTGCGTCGAAGGGGGCCAGGTCGAGGAAGCGGCTGTCCCGCGCGCCGCCCGCGATCTCGCGGAGCGGGGACCGGCTGGTGACGACCGCGAGGCAGCCCGGGACGTCGGGGAGGATGTCCCGTATCTGCGCGGCGTCGCGGACGTCGTCGAGGAAGACCAGGACCCGGCGGCCGGCCAGTGCCTCCCGGTAGCGCCGCGGTCGCTCGTCCCCGGACATCCGCTCCGGCGGCAGACCCAGGGCGCGCAGGAACCCGCACAGGATGACGGCGGGGTCGGCCGGGGGCGTGCCGGGGGTGTGGCCGCGCAGGTTCGCGTAGAGCTGTCCGTCGGGGAAGCCGGGTGCCGCGCGGTGGGCCCAGCGGCCCGCCAGCGCGGTCTTGCCCACGCCCGGCGGCCCGCTGAGGACGACCACGGCCGCGGGTCCGTCCGCGGCGCCGGGCCCGGCCAGGAGCGCCAGCTCCCGCTTCCGACCGACGAACACCGGCAGTCCCGGCGGGAGTTGAGCGGGAGCGGAGTCGGCGACCGACGGCCGGCCCGCCGGACCCGGGACGGTGGCCGACGGGGCGGATCCCACGGGGGCGGACGCCGACACGACGGTGGACGACACGACGGACGCCGACGCGGCAGGGGGCGGCGCGGCGGTGGACGACGCGGCGAGGGGCGGCTCGGCGGACGTCGGCACAGCAGGGGGCAACACGGCGGACGTCGGCACGGCGGGCGCCGGCGCGGCGGGGGGCGGGCCGAGTACGTGGCGGGCGGCTGCCCGCAGTTCCTGGCCTGGTCCGATGCCCAGTTCGTCGGCGAGTCTGGCCTTCACCGCCCGGTAGGTCCGCAGTGCTTCGCGCACCCGGTCGGTGGCCATCAAGGCGTACAGCAGGCGGGCGTGCAGCGGCTCGTCGAGGGGCCGTTCGGCGGCGCAGCGGCGCAGGGCGCCCAGCAGTTCGCCCGCGAGGCCGCAGCGCAGGGCCGCGTCGGCGGCCTCCTTGACCACGGCGTGGTACTCCCGGTCCAGCGCCTTGAAGGCGGGGGCGGTGTGCATGGACGGCGGCAGTCCGTCGAGCGGGTGGCCGGACCAGAGGGCCAGTGCCTCGACGTACATCGCCGCGCTCCGCCGCGTGGCGCCGTCGTCCCGTACCCGCCGGGCCTCCTGGGCCAGCTGACGGAAGCGCAGCAGGTCGAGGGAGTCCGCGTCGGCCTCGATGCGGTAGCCGCCGGCTCCGCGCAGGAGCCAGCCGCCGGCCGCCCGCGCGGGGAGGCCGGGTTCCAGGGTGCGGCGCAGCAGGCCGATGTGCCGGTAGACCAGGGTGAGGGCGCTGACCGGCGGCTCCTCGCCCCACAGCGCGTCGACGATCTGCTCGACCTCCAGCGGCTGCCCGGGGCGGGCGAGCAGCAGGGCGAGCAGTCCGCGCTGCTGGGGCGGGCCGAGTTCCAGGGCGGTTCCGTCGCGCGAGGCGCGGACGGGCCCCAGAACCGAGAACCACAGCTTGCCCCGCTCGGGTGTGGTCCCGCTGTCCTTGGTGACACCCGTCGGCATGTTCCTGGCCTTCCCCGTTCCGGCACCGACGTCGTCCACGATCGCCCCGCACCCTGAGCTCAATTGCGATCCGAACGCTAGAGCGAGTCTCTTGGAGTTGACTTGGAACCGGCCTGGCGGGTGGGCAGTATGCCGAGGTGCCGCCTGCCTCGGCGTCCGGGCGCGGACCGCAGGACACCCGGCACGTCCTCCCTCATGTGCCGCGTCTTGGCGATGTGCCACGTCTTGGCGCCTTCTTGGGGCGAGTGCCGGTGCGGTGCCGGAGGCGGACCGCGGCGGGACGTGGTCCGCCGTCAGACGGTGAAGAGCCGCCGTCGTTCGCGCTCCGCGGCGAGTTCCGCCCGCGCGCGGCGTGCGTCCGCCATGAGGTGAGGCGCGTCCCAGGCGTGGGCGACGCGTTCGGCGAGTGCGTAGTCCTCCGCGGCGGCCGGGTGCTCGCCGAGCAGACGGCGCAGATCGCCCAGCGCCTGTGCGAGGGGGCGGGTCGCGTAGGCGCCGCCGACGACGCTCCCCATCTGGTCGCGCACCTGCGACAGGCCCGCGACCAGAGAACGTGCCGCCTCGGTGTCGCCCAGTCCCACCGCGATCTCCGCGCGGTAGTCCAGCTCCATCCCGTAGAGGTGATCGGTCGGGATCTTCGGCGAGAGGTGCACCTCACGTGCCTCGTCGAGTCTGCCGAGGCGGACCAGGACGAGGGCGAAGGCGGCGCCGACCGGCGCTCCGACGCGCTCGTACACCTCACGCATCACCGGCTCGACCTCCGCGGGCCGTCCCTGGGCGAGGCGCACCGTGAACCAGGCCAGCGCGTGAAGGCTGTCGGCGTGGTGCGCCCCGACCCGCTCCAGCAGGCCGCGGGCCTCCAGGTAGGTGGCCTCGGCCGTGTCGAAGCGGCCGGCGACCGTCTCCAGCATCGCCCAGGTCACGGTACTGAGGCCCTGCGCCCAGACCAGGCCGTAGCGCCGGGCGATCCGCAGCCCCTCCGTCACATGCCGTCGCATGCCGGCCGGATCGTTGCGGGCGGCGGCGGTCAGCCCGTCCAGGTGCTCACAGATCCAGTGGTAGGCGGGGAAGTCGTGATCGCGTACGAGTGCGCGCAGCTCGGCCACGAGCGGCCCCCGTGAGGCGGCCTGCACCTCGTACGGCAGTTGCTTGGCGGCGGTCATCAACGCCGAGGCCAGCAACCGGGGTTCGCCGTTCGCGCGAGCGAGGGCCAGCTGGGCACGGGAGGCATCCAGGGCGCGGGGTGCGTCGTCGGCGGCGACCAGCTCGACCAGGACCTGGAGCACCCGGGCGCGGGTGGGGTCGTCGAGGGAGGGATCCGCGGCGAGGGCCTCCAGCCGGGCCCGCGAGGTGCGGTCGTAGAAGCTCTCCAGTCGGCTGCGCCAGGGCGAGGGCTCGATCCAGGCCGCGTAGGCGGTCGCGACCAGGTCGTTGCGGCCGGACTGCTCGGCCAGGTCGACAGCCCGTCGTCGGGTGCGCAGGGCCGCCTCGGTCGCTCCGGCCCTGACCTGCGCGCCGAGCAGCCGCACCAGCAGGCCCACGGTGCGCTCGGGATCACCACCGGCCGCGGTGTGGGCGTCGATGGCCTGCTCGATGAGGCCGACGGCGGTGTCGTGGGCGTAGCGCCGTTCGGCGGCCTCGGCGGCGCGCAGCGCGTGGTCGACCGCCAGGGAGGCGTCGGCCGGGCTGCCGGAGCGGGCGAAGTGGTGCGCCAGCGCGGCGGAGTCGTCGGGCCGGTGGCCGAGCAGTGCCCGTGCGACACGGGAGTGCGTGCGGGACCGTCGCACCCAGGACAGATCGGTGTAGACGGTGTCCCGGACCAGCGCGTGGACGAATCGGACGCGTCCGGGGCGGGATTCCGTCAGCAGGTCCGCGGCGAGCGCGGCGTCGAGACCCTCCACGAGCTCGTCCTCGCCCGCGTCCGTCACGGCGGCCAGGAGCGGCAGCTCGGCCTCCAGTCCGACGACGGCCGTGAGCTGCAGGGCGGTCCGGGCGGCGGCGGGCAGCAGGGCGAGGCGTCTGCGCAGGACGTCGCGCACGCCCTGGGGGACCTCGGAGATCGCGACGAGGGCACCTTCGCTGGCCAGCAGACGGGCGCTCTCCAGGACGTAGAAGGGGTTGCCGCCGGTCCTCCGGGCCAAGGCCGCCACGGTGTCCGCGCCCACCGGTCCGGCGCAGACAGCCTCCACGACCGTGGTGATGTCGACCGGCTGGAGCCCGCCGAGGGCGATACGGTGCGGTGCTCCGCGGGCGAGCGTGGCCAGGGTCTTCACCAGGCGGGGAGTGGGCTCGGCCGGGCGGTGACTGGCGAGGACGAGGAGCGGGACGCCCTGGACGGCCGCCGCCGTCTCCAGCAGGGCGAGGGTCTCGCTGTCGGCGCGGTGCAGGTCCTCGATGACGACGGCGAGGGGTGCGGCGCCGGCCACGGTCCGCAGCCACTCGGCGAGCGCGAGGTGCATGCGGAAGCGGCCCGCGGTGGCCTCGTCCCGGTCGGCGACCGCCTCGTCCGTGGTGTCGCCCAGCAGGGCGGCGAGTGCGTCGGGCCGGGCCGGGGACGCCTGGCGGGCCAGATCGCCCAGGGCCTCCGTCCAGGCCCAGGCGGGTGGCGCGCCCTCGTGATCGGGGCAGCGGCCGACGACGACCCGCCAGCCGTCCCTCCGCAGGCGTTCGCCGATCCGTTCCAGGAGCGCGGACTTGCCCGCGCCGGCCTCCCCGCTCACCAGTACGGTGCCGCCGTCGGCGCGGGCGGCCTCGGCGGCGCCCTCGGCCGCGGCCAGCTCGGCGCGCCTGCCCACGAAGAGGGTCCGGCTGCGGCGCGGGAGTCCGTCGGGCGGGGAGGCGGGCCCCTCCGGACGGACGGCCCGAGGTGCGGGCTCCGTGACGAGGCCTCCGTGCCCGAGGGTGTCGAGCAGATCGGTGCGCCGGTTCAGCAGGGCGTGCTCCACCTCCCGCAAGGCGTGTCCCGGTTCGCAGCCGAGTTCCTCGCGCAGCGCCGCGGTGGCGCGGCGCAGGGAGGCGAGCGCGTCGGCCTGCCGGCCGCACTTCCACTGGGCGAGCGCGAGCAGCCGCCAGCCCTCCTCCCTGAGCGGGCTCTCGCCGACGAGGGTCGCGGCACCGAGGGCGGCCTCGGCCGCGCGTCCGGTGCGCAGATCGGCGACAACAGCCAATTCGCGCGCTTCTGCGTGCAGTTCGGACAGCCGGGTCACCTCGGGGGCGGCCCACTCCTCGTGGGCCTGTTCCGCGAAGGCCGTGCCCCGCCACCAGCCGAGGGCCTCGGCGAGCAGCCGTCGCGCCTCTTCCCCCGAGGCGCCACGGGCCCGGCCCACCCAGGCCTCGAAGCGCCATGCGTCCACGGCGTCGTCGGGCAGCCGCAGGGCGTATCCGGGAGGCGCGGTGACCAGGACCGTCGCGGGCGCGCGGGGCGGGCGGTCCGGTTCGAGGAGGCGGCGCAGGTTCGACACGTAGGCGTGCAGGGAGGCCATCGCCTTCGCGGGAGGCGCGCCCCGCCACAGGCAGTCGGTGAGCCGGTCCGTCGGCACGACGGCGCCCCGCGCCATCAGAAGCAGGGAAAGAACGGTCCGCTGCCGCGCGGCACCCAGCTCGGCCGGCTCACCGTCCACCTCGACGCCCAGAGGGCCCAGCACTCGAATTCGCAACACGGAGCGTAAGTTAGCCGAACCCTGGTTCGAATCCGCCGCAGAGCGACGAACCCGCAACCGACTTCCCCGCGCCGCACGGCCCCACCCCGCCGACACAGCGGCCGCGCGAGACGCCACCGTCCGACCGGCGGGGCCACCGTCCGGCGGGCGGCGCCAGCCTCCGGCGGGTGGGGGCTGCCGCCTGGCGGTTGCCGATTGCCGGTTGCGCGGAGCCCGCCTTGCTTTATGGCCGCGCAGCCCCGTCGGCCCCCCATCAGCCCTTCGGGTGGACGGGAGGAGTGAGCGGCATCTCCGCCTCGACGCCGACCTTGACTCCCTCGACCACCTCGACCGAGACGCCCGCCGAAAAGGTCAGCCCCTTCTCGTCCACCTTGAAGCCGAATTCGACATCGACACCCTTCAACAGTGCGAAGGGGTCCGGCAGTTCGGCTTCACGACCACCGGCGCCGCCCTCGCCCCCGGCGTCCGCCTCGGCATTGGCCTTCGCCTCGGCATCGGACTCGATCCCCTCTGCCCCCTCTGTCTCCTCTGTCTCCTCCGTCTCCTCTATCCCTTCCCTCTCTTCTTCGAGCGCTTCCTCGTACTCCTCTTGGAGCCCCTCTTCGAGCTCTTCCTCGACCTCGACCTCGAGTGCCGACTCCGTCTGCTCCTGCTCCTGCTCCTGCTCCTGCTCCTGCTCCTGCTCCTGCTCCTGCTCCTGCGAGGACAAGTCGAACTCCATCGGCTCGGGCAGCTCCGCGTCGTCGGCCCCTTCTACATTCGGCTCCGCGGACTCCGTTCCCGATTCGACAGCCGGCTCATTCACCCAGGACTGTTCCGACACCTTCAACCCCTTTCACAGAAGCGGCCGTTCGCCCGGCCGGGCTGTCGAGATACCGACGGAACTGGCGGACCCACTCGGCCGCCTTGCGCAGGTGCGCAGGCTCGGTCAGCGACTTCGGATACGCGGCGGCGTGGGTCGCCCGCAGCAGGGCGACCCGCCAATGGGCCTCGCCGCGCGGAATGTGCCGCGGCCGCGCGGAGTCCCCGGCCTCGTCCAGGAAGTCCGCCAGCCGTCGCCACCACGTCAGCGCGAAGCGTTCGGCCGTGCCCTCCTTCATCAGCCGGACGAAGTCCTCGGCCTTTCCGGCCGTCCGTCCCGCCAGGAACTCCAGGGAGCAGTCCACCGGGCAGAACCCGCACGGCGCCTGCGGCCGCAACGATTCGGCGACCACCGGGGAGGCCGCGGCCCATCGGGCGTGCCTGCGAGCGAGTTCGGCCCGCCCGGCCAGCGGGGCACGACCGACACCCAGCCGCGCGGCATCCTCCGCCCGAACGTCCGGGACCCGCACCAGCACCGGCCGGTCGATACGTGAATGCGCCGCGTACGCCGACATCTGCGGCAGCACAGCGGCGTGGTCGCGCTGGTCGTCGTTCATCAGCATGGTGTCGCCGACCAGCCGCCGGTCCTCCTCCGCCTTGAGCTGATGGACGATCTTCAGCGCCGTGTTCTTGTAGGCGTCGGGGATCAGCTTGGACGGATCCTGCTCGATCACCACCAGCCCCTCCCCGTACTTGCGGTTCTCCGCCAGGGTGTTGGCGAACGCCTCCGCGGCCCTGGCCGTCGCGTCGCTCTCCTTCCCCGACCCTGAACCCGGCCCGGGCCGCCTGAGCAGTCGATGGGCCTCCTCGACCAGTGTCACGTGCGTCAGGTTCGAGGAGTCCCGGTGCACTTTGTAGTGCTCGGTCATGGCGTTCAGCAGCAGCGCCATGACCAACGCCTGCTGCTGGGCGTCACCGAGCGGGGCCAGTTCCACCACGACCGGCCGGTCGAGCAGTTCACCGATGGGCATCGACCTGCGCGCCGACAGCACCGGCCCGCAGGGCCCTTCGGCCAGCGACCGCGCGCGCAGCCGGGAGGCGGCGACGATGTTGGAGCGCGCCTCGCCCGCGTAGTCGTAGCCGTCGGCCACGTTCGCCATGACGTCGACGAAGTCGGCCAGCACCGGCCACTCCTCGTCGCCGCGCGCGGTGGCGTTGACGTCCAGGCCCTTGCGTCGGTAGACGTCGGTGAGCGCCGTCCGGTAGAGGAAGGGGAGCGGGTCCCACAGACCGAAGGCGGCGTCGAAGCATTCGAGCAGATTGCCCGCGTGGGTGGAGATCCGGACTCCGGCCGGTACCTCGAAGGGGTTGAGCCGCAGCGGGGCGGTCTCCTCGTCGCCGACGGTCAGGACGAGCATGTCCTCGAAGCCGGGGAGCGTGGCGAGCCAGCGGTAGTCGTCGTGATCGGTGTTGACCGGCTCCAGGACGGTGAACGGAACCCGGTGGTCCACCCAGAGCTGACGGCACAGCGACAGCGTCGAGTTGGTCTTGCCGGACCCACTGCCGCCGACGATCAGGGTGTGCCGGGTGAGGTCGTCCAGCTCGACGCGGAGCGGTGTGCCCGGACCGCCGCCGGCCGTGTGCCCCAGCACGACGTGCGGGCCCTCGGGGGCGTACGCCAGGGTCGTCGTCCGTTCCACGGCCTCGACAGGGAAGCCGGGCACGAAGCCGTTCAGGGCCAGCGGCAGCCGGAAGACCGCACTCGCCTCCTCGACGTCGGCCAGCCATTCCAGCGGCTGGAGAGCGGGAGGCATCGCCTGCGCCCAACCGCCGTCGTCGCCCCACAGGGTGGAGTCCAGCCAGCCGGTGTTCCCGGCGAAGACGGCGGCCTGGCCGGCGTCGGCCGGGCGGACCAGCCGATAGGACGGACCCAGGGCGGCCGGGTCCAGGTGTCCCTCGGACACCCCTGGCGCGCCGCGCGAGACGGTCTCGCCGACCAGTGACGGCAGCGAATCGTCGAAGGGCACGGGCGACCAGCACGACAGCCGCATCCGGAACGCGTCGCCGAGGTAGCGCCGTCCGGCGTCGGCGTACAGTTGCTCGGCGCGTATCGCGAAGGCGTCCGCGGTCAGTTTGACCTTGCCGTGGTAGAGCGAGCCCGACTCGAACTCGCCGTCGGTGGCCAGGCGCGTGTAGGCGGTGGCGCAATGAGCGACGGCGGTGCGCAGGGACGCGGGCACCGCCACGGGGGTGAGGGCGATGCTCAGCGCGAGCGGGTGGGGGTGCGCGGTGACCGCGGTGAGTAGTCCCTCCCAGTGCCGCGAGGCGCCGGCGAAGGGCTGGGTCGCGGTGTAGAAACGCACCCCCGCGTCGGGGCGGTTGGGCGTCTCGGTGATCAACCGCCTGCGGATCTCGGCGGCGCCGCCCGGCGCGGCCGTGAACGGGGCCAGCACGGCCCGCAGTTCGTTCTCGTCCAGCGGCTCGGCCACCACATGGGGTGCGGTGAGCGCCAGCCGCTGGGCCTCCGCCCGGGCGGAGGCCGCGGCCGCCGCCGGATCCGGCGCCCACACCCGGGTGAGCAGATGGGACCCGAGGCGGCCCGAAGCGGGGTCCCAGAGCCAGCGCAGCTCCAGCACATGGCCGGCCGGGGCACCCAGCCGGCCCGCGAGGAACTGCGCCTGTTCCCGGACGGCGCGGGCCAGCCGCCGGTCCTCGGGCAGGCTCGCGTACTCCTGGCTGCGGGTGAGGTCACGGGCGGCGGTCAGCCGGAGCCCGGCCCAGGACCAGTGGCCGTACGGTGCCGCCGGAGCGATCACCGTGCCGGCCTGCCGGTCCCGGGCCTGCGCCGGGGGAATGCCGTTCACGACGCCGGCGGGGCGGACGGGACCGGCGGGTGACCCGGCATGGACGCCTGCGGCGCGCCGGACCAGCCCGCCGCGGCCATCGGGGCAGCCGGGGCCGCCGAGGGCTGGGAGACGGTCTCGACCGGGATGTCGTGGCCGAAGGTCTGGCTCAGCGGGACGTTCAGGTTGTGGTTGGCGGCGTCCACGCCTTCACGCACCGCCGAGTGGACGGCCTCGCGCAGTGCGCGCGCCCGGTGCGAGGAGAGCTGACCCATGAATGCTCGCTGGCCCTTGAAGGGGCTGAAGAGGGAGTCCTTGAGGAAGCGGAAGAACATCCCGATGGGACGTCTGCTGCTCCACAGGGACCAGCCCACGTAGAGGCCGGTGCCGTAGGAGAAGACCGAGACGTAGACCTGGTACTCGCGGTCGGTGATGACCAGGAAGTTCTTGACCGAGGGGTTGTGAGCCGTCCGGAAACGGCGGGGGGCCACCGAGACGGGCAACTGCCGGGCATTGATCACCTGGTAGATCACGCCGAAGACGGTGTCCGAGGCCGCGGCCTTGCCGTCCACCACCAGCTGCCACTCCGACAGACCCAGACGGTAGGGGATGAAGAACGTGGCCAGCGAGACGGTCAGCGGCACCACGACCAGGAAACCGCCCGCCGTCGTCGGATCGCTGGACACCAGCACGATGAGAGCGACGGGCAGCACCAGGATGAGCGTCGCCAGGAACGCCCACCGGGCTCGCTTCAGGAACCCGCGCAGGTCGAGGGGATCGACAAATCCGGAGAGCTTGTAGTCGAGTTTGTCCTTGTACTGGAGCCGGGCGCCCAGGTAGGTCGCGTTGGAGAGGGAGTCGGCCTGGGCCGCGAAGGCCGGGGTGGTCATGGTTGTGGTGCTCCTGTCATGGTCCGAAGCGGTCGATGGAGGGGTGTTGGAGTGGGTCCGGGACGGAGGGGTGGGCGAGGCTCAGGAGAGGTTGTCGTCCGCCAGGCCGATGCCGCTGATGGCGATGTACGGGAATTGGGCGTCGGCATTGCCCGTCTCGAGGACGTCGATGCTCGCGCTGTCCGCGGTGACGGCGGACGGCAAGGTGATCCACTCCATCACCTTGTCGGGATCGTCGATCGCCTCGGTGTACCGAGCGACTTCCTGTCCGTCCAGGTAGAACGTCCAGCGCGCCTGCTTCACGGTCAGGTTCTCGTAGAACCAGTCCGTTCCGTCGGGGTCGGTCTTGGTGTAGCCGGGAACCAGGCCCACCTGGGTCAGCCGGGTGGGGGCGCCCATTTCCAGTGCCAACCGGCCGGTCTCGTGTCCGCACCGCCAGGCCGTGTCGTCCAGCTTGTCGATCGCGTTCTCGGGCTCGTAGGTGAAGGACCGGCCCGTGCTGTCCTGCCTCTGGGGCAGGACACAGTCCGAGCTCGCGAACGTCGGAAAGAAGACGTAACCAGGATCGATCGTGCTGTCCGCGTGCACCACTCCCTCGTCGAAGTCGCCCGGCGCGGCGCTGTCGTCCCCGGTTTCGGCGCCCTCCCCGGTATCGGCGCCGGTGCCGCCCCGCAGCGGGCTCGCTTCGGGAGCGGCCGGCGGTGAGGCCACGTCGGCATGGCCGTCCGCGGTCGACGTCCCTCCGGACTCCGGCGTGCCGCCGCCCAACAGGAAACCGGCGACGAGCCCTGCGGCCACCGCTCCCACGACACCGGTGACGGCCCACAGCCGCCTACGGGAAGGGGCGACCGGTGCCGCCGTGGGCAGCCCAGCCGTTTCGTCGCCGGCCGCGCGGCCGGTCTCCTGAACGGTCCGCGGGACGCTCTGCGGGGCGCTCTGCGGGGCGGCCGTCACGGCCGGGCCGGCCACGGCGGCCGCAAAAGGCGGGACAACCGCGGCGGGCGGGACGGGCGGAACGACCGGAATGACCGGGGCGGCCGCGGCGGGCGGGACCGGCGGAGCGAGCGGCTTGACCGGAGCCGGCGTCGGGGGCGGCTCCGGGAGTGATTGCGGCTCGGCCGGGGCCACTTGCACCGGAGCGGCCGACCGCGCGGCCACCGCCTCCGGAGAAGTCGTCGGCGCAGAAGTCGTCGGCGGAGGACCCGCCGTTCGGGCCTGGACGGGCGTACCGCACTCGCGGCAGAAGAAGCGCGCCTCGGCGGCGGCCGTCGCGCAGCCCGGACAACTTTCCATGGATCCCCCCATGCTCGGCAGAGCCGACACACCAGCCGGGAGCCTCCGCAGGAGCCCCCGAAAGATGTGTTGGTCGCGTAAAGAAACGGTGTGGGAGATCTTTTAACATCGGGAAGAGTGCCTGGTCAACGCCATGATCAGAGGTTGATACGGCTTTACATGTGCTGCACACTCAATTCGGTTGCCGCCCTCCCTCACCCGTCGCGCCGAAGTACCTTGCGCGACGCCACAGTTGAACCGCGAGTCAGTAGCCGGACCGGGTCCGCTGCCCGCTTCGGGCAGGAACGCCCCGGCGCCGCAGCCCGGTTCCGGCCGACGCTCGCCGAGAGGCGTCCTCGACGCCCTGGCGTCCTGCCCGAGCGCGGTTGCCGGGACCCTCGACTCCTGGCGAGCGCGGAAGTCGTCCTCCTGGGGCGCCGACGGCGGCGCGGTCGGCCCGCGGCGCACAGCCGGGACTTTGTGCGCAGGAAATGACCGCGGCGCCCCGGCAACTCACCGCTCGCGTACTCTGCCTGACGGCTTCCGCTCCGAACGCCCTCGCGCCTCCATGCCGTTCCCCCTTCCGAGGACCACAGCCATGTCCAAACTCCTGTCGTGCCGCGCGCACACAACTCCGCTGGTACGCACCTGCTTCTCCGACGAGCAGTCGTGGCAGGCACTGCTATTGGCAGTCTCCACACCCACCGAGGAGGACTTTCTGGCGAACCTCGACATCGTCGACGACAGCGCCTACCGGGGGCTGTCCGCCGAGCGTATGGCGAGCCTCACGCCACCTGATGTGAGGCTGGTGGTGCTCGCCGACGAAGCCGCTCTCGCCGTGCCCGAGCGGCCCCTCCTCGTCCTCCGTACCGGCGCCGGTCGGCACGAGGAACTCCGCGTGATCGCAGCGGAGTTGTGGTCCGTCGAGAACAACATCACCTGGGCCAACATGGACTGGGCCGAGTTCACCGACGCGGCCGACGAGGACGGCGTGTTCCGCGGGTTCTGAGGCGGATCCATGAGTGTCACGCGCCGAATCCACCGCCCGACGCACCGATTCCGTCGGCCGACGGACCTAACCGCATGCGAAGGACCTTCGTGAACACCCTCCCGGACGGCAGCGACGCCGTAGTGATCCGAACCGACTTCACCGACGCGCAGGCCTGGGACCGACTCCGGGCCTACATCGGCTCCTACGCCCCCGAGGGCCTGCTCACCGACGTACGGACCGTGGATGATCCGCGGCATGAGGGCATGACCGCGGGGCAGCTCCGCTCGCTCGTGCCCGACCGTGCGGATTACCCGTACCTCGCGGTGGCGGACGCCGGCACCTTCGCGGCCCACCTCGAGGCTCGCGACCGCACGCTCCTCGTGATCGACCTGGACGAGGAGGGCCCGGGAGAGGTGTTCCGGGCCGTGGCGTCGTCACTCGCGGAGATCGACGCCAACCTGTCCCTGGCGAACACGGACTTCGGCGACTACGTGGAAGGCGTCGGCCACGACGGGGTCTACCGGGGACTCGAGGACAGGTGACCCGACGGCAGCCCGCAGCCGGGGACGGTGCACGCATGGACCGGGCTCGACCACCACTCGGGTAGATTCCCGTGCGTGCTGCGCATACGAGTCCTGGGTTCCATGGGTGCCGAAGTCGAGGGCATGCCGGTCGAACTGGGAACCCCTCGGCAGCGCGCCGTCCTCGCCCTGCTGGTCGCGGCCCGCGGCTCGGTGGTGAGCGCCGACCAGCTGGTGGATGCCGTGTGGCACGGACTGCCCCCGGCCAAGGCCAGCTCGTCCCTCCACGCCTATGTGTCGAACCTGCGCCGCCTGCTCGAACCCCGGCGCCCGAGCCGGGCGCCCTCTACCGTTCTGGCGACCTCCGCCCCCGGCTACGTTCTGCGGCTGCCCCCCGGCTCCGTGGACGCCTGGAGTTTCGAGGCCCAGGTGGGCGAGGCGAGAAAGGCTCCACCGGGCCGGTCCCGCGCACTGCTGGCCGACGCACTACGGTCCTGGCAAGGACCTCCGTTCCTGGAGCACGCGGACGAGACGTGGGCGGCGCCGGAAGCGGCCCGGCTGACCGAGCTGTACGTCCAGGCCCGGGAGCTGTCCGCCGCGGCCGAGCTGCGAGAGGGCCACGCCAACGAGGCGGCGCTCGCCGCCGAGGTCCTGGTGCGGGAGAACCCGTTGCGGGAGGAAGGGTGGCGGCTGCTCACGCTGGCTCACTGGGCGTGCGGCCGGCAGGCCGATGCCCTGACCTCGCTGCGCCGTGCCGCGAAGGCGGTGCGGGACGAACTCGGCTGCGATCCCTCGCCGGCCCTCGTGGAACTCGAACAGGCCGTGCTGACCCAACGTCTCGACGTCCTGCCCGCGCATGTACCGCCGGCCAGGCCGACCGCCGTCCCCGGCGCCACCGTGGCGGTGCCGCCCGGGACCGCTGACGTTCCCGCCGCCACGGCCGGCATCCTGAGGGACACCGCTCCGGTCCCCGAACCGTCCGCCTCCGCACCCCTGCCGTTCGTCGGCCGGGACGACGAGCTGCGCGCGCTGGGCGCCGCCGCCACGGCCGCCCGGCAGTCGGGCTCCACCGCGCTGGTCACCGGCGAGGCGGGCGCCGGGAAGTCGGCGCTGCTGGAGCGGTTCGCCGAACGCCTGCGCATCGAGGGGTGGTTCGTGCTGATCGGCCGCTGCCCCGAATACGAGGGCGCGCCGCCGGCCTGGGCCTGGGTGGAGGCTCTCGAAACACTCGCGCGCACGTTCCCTCCGGCCCGCCCCGCGGAGCTGGTCGCGCTGCTGAGCGAGTCCGACGCCGGAACCGCCCCGACGGGTGACGCCGCGACCGTCGGACGATTCCGCATGCACCGTGCCTTCGCGGCCTGGCTCCGGGACGCAGCCGGCCGGCAGCCGCTCGCCATCGTCCTCGAAGACCTGCATCGCGCCGACGCCGAGACGCTCGCTCTGTTCGAAGCCGCGGCCGGGGTCACCGGCCTGCCCGTGCTCACCGCCGCCAGCTACCGGCCCGCCGAGACCGGCGATCTCCTGGGCAAGACCCTCGCCCATCTCGCACCGGGCGCTCCGTACCGGATCACGCTCGGTGGCCTGCCCACCGCGGACGTCGCGACCCTGGTCGAGACCGTCTGCGGCGAGCCTGTCGATCCCGTCACGGTGACGGCCCTCACCGACCGCACCGGCGGGAACCCGTTCTACGTCCTGGAAAGCGCACGTCTCCTGACCAGTGAAGGGGCCCTGGTCGCCGTCTCCGAAGTCCCGCAGGGCGTACGCGACGTGCTGCGCAGACGCCTGGCCCTGCTGCCGGCCGACGCCCGCTCCGCCATACAGCTCACGGCCGTCGTGGGACTCGAAGCCGACATCTCCCTGCTGACGCACGCGACGGATCTGGACGAGGACCGCCTGCTGCACGGATTGGAGGCAGCCCTGGCCGCGGACCTGCTCACCGCGCCCGCACCGGGACGCGTCCGCTTCGTGCACGCGCTGGTGCGCGACACCGTGTACACGGACGTGCCCGTCATGCGGCGTTCCCGCCTGCACGACCGTGTGGCCCGGCAGCTGCGCAGCCATCATCCCGCCGATCTGCCCGCCCTGGCCCACCACTTCGCACGTGCCGGCCGCGGCGACACCGCGGCACTGGCCCTCGACTACGCGCTGCGGGCGGCAGAGATGGCGGAACGGCGGTACGCCCACGACGTGGCCGTGGGGCTGATCCAGCAGGCGCTGGAGGCCCACGCCACGATCGCGTCCGACTCCGACGGGCACCGTGAGGCGACCGTCGGCCTCCTGATACGGCTGCTGGGCGCGCAGGTGCGGGCCGGAGCGTCCGACGCCGCCCGACGGACCCGGCAGCAAGCGGTCGACCTCGCCATACTTGCGAACCGGGACGATCTGGTCGCGGCGGTCTACGGCGCGTGGACCGAACCCTCGTTGTGGCGCAGCAGGCTGGAAGGCTTCTTCGACCGCACCGCACTGGCCCGCCTGGAGCAGTTGGCCGAGGACCGGTCCCTCGACGATCCGACACGCACCCGGGTACTCCAGGTCCTCGTGGACGCCGTGGCGGCCGAGGACGCGCCACGGGCTCTGGAAGTGGCACACGCCCAGCTCGCCCTGGCCCGAGCCGGCAGTGAACCACGCCTTCTGGCCTCCGCGCTGATGACATCGGCCCGGCTCATGCCGCACGAGGGACAGCACACCGCGCGCGAGCCGCTCGTCGCCGAACTCCGACGGCTCGCCCTGACCCACGACCTACCCGCCTACCGCTGGGTCTGCGAGCACCTGGACACCCTGACCGCAGCCTCGCGCAACGACCCCGACCGGGTACGCCGGCACACCGCCGACGGTCTGCGCCTCGCGCATCGGTACCGGCTGCGGTGGGCCCAGGGCATCAACACCCTCACCCTCGCCATGCTGGCCGCCGTCGAGGGCCGGTACGCCAAGGCGGAGACGGCGTACGTCGAGGCGGACGTACTGTTGCGGCGCATCGGGGCACACCGGGCCGCCGACCTGCGCACCATGGGCCTGATGACCATCCGGCTCACCCAGGGCAGGACAGCCGAGATCGAGCAGGACGTCAGGGAGATCCACTCGGCCGTCGGCGCCCCCGTCGCCGTACTGCACGCACTCGTCCTGGCCCGTCTCGGCCGGACGGACGAAGCGCGGGCCGTGTCGTTCCCCGAGCGGCCGGTGACCGACCATCTCTACGGACTCGAACTCGACTACCGCAGCGACCTGGCGGTCCTGCTGAACGACACCGGCGCGGCAGCCGTGCTGATCACTCATCTGCTGCCCCTCCAGGACCAGTTCGGCGGCACCGCCGGCGGCGCGTACGCGAGTCGCCCCCTTGCCCACGCTCTCGGCGACCTGTACCGCCTGCTCGACGAGGAACAGGCCGCGGCCGACGCCTACACGCGCGCCGAACAGGTCGCCCGGACCTGGCAGGCGGCACACCACGTGGACACCGCCCGCCGGGCCGCCGCGGCACTGCCGCCTCCGGGAGCCCGGCGCCGAACGTTCGCCCCGTAGAGCGACGCCCGACCCCGGGGTGCGCAGTGCGGGGCCGACGGTGTGGGAAGGGGGCAGGGCGAGAGTCGGTCAGCGGACCCTGATGAAGACCACGTCGTAACCGTTGTTGGTACCACGGGTCTTGACGTAGACGCCGTCGCTGCCGCCGTTGGGATTGCTCGTATTGCCCTCGACGGTGGTGAAGGACGACCCGGAGACCGTCCGCACGATGCCTATGTGCTCGTTGCCGCCGGTGAAGTCGCTGCCGCCGTCCCAGTCGAAGGCCACGATGTCACCCGGCTGCGGGGCGGTCGTCACCGACAGGTGGTAGTTGCCGGCCCGTGCCTGCTTCACCCAGCCCGAGACGTAGGAGTTGCGGTAGGAGGAGGCCCCGGTCTGCTTGGCCACCCAGCTCACGAAGGTCGCGCACCACGCGTAGTTGCTGGTGGACAGCGAGAGGCCCACGGCCGACCCGTAGCTGTTCGCGCGGGCGCTGCCCTCCACGGTGCCGGCCTCGGCCTCGGCCACGTCGAGGATCTTGCCGTACCCGCCGCCGGGCGGGGGCGACGAGGGCGGGGTGACCGTGCCGTACAGCGCCGCCTTGGTGTTCGGTCCCACATGGCCGTCGGCCGAGAGACCCTTCTCGGACTGGAAGTCCCTCACCGCGCTGTCGGTGAGCGAGCCGAAGTCGCCGTCGACGGCGAGATCGGCACCGTGGTGGTTGAGCAGGCTCTGCAGCTCGGTGACGCAGCCGCTGCGCTGCCCCTGCACGATCTCGTTCGGGCAGGAAGCGGAGTTCAGGTTGACCGGCGCGGGGGCGCCGTTGCCTCCGCCGCCGCCGATGTTCGCGTACAGGGCCGCCTTGGTGTTCGCACCGACCTCGCCGTCGGCGGTGAGGCCACTCGCCGACTGGAACGCCTTGACGGCCGACAGGGTCGCGGGGCCGAACTCACCGTCGACGGCGAGTTGCTGACCCTTCCCGTTCAGCAGGGCCTGGAGCGTGGCGACGCAACCGCCGCTCTCGCCCTCGACGATGTTCGCCGGGCAGGACGCCGACCTCAGGTCCAGGCTCGTCGACGGTGACTCGTCGGTGTCGTAGAGGGCTCGCTTGGTGTTCGCCCCGACCTGTCCGTCGGCCGTGAGACCGCGGGAGGACTGGAAGCTGCGCACGGCGCTCGCGGTCCCGGCGCCGAAGTCGCCGTCCACGTCGACCGCATAGCCGAAGTGGCGCAGCAGCCGCTGGAGTTCGCTGACGCATCCGCCCTTGTCGCCCTGTACGACGTTCGCGGGGCACGAGGAGGACTGGAGGTTGATGGGCGCCGGTGCCGAGCCTGCGGTGGCGTACAGCTTGCTCTTGGTCGCCGGGCCCACCCGCCCGTCCACGGCGATCGCCGTGGCCGCCTGGTACTCACGGACCGCGTAGAGCGTGCCCGCCCCGAACTGACCGTCCACCACCAGAGCCGCGCCGTGCGCGTTGAGCAGGTTCTGCAGCTCCGTGACACAGCCGCTCACCTGGCCCTGCACGATCTCGGCGGGGCAGGACGCCAAGGTCAACTTGATCGCGACCGGCGCCGCCACTGCCGGTCCGGCACTCAGCACGATGCCGGCCGAGACCATCGCCGCGGTGGCGGCGACGGCCCCGATCCGGATCCGCCACCCTGCCGTGGTGCGCCGTGCGCCCCGGTGTCGTGCGGTCCCGTCATCGGTGTGAGCGAGGAATGCTGCGCGTCTCTCCATGGCTGCGAACTGTCTCCTTGTGCAGGTCGATCGGCCGACAGGCCGATCAGCGTCGTCCGACCCTGGCCGCGCCCCCGGACCGGACCGGTCGGAGCGCGATCCCATGCCTCGTCTCCCCCACGAGTGGCCGGCGCACCCGCGCTGACTGCCGCGCAGGTGCTGAGACGAGAGTGGGCCGTTCGGCACACGCGCACCACCGCCACGGCGCAAGTGACGCCATGACGGGACGTCACCGGCTCTGACCTGCACAAACACCGGGCCCGATGACGACCCGGCGAGATGGTGCCGGCGCGGGACGACCGGGCAAGGACCCCCACCCCGGCGATCGACGGCCCGGACCGTCTCCCCGGCGCCTGCGGAGGTGCTTCAGGTGCCAGGTGCCGTACGGCGACGACGCAGCCTTCGGGATCAGGCGGCGAGGGAGAGCTTCACCGCGAACCCCAGGAACAGCACACCGGCCGCCGAAGTCGCCCCCGCCGCCAGCCGCCTGCGGCGCCGGAACGCGCCCGCCAGCCGGGTACCCCCGAAGATCAGGACACTGAGGTACAGCACGCTGGCAAGCTGGGCGAACACCCCCAGGACGACGAAAGACAGTGCCGGATAGGCATAGCCCGGGTCGACGAACTGCACGAAGAACGCGACGAAGAACAGGATCGCCTTCGGGTTGAACAAACTGACGACCAGCGCCCGCCGCAACGGCCGCTCGACCACGACCGCGGCCGCGCCGTCCCCGTCGAGCACCCGCTCACGGCCCGTCCGCCACATCCCCCAGGCCGCCCGCAGCATCCCGGCCGCCAGCCAGGTCAGATAGCCGGCACCCGCATACCTGACCACCGCGAACAGCACCGCGTTGGCCTGGAGCAGCGAGGCCACCCCGGCCGCGGAGAACGTCATCAGCACGGTGTCCCCGCACCACACGCCGGCCGCCGCCGTGTATCCGGCCCGCACCCCGCGCCGCGCCGCAACGGACAAGACGTACAAGGAATTGGGCCCCGGAAGAAGAACAATCAGGACGAGTCCCGCCAGATAGGTGGGAAGATCAACGACTCCGAACATGCGCACCAGTGTCCCATGCAGGCGCGGCACCCGGACAGGGCCACTCCCCCCATGCGACAGGCCCGAGGTACGCGACAGGAGCGGGGGCCGCAGACGCGTGGGTTGCAGGTCTGCGGGTGCGCTGCACAACCGCTTGAGCCGACCGGCCGCGCGGTCTGCCCGGACGGGACGCATCCCTACCGGACGGTCCGCGTAACTACCCGGCCCGTCGCACCAACTCCCCGCTTAGACACCCCCGTTATCGGGCGGGGCGGGCCGCCGCAGCGACGCAGATCACCGCGTACCCCGGCTGCGGCGCGGCACGACAAGTGGGTAGTCTCGAATCGAGCACACAAGTTACCGCTTGGTAGTCCCGTTTTCGCAGGTTCGAGGAGTCCGCCCATGCAACTCGCCGCGATCATCGTGTCGCTGGTCCTCATCGTGGTCGGTGTCGCGCTGTTCGGCCGGGCCGTCCTGGCGATCTGGCGCTTCATCCGGCTCGGCCAGTCCGTCGCCGCCCGCACCCGCACGGACCGCCCCCTCGACCGCACCCGTACGCTGGCCAGGGAATTCGTCGGCCATACCCGGATGAACCGCTGGGGCGTCATCGGGGCGGCGCACTGGTTCGTGGCAGTGGGCTTCTACACACTGCTGCTGACCATCGTCAACGCCACCGGCCAGCTCTTCGACCCCGACTGGCTGCTGCCGGTCATCGGCGACTGGACCCCGTACAACGTCTTCGTCGAGTTCCTCGGCACCATGACCGCCCTGGGCATCATCACCCTGATCACCGTCCGTCAGCTCAGCCGGCCCACCGGCCCCGGCCGCAAGTCACGCTTCACCGGCTCCAAGACCGGCCAGGCCTACTTCGTCGAAGCCGTCATCCTCACGGTCGGCATCTGCATCGTCGTCCTGCACGCCCTCGAAGGCGCCCAGCACCACATCGAGCACTACGAGGCATCGTTCTTCCTCTCCTACCCGCTGCTCTCGTGGTTCGAGGGGATGGACACCTCCACCCTGCACACCCTCACCTACTTCTTCGCCGGCCTGAAAATCGCCGCCTCGTTCATCTGGATGATCGTGGTCTCGCTCAACACCAACATGGGTGTGGCGTGGCACCGTTTCCTGGCGTTCCCGAACATCTGGTTCAAGCGCGA
>NZ_JBEOVB010000057.1:0-29923 GCF_040295245.1 Streptomyces sp. NPDC002884 | reverse complement strand
GTCGGCCCCTGCGGATTGCCGGTGACCGTGACGTTGTTCCTGCGCTCGATGTCCATACCCACCAGTTTCCCCGACCTCGCCCGTCACTCCGGTACAGCCCGTCAACACCTCCCACCCTGCGCGGCTTCTTCACAGGACTCACGCCGGGGGCGCCGCAGACAGATCTTGAGGGAGCCTGCGCAGCGGTGCCGGTGCAGCGCTCCTGGGCGGTTCGCTCCCGCCAAAGGAGTAGGCATGATGGTGAGGGGACGGGGTAAGAGCGGCCGTGGCGATTCAAGACGGGCCGGGGTCGGCATGGCCGACAGGGGAGGGACACATGGTTACGGATACGGCACTGACGACCGCAGATGCGACGTGCGCTGAACTGCCCGAGGTGGCCGACCCGTCGAAGGTCGCTCCGAAGGACGCCCGGGAGCTCACCCGCCTGTTCTTCCAGCAACTCACAGTCCTGGAAGAGGGCACACCGCAGTACCAGTACGCGCGCAACACGCTGATCGAGATGAACATCTCCCTGGTCCGCTACGCGGCCTCCCGCTTCCGCAGCCGGGACCCGGAGGAGATGGAGGACATCGTCCAGGTCGGCGTGATCGGCCTGATCAAGGCCATCGACCGTTTCGAGCTCTCCCGCGAGGTGGAGTTCACCTCCTTCTCGATCCCCTACATCGTCGGAGAGATCAAGCGGTTCTTCCGCGACACCACCTGGGCCGTGCACGTCCCGCGCCGCCTGCAGGAAGCCCGCGTCCAGCTGGCGCGCGCCACCGAGGAACTGCACAGCCGCTTGGGCCGCACCCCGACCGTGGCGGAGCTGGCCCAGCTGATGAACCTGGAGGAAAGGGAAGTCATCGAGGCGCGGCTGGCCTCCAACGGCTACCGCTCCTCCTCCCTGGACGCCGCCATCAACAGCAGCGAGGACGGCGAGTCGGCCCTGTCCGACTTCATCGGCGACCACGACAGTGCGCTGGAACTCGTGGAGGACTTCCACGCCCTCGCACCCATGATCGCCGACCTCGACGAACGCTCGCGCAAGATCCTGCACTGGCGCTTCGTTGAGGAACTGACCCAGGCCCAGATCGGCGAACGGCTCGGCGTCTCCCAGATGCACGTCTCCCGACTGCTGTCACGCACCCTGACCCAGCTCCGCGAGGGCATGCTCATCACCCACTGACACCGCCACCTCGCAACGCCGCCCTGCGTGGCGTGGTGAACCCCTCCACCACGCCACCACCCTGCGCGTTGTCGGTCCCGATCGCCCAGCACACCCTCGGGAGACCGGCGCGCGAATCACGCCTCCCAGCGTCCTCCCGCCAAGGCCGTGCAACGAGCCGGCCGCCCGCTCAGCAAGGGTCGCCGGACCAGTCGAAACGGCGCGGGACTCCGGGACGCTGCTCGTGCTTCGCCCGCTCGCCGGCATCGAACTGCCCCGCCCTCTATGCAGGAACACGGGTGTCGATCCCGTGGTGGCCCAAGATCACGCAAGCAGCCCGACCCGTACCTCACCGCCCGCACGGTCCACCTGCACGGCATGCCCGGCTTGCGCGAGGATCGCCGGCACCGCCGGCTGCGGAGCAGCACGCAACCTCCGCTCGGGCCGGATCAGACGGCGGGATTGCGGGCTGCCCCGCAGCGTGGGCGCGGCGGGAACTACGGTCGGCTGCGTAGCTGGTCAGGAAGCAGGTCGGGGAAGTCCTCCGCCACCGCCGACCTGGCGGCCTGACGTCGGTGGCCCCCGGTCTCCCTGCCACGACAAGGCGCCTGCCCGCCCTCCTCCTTCCTCGGCATCCCGGCCCTGACGGGCGCCGGCCTGTACGAACTGAAGGACGCCGCGGGTGGGCGCCGGGGTGGGAGCTGCCCCGCTCACCGTGGCATCGCCGTCTCCTTCGCTGTCGCCTACGCCTCGATCGCCCGGCTGGTGAAGTCGGATGGCCGGCAGGTCGCTCCGTGCTTACTCAACCGATTGGTTGACAAAGCCGCGGGCCTGGCCATACCTTTATTCAACTAAGAGGTTGAATAAGCGAGGTGGGAAGTGGTCGACGACCGGCTGTCCCGGGTGTTCTCCGCATTGGCCGACCCGACCCGGCGCGACATCGTCGCGAGGCTGGCAGGCGGCGACGCCACGGTGAACGAACTGGCCGAGCCCTACGACGTGACCGTCCAGGCGGTGTCGAAGCACATCAAGGTCTTGGAGGACGCCGGCCTCGTCAGCCGCACCAGGGACGCCCAGCGGCGGCCCTGCCACCTCGAAGGTGAGGTGTTCGACCTGATGACGAGGTGGATCGAGCGGTACCGCCGTGAGGCGGAGGACCGCTTCCGTCGACTCGACGCCGTGCTCGAGCAGATGGAGGAACGGCCCGCGCGGGAAGACTTGGCAAGGGAGGAAGCATCATGAGCACCACAAAGGCCGGCGGTCGGCTCGAGACGCGGATCGAGGCCGACCCGGCGCTGCCGATCATCGTCATCACCCGGGAGTTCAACGCCTCGCCGGACCGTGTGTTCACGGCCTATACCGACCCCGACCTCGTCGTCCAGTGGCTCGGCCCGCGCCGGCTCACCATGCGGATCGACGAGTATGACGCCCGCAGTGGCGGTGCGTATCGCTACGCGCATCTCGAGGACGACGGCACCGAGTACGGCTTCCGCGGCGTGTTCCACGAGGTGCGCCCCCCGGAACGGATCGTGCAGACCTTCGCCTACGACGGTTTCCCGGACAGCGTCAGCCTGGAGAAGGCCGTCTTCGAGGATCTCGGCGGCCGGACCCGCGTCACCACGACATCGGTCACGAAGTCCGTCGAGGCCCGCGACGCGATCATCAAGAGCGGTATGCGGGACGGCGTCCGCCAGGGATACGAGCGGCTCGACGAACTGCTCGCGGGCCGTGAGAGCGGCAAGGGTGATCACAGCGCCGACTCCACCGAGGAGCTTCGGACCGACAGGAAGGGCCTGAACCCATGACGAGCGCAACTGATGAACACCGAATCGTCGCAGGAGCTTTCACGCAGCGCGTGCGCGGCGTGAGCCCGGCGGCATGGGACAACCCGGCGCCGTGCGAGGGCTGGGTCGCCCGGGACGTGGTGCGTCACCTCGTCGAATGGTTCCCGGCCTTCCTGAAGTCAGGCGCCGGCGTCGAACTTCCCCAGGGGCCCTCAGTCGACGACGATCCGGTCGCGGCCTGGACGGTCCACTGCGACGGGGTGCAGGCGCTCCTCGACGACCCGGCCACAGCGGGCAGGGTCCTGTCGAACCCCCACATCGGCGAGGTTCCGCTCGACCAGGCGGTCGACCGCTTCTATACGGCCGACGTCTTCATGCACACCTGGGACCTGGCGCGGGCCAGTGGCCAGGAGGAGACCCTCGACCCTGTCAGGTGTGCCCGGATGCTCGACGGAATGCTGCCGCTCGACGACGTGCTCCGCAAAAGCGGGCAGTACGGACCGAGGGTTGAGGTCCCCGAGAGCGCCGACGTGCAGACACGCCTGCTCGCCTTCATCGGGCGTACCCCCTGAGCGATCCGGCCGGGACCGCCGTCCCCGTAGCCGGCCGTCCTTCGTGTGCATCAGAGGTCGCGCGGACAGGCGCGGACAGCTGAGATCCGGGTCAGGCAGCTGACGCCCTCGCCCACGCGTCCGGCGTAGGAGCGTTGTCCCTCCGGACCACTACGCCGTACCGGACGGGCCCTCCCGCCCCGCATCGGGTACACGCCGTTCGGTGCGGCCAGTTCCTCCGCCACCCGGCCGACGCGAGGGAAGGCAAAGTGGACGGAATCGTACTGCTCAAAGATGACCACAAGACAGTCGAAAAGCTGTTCAAGCAGTTCGAGAAGGCCGGTGAGAAAGGCCAGGAAGACAGCCCCCGGCAACCCCCTGGCCGTACCCCGCGCAGAACCCGGGAGCGCTGCCCGGGCCGTCGTGCCCGCCTGGCTGACGCATGACCTCTGGAAGTCTCCGCCCGGAGCCGGGCTCTCGCGGCGGTCCGGCCCCCTCATCCGGTCGGGCGGCTCGCCGCGACGTACCGCAAGGTGGTGCCGTACCGCGGTGCCGGTCTCCACCCTCAGCGTCCGGTCCCACCGCTCGCACGGGTGAGCTCCAGTTCAGTTGTGGTCGTCGCCGTGGCGGATCTGGTCGGCGTGGTCGGTGATGGCGGCGACGCGGTCGGCGAGGCCGGGATGGTGCTCCTTGAGGTGGCCGTGGGTATCCGCGAGAGGCGTGACGAGGTTGGCCGCGTCGTTGTCGGCGAGGGCCTCGGCGAGCCGGGCCAGGGATGTGCGGGACCCGGCGGGAAGGCCGGTCAGCGCGGTGATCTGGCCGGCGACCTGGCGCAGTTCGGCGGCGTTGTCCCGAGCCCAGGTGGTGATGGTGCGGTCGGCGGCCCGGCTGTTGCGAGTGGCTTGTACGCGCTGTTCGCCGGTGGTGCCGGGTGTTCCGGGGCGTACGCGTAGGTAACGCCGTTCGGCGGCCTGGCGGCTGGCAACACCCAGGGGATGGGCCAGGTCCGCCCAACTGGAGCCGGCTGCCCGGGCAGCTTCGATGAGCCCCGGTTCCCATCCTGCGAGTTGCTCGCGGAGTTCACGCAGCAGCAGGAGCGCGGCCCGCGCCTGATCCGCAGTGGCCGGTCCGTCGTGCGGAGGCGCGTCGGTCTGCGCGTCGTGCGCGGTGCGGACGGCCTCGTTGATCGTGTGCAGGGCTGCCGCGGCGGCGAAGAACGAGGCGGGGTCATGTGGTTCGGGGAGAGCGTTCATGAAGATCCTCTCGGCGTCACCCTTTGGATGACACTTTCACTTGTCATCGTTTGGATGACATGTTGAACAGTTGCAGACGAAGCGCATTGGCAGTTCCTGCCAGACCTGTGGAGGTGTTTTCGTGATGTTGATGCGCACTGACCCGTTCCGCGAACTCGACCGTCTCGCCCAGCAGCTGATGGGTGGCACGGGCACATGGACGAGGCCCACGGCCATGCCGATGGACGCCTACCGCGAAGGCGAAGAGTATGTGATCGCCCTCGATCTGCCCGGTGTCGTGAAGGACGCGATCGACATCGACGTCGAGCGGAACATGCTGACCGTCAAGGCCGAGCGCCGGCCCGTCACCAAGGCCGACGACGTGCAGGTGGAACTCTCCGAGCGGCCCCTGGGCGTCTTCTCCCGCCAGCTCGTCCTCGCCGACACCCTGGACACCGAGCGCATCACGGCCGACTACGACGCAGGAGTGCTGACCCTGCGGATCCCGATCGCCGAGCGCGCCAAGCCCCGCAAGATCGCCATCGGCGGCACATCCGACCGCCCGCAGATCAACGGCTGATCAGCCGGCTCCCGGCCGAGCCGAAGGCGGAGGACGGGCACCGCCCCCCTCGGTCCCGTCCTCCGCCCCACGTCCTCCCCGCAACGACACAGAGGGGCAGTGGTGGCCATGCGATGGGAAGCATTCCTCGATCGCGTTCAAGAACGCGGCCAGTACGCAACGCCTCAGGAAGCCGAACGGGCCGCGCGTACCGTGCTGGCGCTGCTGGGCGCGCATCTGGTGGGTGAGGTCCGGGCCGAGCTGGCCGCCCGGCTCCCGGAGACGTTCGCCTTGATCCTGCTCAACCCGCTCCAGGCCGGCGAACCGCTGCCGCCCGAGCGATTCGTCCGGGCGGTCGCTGCCTGGGTCGAGGGAGCAAGCGAACAGACCGCGGCCTGGGACGTCAGCGCCGTACTGAGCGTCGCCGCCGATGCGGCAGGCGAAGACCTCATCTCCCGGACTCTGCTCCAACTCCCCCCGGGCTACGACCTCCTCTTCGGCCGCCCCGAGCGCGCCTGAACCCAGACCAGGTCCGCCGCGTCAGCGGGCCGGCCGGCGCTCGCCCCCGGTCGGCCCTTCCTGCCGGCGCGAACCGCCCTTGCACGAGAAAGGCACCCTTCCGATGCTTCAGCTGCGTGAACCGGCCTCTGCCCGGACCGGCATGACGTTTCACCAGATGCTGGAAAGAGTCCGCTACGACGGCGCGTACCCCACCCGCGAACGGGCTGAGGTCGTCACGCGCGCCGTGCTGGAGGCCCTGGGCCGCCAGCTCGCCGGAGACGAACGCGCCGAACTCGCCGCTTGCCTCCCCGACGAGGCCGCCCTCGCCTTCACCAGCCAGATCCCCGATTCCCAGCCGCTCACGGGCTGGGGCTTCGTCAAAGACCTCGCCACCCGCACAGGTGTCACTCCCGCGGTGGCCCGCTGGGACACCGGGGCCGTCCTCGCCGTCATCGGCCACCTCGCCGGCCCCGGCCTCCTGGACCGTATCCTCCGCCGGTTCCCGTCCGGATACGCCCTTCTGTTCGGTCGCGCCGAACTCGTCCAAGCAGCCTGACCCCCGGCCCCGGCAGCAAAGATCCCGGCAGCCCACAGGCTGCCGGGATCAGGAGTGCTACGCGCCTACTTGGGCCGAACGGCGTCCTTGGCCTTCTCCTTGGCCGCACGCAGGTCACCCTGGGACTTCTTGGCCTGCCCCTCGGCCTTCAGGGACTCGTTACCGACCGCACCGCCGACGATTTTCTTGACCTTGCCCTCGACCTGCTCACCCTTGGCCTGAGCCTTCTCGTCCGCAGCCACAACCACTCACCCCTGCCTCACTCGGAACTCGCGTACGCCCTTCGTGTCACCCCGGAACGCATCCTCAAACAAGCACGCTGACCGCCACGCCTCCGCAGCCGCGGACCGCCAAAGAAATCCATAAGACCCACAGGAATGAAGATCGGACTGCAGGGCACACGACGGTCCGGAGGTTGATAACTATGGTTCCTGTTCTTCTTGTTCTTCTGCTCGCCCTGATCCTCTTCGGTGCCGGTTTCGCACTGAAGGCACTGTGGTGGATCGCCGTCATCGTGCTGATCGTCTGGGTACTCGGATTCGTGATCCGCCCGACAGCAAGCGGCGGCAAGCGCGGCCGCTGGTACCGCTGGTAAAAAGCCACAACAGCAGCGCAACCATGGGTGGGGCCCGACGTCTACGCGTCGGGCCCCACCCATGTCCCGTCCCGGCGACCACAGGATAAAAGTGATGATTCTTCCGGTTCGGGGTAGCCGGAGGGCCATGACCGGAGGCGGTCGTGACGCCGGAACCATGGACCTCCAACACGCCGCCCCCGGCCATCTACATGATTCACAGCGACGGCGAGTCAAAGAGGTATGGCACGCACATTCCTGAAGGAATGTCACCGAATTCGATAACGCCCGAAGAGCCTCCACAGTTCCACTTGAGGCCGGCAAAGAACCTCGGCGACGGAACCGTACCTTTACGCGTGACACCATCCGGAAGTTGCAGGACAGAAGGGGATTCGGCGGACCGAGTGGGTGGGCTGGACTGGGGCGTGTTGTGAAAGTGGCCAGTTTGGCGTGAGTGGGGGGGTGCGCTCGGGCGGTGCTTCTCGGCACCGCCCGAGCAATACCGTGACTATTCGGGCAGGGGCAGGTGCCCGATCACCTTCTGGCCAACGAACGCGGACATTCGGAGGGCGTGGTAGGCGTAGTCGCGCATGGCCTGCTCATAGGCGGCGACGCCGTCGAGGAGCGGCTTGTCGCCGGCGGCGACTGCGAGCAGTTGATCACCCAGGGTGTGTGCGTCGCGCAGTGCAGTGTTGGCGCCGATGCCCAGGGCAGGGCTCATGGCGTGGACCGAGTCGCCCATGACAGTGACGTTGGACGGTTCCCAGGCGTCGACGGGCACGCAGCTGCGGCACTTGAGGGCCTGCACAGTGGCGGTGTCCCAGAGTCGGACGGTGTCGACCAGGGCGGGGTGCCAGCTGGCGACGCGCCGGAGGGCGTGCGCCTTGAGTTTGTCGGGGCCGGCGGTGAAGAGTTCGTCGTCGGGGAGCATCCGGTCGGGGAGGGAGTTGAAGATGCTCAGCGCGTAGTCGGCGGTGGCCTCGCGCCGGAAGCCGGGGTCCTGTTCGGCGATCAGCGGTGATGTGGGGTCGGTGCGTTCCAGCGGGCCGAGGGTCAGTCCGGTGAAGTCGGCGGCGTAGGCCAGGGAGAAGGCGTTGAACAGCTCGGCGGGCAGTTTCGCCTTCGCCTCGTCGGTGAGGTGGATTTTCGCGGCGATGTGCCGGGAGCCGAGGTCGGCGATCTGGACCTGGGGCAGGCGCTGGGCGCGGACGGCGGAGTTGATGCCGTCCGCGGCGATGAGGACGTCTGCCTCGACCGTGGCGCCGTCCTCCAGCAGCACGGTGATCGTCGAGTCGGGGTGGGTGCGGTAGCCGGTGACCTTGGCACCGAAGTGCACGGCTTTCTCCAGGCCGAGGTAGAGGATGCGGCGCAGGGTCGAGCGGCACACCACCAGATGTTCGGGGATGTCTGTGGGCACACCGGTGCCCTCGGTGGCCGACCTGTCGCGGCCGGGGCGGAGGTCGAGATGCTCGTCGAAGAGCAGCATGTCCTCGCTCGGCATACCGCAGGTCGCCAGGAACAGCTCCCACAGACGGGGCTCCAGCGCCGCGTGCAGCGCGGAGGTGCCGGTGGAGTTGATGTGGATCCGGTACCCGGCCTCGCGTGCGGCGATATCAGCGTCGCGTTCGTAGACGGCCACGTCCAGGCCGTGCCGGTTCAGGTAGTGGGCCAGTGTCAGCCCGGCGAGCCCGCCGCCGGCGATGACAATTCGCATTTCAGACACAGTACTCCCAGTGCAGAGTTCTTCTCGTACTCGGAGCACACCAGGACTCCCCTGAGAGGGAGGACGTTGACGCAGAACGGGAAACCGGTGACCTGCGGTCCGGACTACCAACCGGAAAGCAATTTCGTGTGCCCTGAAAGCCTACACCGACAGCCTGCTACCTGGGACTGGTCAGCCCTCCGATGTGCGGGAGTTCACTACTTCCGCACTACCGAAGGAAGCCTTCAATCAATACTTCATAAGCCCTTGACGCATTGCGAGATATCTGGTCAGCCAAACACGACTTGACCAATGAGGAGAATATGTGCTCGCATTCCTCTCGATCGCCTACATGCCCTCATCCCGCGGCGGAAGGGCTGACTGCCGAACGTCGGCCCCTGCTGGACCAGAGCCATTCGTTGACGGCCGCGACCAGCACCGTCGCCCCGTAGCGGACGGCGAGTTCTTCATAGCGTGCGGCTACCGCGCGGTGGCGTTTCAAGCGGTCGATCCCGCACTCGACCGCGTGGCGCTCTTTGAGCTTGTAACAGGATCTTGCCGAAGTGCCCTGGTCGGGCGTGACCGACGTGATGATTCGACCGTTCGTGGTGTGTGACGACTCGGCCGTGGATCGTGGACGACGACGTGTGGGCGCTGATCGAACCGTTGCTGCCGCCGTGGCCGGAGGGTTCACCGGGACCGAGACCGGTGCCGGACCGGCTGTGTCCGCAGGGCATTCTCTACGTCCTGCACCAGGACGTCGCCTGGCAACTCCTGCCGTTGGAAATGGGTTTCGGCTCCGGGCAGACCTGCTGGCGGCGCCTGGACCGCCGGTTCACTGGAACTGCTACGACGACGCCTGTGACCTGGTGGCCGACCAGCGCAAGGAGGACGCCCTCCACCTGGAGGGCGCGAGCGACGGCCTCGAGGTGGATGCGCTGCTGCTGGCCCTCGATGGCCTGAAGGCACAGAAGGAGGTCGTTGACGCCCAGATCCGTCAACTGCTGTCCTAAGGAAGCGAGTTCCACGGCAACCGCCCCTACGGGCTGGAGGAACTCACGGTGTATCCGGTCGGCTTCCCGGCGGACCTGGACGGGGACGTCGCCGCGTCCGACGACGAGGCGGTCGTCGACGGGGGCCTGCTGGAACACGGTGAGTTGGTTCCCCGTTCAGCGGACTGTACGCCGAACTGGCGCAGCGGTGCGTGGACGTTGAGGCGTTCTTCAGCAGCGGGGCGGCAGGGGATCGGTGAACACCAGGCAGGTGTCGGCCGGCGGACATCGGTGCTGTGTCAGTGCCGCGTGCCACACTGCCGGCCATGTCGCTCGCTGATCTCACTCTCGACCTGTGGCGGACCTTCGACGAGGTCACCGCCCGGCGGATCGCCCAGAATGCCGCTGACCACGTGGGCGGCCGGGTGTCACTGGTCGAGGCCACGGAACACCTCGGTGCCCCACTGCACCGCGTCCGTCTCGAGCGGGACGGGCAGGAGTTCGCCCTGATACCCGGAGGCTGGGTGTCCCTGGGCTTCGACGCCGCCACCTGGAAGCCGACCGCGCAGCAGGCCACTGACTACGCGCAGAGCCTGGAGCAGGGCTACGGTTACGGGCCCGATCTGCGGACCCACCTCGAGCGGATCCTCAGCGCTCGCCGCAGCGTCCACCTGGACACCCTCCTCATGGCCGTGGAGGACGAGAACCTGACCGAACCCCCGGCCGACATGCCTGCTGCCCTCTCCGCACGTGGTCTGCGAATGCCGAGCTCCGACGAGTGGGAACACGCCTGCGGCGCCGGGTCGGACACCCTGTTCCGGTGGGGCGACGCCTGTCCCCTCGACCGCATCCCCTACGGCGACACCGGCCCGCACAACGAGCCGAACGCCTTCGGCCTGCACATCGCCTACGACACCTACCGCACCGAACTGACCAGCGACGTCACCGCGGTCCACGGCGGCGACGGGGGCGAGTCGGTGTGCGGCGGCTACGGCCATCTGCTGGCCTGGCTCCCCCTGGCGACCGCCAACCGCAACCCAGGGATGGCCGAGTTCGTGTACGGACCGGACGGAGATGACATGTACGAAGAATTCTCCACGCGACCGGTGCTCTCGCTCTGAGCAACCGCTCGCGGACGGCCCGATCGACGACCACCTCGCGGCTGGTGGGACATCGCTCCCCCGCCCACTGGTGAGAGCGAAGAGCGCCGTCGAACAAGGCAGCAACCAGGCGCTGGTGCTGTCAGGACGCCGGGGCAGCGGCAGCAAGCTGCCGGTCGGTCTCGGCTGCGACAGCGCGCAGCGGGCGGCCCGTCGCGTGCCCCGCGGAGTGGCGTCCTCAGGCGGCGCGGGAGGAGGTGCTGAGCCGCTTCCAGGGGCCGGTGCAGGCGTCGCCGCATCCGGTGCAGCGGGCGAGGTAGAGGGCGGAGGCGGGGGTGTGGGCGGGCGCGGGCACGACTGGGTGGGCGGTGCCCTCGATGACGGTGGTCAGGGCGGGCCAGGCGGGCAGACAGGTGCAGGCCGGCGGAGGGGGTCCGGGGTGGCAGCTCATGAGGGCTCAGGCGGGGCCGGGGGGCAGGCGCGGCGGCTGTCGGGTGTGCGGCCGATCCGGCCGGCGACGGTCTGGATCTCGCTGCTGGTGTAGGCGGTGCGGATGCCGGAGGGGGTCATGCCGCCGGCCCGGGCGAGAGGTTCGAGCTTGTAGGGGCGCTCTCCGTGGAACTCCCGTCCGTAGAGGAACGTGTCCTTCCAGGACGGGGGAAGGGTCCCGTCCGACCACAGCCGGACCACCCACAGCCCGAAGATCCACTTGCCGATGGTCGTGCCCCACCAGTGCACAAGGGGAAGGAAGTAGAGCAGTCCGCCTGCGGCGAACCCCACCGGTACGAGCACCAGCAGCGCAACGCCATCGCTCGATGCCGCCGGCCGAGGCATGCGAACGCCGACGCGATCACCGTGTCCACGAGACGGGCCGCGACCCTGCGTCCGTTTGACGCCAGCACGAGCACTGGATTTTCTGTCGCCCCGGCAGCCGCCACTGCGTTGGCGGCATACTCGACCAACGCTCCCTCCGGCCGTGTGCCCCGTAGGGGATCCATGTTGGCCAGATAGTCCCTGTACCACTCCCGCCCCATCGCCCTGGCAACCATGGAAGGCACTCCCCCGACGCCTTCCCGATTCACCACTGCCACGCCAGCCGTCGCACCACTCATCCCAACATCCGTTTCCCTCGACGCTCAAATTGGCCTTTTTTTTCTCTGCTGTTTTGCAAGGCGATCCTGGAGAGCGGTACGGAAGTGGGCAAGCCGAAGTCCGTCATCCTCGATCACCTCGAGAATATCAAGCGCATTCTCCGTATCTCCCGAAACCGCCTCTCGGTAGATTTCCCAAAGACCGTCCCGCGCCTTTTCGCGGCACTCTTCACCAAGGTCCTCCCGCCCTGCCTCCATCTCACTGGAATGCGACTCTCCAGAGACCAAGAACAGGAGCGTCACCAAGAAATGACTGCGTGCAAAGCGGGCGGGTTCCTCGGTCAGCGCAGCCAGAATCACGGACACTGCGGGGACAGCAGCTTCAAACAGCATGGACTGAATTTCCAGGTGCCCGTCGAAACGATATCCAACCGCATCCTCGGGGGACTTCGCCGCGAGTAGCCGACGGAACGTCTCCGGGATGTGCGCGGCACTTTTTCCGCAGCCACACCGGAACTGTTCCCAGTCATATCTCTCCAGCTCAAGAAGAGCCGCACTCACCATTGTTGCCTCCTACCCGGGGTGACCCTGCTCTGTCGCCAGGAGCGCTCCAGGAACAAAAGAATCCAGCGGGAAGATCCCCTGACACGTCGTGCAGATCTCCATCTCCTGCCAGACTTTACCAAGCCCGTCGTCCACGTCCATCAACGGGCCGGCACGGGTGAAAAGTACATTCGCCGGACTCCATCCGGTGGATTCAAGAATGTTCACTTCCGCGCAGTTACCGGCTCCTGAGCAGCCAACCGCGATGTCACCAGTGGTTACATTGATCGCGGCGGAATACGTCCGGTTCTTCGCAGCGCCAGTGGCGACCGTACCGACGTCATCACGAAGGGCATTGGCATCCGACACCCGGGTGTCGAGGCTCCAGCTGCCTGGGGCAGGATGGACCTGAACCTTCGGCTGGAACTTGCCTTTGGCTCCACGACTCCCACGCGCCGGAACCGATCCGCTCTTGGGCGCGGCAGTAGCGGCGCGTGTAGTGCCACCAGCTGCGCCGGAACCTGCAGTCGACTGCGCCGCGCCCTGCACTGCTCTGGCACCCGACGCGGTCGCCGTCTTGGCCGCAGAGGCTGTTTCGGCTCCCTCTGCGACGGCTGCCGCTCCCGCCCCCGCGATGCCCATCGACCCTGCGATGACAGCGCCGCCTTCGGCCGCCACCCCCACGGACGCACGAACCAGAGCTCCGCCGAGACTGCCCGCTTCTGCGCCGACCGTGAAGCCCTCGGCGCCCGCCACCAGCACGGCTGCGCATCCGCCGGCTGTCGCGGCGACGCAGGCGAACCACGCCCACCACAACGGCTGTGGCTACCACGGCTGCGATCACCGGATGCTGCTGGACAGCGTGGTAGGCCTTATGCGCGACATTGGAGACGTGGCAGGACAGGGACCAGCCGCAGCTGTGGTGGGAGCTGGCGCCACCGCTGTGGGAGCCGCCGCCTCCACCGCTGTGGTGGGTTCCGCTGTCGTTGACCGAGCCGGTGTCGACCAGGGTGGACTTCTGGTCAGCCTGCGCGCAGCTGGTGCAGTCCTGGTCGACGGGCATCTGAAGGCCGGAGGGGTCGCTGCCTCTGACTGGGTTGTCGGCAGCGTAGGTGTAGCCGTCGATCTGTTGGGCGTCGGTGAGTTCCAGGATCGGGTCGTCGGAGACGAACCGGCCGATGGTCGGGTCGTACTCCCGGGCTCCCAGGTGTGTCAGGCCGCTGGTGGTGTCCTGGACGCCGGCTACGAAGCCCTTGGCGCCGAGCCAGGCGGTCGCGGTCGGCTGGGTGCCGCGTGTGTTGCCGAAGGGGTCCAGGCGGCGGGTGATCGCCTGTGTGGTGGCGTCGACCGCGGTCTCGGCGGTGTCGTGGGCGTCCGTGACCTGCCACTGCAGGCTGCCTGTGCTGCTGCGGACGGCGATCGTCTGCCCGGCCCAGCTGTAGTACCGGGTACCCGTGGTCGTCGTCGTGCCCTTGGCGAGGCGGACCTCCGTGTCGCCCAGGTAGAGCGTCGTGCCCGAGGCGTCCCGGGAAAGCAGTCGGTTGCCGCCCGCGTCGTACAGGTAGGAGGCCGAGGTGCCGTCCGCGTTGGTGACCTTGGCTAGGTGCCCTTCGTCGTCCCAGTCGAGCGTCTGGGTCTTGCCGTTGAGCGTCCGGGGGGAGTGTCTAATCAACGGCGGATCTGTTGATCATGGAGACGCCAAGTGAGTGAGATGACGATCGAGCACGAGTCCGCGGTTGAGCTGGTCGGTGCCGCCACGTCGGACGAGCAGTTGATCGCGATGCTGGTCGACCGGGCCCGGAGTGAGGGCATGCAGCTGACCGGTGCGGGCGGACTGCCGCAGCAGTTGACCATGCGGGTGCTGGAGTCCGCCCTGGAGGGTGAGATCACCGACCACCTCGGCTATGACAAGCACGATCCGGCGGGGAAGAACAGCCGCAACGGCACCCGGGCGAAAACCGTGTTGAGCGACGTCGGGCCGGTCGAGGTCAAGGTGCCCCGTGACGTGGAGGGCAGCTTCGAGCCGCAAATCGTGCGCAAGCGGCAGCGTCGGCTGACGGGCGTGGACGAGATGGTGCTGTCGCTGTCCGCGAAGGGCCTCACCCACGGGGAGATTTCCGCGCACCTGGCCGAGATCTACGGCGCCGAGGTCTCCAAGCAGACCATCTCCACCATCACTGACCAGGTGATGGAGGGCATGGCCGAATGGCAGAACCGGCCAATTGACCGTGTATATCCCGTTTTGTTCGTGGATGCCATCAACGTGAAGATCAGGGACGGGAAGGTCGCGAACCGGCCCATCTATGTCGTCATGGCCGTCACCGTCGAGGGCACCCGGGACATCCTCGGCATCTGGGCCTGCGATGGCGGAGAGGGCGCGAAGTACTGGCTGCAGGTATTCACCGAGCTGAAGAACCGCGGCCTGGACGATGTGCTGATGCTGGTCTGCGACGGGCTCAAGGGCCTCCCCGACGCGGTCGAGACCGTCTGGCCCCGCACCCTCGTGCAGACGTGCATTGTCCACCTCCTTCGCAACAGCTTCCGATACGCCTCGCGTGCGGACTGGGACAAGATCGCCAAGGCGCTCAAGCCCGTCTACACCGCGCCGACCGAGGACGCGGCCACGACACGGTTCCTGGAATTCGCCGAGACCTGGGGCAAAAAGTACCCCAGCGATCGTCCGCCTCTGGGAGAGCGCCTGGGCCGAGTTCGTGCCCTTCCTCTCCTTTGACGTCGAGATCCGCACCGTCATCTGCTCGACGAACGCCATCGAGTCCGTCAACGCGCGGATACGCAAGGCCGTCCGGGCCCGCGGGCACTTCCCCACCGAGGCCGCCGCCCTGAGGTGCATCTACATGGCACTGATGAGCCTCGACCCGACCGGCAAGGGCCGCAAGCGCTGGACCATGCGCTGGAAGGCACCCCTCAACGCCTTCCAGATCGCCTTCGAGGGCCGGCTCACCCCGGCCAACAACTGAACCTCAACAACCAAGATCAGCCGTTAAATTGACACACCCCAGGTCAGCGGCACCCGGCTGTTCCTGGAGATCCAGCCTGGCGGCTACCGGGGCAGCCGCCAGGTTGTCTGCAAACGCCTCGCCGCCCTCCGCGCTGGCACCGCAGAACCGGTCCGGGCCGACATTCCGAGCTCTCGCAAGATCACGTCATGGATCATGCGGCCCCGAGAGGGGCGCCGGTATTGCCCGGCGCCGGCGCTCGTTCGCCTTGCAGCGGTTTCAGGAGCGAGCCGACTGGGGCGGCCCGCGCCCCTGAGGGGTGGGGGCCACTCGCCGTCCGGCCGTGGCAGGCGCGGCTGTCCTTCTGTGACGGCGGTTCGCCGTCTCAGTTCACGGTGAAGTAGTAGTCATAGGGAGCCAGTTGGGCGCCCGAGCTGCTGGTCGCGTAGACCACAAGGTCGTAGAAGCCGTCGGTGGCAGGGATCCAGTCGACGCTCGCGGAGAGGTCGTCGCCCGCGGTGACCGTGACCTCGGGGCCCCCGTTGAAGGAATACGTGTAGGAGGCGACGTCCTTGACCTTGGGCGTGAACGTAAAGGAGCCCGGGACTCCTGCTCCGCCACCCGGACCGTTCTCGGGGTAGACGTCCGAAACAACCGTGGGAGTGGTGTCGTAGGTGCTGCTCCACCGGCCCATGTCGGAGACCCAGCCGTCCGCGCTCTTGCTGGTCACTTGGACAGCCTCGCCATAGATGCCGTCCAGGACCACCGTCACCTTCGCCGTCCCGTCCGTCTCCGCCGCCACCTCGACGGGCTTGCCATAGATCTGACCGCCGATAGTTTCGACGGAGTAGCTGACGACCGGATTCCTGGACTGGAGTCCTGGCGCGGGCCGGAGCGTGAACTCGGTCGGCTCTCCGAACTCGGGCGACGGGACGGCTGGGGTAACGCTTGGTGCCGTGGGGCCCACGAAGAACATGTAGCTGGTGGTCTCCGACGTGTTGAAGGCCCGGTCCAGGCTTCGCACCCACAGAGTCTTCGGACCCGAGCCGCTCGGCGGCACCAGGCGGACCGTGGCTGACCCGCCGGGGACGTCGGCGCGCATGAAGTATTGGGGTTTCGAGTACGGGTCCACGACTTGCGGAATGCCGTGATCGCCGAGGTTGACGATGCCGATGATCGGGAGGGGCTGAAGCCAGGCGTACTCGAATCCGGTGACATCGTCGTCGCCGCCGGCGCTCAGGGTGAACTCGGCCGGTGCGCCCCCCGGGTTGGACACGTCCGGCTGGTAGTTGGCCGAGGAGATGGCGGGCATGGTCACGGGACGGGTGTTGTCGATCGTGACGTAGCAGGTGGCCGACCAGTCCGAGGCCGTGCCGTCGGCCACCGTCTGTGTCTGCCACGCGTAGGTCTGCCCGTCGGCGAGCGCAGCGGCCGGCAGAGTGGCTGGGGCCTCAATGCCGGGGAGCGCGTTGAGACGGGTGACCGTGGTGACACTGCTCGGGCTGACGACCGGCCAGACCCGGTACTGCGCGGTGACCAGGGAGTTGTCGGCGGTGTCAGTGGTTCCCGGGATGCCCTCGACGCCGAGACCGGTGGCTGCCGAGACGTACGTGGGTCGGTCCGCGTCGGTCGAGCACTTCTTCTGGCTGTTGAACAGATCAGTGGGCACCGTGGGCGTCCTGCCGACCGCGCTCGCGGGCGACGCGGTGACGGTCAAGGTAAGGGTCAGTCCGACGGATCCCAGAAATGCGAAAACGGCACGCGATCGTGTGCCGAAAGGCATGGTCAAGTGTGACCTCCGATCCCTCCGATATGTACTGATGTTCGAGCGACGGAGGCATCGTACGAGGTGGCTCAGACCGGCGCACCAGGATTTATGGGAGCGCAGCGGAACACGGGGCGTGCCGGTCGGAGGGCGCCGCGTCATCGGGCAACACCCTGTGCGAGGGCGACCCTCCGCCTTGCGAGCGCACGCATCGGACGTCGCGAGCCCTGTCCTCCGGGCAGCCGGCGCTACGGTGCTGACCCGATCTGGGGCACATTGGCGGATTCGGTGTCGCCGGATGCCTCCGCTGCGGCAGGGCCTCCGTTGGACGGTGCCCCGCGGATCGGGGCGACGCGTACAGCACACTGCGCTGCCTGGCCGCACAGTGGTCATCTGCCGTACGGCGCAACGGCTTTGCACGTCATGCAAGCGGCCTAGACGCCGCTCGGAGCCCGCTCTACCGTGGGACGCTCCCGGTAGTGCGTGCGAGCAGAGGTGTTCTGTCGTCCTCGCCAATCGGGTCCCGCGGCATCGCGTCCTCTCCGCGCGAGCGGAGGTGTTCAGCGTTCACAGAGGCTGAGGGTCAGGCCGGCTGGGTGCCCCGGCAGGGGTTGTCCTCTCCGCGCGAGCAGAGGTGCTGCGCGGGCGATGCTGGCGTCCGCGAGCGGAGGTGCTCCGCCCGCAGCCTGTTCGTCGACGTCGAGAACGGCGTCCTCTCCGCGCGAGCGGAGGTCTTCCGGCGACCGCGACCAGCGTGTTAGTTGCAGCTGCTGGCGCAGTGCGAGTGCTCGGACGAGTGCGGGAACGTCCTCCCGCAGGCGGGCGTGGCGGGGGCTACTGCTCGGAGATGCGCTCCCCGCACCCGCGGGGATATCACCCCTGCATTTTACCCATTCGCTTAACCTTTCTGCCCGGGCATCCGGTCGAACGCGGCATGGCACGGCTGAAGTCCTGGCAGATCTTCCGCAGACTGCATCAGCCCCAACCGCATGACCGTCACCACCAGAGCCGTCCTCACCCTGGAAAAGCGACACGGCGGATGACACGTCCTCCCGGGGCGGCGGTGCCCAGGCTGCGGTGCCGTCACCCTCGTGGCTCGCGGTGGCGGGCGGGCCGGGTGGGGGCGTGGTCGACTGGCCGGGTGCGCGGTGCAACGCGGGTAGTAAGGGCGGGCCTGGAGGCGGTCATGGCGGAGGGTGGACCGGACGCGCGGATCGCGGTGGTCACCGGGGCGGCGCGCGGCGTGGGAGCGGCGGTGGCACGCCGGCTGGCTCTGCGGGGCATGCGGGTGGCGCTGCTGGGCCGGGAACTTGACTCGTTGCGCCAGGTCGCGGCCGGGCTGGCGACCGAGGCGCACTGCTTCGAGGTCGACGTCACCGACAAGGCGGCGCTCCAGGGCGCGGCCCGCAGCGTCGGCGCACGGCTGGGACCCGCCTCGGTGGTGATCGCCAACGCGGGGATCGCCGCCGCGGGCCCGTTCGCTACGTGCGAGGCATCGCTGTTCGACCGGGTAGTCGAGGTCAACCTGATCGGGAGCGCAAACACCGCCCGCGTCTTCTTGCCCCAACTCGCCTGTACCGGGGGGTATTTCCTCCAGGTGGCGTCCACCGCCGCGTTCGGTTCGGCGCCGCTGATGAGCGCCTACTGTGCGTCGAAGGCGGGCGTGGAGTCGTTCGCCCAGGCGCTGCGTACCGAGGTGCGTCCGGTGGGCGTGGGGGTGGGCATCGCGTACCTGCATTGGACCGGCACCGACATGATCGCGGCCCTCGATGACCATCCGGTGCTGCGGGCGCTGCGTTCCCATCAGCCCGCGCCCGCGCGCCGCGTGCACAGTCCCGAGCAGGTCGCCGGATGGCTGGTGCGCGGGGTGGAGCGGCGCGCGGTCAGCGTCTACGCGCCACCGTGGCTGCGTCTGGTGCAGCCGCTGCGTCCGGTGCTGCCGCTGGTGGTGTCGGCGGTGGCACGGCGGTCGTTGTCAGCCCTGCCGTCCGAGGAGTTGGAGCGGAACACCGGGGTGCTCGGCGCGGGCGGCGCCGCCGATCTGCGGGCGCGCGGCGCGGTAGCGCCGGTGCCGCCGGTGACCCCGCCCCAGACCTGACCGGGGCGGGGCGCGCGTTCCGCGCCCGGGGCCCGGGCCGGAGGCGGGGAGGGGCGGGCGGTTCGCAGGGCTCCGCTGCGGAAAGCGTGGCTTCGTCCTCCTGGGCGGCGCGCTCACAGAGGGCGGTCGCGTCGGCGACGGAAGGATCGACCATTCCTGATGCGGGGTGCGACCGGTTCTTTACCTGGCAGCTTCCGGCGCGCGATCCACGGCGTTTCGCAGGGCCGCGGAGCTGACGAGGCGGGCGGCTGTCACCGCGCTGCGGCCGTCCACGCTGGCGGGCGACAGCGTGGCCGCGCCAGCGTGGACGGCAACCCGGATTCCCCGCGCGTCTGATGGGCGGTGTCCGCGCCTGACGGCTTTCCGCTCTCGGTGCGCTTGTGGCTCCGGTTGTGTTCCTCCTTTCAAGCTGGGAGTTCTTCGCCCTTGCGGCGGCGGTGGGGGATGACCAGTCCGGTGCCCTGGTAGCCGCCGTCAGCGATGGTCATGGTGTGACCGACGGCGTCCTTGGTGCCCTATTCCTCCCAGCCGCGGGAGTCGTGGCGGTTGCCGGGCAGGGGCCGGCCGACCACGACGACCAGGCGACGGTCGGCATAGATGACCACCTGATGAGCCGTGGAATAGGGATAGTTCTTGGACTGCTCGGCCACCGTGTGGTCGCGGGTGGGCACCAGGGTCCCATCGACCATCAGCACGGTGTTCTTGCGGAACCGACTGCGTGGTTGGAGCGCAAGACGGGGACCGAGGTGGTCGATGACCCCGTCCGCCGCCGACTTCGAGATGCCGAACAGCGGGGCGAGCTGGCGGAGCGTCATGTTGGTGCGCCAGTAAGTGGTGACCAGCAAGATCCGGTCCTCAAGCGGGAGCCCCCAGGGTCGCCCCCGATGAGCTTCGGCTGCGGTCTCGCGGCGCACTGCGGTGACCAACTTGCCGAAGCAGCGCGGGCTCAGCCCGGTGAAGGACTCTATCCACGACGGCGCCCACGCCGTAATCACTCCAGCCACAGCGTGATCGTTTCACCCTGGGAGAAGTAGCCGGGCGACATGCGAAAGATCACAGAGCAGCAACCATCGCCCCGTGCCTTCTGGCATCAGGTCAGTCCAGAATGCCGCCATGGCCGAAGAAGAGCACAACGAGGCAGCTGAACCCTCATTCCTGTCATGCGCCGCCGAGGTGGCGCGGCTGCTGGGTCTCGGAAGCCCGGCTGACGTGCCGGAAGCCCGCCGCGCACGCCACCTGGCCCATGCGGTACGCAAGCCACTACTCGAGCGCGCCTGCTTGCCCGAAGAGCTCTTCGCCCCGTTGATGGCCGCAGCCGTCTATGACCCGGACCCCAGCCTCTGCCGCTGGTTCGTCGAACCAGCGGTCTACGCATTCGGACGCCGCCGAGTCATGACCGCACTGCTCGACTATCTGCGGACAGGCACGGAAGCGGAGCAAGCAGGCGCCAAGCGGGCCTGGTACTGCGCCCATGTGCCGCTCCACGCGGACCGGTCCCCGGCCTACGCACTGAGCGGAAGTCGCGATCCCGGCCTGGATGAGTCCCGCGATGTGGCGGGCGAGTGGCAGAAAACCCTTCGGCGATCAACCATTTGACCGGGCCGCCCCGCAGCCTGATTCTGTCCCGTTGCCGCGGGGCTGTTGCTTGCTCTGCGGCAGTTACGGGACAGGCCTTAAAGGGTGTTGCACAAGGCTCTGAGCTGGGCATCTCTTCTGTATGGCTGGGGTCTTACGTGCTGAGCGGGTGTGGGTGGAGACGTTCACGGGGCTGCGGATGACGCAGTTCTCGGGACTGTTGAAGGTGGTGCGGGAGCGGGGCGGCAACGCAACGCTGCGGGGCCGGCCGTGGTCGCTGCCGCTGGCCGAGCGGGTGCTGATGGTCGCGGTGTACTACCGCACGAACCTGACCATGCGGCAGCTGGGCCCGCTGTTCGGCGTCTCTTCCTCCACGGTGTGCCGCGTCATCCGGCGGCTTGGTCCGCTGCTGGCGCTCGAGTCCGTCTGCCGCCCGGCTGATGCGGCGGACCGGTTGTGGATCGTGGACGGCACCCTGGTCCCGGTCCGCGACCGCCATGTGGGCTCATCGTCACGCAACTACCGGTTCTCCGCGAACGTGCAGGTCATCGTCGATGCCGACACCCGCCTGGTGATCGCCGCCGCACGCCCGGTGCCGGGCACCACCGCTGACGCGCACGCCTGGCGGGCCTCAGGGCTGGCCGAGCACTGCCAGGGCGTGACCGTTCTGGGCGACGGCGCCTACCTCAACTGCGGAATGGCGGTGCCGCACCGCAAACGCCCGCACCGGCCTCTGCTGCCAGGTGAGGAGGCCGACAATGCCGCCCACCGCAAGGTGCGTGCCCGGGTGGAGCATGTGATCGGCCGGATGAAGAACTACAAGATCCTCCGCGACTGCCGGCAGCGTGGCGACGGCCTTCATCACGCGGTCCAGGCCGTCGCCCTCATGCACAACCTCGCGCTCGCGTCATGACCAGAGGACTGCCTCCACGGGCCCTGACCTGCCCGAACACGGCCTTGTGCAACACCCTTTAGGGCCTGCCGGAAATTAACGTGTTGCTTCGCGTGCTTCGGATCGTTGATCCGGTATGGGTGTGTCTGGTGAAGTTCGCGACCAACTGGCCGTGAAGTTCGAGGTGTTGTTTCCGCATCTGGACGAGCGGCAGCGGCGGCTGCTGTTGGGGGCCGAGGCTCGGATCCTGGGTCACGGAGGTATCCGGGCGGTGGCGCGGGCGGCCGAGGTCAGCGAGGCGACCGTCCGCAAAGGTGTGGCCGAGTTGGAAGCCGACGAGTCCCCCTTGGGCCGGGTACGCAGGTCTGGCGGCGGTCGCAAGAAGGCTGTGGACCTCGACTCCGGGCTGCGGCCCGCACTGCTGGCCCTGGTGGAACCCGATGAGCGGGGCGATCCGATGTCGCCACTGCGCTGGACGGTGAAGTCGACCAGGAGCCTGGCGGCGGAGCTCACCCGGCAAGGACATCGAGTCGGTGCGGACACCGTCGGTGTCCTGCTGCGCGAGGAGGGTTTCAGCCTGCAGGCCGGCGCCAAGACCCTCGAGGGCAAGCAACACCCCGACCGCGACGCCCAGTTCTGCTACATCAACGAGCAGGCCAAAGAACACATGGCCGACGGCCAGCCGGTGATCAGCGTGGACGCGAAGAAGAAGGAACTGATCGGCGACTACAAGAACGCAGGCCACCAGTGGGGCCACCCGGTGAGCCAGTACGTGTCAAGACACACGATTTCCTGGACCGAAAAGGACCGGGAAAGGCAATCCCTTACGGAATCTATGACCTCGCAGCAAATACCGGCTGGGTCAACGTCGGTACCGATCACGACACCGCCGCGTTCGCCGTCGCCTCCATCCGCCGCTGGTGGCAGGCCAGGGGCCGGCACGACTACCCGGCTGCCGCTCGTCTACTGATCACCGCGGACGCGGGTGGTTCCAACGGCTACCGCACCCGCGCCTGGAAGACCGAACTCGCCGCCCTGGCCGCCCAGACCGGCCTCGAGATCACGGTCTGCCACATGCCGCCAGGCACCTCGAAGTGGAACAAAATCGAGCACCGACTGTTCTCCCACATCTCCATGAACTGGCGCGGCCGCCCACTGACCAGCCACGACGTCATCATCGACAGCATCGCAGCGACCACCACCCGCACAGGGCTGACCCTTCACGCCGAACTCGACTCCGCTACCTACGACACCGGCATCAAGGTCACCGACAGCGACATCGACGCCCTGCCTATACAACGGCACCGCTTCCACGGCGACTGGAACTACACCCTGCAACCTCGCCCCGACGCCACCACCGTGGTCCAAGGCCCGCAGCCGATCAGCGTTTCCTCCCCACAGCCCTGCACTGGGTATCTGCGCAGCCCAGAACTCACCGGCATGCCCGAAGCGGCACTGGACGAGCTCATCGACCAACTGTCGTAGCCACTAGCGGAGTTACGTGAGCGAGCCCGGTTCCAACAGCGAGGAGGTGAGCGGATCCGTGCCCGTGGGGCAGGGGGCCAGGACAAGCTGACCACCTCAAGCAGGGTGCTGGCCACCGTGCTCTACCTACGCAAAATCGGCACCCGAGACCTCCTGGCTCAACTCTTCGGAGTCAACGGCAGCACTCTCACCAGGGCCATTCACCAAGTCCAGCCTCTCTTGGCCGAGCACGGCCGCACCATTCCATCCTCAACAGCCAGGTTCCGCACACCCGCCGACCTCACCGCGTTCCTCACGAACAGCATCCCCACAAAGATCAAACCAGCACGTTAATTTCCGGCAGGTCCTTAAAGGGCGGGATGGACCTCCTCGATGTGGTCGCGCTTGGTGTACATGTCCCAGTAGAGCGCGGCGAGGTCGGCCGGGTCGACGACCGGGAACGCGGCCGCCTGCTCCGCGGTGCCAGCCGCCTCTGCCGCCTCGCTGCCTCTGATGAACGCGGCGATCGAGAGGGTGCCTGCGTAGATGCCCGTCTCGGTGAGTTCCCCGTTGAGGGAGTAGAGCCAGTTCCGGGCAGCGGCCATCAGCGGGCCGACCCCGCTCGCATGCGGCATGGGGTGGACCGCAGTAGCCCCGGTGGTCATCAGGAACGCGCCGTCGCCGCGTTCCTTCCACTCCGGCAGCACGGCCTGGACGACAGCCAGCGGTGTGAGCAGGAGCAGCGGGATGCCTTGGGCCAGGGTGTCCGGGTCCAGCTCGGCGGCCGGGGTGAACCGGACGCTGGGGACCGGGCCGTACTCGACCACGTCGATCCGGCCGAACCGCTCGCGGATGGCCTCGATCAGTGCGGGGATCTCCTTAGGTGCGGAAAGGTCGGCGGTGAAGCCAGCCGTGTCGATGCCCTCGGCACTGAGCTGGTCGACCAGGGCGTCGAGGTGGCCCTTGCGACGCGCCACCAGCGCGACACGGAAGCCTTCGGCGGCGAAGCGTCGGGCGATGGAGGCGCCGAGACCAGGGCCGGCGCCGAAGATCGCAATCACTTTGGACATGGGGGTGCTCCTCCAACTACTGCGACAGTGACGGTGAATGACGGCGGAAAGCAGCCCGGGTCAGCCCCGGGCGTTCCGCACCAGTGGGGCCTGGCGGATCCAGGCTTCCTACTCGACGGTGGCGATCGGCAAGCCGGCGACGTCGGCGCGGCTGATCCGCATGGCCGGCTTGCCAATGCCGCGTTCGGCAGCCTGCACCGGGCCGTTGGCCGGTTTGTCGCTGAGGGCGGCGGCGCGGGCCGGGGTCCAGTCGACGTGCGCGGCGCGGACGGCCTGGTCGACTCCGTCGTGGTCGGCGAAACCGGCCTTGAGGTTGGACGCCTTGATGCCGGTTTCCTGGGCGGCCTTGCGGAGGTTGTCGATGTCCGCGGGCGTGCCCTTGATCAGTTCGACGTCGGCCGGAGCCTGTACCGCTTCGGGGCTGCGCACCAGGGCGCGGACACGGTGGCCGCGGGCAGTGGCCTGCTGGAGTAGGTGGATTGCGGTGCGGCCGCTGCCGCCGAGAACAAGCAGGTGGGACAGGTGGATCATCTGGAGAGATGCGTCAGGCGGCACGCGGCGTGCCCAAGGTCGTGGCGAGCGTGCGGGCCTTGTCGTGGGCGGCCGTCATGGACGCCTCGTGCAGGGGAAGGAGCGGGGCGAGGGCCGGAGCCATGGGGGCCATGGTCAGCTCGGGTGTCACGGTGGTGACGTCCAGACCGAGGAGGCTGTCGTGGCCCAGGACGGCCTCCAGGGTGGGCACCACGTAGTCGAGGCCCTCGTTGGGGGTGCCGGGGCCGTAGCCGCCGCCCCGGGCGGAGACCAGCACGGCCGGACGGCCCGCGACCGGGGAGGCGCCGTTGAAGATCAGGGTGCGGTCCGTGACGATGATCTGGTCCAGCCATGCCTTGAACACCGACGGCATCGAGAGGTTGTACATCGGCACCGTGAACAGGTACGCGCCGGCGCCGAGGAACTCCTCGATCAGCTCGTCCTGGAGCGCGGCGGCCTTGGCCTGCTCGGGGGTGTGCTGGGCCGGGTCGGTGATGCGGGCGGTGATGCCCGCGGCGCTCAGGTGCGGCACGGGCGAGGCGGCGAGGTCGCGGTGGACGACCGGGCCCTGCCACTGGTCACGGAAGGACTGGGCGACCTGATGGGAGACGGACGCCTCGCCGAGCGAGGAGGAGTCGATGTGCAGCAGGTACGACATGGCTGTTGTGCCTTTCACAGAGATGGGGGTGGGGATGGGGTGACGGGTCGGGGACGGGCCGGGACGGCACAGCCATCGGGGCCGCAGCCCGGGGCGTCGCCTGCGGGGGCGAGGGTGACCGGGTGGGTTTCGTCCCAGGTGGTATGCAGCAGGTCGAGCAGGGTGTCGCTGTCCTGCGCACCGGGGACGCCGTAGCGGCCGTCGACGACGGTGAACGGGGCGCCGGTGGCGCCGAGGCGCTGAGCGCGGCGGGCGTCGTCCTGGACCTGGGTGCGGTAGCGGCGCTCGGTGAGCACCTGGCGCGTCAGGTCACGGTCCAGGCCCAGCTCGTCGGAGAGCCGGAGCAGGTCGTCCAGAGCGAAGACGGGCTCGGCCTTGCCGAAGTACGTACGGAAGATCGTGTCCCAGGCTTCGCGGTTCTTGTCCTGCACGGAGGCGTGGGCGAGGAACTCGTGGGCCAGTTCGGTGTCGCCGACGACGTTGTCCAGCACTCGGTAGGGGCTCAGTCCCTCGGAGGCGGCCAGCGTCTCGATCTGCCGGGTCGCCGCCTCTGCCCGCGCGCCGCTGATGTCGTGCTTGCTCAGCAGGGCCTCGCGGACGCTGACCGTGCGGTCGGCGGGGAAGCCGGCGCCCAGCGGGAAGGAGTGGTGGACCACCTCCACTTGGTCGCTGTGCTCGAACCGCTCTACAGCCCGGTCCACACGGTGGCTGCCGAGCCCGCACCAGGGGCAGGTGACCTCGGCCCAGATCTCTATTTTCATGGCCTGAGCTCCAATTCCTCTCATTTGTTCGTAACGGCATGATGCGCCAGTATGGAAGTCGTTACAAAAGGCACATCGGTGTGCGCGACGGAGAGGAATGGGCGCCATGCAGGACAGCACTGGTATGGAGATGGCGGCTGCGGTCGGGCCGTGCGCGAGCATCCCCGTCGACCACATGGCCTTCATCCGGCAGGTACTGGACCGGGTCGGCGACAAGTGGAGCATGCTGATAATCGCCGTCCTGGAGAACGGCCCGCTGCGCTACACCGACCTGCAGCGCCAGATCCCGGGCATCTCGCAGCGCATGCTCACCCGCACACTGCGCCAGCTCCTGGAGGACGGCCTGATCACGCGCACCGCCTACGCCGAGGTGCCGCCGCGTGTGGAGTACGCCCTCACCCCGCTCGGCCGCGGCCTGCACGAGATCGTCATGCAGCTGATCGGCTGGGCCGCCGACCACCACGACGAGATCCGCGCCAGCCGCGCCCGGACGGGCACCGCCGCCTGCTCCCGCTTCTGAGCCGCGGTGTCCACCGACACTCGGGGGCGAGCTGGTCCTCCTGTCCCGTCCGGTACGCCTGCATGATCTGGCCGCGCTTGCCATGGCAGATGTCGCGGGCGAGCTTGTGCCGCGACTCCTGCACGGTGAGCACGAAGACGTAGCAGCTGACCGAACCGCCGACTCCCCCGCCATGACCAGCTGGTGCGGGCAGCGCGCACCCTTCGTAGGCTGTTCCTGCTCGGGGCCTGTCGCGGAGGTGTGCCATGCCCCGAACCATCTGGTCCGGCGCCATCAGCTTCGGCCTGGTCACCGTCCCGATCCACGTCCAGTCCGCCACCTAGAACCACTCCATCCGCTTCCACCAGTACCACCTGGAGGACATGGGCCGGATCCGCACCCGCAAGATCTGCGAGCTCGAGGACCGCGAGGTGTCGAACACCGAGATCGGCAAGGGCTACGAGTACGCCAAGGACCAAGTCGTCGCCATCAGCGACGACGAACTGCGTGACCTGCCCCTGCCGACAGCCAAGGCCATCGAGATCGACGCCTTCGTCGCCGCGGACGACATCGACCCCATCCGGATCGGCGAGGGCTACTACCTCTCCCCCGACGGCCAGGTCGCGGCCAAGCCCTACAAGCTGCTCCGCGAGGCGCTGGCGCGCTCGTCGAAGGGAAGGTGGCCATCGCCAAGTACGCATGGTCCGGGCGTGAGCGGCTCGGCATGCTGCGGGTGCGCGGCGACGCCATCGTCCTGCACGCGATGCACTGGCCCGACGAGATCCGCGACCCTGCCGAGTTCCTCCCGGAACCCGTCGACGTCTCCGAGGACGAGATTGAGGGCGCGCTCGCGCTGATGGAGACGATGGCCCGCGAGGACCTCGAAGGCGACGACTTCAAGGACACCTACACCGAAGCCATGGAGAAGATCATCGAAGCAAAGCGGGAGGAGAAGCCGCTCCCCGAGATGCCCGAGCCGGAGCAGCCGGGCCGGGTCCTCGACCTGATGTCCGCGCTCGAGGAATCCGTGTCCAAGGCGAAGGCGTCCCGCGGCGAGGACGCCGACGTGCACGAGCTGCCGAAGAAGAAGGCGTCCGCGGCAAAGAAGGCGACGGCGAAGAAGCAGCCGGCCAAGAAGGCTGCGGCGAAGAAGACGAGCGCGAGGAAGCCCCGCCGCAGCGCCTGACCTCAGCCATCCAGGTAACCGAGTCCGCTGTCCGGCCGGCAGTGGGTGCAGGCAGGGATGCCCATGATGTCCACCAGAACAGGTGAGCCCTGGGGGGGTCTAGCAGCAGTGCAGGCAGAGACGTTGGCGGGGCTGATGGGTCTCGGAGGTGCCCTAGTGGGCGCCGGGGTTTCCGTGTGGGCCACTGCGATTACCCAACAGCACCAAGCGAAGACCTCGCGGGATCAGAGGGTCGAAGAGCGGGGAAGGGTTGCTGGGGAACGAGCCCTCACCGAGTTGTACGCGCTACGGCGTCACCTGATGGCGTGCACCGAGTCACCGATCCCGGACGAGAACGAACCCTGGCGGAAGATCGCCCATGCCCACATGGACGAGGCCGAGTCGGTGTTGGCATTGATGCCGGGGGCCAAGGAGGTCAGAGAACGGGTCGATCCTCAGGGCCCATAGACGAGATCCGTACCGCCGCTGGCCTCAATCGGCCTTGCTGGCCGGTACACCCTGGGTGGTGAACTCGGCGGCCTGGTTGATGATCGCTTGCATGAGGTTGCCGTAGCGCCGGCGTTCTACCGGCGTCATGTCCTTCACGAACTGCCGCGCCCGCTCGATGCCGTGCCCGGTCATCTCTGTCTTGACGCCGCCGGGCTCCACGACCACCACCTGTACACCGTGCGGCGCGAGTTCGCGCCGGAGGATGTCACTGACGGCTTCGAGAGCGAACTTCGCGCCGGCGTAGGCTCCGTAGGTGGCCATGGCGACTTTCCCGCCCAGGCTGCTGATGTTCACGATTCGGCCGCGGCTGTCATGGAGGAACGGCAGCAGTGCCTGCGTGACGGCGATGTGTCCGAACAGGTTTACCTCGAACTGCCTTCGCCATTGGTCGAGGGGGAGGGTTTCGACTGGGGCGTTCACGGCGATGCCGGCGTTGTTGACGAGTCCGACCAGCTTCCGGCGCTGCGGGTCGCTGGCGATTCTCGCGGCGAGCGCCTCGATGTGCTCGGGGGCCGTGACGTCGAGGATCACCGGCTCGAGACGGGTGGCCCGGAGGGCGTCCGCGTCGCTCTGGCGGCGGACGCCGGCGAGCACGTGGTAGCCGCGACGGGCCAGTTCACGCGCGGTCGCCGCACCCATACCGGTGGAGGCAAATTCGTCGACCTCGCTACCCTCATGGATCTCATGGATCTCGTGGACCCGTGACACCCAGATGCCGGAACTGCCGGCTCAGGCGACGCAGCCACCCCCGCAGGCGCTGCTGTCCAGGCAACAACCCGCACCTTTGTCAGGACATCTCAAACGGTGCGTCGGGCGTGGTGGCGGGCTTCCCGTAGTCGGACCTTCGACGGGAGGCGGTCCAGGCCTGCGGAGTCTCGTGCGTGTGCGAGGGTGTCCCGACTCAGCCGTCCCAGAGTCCGCGCGGGATCCGCGTACGGCTCCAGCATCAGCCTCACGCGTGCGGCGGGAGCAGTGCGTCGGCCCGTCAGCCGGACCTGAGCCCGCGAAACCCCGCCCAGGGCTTGCGCCTCTTCCTCGATCGCGTCCTCCAGTGTGCGGCCGTCGAGTCGGACCGCCGCGCCGTCCTCGCTGTTGACGAGGACCCGGTCCAGGCGATGTCCGCGCTGCGCGAGGAGCCACCACAGCAGCAGGACCAGCAGCAGGGCGAGCACCGCGATCACGGTCGGCCACCACCAGCCCTCGTCCCGCCACCGGGTGCGTCCCTCGGCGCCCAGCAGCACATCGTCCGGCCCGAGGAACGGCCACCAGCCCGGGATGCCGAAACCCCAGCGGCGCTGGAGATCCAGCCCTCCCACCAGTACGCCGCCGCCCAGGGCGAACAGTCCGAGGCCGCAAAGCCCCAGCAGCACCCGGTTCACCGTCTTGAGCACGAGGATCACCTCAGCCCTTCTTCGGGCGCCGGACCCGCACGGTCAGTGTGGGTTGCCGGGCGAGGCCCAAGGACGTCACGGCTTCCCCCAGCGTGGCGGCCAGATCCGCGTGAACCTCCTGGAGGTCGCGGAAATGGGCCTGTGCCCGGGCTGTGACCTTCCTGCGGCCGACATCCACCTGTGCCGACTGGACACCGGGCACCTGCACGGCCCGGTCGCGCAGCACCAGAGCGGCCGCGCGGCGGTCGAGCCCGGCCC
>NZ_JBEOVB010000056.1:8496-31815 GCF_040295245.1 Streptomyces sp. NPDC002884 | reverse complement strand
TCCCAGAGTTCGTCAGGAACCAGCCGCTGCGACAGATCAGCACCCACAACCACTCATGATGCCGCACGGGCCATGCACCACGTGAGACATCCTCTTAGATGCGATCTGCATCAACGCGCTGGTCCGGAAAGCCCCGATCCTTGCGGCAGATGCCCCTGCTCCTGCCTCTGTCCAGACACCCGTGGAAAGAGGTCTGGAAAGAGTTCTTTAAGGCCGGGTAGCGTTGGACCTGGATTCGCTCCACGGGCGTCTGGACCCCGTCGCGCAGTAGCAGCAATTGAATTCATTTGCTGCATTATGACGAAATCTGAATTTCGCGGAACAGTATTTTTGAGTTCCCATTGAAATTCGCCGCGAGGATTACTCTTTGGGGTCAAATGCTCTGTAAAACCATACCTCCTTAGAGCGTCTGCTTCGCCATCGGAAAGGCCTCCACTTTTATTTGCAACCAACGAAAGCCAATAACCCAGCACATTATTAAACTGAGGGTCATTTGCAGCCCTGGTGGCGGGTGGAAGATATCCCAACTGTTCAGGATGTGAAGTATACCAAGCGTGAATTTCTGCTGTTCTGTCTACGCCCAGATAAGGCATAATTGCATCTCCTGCGTTAGCTTTGCGTACTCTGCCGTAGATGTTCTTGCGACCAGTTCAACGTGCATGAGGATGGAAAGGTTCAGTGAACCGCCAGGGGTGCCTGTGTAACCGGTATGCGTAGGTTGTGCATTCGCTGCTGCGACCATTGTGCAGCCGCCTTCTTCCGGTCGGTCCGCGGGCGTGCAGCCGGGAGTGCTGCGCGGTTGCGCTATGGTGGCTGGCTTCGGCCGCTGGGCATTGGGCTGTCGCATTGCGCAGTCTGCGCAGTGTTTCGGACGTGGCGATTGCACATCCCGTTGACCTGCATGGTCGGGTCTGTGGTCGGGTGCGCAGGGGCCGTGGTCGGGGCGGGGGATTGGCGTTGAATCCCCTTGTGGCGCAGGAGACTTGAGCGGCTACGGTGGCGATCACGAGGTAGCTGGCACCCAGGGGGATCCGGCGCGTCGTCGACGCGATCCGCTACATCACCAACAACGGCGCGAAGTGGCGGGCGCTGCCCGCCGACTTCGGCATCCCCTGGCGGACCGTGTTCGGCTACTTCGCCCGCTGGGCGAAGGCCGGCGTCCTGCGGCACGTCCTGGACCATCTCCGCCAGCGGCTTCGCATCCGGCGACAGCGGTGTCCTTGGCCAGTCCGAGCGATCCGATCCCAGTCCGTCAAGGGCGCCGAAACAGTCTCGAAAGCGACCCGGGGCTACGACGACAACAAACACATCAATGGCAGGAAAAGACATCTCCTGGTCGACCAACGGCCTCCTCGTCGACCTCCTCGTCACCCCCGCCGACGTCCAGGACCGCGATGCCACCCGCATCCTCCTAACCCGCCTGCACACCGATCACCCCGAGATCCTGCTGGTCTGGGCCGACAACGGCTACGGCGGCGAGGAGTTCGCCACCTGGACACAGAGCACCCTCGGCATCACAGTCAAGGTCGTCTCCCGGCCCAAGGACGCCAAAGGCTTCGTCCTGCTGCCCAAACTTCTGTGGAATCAGGTTTGTCAAGTTCCTTCCGCGCGAGGAGGGGACGCCCCTGCGGCGGGTCTTGAGTCGGCATTCACTCAAAGTTCGCTCATCGAGCTTGGGTTGCCGTCGGGGGTTGCTTGCTTTCGGTTAAGTAGCGCCGACGTAGGCGGATGAAAGCGGTGGGGCAGGGACGGAGCGGGAGGAAGTCCTTGATCTGCTGGGCGCATTCGCGTGGGCTCGCTGTGCTGGTGTCGCACTCCAGGTCGTAGTCGCCGTGACGGTGAACCAGGTCGTACTGGTGCGCCGCAAGGCCCGACGGGCGGTCGCCCCGGGCCTGCTCACGGCGGGCGAGTTCGTCCAGCGGGCAGTGGATGCCGATGAAAAGGACGTCCTCCGGTCGCAGCACCGTCAGACAGTCAAGCAGTCGCCACGGCTCGCTCAGCACATGGTCGACCACTATGTCGTTGCCCGCCTCGGCCATGGCTGCGATCGAGCGGTGGAAGCCCATCCGGGTGCGCCGCAGCGCGGCGTCGAGTTCCTCCGCTCCGAGCTCGCGCTTGCTGCGCATCGCGTTGAAGGCATCGACCGCCAGGTGAAAGAAGACGCCGTCGTCCAGGATGTCCAGCAGTTCCCGCGCAACGCTCGACTTGCCTGAGCTGGACGTGCCGTTGAGGAAGATGATCCGACCAGGTGTCATATCCGCATGGTCACATGGTGCTGCCCCGGCGCCGCGGTCAGGGGATCTTCAGTGGGTCTCGGGGCCCGGCAGGGCCTCAAGGCTTGCCTTGGCGAACCTCGACGACCGGCAGCAGCGTCGCGGTGGCAGGGTTTCCGATCTGCTGCGGCGTCGGTCCGGCGGGAGTGGGGACGTCGGCGAGTCGTTCCAGCATTTGGTCGAGGGCGACTTGGCCGTCGTCGACGGCGGCGCGTTCGTCGTCGGTGAGTGGGATGCTGCTGAGCTTGAATGCGTGATGTCGGCCAGTCGTCCATGATCAAGCTGGTTGCGGTCATCCCGCCTGGGAACGAGCCGGTGCGGTCCGTAGACGGGTGACCTGGGCGCGGTTGCGGGCCCGGATAGCCCGGCGCTCCCCGGCCTCGGCGAGCACCGCGGCTCTGGCTTCCTCTCCGGCGTCGAACGCCGCCGGAGAGAAGCGGTCACTGGCTCTGACGTGCCGTTCCCAGTCGTCCTGCCAGAACTCCACCGTCCAGCCCGGCCACAACTCTGGTACCTGGTAAGCCTGTGGCGAGGAGTAGAGGGACCACCAGCCCAGATGGCGACGTTCCGGGTCGAGGTGGATGCCGGAGTTGACGTGCAGGCGGCAGCCTCCGTGCCCGGGGGCGTCCGCCAGGCGGTCGAGCAGGGCGGCGCCCTCGCGGACAGGGTGGTCGAAGGCGTCAGAGGCGACGTGGCAGCGGCCGGTACTGACCGTGATCACCACACCGCCTGGGTCGGGCCCGGCCAAGTCCTCGTCGTCGGGGGTGAGAAGCGGGGCCAAAGAGGGGTCCGAATCGCGGCAGCGGACGTACTCCGGGTCCAGCCCGACGTACTCACGCAGCTCGGCCGAGCCGTCGAACAGCCAGCGGACCTCCCAGCCCGACCACGCAGCTTGGATCAGCTCGAACACGGCCGCGCGGTGGCGGAGCTCAGTGCTAGGCCCCTCCCAGGCGAAGAACAGGAGCACCTTCCGGCCGAGGTCGAGCAGTATCCCACCCTGTGCCATGGTGTCGTCCAACCACCAGCCGTCCTGGCGGAGTCCGGGAAGCATGGCGAGAACCGACGTCAGCCCTTCCAGCAGGTCGAGGTCAATTCCGACCGCCCAGCCGGTCCGGTACAGCTCATGTGCGCCGTTCTCGCGGACCACGATGACGTTGGCTCTGTCTCCCATTGGGTCAGGATGACCGGGCGGGAGGCTGTCGGCCATCCGATTTCAGCGGCTTCGAGGCTCCGGTGTCCAGAGAGTGAAGGCGTGCCGACAGGATGGGGACGGAGGTCGTGGTCATGCCCCTTGGAGTGGGGCATGATCATGTTCCAACGGCCATGCGGAGGGCCGTGTCGACTCCGAATGCGTGATGTCAATCAGTCGTCCATGCTCAGGCCGGTGCCGGCCAGACAGCCGTCGACCAGGTCCGGACGGTACTGGATCTGCTTGAGCCTGCGGTTGACGGCGCGGGTGATCTGGCCGAGGTCGGCTGCGGCGAGGTTGCCGATGTCGCGCTTGACCAGCGACCAGATGCCCTCTTGCGGGTTCAAGTCCGGCGAGTAGCTCGGAAGCTGGAAGACGGTAAGCCAGTCCGCGTGGTCGGCGATGAATCGGCGCATCGGTTCGACCAGGTGCATGCGCAGGTTGTCCCACACGAGCACGATCGGGCCGTCGAGCTGGATGTGTGCTCTGACCAACAGGTCGCGCCATCCGATGCCCTTCGGCTCGCTCTTGCGGCCTCGGTACTCGCGGACCGAGTAGAACATCCGCGAGCGGCTGCCCGGCTTGTAGCAGGTCAGCCCGGCCATGGACACCCGGCCCGAGCCCCGGCCACGGACCCTGACCACCGGCGTTGAACCCTTGCGTCCCCAGCTTCTCGCGCGCGGCGGCGTCATCGACTGACCGGCTTCGTCCTCGAAGACGATCCAGCCGTCGCACGCCGCCGCGGTGCTCTTACCGGCGGCCAGGCCTCCTTCTTCCATACCTCGACCGCCTGGTCGTCGCGTTCGATCGCCCGCCGGGCCGGCTGCTGCCAGGACCAGCCGTGCCGCTTCAGTAGCTGCCAGGTGCCCTCCACCGTGTAGCTCACGTGGAACAGCCGGCCGATCAGTGTCTTGATCCGGGCCAGGGTCCAGCGCTGGTCGGCCCAGCCGTGGAGCAGCGGCCCGCATTCCAGTTCCCGCTCCAGCCTCGCGATCTGCGCTTCGCTGAGCCTCGGCCGCCCCGGCGATCCCTTCGACAGGACCCCCGCTTTGCCGCGCTCGCGCCACTGGCGGCGCCACCGCTCCACGGACCGCTCACTGACCCGCAGCGCGGCAGCAATCTTCGAAACCGACAGCATCCCAGCCGGCAACCTCCTCAACGTCCTCGAAGACGTCATCGAACAGGCTAAGCAGGCCGTGCACGACGTCGCCGGGACGGGCTCTGCATCCGAAGGCACCGGCACGACACTCACCGCGATGCTCTGGACCGGATCACAGCTGGCCCTCGTCCACATCGGCGACTCCCGCGTCTACCTACTGCGCGGCGGAGAGCTGTTCCAGATCACCCACGACCACACCATGGTCCAGTCGATGGTCGACGAAGGACGCCTCAGCCCGGAAGAAGCCGCCTCCCACCCCCAACGGTCGCTCTTGGTGCGGGCCCTGGGCCCAGGAGCCGACACCAACCCCGACATGCGCCTCCACGAGGCCCAGGGGGAAGACCGATATCTCCTGTGCTCCGACGGCCTGTCGACTGTCGTGCCGACCCAAGAGATCCACCGAGTACTCTCCGCGATCAGTGAGCCCGAGCAGGCCGTCCGCGAACTCATCGCCCTCGCCAACCGGGCAGGGCGGGTACGGGGCCGGCCGACTCCGATGCGGGGCACGGACAGCCGCTCCAGGACGGGGCGGAGTTGAGGGCCGTCTCCGTGATGTCCGGGTGTCAGGAGGAAGGCGAGGGGCCGGCATCGTCCGTCGGCTGCGAGGTGGATCTTGGTGGTGAAGCCGCCGCGGGAGCGTCCCAGACACTCGCCGATCTGACCACTTCCTCCAGCCGGACGGCCAGTTTCCGAATCACCGGATCGACCTGGTTCGTCCCCCGGCCGGGCCCCCTTTGAGGAAGCGCGGCGGGCGGCGTCTTCCGTGCGCCGGCGGCGTGCTGGTGGGCACGCACCGCCGTGGAGTCCACCGACACATCCCAGTCGATCCCGCCCGCGGCGTCCTCGGCAGCCTGCACCTTCGACAGCAGCATCTGCCAGGTCCCATCCGCCGACCAGCGGCGATGGCGCTTGTAGACCGTCTCCCACGGCCCGAACCGTTCCGGGAGATCCCGCCACTGCACCCTCGTGCGGACCCGGTAGAGCACCCCGTTGATCACCCGTCGGTGATCACTCCACCGGCCCCCACGCGCACCACCGCGAGGTAAGAACGACTCCAGCCGATCCCACTCCGCATTCGTCAGATCACCACGTCCCATGCAGCCAGCCTGCCCCCAACACCCCACCCACGTAAGGAGATCCGAGAAACAGCGCCTAGTACTGCAACGGTCTTTGGCCTGATGGTTGGGCAGTTTCTGGTGGTGTGTGGCCGCGCCGTTTGTAATGGCTGACGCGGGCTTGCTGCTGGCGCCGGCGGCGCCAGCAGGACCAGTGCAGGACGTGCTCGACGGATGGTGGTCGGCGGTGGGTGAGTCGGGTGATCAGGCGTCGGAGCTCGGGGAGGGTGAGGGGGATGAGCTGGGAGGATCCGTTTCTGCTTTGTCTGTGTCGAGCTCGCGGGCTCGCAGGACGGTGAGGCAGGCATGGGCGGCCATGGCGAGGGTGATGTGGCGGTGCCAGCCTGGGTAGCGGCGGACCTGGTAGTCGTCCAGGCCGCATTCCTGCTTCGCGCTCTGGAAACACTCCTCGATCGCCCAGCGGCTGCCCGCGACGCGGATCAGCTCGTCGAGGGTGGTCTCGGCGGGGCAGTAGGCGATGTAGTAGGAGATCTGGTCGGGCCGGCTCACACTGCGGCGGGCGATCACCCAGTGCCGGCGGTCTTCGCGGTGCCAGGGCCGGACCTCCACTCTCGCCCAGTCGTAGACCCAGGGGCCGTGGGCTCCGTTCCCGCAGGAACGACGCTTCCACTTCTGCCGCGGTAACCCATGGAAGAGGTCGTGGACCGGGTGGTCCATGGCCCAGCGGGAGACGACGGTGTCATGGCGGGTGGTGGCCATGACGTGGAAGACATCCGCCCGCTCGAGCTCGGTCCGCCACCCTTTGGAGAAGCCGTAGGCGGCGTCCGCGGTCACCCACCGGAACGGGATCTTCTCAGCGATCGCCCGGCGGACCATCGCCTTCGCGATCACTACCTTCGTCTCGAACGCGACGCCATCGTCGATGCCGGCCCGGAGGCAACGTTCCCGGTCATCGGTCCATGACGTGGGCAGATACAAGCGGCGGTCGATCAACGTGCGGCCGCGGGCACCGGCATAGGCCAGGAAGACACCGACCTGACAATTCTCCGTCCGGCCCGCCGTTCCCGAGTACTGACGCTGGACGCCGGCCGAACGGACACCCTTCTTCAGGAAGCCGGTGTCGTCCACGATCAGCACCGCACCCGGGTCACCGAGATGTTCCACCACGTAGTCGCGGACGTCGTCCAGCACCTCATCAGCATCCCAGTCAATCCGGTTCAGCAATCGATGGATGCGGTCCGGAGCACCGTGACCTGCCTGTTCTGCCAGTGTCCAGCCGTTCTTCCGCTCCAGCGGGGCCATCAACCCCTGCATATACGCAAGCGCCGACTCCCGCGGCTCACTCCGGCTGAACCGATGCACGAACCCTCCGTGCAATCGCTCCAACTCACCAGCCCACAACCTGACATCAGCAAGGTCCCCACCCATAACCACACCAACGAACGACCTGGCCAATAGTCACGGCATAGACCGTTGCAGTACTAGGGACTGTTTCTTGGATCATGTGCGGAGCCAGATCATCCAACGATGGCGACCCCAGATTGGTGATCGCATCGTTGAACCGGCTAGTGAGCTGTCCCTGTTCGGCGACCCGTACTTCCCGCCAGGTGAACAGCAGCGCCAACACTGCGGCCAAGCCAGGCAATGTGGCCACTGTGAGCCCTAGCCATTGGGCCCGGCCCAAGCCGCCGGCACCCTGCGCGCCCGCACCGCGGCTGCGGCGCCGTTGTCCGACCGCGCGCCTGTGCGCGATCCGGCTCAGTCCTCCACGGCCTGTATTACTCCTCACTTGGTCCATGGCAACCGACAGACACCGAAACGAGCTGACGCCACACTGGCGAGGCACCCGATCGCCAGCACACACTAGGCGAACCCTGCCACGCTGTCGGCGCCGTCCACCAGAGCAACCCACGCTGACTGCGGGTCAGCCGCGTGCTCACGGCACAGCCGGGCGAACACCTCCGGGGGCACCTGGTCGGCGACCCCGTCGGACACCAGCAGCACCAAAGAGGCGTCCTCCACGGGGATCTGCACCTGCCGACACGTCGCAGACGAGGCCTGCGCGACCCCCAAGCGGCACCAGTTGTCGTGCTTCGCGGCCTCCAACAGCACGGCCGCCCCTCCGTTCCTACGCAGCCAGTTGCCCATGGTCTGGTCGTCGGACCAGAGGCTGAGCCCGTCGCCCTCCCGCCAGCCGTACGCCCGGCAGTCTCCGATCCAGTGGACGGACGTCGGTGCCCCGGCTCCATGCGGGCGTACACGGCTGACGCGTGCGGCGGCTGCTCGTAGGCCGCGGCCATCTGCCCGGCCGTCGTCAGCCCGGCCAGCCGGCCCAGCGCCATCCCGATGTGCGTGATCACCGCCGCGGTGAGCGCGGAATACCGCACCGTGTCCGGGTGGTGGCCGGCGCCGTCCACCACCGTGGCACACACCATCTTCCCGCGGCACTGCACGTCGGCCCCGTCCGCGCACGGCGGCTCGCTTCCCGACCGCTGAGCCACCCCCACCACGATCCTGTCAACGCCGCGTGCGTTCTGCTCTTCCATCGTTCGTGCCTCTGCACCAGGCCCGGGTGGCCCTCATGCCCTACAGGCGTCGCGGGACAGAACAGTGGGGATACTTAACGATGTTGAGGCGGATGTGACGCCTGTGGCCGTGAACGCCCGCAGGCGGAGGCGCAAGGCCGGCCAGCTGCCAGCGAGCCGGAGCCGGGGAATCCGGAATCCGCAGGTACGCGGCCAGAACGGCTGAGATCATGGCCAGAGGGTCAGCTCGTGATCACGGCACGGCAGTGGGGGCGGCGATGTACGAGAAGAACACGGTGCGCGCGGTCGCGTTCGACTACAAGGCGGTGCTTCGGGCCCCAGGACTTGCTCACGATGGGGTTCCCGCTCTCCTTGCGTGGTTGGACGAGCGGGACGTGGCCTTCGTTCTCCTGAGCACCGACCCGATGGAGGCTGACGCCGCCATGGCTGCAGCTGGCCTGCCCGCTCCCGCCCTGCACCTTTCACTCGACGACATCCCGGACAAGAAGAAGCGCGGGAGTGGCGTCTGGCTACAGGAGGTCGCACAGCGACTCAAGCTGCGCATGAACCAGCTCCTGCTCGTCGGCACCACCAGGTGGGACTGGCTTACCGGGATCAACGCCGGCGTCGCCTACATCCACGCGAATTGGGCCAGCCAGGTCAGGGACGCGAAGGGCATGAACACGCTGTCCGCCGTCGATCCCGAGGGCGTGGCCGAGTTCCTGGAGCACTTCTTCCTGCCCGAGCCGCGCTGGACCTTTGCCGACGACAGCACAGATCGTGCCTTCCGAATCCGCTCCCTGCTGCCCCCCAACGTCCGTTTTCCATACGCCGCCAACCGGAGGACCTTCGAACTCCAGGACGTTTTCACCCGAGGCCGGACCATCACCATCGGTAACCAGGACGCCCGCGACATCCTAATGCTCCGCCTGCTTTCCTCCGCCTACCTCGACGGAACACTGCCCGGCCGCAGTCTCTTCTGCGTCTACCCCAGCAGCAACGTCGGCAAGGTGAGTGCCCAGCTCGCAGGCTTCCTGGAGAAGGCCAAGGTCATGGTCGGCTCCTACTACAAGGAAGACCTTCTCGAGCGGGTCATCGCTGCGCCGGACACCAGCATCGAGCGGGTCAAGCGGAACAGGGGCGAGGCGTGCACGGCAGACATCTCGATCGCTGCCCAGACCCGCACCGTCCGCATCAACCCCAAGCACCGCGGCAAACTCGATGGCAAGACCGTCGTGGTCTTCGACGACTTCACGACCGAGGGAACCTCCATCGAATGGGCCCGCACCCTCCTGCTCAGCGCCGGTGCGGCTGAGGTGATCGCTTTGACGGTCGGCAAATACGGCTCCCGCCACACAAGGTATGAGCTCCGCCCTGGGACCGAGATCAACCCGTTCGACGTCAACAACCTCACGGCGGCGGACTTCGTGAAGACCACAGTCGCCAGAGGAGCGGGCGAAGGCCTCGAAGCCTCCCTTACGGCGGCTGTGAATCACTTCATCGCCGCTGCAGAGCACCAGGCTGCGGCACAGCAGGGCCCTCCTACAGTCCCCGAGAGCGGCCGGGAGGCCCGACTCTGGCCGCCGGCTGGCCGACGTTCGGCCATGACCGACTACAAAACCGCGCGGCAGCGGCACCTCGCCGACATGCTCACCCACCTCCAGCAGCGGCAGGTGTACCCCCTCGTCTGGCGTGGCGAGTACCTCATTCCGGCAGGCAAGACCACGACCAGCGCGCTGTGGTGGATCGCGCTGCCCGGGCAAGTCGAGCATTGGTACGACACCAGCGAGGCCGAGCGCCTGGTCAACGGCATCTGTCTGGCGGCAGGGATCATCTGGGAACCGGTTGCAGCGCCCGGCGGCGCCACCCAGCTCGCCGAAGCCCTCGCCCGTATGGAGCAGCGTCGGCGCGCCTGAGAAACCGGCCCGAGGGCCCCTTCCCACACGTACGGGGGCCGCGTACGCCATGATGGAAGTGGCCCGAGACACCGCTTCATCCTTCGAACATCCCGGGGCCACGAGTAGAAGGACACCGTGATGGATCTCGATATCACCGCTGACCAGCATGATCTGCTGACCCTGTGCGCGCTGCGCACCGGCGACGCCACCCTGGACTGGAGCCTGCTCGCCCGCAGTGCCCAGAGCCCCAAGGGCCTGGCCGCGCTCATGGACGGACAGCTGCACGAGGACTCGCGTGCCGCGACGAAGAACCGTCCCCTGCTGCAGCAGGCCCTGGCCGCCGGCCTGGACGATGCCCGTGCCCGCGTCGACGACGAGCTCGCCGAGGCCAGCAGCGGCGACGCGCGCCTGGTCACGGTCCTGGACAAGGACTACCCGGCGAACTTGAGGCTGATCGGCAACCTGCCGCCGTTTCTCTTCTACCGCGGCGAGCTCGACCAGCGCGACGCCCGCTCCATCGCGATCGTCGGCACTCGCCAGGCCACCGAGGACGGGCTGCGTCGGGCTGCCCGGATGGCCCGCGAGCTCGTCGAGCACGACGTCGTGATCACCAGCGGTCTGGCCAAGGGCATCGACGCGGCAGCCCACCAGGCCACGCTCAGCGCGGGCGGCCGGACCTTCGCCGTCATGGGCACCGGCATCGCCGCCCCGATCTACCCGGCCGAGAACCGTCCGCTCGCCAAGGCGATCCTCGCAGCCGGAGGCGCGCTGCTGAGCCAGTTCTGGCCCACGAGCCCCCCGGCGAAGTACACCTTCCCACGCCGCAACGTCGTCACCTCCGGTACCACCCTGGGCAGCGTCGTCATCGAGGCTTCCAGCACGTCGGGCGCCAAGATGCAGGCCCGCCTGGCCGCCGAACACGGCAAGCTCGTCTTCCTCATCCGCTCCCTCGCCGACACCCAGCCTTGGGCCAAGAAGATGCTGGCCGAGGACCGGGCGATCCTGGTCACCGCCTCCCGCGACATCACCGACCGCCTCGGCCAGGCCGCGGACATCCAAGCCGCAGGCCAGCAGCGCCAGCAACTCGCCCTGGCCGGCCTGTGACGGCAGGCCTCCCGGACCCGGCAGGCTTCCCAGACTGCCCGGTATGCGCCTACCGCATCACCGGCACCGCCCGCCTGTGCTCCAACTGCGCCGGCCGCACCCTCCAGCCGGTCGCCGAGCCCCACTGCCCGGTCTGTTCCCAGTCCGTCGCGCCCGGCAGGCAGTGCAGCAACCGAGTGTGCGCGCTATCGGAAGCCGAGCGGGGATTCTCCCGCGTCGACGCAGTGGCCATGTACTCCGGAGCCCTGCGCGACAAGATCCACACGCTGAAATACGAGGGGAGGGCCGGCTGGGCGATGATCTTCGGCCGACTCCTCGTCGGCTGGATGGAAAGCCACCCCGAGGAGATGCGCGGCGTCGACCACGTGGTCGGCAACCCCACACACACCGGCCGCCAGCCCATCCAGCACATCGAGGCGATCATGGATGCCGCCTACACGGAAGACGTGACCCGAGCCTTCCCGCTCAGCCCGCCGGGCGCGCACCGGCTGGTGAAACACGCCGAGACGCCACGGTCCGCGAACCGCACCCTGGACGAGAAACGCGCGGCCGCCACCGCGCATGCCGCCGCCCTGACCTGGACCGGAGACACCGGCGACATCAAGGGAGCCACCATCCTGCTCGTCGACGACGTCTTCACCAGCGGATCGCAGCTCCAGCACGTCGCGCTCCGGCTCCGGGCGACCGGCGCCGCCGACGTCCGGGGACTAGTTCTCGCCCGAGTCTCTTGGAGCGGATGACCCCCCCCGGACGCGCCGTGTCGACCTCACGCGGCCTGCCCAGGGCGGTGGTCGAGCGGCGGCTGAGGCGCATCTGGGAGATCTGGGGGGAGCCGCCTGGCGTCACCGGCCAGGGCCGGTGACGCCGTGGTCGGGGCATCAGCGTCGGGGAGGACGACGATCCCGCCGAGGTGGTCGGTGACCCACGGCGGAGGAGTCCGGCCTTCGAGGACGTCCCGTACGTAGTCGGGGACCTCGGCCCGCAGACCGCGGAGCATGTGCGCGAGGTACGGCACGGAGAAGTGCCCGAAGTCGTTGGGGACGTTCTCGAAGAGGGCGCCGGTGACCGGGGCGGCGCGTTGCATGACTGCGGCGCCGGCGAACTGGCCGTTCCTGATCCGCTGGACCGGCCGGAGCAGCTCTCTTGCCACCCGGCGAGACCCCCGCTGAGGCTGCCGCAGGAAGCGCTCGAGGTCCTCGTCCAGTCCGTGGGCGAGAGGCACGATTGGCGCGTCCAGGCCCTCGGGGCTGGCGATGTGCGCCAGCAGGAACCTGAGCCAGCTCATCGAGGAGAACCATGGCAGGCGCGTCGTCTTCGCGGCCCACGGGGAGACGGTGATCACCGCCCACACCCTGCTGCTCGGCATCCCGATCGGCTCGCCGGCCGGATTCACCCACAAGCACGCCTCCATCACCCGCTGGCAGCACCACCGCAACCGCCTGGGCCAGACCCGCTGGATGCTCGACCGGCACAACGACACCGAGCACCTCAGTCTCCTCACGCCGGAGCCGACTCCGTGATCGCGACCTCGCGCGACCCCCGGATACGACTGGCGCACCACCTCCTTGGCGCAGTCGACATCGCAGCGGACCCCGCGCTCCCGCCCCGCGTTGTACGCCTGGTGGCCGGGGACGGGCGTCAGTTCATCGCGAAGCAGCACGCGGAGCGAGACCGGTACGCGGGAGAACTCCACGCCTACGGGGCGTGGGGCACTCATCTCACCGGCCACGCGCCGGAGTTGGTCGGCTGGGAGGACGCCACCCGCACCATGCTGCTCACCGCGCTCGCAGGCGACCGCGCGGACACCGTCGCTCCGGGCTCGCCCGAGGAGGAACTGGCCCACCACGAGGCCGGGCATGTGCTCGGCAAGCTGCACCGAGCCACCGCCATGCCCCAAGGCGGTGCCGTCGGCGCCGCACTCGCCGAGCGGTTCCAGCGGTGGATCGACCGGGCCGTCCACGCCGACCTGCTCGACGCGGCCGAGGATAACCTGCTGAAGCACCACGCAGTGATCCTGGGCAGCAGCTACATGGACAGCGCGATCTGCCACCTCGACTACCAGCCGCTTAACTGGCTGCTCGGCGACACCTTCGGCATCTACCACTTCGAGCACATGCGACGCGACGCCCGGGTCCGCGACTTCGCCCGGCTCGAATTCCGACGCTGGCAGGCCGCACCCCACCTCCGCACCGCCTTCTTCGACGGCTACGGGCGTTCGCCGAACGACGCCGAACGACGCCTCCTGGAGTCCTTCGGCGCCATCGAGGCGGCCACAGCCCTGGTCAAGGGCCACCAGGAGAACGACGCCGCTCTCAGCGCGCACGGCAGAGCCGTCCTGTCCCGGCTCACCTGACCTACCCCTTCGACGACACCTCTCTGGAGATCCCCGTGCCACAGCACGAGCAGCCCTCGACCAACGCTGCCCCCCGACGGGCCGTGGTGACCGGCTCCGCCGGATTCATCGGCTCCCATCTCGCCCACGCCCTCGTCCAGGCCGGCACCACTGTGATCGGCGTGGACCGCCGAGACCCGTCCACCGACCCGACGGCTGCCGCCAACCTCGCAGCGCTGCGAGGACGCCCGGGATACCACCACGTCACGGCCGACCTCCTCCACTGTGCGATCGACCCGCTCCTGATCGATGCCGACGCGGTCTTCCACCTCGCCGGCATCCCCGGTGTACGGCCCTCCTGGGGACTGCAGTTCAGCGACTACCTCGCGTCCAACGTGCTGGCCACCCACCGCCTCCTCGAAGCCGCCACCCGGATCGCCGTCCCCCGACTGGTCGTCGCCTCCTCCTCCAGCGTCTACGGTCCGACCGGCGGCGACGCGAGCCTCGAGACCGACTGCCCCAACCCCGCCTCCCCGTACGCCGTGACCAAGCTGGCCGAGGAGCAGCTCTGCCTGGCCTACGCCGAGCGCTCCGTCGGCCCCACCGCCGTCGCCCTGCGGTACTTCACCGTCTACGGCCCCCGGCAGCGCGCCGACATGTTCACCCACCGCGCCCTGTACGCCGCCCTGACCGGACAGCGGCTGCGCCTGTACGGAGACGGCCACCAGCGCCGCGACTTCACCTACATCGACGACGTGGTCGCCGCCACGATCGCCGCCGCCGAAATGACCCTCCCTGATCAGCCGCCAACGACGAACCTGCTGGTCACCAACTTATGGCCAACCCTCAGAAGATCTGCACCCACGGAACATCGCTGGTCTTCAAACTCCAGTCCGCCGTGGCCACGTCGCACACCTCCGAGTTCAGGGTGTTGCGACGACCAGTTGAATTCACCCTGACAGCCGTGGTCGGCGTGATGGATGAGCTTGCCGGGCTCGACCTCACGGGACGCGAGCGCGTACTCCAGGGTGGTCAGGACCCAGGGTCCCGGCGTTTGCACGGATCGCCTAGCCTGGGTCGGTTGATCATGCTGGCGGGTCCTGGAAGCAGATGAACACGGCACCTGTGGATCATGGAGTTCTCTACGCTGCAAGATCCACGAAGGCGCCGTGTTCGTTCTTCCATCATCCCCTGCCGTCGTTCCCGTCTCTCCGGCGCCCCGCCCGGAGGCCCTCGGCTCGGATGCCGCACGAGGCCAAGTCCGTTGCCTGGTTGCCGAGTTCGAGTCGGTCGCCGATCCTCGCGGGGCGTGCGGGGTGCGCTACCGGGTCTCCTCGCTGCCGGCCCTGGTGGTCTGTGCGATGACCCCGGCGGGCCATGACTCCATCACCGCGGCGGCGGAGTGGTGCCAACGCGCCGCCCCCGAGGAACTGGCCGCTTTCGGCCTGCCCTGCCATCCGTTGCCCGGCCGCTACCGGATCCCGAGTGAGAAGACCTTGCGCACCGTTCTGGGGCGGCTCGATCCCGGTGAGGTCAGCGCGGCCGGCTACGACCACCTGCGGCCCCTGCTGTCCACGGTGTCCCACTCTCCCGAGCCGCTCATGCCCGACGGCGGTATCGAAAGCGAACAGCGCCGCGCCCACCGGGCGGCCGCCCGCGCCGAACCGGTGCGCTCCCGGCGCCGGGCCATCGCGGTGGACGGCAAGTGCCTGCGCAGTGCGAAACGCCCGGACGGCAGCCGGGTCTTCGTGCTCTCCGCCGTCCGGCACGGCGACGGCATCACCCCCGCTTCCCGCGAGATCGGCGCGAAGACCAACGAAATCCCCGAGTTCCAACCCCTGCCCGACCAGCTCGACGACGCCGATCCCAAGGGGGCCGTCGTCACCGCCGACGCCCTCCACGCCCAACGCGACCACGCCACCTACCTGCACGAACGCGACGCCCACTACCTGCTGACCATCAAGAACAACCAGCGCGGCCAAGCCCGTCAACTCCATGCCCTGCCCTGGAAGGAGATCCCCGTCATCCACCGTGACGACGCCCGCGGCCACGGCCGCCACGAACAGCGTCTCGTCCAGGTCGTCACCGTCAACGGCCTACTCTTCCCCCACGCGGCCCAGGTCCTGCGCATCCAGCGCAGAAGCCGTCTCTACGGAGCGAAGAAGTGGTCCAGCGAGACCATCGACGCCATCACCGACCTGCCCGCCGAGGAGGAGAGTGCCGCCGGGATCGCTTCATGAGCTCGCGGGCACTGGACGGTGGAGAACACCGTCCACTGGTGTCGGGATGTGACCTTCAACGAGGACAAGTCCCAGGCCAGGACCCACAACACGCCCTCGGTCCTCGCCGCCGTCCGCGACCTGGTCCGCGGTGCGCTCAAGCTTGCCGGGTACGTCAACACCGCCGCCGGCCGCCGGGCCCACACCGAACGCACCCTCGTCCTCAGCTTCTACGGCATCACATGATCAAACCGGACGACCCGGGCAAACGCCGGGGCCCTGCCCTGGCCTGCCTTTCACCAGCCACCGAAAAGGAAACGGTCCACCGACTCCGTCGGCGGACCGTCATGCCCTGGAGCGGCAACGCTGAAATAGCTCACCTTCTCGGGTTGTAGCCTGGCTGCGATGACCCCTGATCGTATCTTTGCGCCTGGGCATAATTCGGAGGATTTGAGACGGTGACGCTTGATGTACTTGACGACTGCCTTCGGGTGAAGAAGGTGACAAGCTGCCGATTGAGAGCCTGCTGTTGAGCTATTATGGGCGGGCCAGGATTCCGTAGGGCTGCTTCCGCACCCTGCATATTACCGACGAAATGCGAGAGTGTCGTCTGGTTGTTACTGAAACTCTCCGCATCAACGTTTCTCGATCGATAGGCTCTCGCTTCAAAAACTACCAGCGGTACCTGCGACGCTCTGTCAAGGTCAGGTAGGGCTGTCATGGTAAGTATAGCGCTCATGCCGACCGACCGCCGATAGTCGTCTCTCAGCGATGTCATAACCAAGTCTCTCACTGTACGCGAGTCTTCGAGCGGCAGCGGAATATCGAGGCTGCTTTTTTCTCGAATCTTGAATACTTCTTCAGTAAGGTTGGGATGTTTGAATTCAAGTTGACGGGACAGGAGTCGCGCAATCATTTCCGAGTTTGATGCGAGAAATTGCTGAGCGGGTTGTGGAAGCTGCTTGCGCAACACCGAGACATCATGTCTCACAAGGGCCAGACTGTTATCTTTTATATTGCTGCCCCTGCGGGTTTCCATGTCTGCCGTTCCTAGCGCGGCTGCTGCCGAAGTAATATAGAGAGCCGTGGCCAAGCCGCGAACCTCTTGCACGGAATGATCAGGGAACTGTGCATATCCCTTAACCCACTGTCCGGGAGCGGGAACCTGCGTCGTTGGGAACTGCTTACCGAACGCATAGATGGAAGCAACCGCGTCACCGAATTCAATGGCAGATTGCGCCACGATTTGCGCATTTGAATAAGTGTTTGGTTGCTTAGGTTTATGTGAGGCAGATTCACGCAGTACCCCCTCGACGAAGTTTTGCACTTGCGACAAGGGGACGCCCACGTTGTAGTGCACGCTGTGAGTTCCGGCAGGAGATCCGAGGATAGGGGCACCCACGCGGGTCCCCTCGCCTAGGGTGGTGATCCTCCAATCCTCATCCCGTAAAATATCACGCAGCTTCGCCGCCTTTCCGACGGGAATGCTATTCATGGCATTTTCGAAATCCGAGAAAACGTCGTGCATGGCCTTGGCATTTGGACGGTTCTCAAGCTCTCCATCACGTGAGATGCCTACGATCAACTCAGGAATGGCTATTTCGATTTCTTCGGCTCCCCTCCCGCCAGACAGCCTGGCCTGTTCCTCGGTCCAGAAATATCTACCCTTTCCGTCGGTGTAAGCGTCTTCGTTCTCCACTACGACCTGAACATTAAGACCTTTGTAGAGTCGTTCGGCTAGAACTTCCCCGCGTAGATTGAGTGGCGCCTCCATCGAAGACAGGTCCAGACGGTTCGGAAATTCTGCTTCTATCCCTGATCCCATACGGGCGCTGTCCTCCTGCTGTTCGTCGCTGGCTCCGATGATCGGCAGCCGTAGCACGCGTCTTACCGGTAAAGACCGCGAAGCGCAGTCGTCATCCCTGCTACGGCAGGCCGGGCTGATGCGTTCAAACTCAACGAGATGAGCCTGGATCCATCGATCGGTGACCGAGGCGGGACGGGTCTGACGCAGAGAGATGCCCGCTCAGCTGCGAAGATGGGAGTTCCGACGCTTCCATCAGCACCCAGGGCAGTTTCAAAGTCCTGTCGATGAGGGATCCGTGCTGGTCACGGCATCATGACGCTCACCGCCAGCCATGGAATCTTCCCTGGCACCCCCATCGACCTGGTCGGCACGATCGGCCACGCCGCCCTGAGCGACCTCTTGCCCGCCCACCGACGGCAACGAGTGAAGGCCCGTACCCGCAAGAACCCCACCAGCAAGTACGGCCCGAACGCCGGACAGCACCCCCAGAAGGCCCAGAACTACACCGTCCACACCACCGTCGCATTCTTCGAAGGGTGCAATCTTCTGAGGGTTGGCCATAAGTTGGTGACCAGCAGGTTCGTCGTTGGCGGCTGATCAGGGAGGGTCATTTCGGCGCCGGAACATTCGAGCCGCGCCGACCACCGCGGACGCCGCCTGCGCGAGTCGCCCAGCAGGACAGGTGGAGATGTGACCCCGCAGGTCACGCCTGATTTGCCCGCACCCTCAGAAGATCTGCACCCATCTCGGAACGACGGCAACCCCACGAGGTAGACCCAGCCCGTTTCCATTTGCCGCCGCCTCCACAGCCGCGCGACGACTTCCTGCTGCTCGGTCCCGAGAAGAGGATCGGCGGGCAGCACGACCCGGACCGGCACAGGCACGAGTTCGGGATCAGCGTCGGAAGGCGGTGTCACCGCACCACCGTAGGCAGTGAGCCGGTCCCACCCGCGCGTCCGCGCGGGCAGCATCTCGCCTCACGGGTCCGGACGCTATTCCCCGAACGGCTTGTCCTCCCCGGCTCACATCTCATGGGAGAGCATCAGGGTCAGTACGGGTGCGCCCGTATCGCCGGGCTCGGTGATGGCGATGAGCCGGTCCTCTTCGCCGGTGGATGCCTGCCCGGAAGGCAGGTCCTCGGCAGGCACTACGAAGCAGACCTCGTTCGTGGGGGACTGCTCGATGGCCCGTGCGACCGCAGACAGCACCGCGTGCAGCCGCCCGTCCTCGCCACTGTCGTCACCCGCCACAAACGCCCGCCGCGCGTCTGCGGTGATGATCAGCGGCATGGCGATCCCGGCAGCCGAGCCCGCTTCGGGCGGGATCTTGATGAAGGTGCCGTTCGCGTAGGCCTCTTCCCGTGTGTAGGAGAAGACCTCGGGCCCGTAGTCGTCATCCACGGCCATGTCGCATGCCCCGATCTCTCAGCTCCCGCTTGCCCTGCCCCGTTGAGCTCGCCGCCTCCGGTCCCAAGACCGCTGTCCCCCGCAGGGGTGAGTACGGCTGAGCACTCCAGTCGCACGGCAGCTCGCCAACCGGCGTCAACAGCTCGGTGATTCCACCGCGCCCGCGACGGAATCTGTCCACAGGGAGATCGTTTTAGCGTCCTTTCCGAGCGCAGGTATCCGCTTTTGGCGACACCGTCGCGCTCTCACGCACACCCGCGTACGAAGGGCGTTGGACGGTATGGCGCAGACGAAGTTCGACCGGCAGGTGGAGGAGACCTCCGAAGCCGTGATGTTCGGGATCGGCCGCTTCCTGGGCGGCCGGGACATGGACGGGGTGAAGCGGACCGACGCCACGTTCTGGCGCCCCGCCACCCGCGTCCTGCCGAAGGTGGAGGGCAGTGTCTCCCGTTCGTCGTACCGGGCTGGGTGGCAGCGCCTCACCTTCCGGATGACCTTCCTCAGCGCGGCCGACGGGGGCGGCTGGTGGACCTGGGAGAACCAGGACACCGCCCGCGACCTGATCGAGCACCGGGAGGCCACTCTCCACACCCTTCAGACGGGCGGTATCGGCGCGGCCTCCGCCATGGCCGCCGGCGGACTCGCGTACGGGCTGCTGACCCGCGAGCGCCGGGAGCTGATGCGTGAGTGGGTCATCCCGCTGCACCAGGCCCTCACACAGCCCCTCGCCATCGCGGAGCAGACCGACCCGCGCCGCTACCTGCACGTGCCGAAGAACTTCAGCGACGACGACGCGCAGATACGCGTCGACCTCCCGGTGCACCTCAGGTTCTCCCGCGACCTGGTCGCCGACCTCATCACCCAGAAACTCGCCCTCGAGGGCGTGACGTTCTCTTGGCACCCGGCCGGACGCACGCCGTACGTGCTGGTGAAGAAGACCCGCAAGCCCCCGGCGAAGGCCGCATTCAAGGACGCCAAGGTGCGCGAGCTAGTGGCGAAGGCCCCCGAGTCCGCGCCGGTCATCGGCATCGGCACCAGCGGCAAAACGGTGTCGGTCGACCTGGACGCCGATTCGCCGCACATTCTGGTCAACGCCTCCACCGGCGGCGGCAAGTCGGTGATCCTGCGCTGCATCACCTGCCGGATGCTCCACAACGGCTCACAGGCGTACATCCTCGACTACAAGCGGATCTCCCACCCGTGGGCGCGCGGCATACCCGGCGTCACCTACTGCGCCGACATCGCCGACATCCACGACGCGCTGATCGAGCTCGGCTGGGAAGGCCGACGCCGGGTGCGCGTCGCGGACGAACTCGGTGTCGACGCCATGGACGCCATCGGACCCAGGCTGCTGATCCTCCTCGAAGAGGTCAACGCCACGATGAAGCAGCTGGCCCGCTACTGGGAGCGGACCCGCGAGTCCGGCGACCCGAAGGTCTCCCCGGCGATCGACGCGCTCAACGAGGTCCTCTACATGGGCCGCCAGGTCCGCATGCACGTGCTCCTGGTCGCGCAGTCCGCCACCGCCCGAGCCCTCGGAGGCCCGGAGGTCCGCGAGCAGTTCGCCACCCGCATCCTCGCCCGCTACAGCATGAACGCCTGGCGCATGCTCGCCCCCGAGATCCACCCCGCACCCAAGTCCACCAAGCACCAAGGCCGCGCCCAGGTCGTCATCGGCGGCACCGCGAGCGAGACGCAGGTGCTGTTCTTCACCGACGCCGAAGCACGCGAGTGGGCCACCACCGGCCCGCAGCCCACCGCGAAGACGCGCCCGGCCGTCCCGCCCCAACCCGCCCCAACCCGCCCCCGTACAGCTCCAGAAGGCCGCTGTCAGCCCCGCCACCGCCACCGTGGACGACGGCGCCGCTGACCCTGCCCACCGCCCCGGAGACGGCCGCACAGCCCGCCCTCGCCGCCGCCCAGAGCCCGACGGTGACACCGCCGCCAACTCCGGCCACGTTCGACGACGACCAGGCGGTGGGGCTGCGCGAGGCCCACGAACACCACCTGCCGGAGATCACCCTCGCCGCCCTGCGCTACGCCCGCGCCTACGACCCGAGCTTCCCCAGCTTCGCGGCCAAGCGCGGCGCCGAACTCCTCTACCGCGTCGGCGACCTGAAGCGCTGGGCACGCAACCGGCCCCGCGCCGCCGTCGGCACCACCGACCTGGACTGAATCGCCACCGTCCAGCCCGGCCTGGAGAACACCCGGTTCACCAGGCACACCACACCCCTTGAAAAGGAACAGCCCACCATGACGAAGAACCTCCCGGACCTGCTCCGCCTCACCGACCCCGTGCGCAAGACCCTGGGCGCCCTGCCCGCCTCGACGGCGGTGATCGGCGTCGGCACCGACGGGCAGCCGGTCACCGTCGACCTGGACGGCGCCCCGCACATCCTGGTTTCCACCTACGGCGGTGGCGGAAGCTCAACGATCCTGCGCACCCTCACCGCCCAGCTCCTGCACCAAGGCGCCCACGCCCTGATCCTCGACTACAAGCGGATCTCCCAGACGTGGGCGCGCCAGCTGCCGACGGTGACCTACCGCGCCGACGTCGCCGACATCCACGACGCCCTGACCGGCCTCGCCGCCGAACTCCGGCGCCGCATCGACGTCGTCGACCGCCACGGCTCAGACGTCGGACTGCTGCGCCTGGTCGTCGTGTTCGAGAACGGCGACGCCACCCTGCGGAAGCTGGCCCGCCACTGGGAAACAGTCCGTCGGCCGGGCGACCCGAAGGTGTCCCCGGCCTTCACCGCGCTGACCGACGTCCTGTTCGCCGGCGCCATGGTCCGCATGAACGTGCTCTTCGACGGCCACCCCACCCTCAGTGTCCTCGGGCCGGAAGGCCGCGAGCAGTTCTCCACAGTCATCCTCGGGCAGGTCCCCACCGGTACCTGGCGCAGGTTCGCCCCGGCGGCTGGTACCGCCCCCAAGGACCGCGGGCGCCCGCACCGAGGCCGCGTCCACGTCATACAGCGCGGCGACACCGTCCATCAGACGCAGGTGCTGACCCTGACTGACCCCGAAGCCCTCGGGCGAGCCGCCGGCGCCTGCTGACCCGGGACCGGAAACGCCGCAGGCCCCGGGGGAGAAGACGTCCCCGGGGCCCGGTGTATGGAGTCGTGCCGCGTTCAGCCCGCCTCGGGCTGCAAGGGCTCCACCTGGCGCAGGCAGTACATGCACCTGGACTCCGCATCGACGCGGCCCATGCACCGCCGGCAGCCCCCGCGCTCGCGGACCGGGCCCCGGCCGTCCGCGCAGCCCGGGCAGGTCATCACCCGGCTGGCGGAAGCCGAAGCTGACCGCCCACCCGTCGCCCTGTGCAGCGTCGCGCGCCAACTGCGAGACCTCGGAGGCGGAGCGCGCGTCTTCGTCGTCGCCGGTCTCCACCGCCAGGTAGACCGCGAAGCAGTCGTCGGTGTCGCACACGACAGCCACTCCTGTAGGCAGTCGGCCGTGTCGGGGTTCCTGACCCTCGGGGCGGTCCAGCTCAGGGTCTGTTTCATCAGCCGGAAGGTGTGCTCCAGGTCGAAGCGGCGGAGGAAGGACTGCTACCAGCGGTCCACGTCCGCCGGTGCGGCGGCGGTGGCCGAGCACCACAGCCAGACCGGTTTCGGGTCACGGTCACCAGGCAGGCGCTCGACCTTCAGGCGGATCAACGTGCCGTGCAAGACGGGGAGTTCTTCCTTGGCGTGGTCCAGCCAGCGGCCGCGGTGAGTGAGCCGGGGCGCTCACTCGCTCGAGGACTCTTTCGGCGACGGCGATTTCGTCCCGCTCGGATCGCACCTCGGCCAGCTGTGCTTCGAGGTCGTCCAGTTCCGCACGACGGGCGGTGATCCGCTCCATCAACTCGGGATCCAGCATGCAGCAGCTCGTAGAGGCCTTCGGGCTGTGGCGAGCAAGAGACAATACCATCTCATGTCCCTGTAGCGCTACGCCTCTTTCGCACCGGATCCCCTAACGTGCCCGCGAGCTTGAACCTTGAGGAAGTCCATTACCAGGAGAAACAGTACTTGTTGGAGCACCCCGCGAACCGGTGTAGTCGATATACCGCTCCCACTCTTCGACGGATGGGGACCTCATGCGAGCTGTCTGAGCAAGAGCGTCCTGCCGACTCGACGTCTGGACCTGTTGCGTCCGGTGGGCGGCAAGGATTTGCGCCACCTGCGCCTGCTGGTCCGGAGGCAGCTGCGCCACCTGCTCTTGAGTCCGCCGGACAGCATCGTTGTGCCGTTGCGTCCGGTGGGCGGCAAGGATTTGCGCCACCTGCGCCTGCTGGTCCGGAGGCAGCTGCGCCACCTGCTCTTGAGTCCGCCGGACAGCATCGT
>NZ_JBEOVB010000056.1:0-8399 GCF_040295245.1 Streptomyces sp. NPDC002884 | reverse complement strand
CGTTGAAATCAGCAGGATTCATTGCCCTCACCTTTACATCACTATTGGGACGCTCCATGCCCTGCTACGCATCTTGATCTCTTAAGGTTCAGCCTGAATCACTTCCGTGGCCTGGACAACGACATCCTCGCCCCCGTGATCGTCACCGGCTACACGGCCGGCCGAACCCACAAGCTGACCCTGGGGCAGAAGGAAGCCGACCAAGTTCTGGCCGTCGAACGCGCTCCGGTTGAGCACGGCTTCGCCCATCTCAAGAACTGGTGAATCCTCACCAAGCTCCGCACCGATCCCGCCCACGCCTCCCAGCTCCTGCGAGCCCTGCTCGTCCTGACGAACCTCGAAGTCAACCGCTGACGGATGATCTTCACCGTGGACTTCCGCCCACGACCAGCATGAGCACCCCGAGCACCAGCCACACCAGCCCTTTGACCAGCAACTTCAAGTTGGTGGAGGCTCAGTGACCTGCACTCGCCAACCGCCTGACGACATCGTGGAGTTGGACGGCCATGACGGTGGTCGGGTCGTCGGCCGGGCCCAGGCGTACCGCGTCCAGGAGAGCAACCCAGGAGGTGCGGCCGGACTCCAGGGCCGCGACGAAGGAGTAGGGCCAGCCGGGCACCAACTGGTCCGAGCTTCGGTCGCCGCGTCCATAGACATGACAGAAGAGCCGGTCGCCGCTGGTGGGAGCGTCGGGTCGCAGCCAGTGCGACACGTCCACGGCGAGCACGATCCGCCCGTCGGCCGCCTTTGGCAGCGGCAGGCCCGCCAGTACGCGGCGCAACCGTGTCGGCTCCAGCCAGCCACGGTCCAGCGCCGCGTACAGCGCACCGTGCCCGCGCCGGTGCTCGACCGCCAAGAAGAGCTCGACCAGGGTTTTCACCGGCCCGTCCGCGCACAGCACCGCATCGGTGAGCTCGAAGAGCGCGTCCGCCCGCTTGTAGAGACACTCATAGAACTCGACCCGAAAGCGGGACAACAGACCCAATGCCTCGATTCCGGGCACACCGACAGGCAGACTCATGGGCAGCGGCCGTTCTCTCGTGCTTCGTTACTCGACATCTCGAAGCGTGGAGAACAGCCGCCTCCGCCTCCGCTGTCCCGTGAAGAACCGCAGGTCAGCAGGACGAGTGACCCGCGAGGTTAAACGCCAAGCTCAGAGGACCTCGCCCACTGTGTCGGGGCGTGGGAGGGCCGTGTGAACGAGCAGGCTCCCCGAACGCAAGACCTGAACCGAGGCGGCCAGGTCTTGCTGAAGAAGCGGAAGGGCCGTACAACGCAGGGGCCCGTCCCCGGCCGGTGTCCGGAGGACGGGCCAGTGTCGTGTACGCGGGCTGGTCAGCGTGGTCAGAAGCTGACGTCGATGTAGTCGATGTCGTTGAGTTCGACTTCGAGGTGGTCGGCGCGGCGGCCGCCGTCTTTGAAGTAGATCTCCTGGAGTCCTTCGGCGACGATGGCACGCATTTCTGTGTCGCTGGCGCCGTGGCGTTGTGCGTCGAAGAGTCTGCCTGCGTACTCCGGTGGGAGGTGGATGGTGAGGCGGCGGTAGCGGCCGTCGTCGGTGCTGCCGACGGGGGCGGTGTAGCCGAAGCGGGCGCGGGTTTCGATGGTGATTCCGCCGGTGGTGGCGGCCTGTTTGCGGGCGCGGTTGCGGACGCGGGGCTGCCAGCGGGCGCGTACGGCGGCGTCGATGCGGGTGGCGACGTCCTGGGGCGGGTTCTTGCGCTCGCCCTTGATGTAGCGCTCCACCGACCGCTGGCTGACGCTGATCTCGGCCGCGACGGCGCGGGTAGTGCCGAGCCGTCGCATCAGAAAGCCGATCCGCCCCTTGAGGGTTTTGGGCGGGTCCTGCGTGAACGCCTCTTGCCCGGCGCGTTCGAGGGCGTCGTCGATGTCTCCCACGAGGGTCATTCTCCTTCGTCGTGGGTGGCGTCGTGGCCGTCGCCCTTGATGTGGCGGGCGGGGTTGTGTCCCTGTTCCATCAGGTCGACCGCCCACGCCATCGGCTGGACGCCTTCGACCTTGCACAGTCCGGGGGTGGCGCCGATGCGGAAGACGCCGGGCAGGGGCTTGCCGGAAATGCTGTAGGGCAGGAAGTCCAGCGGGCTGCGGCCGGGGGAGGGGTAGACGACGCAGTCGGAGAGCACGGCGAGCGGGTACAGGCCCGTCGTGGCCGCCATGTTGGCCATCTTGCGGTGCATGGTGACGCGGGCCTTGCTGATGACGGCGGCGCGGATGTCGGGCCGCCAGGTGGGCCGCTCGAGCGCCGGCCACCGCTCACCGTCGCGGTAGTGCCGTCCCTGAGGCCGCTCGCGCAGCTTGCCCACCCCGCCCTTCACGGTCGCTTTCACCGCGGCGAGGACGGCGGCCATCGCCGGGTCGTTGTCCTTGTGGTGTTCCATCGCGGCGAGGAACTCCGTGCCGTCCAGGCCCGCCGGCACTCCGAGGTCGGCCATGGTGTCGACGTAGGCGCTCTTGAGCCGGTCGTGCCACGGGTCGAGGAACGCGCCCGTCTCGTGCCTGAGGTAGGCCTCGATCGGGGTGACGTTGTAGCCGAGTTCCTGGGCGTAGGCGACGGTGCGGGTCTCGTACCAGGCGGCTTCGGTGGGCCGGGCGCCCGTCGGTGTGAACGGTGAGGGCAGGCGCGGGTCTACCTCCACATGGCTCAGGTCGACGAGCCAGCAGCCGGGAAGCTTCGGGCTGAACATCGGGCGGATGTGGTGCTGGGGGGCGGACAGCCCGACCGTGAGCCGGGCGGCCGCGGCGAGGAACGCCGTGTTCACGTCCAGCCCGACCGCCCACGGCAGCGCTGCTTCCTCACCGGTGAGGAGATCAACGTCCCGCACCCACTGGTAGGCCTCCTCATCCAGGAAACCGCCCTCCCAGCCCTGCGCGGCGGGGTGTTCGGCCGGGGCCTCGGGCGGGGCCGGGTCGACAGGGGCGGTGCCGAGTGAGCCGGGGTTGTACCCGGACACCCAGCCGCCGGTGGCGGCGTCACGCACGGCCCGCGTCGGCGGGCGCAGGGCGGTCATCAGCTCCAGCCCGGACACCGCGGTCGACCCGCGCGGGGTGAGGACCCGCTGCGCGTACACCCCGAGCACGCGGGCGAGTTCGGCCGGCGCCATTCCCTCCCCCCCGGGCCACGCCCGCGCGTCGAACGCGTCCCACGGCACCACGGCCAGCTGGACACACTGGCGCTCGCCGCCCTTCGCCGGACGGTAGACACGCGCCCACGGCCCGAACCCGCGCTGGGTGAGCTTCCACTTCGCCCGGGTGAGCTGCTTGAGCACGGGGTGCCCGTCCTCCAGGCGCAGGGCGCGGCGGTCCTCCAGGCGCTCGGGCAGACCGAGCCGCACGGCAGCCTCGCGGGTGAGGACCACCAGCGGATCGGCGTCCTTGCCGTGGCGGTGAAGCCGGGACGCGCCGAGTCCTGACTCACGCAACGTCCACTCGACCAGCTCGGGGATCGTCCTCGCCGGACAGTCCAGGACGATTCCGCCGATGCAGTAGGCGGTGCCGTCGCCGTCCAGCACGGCCAGCGGGCCGTGAGGGAAGCGCGGATCGACGGCTGGCGCGGCGGCCTTCTTCGCCGCCGGACGCCGGGACGACGTCGCCGGGCGCTTTGCCGTAGGGGTGGGCACGGCCGGGGCGGCAGAAGTCTGGACCGGCGCAGCGGTCTCCGCCTCCTCCGGGGCGGCCGGGACGGTGAGCGTCTCGGGCACCTCCGGCTGCGGCGCGGCGGCCGGGGCCGGGGCGGGCGCGGCGGGAGCTCCGCTGGCAGACTTCGGGTACTTCGCCGCCCACCCCTCCAACAGGCGCTGGTACGCTTCCAGGCGCGGCGGCCGCGGCTCGCTGCGCCCGTTCTCCCAGTTCTTCACCGTCTGGGGTGTCGTCTTCAGCACCTGCGCCAGCCGCGCTTGAGTGATCCCGGCCTCTTCCCGCAGTCGCGCCCGCTCTGCCGGGGACGGGAGCTGCGGTTCTTCCGCAAGCAGCGCGTCAACGGACGCGAACAGCTCTTCCTGACTCGCCATGAGTGGCCCACCTCCAGCACCCACACTATCAAATCTTATCCCTGGATTTAGCCTTTTCGCTTAACCTTCGCGAAGCTATTTCAGGGAGGGTGGGGTGACGTCTCGCCGAACCGCCCGACGCTCGAACAGCAGCGAGGGGCGGCGCATCCCCAAAATGCGCCGCCCCTCGCCGCCTGCCCGGCCCCTCCCCAGACAGGAGAAACCGGCGTCCGCAGACTACGCGGGCCGCCTCAAGCCCCCGCCCACTCCAGTCCGAACCCGGCGAGTGCGGCGAGCCGTTCAGCGGTGAGCTTTCCCCGCCTGGAACGGCTGTTCGAGAGAAATACCCCCAGTCTCACCGGGTGCTCGACACCGTCAACCACCACGGTCTCAACGTGGTCTCTCGGTACCGTGACAGAGCCTGTACGGGCCTTGTACTGCGCCAGGGCCGCAACCCCCCGCTCGAACGCGTCAGAACCGCCCCGGCGGGCCTTCCCAGCCGTCTCGGACTGCGCGGGCCGCGGAGCGAACCCGAGCCGCTCCAGCCGCTCGCGCTGGCCGTCCATCAGCCCGTGCCACACCGCGTGCTCCTGCTGCCGCGCGGCCCACCGCCCCACATCAAGCCCGTGGACCGTGGTCCCCGGCAGGATCTGCGTGTCCTGCTCGTCGCGCAGCAGCTCCCGCACCGCCGCGTAGTGCCGCTGCCACTCGGCCGGCCACGCCGGGTTCCAGTCCGGATCGATCTCCGCCAGCGCGGCCGACCGCTCCGGATGCCCCTCCAGCGCCCCCGGCCTCCGCAAATTCGACAACCAGGTACCCAACGGCCTGTCGAGAGCCACGGCCGTACGCGGAGCGCACAACGTCCAGTGCTGCTCGTAGTAGACCCGCGCCGCCGCCAGATTCTCCTGAAACGCCGCGTCCGCGACCGACCACACCATGCCCAGCTGCTCCAGCCGCTCCGCACGCGCAGAGGACAACTGCCCCGCCCCGTACGCCCGCCGCTGTTCCGCCACCCACTGCCCCAGCGGCGCCGCGCCCTCGCGATGGCCGTACGGCACCCTCGCGTCCCCGACCCGCTCGACATACCTCTTTAGTGCCGCCCACCCCCGCGCCCAGTCCTGCCGCTCCGTGTCGATCACGTTGAACGACACCCAGTTCGCGACCATCACCGGATCCCGCGGAGCAGCAAACCGCAACAGCAGCCGCGATTCCTCCTCACCATCCTCAGGCGGAGTACCGATATCCATCGACGGCTGGACAGCCTCCTTCTGCGGCTCCTGAGGAATGGCCAACAGCTCGACAGCCTCCTCATCATGAGCACGCAATCCCTCAAGCACCCGGATCAACGGCCGATACGAACCGGAAGTGAACATGTCCTCAGGCACCTCTCCAGACTTCAGGAAAACCGGAACGATGAGCGAAGCCACCTTCCCCTCACCAGGCTTCTGCCGCAACGCCCGACCGATCGCCTGAACAATGTCATGCGGCGCACCCTTCGGATCAATGAAAGCAACCGAATCCACCGCCCGAATATCAACACCCTCACCGAGAACACGACAATTCGAAAGAACAGCCCGCCGCGCCGTACTCCCAAAACCCGAAAGAACCTCCTGGCGTCGCTCCGGAGCATGCTCACCGGAAAGCCAGTCAGCCCAGATCTTCGACGGATATTTATCAGGCCGACTCGCATAAAGCCGCGCAGCCACCGACCTCAGACCCTCCGCGAAAGCCTGAGACTCCACAGTCCGATGATGAAACGTAATCGTGGTCCGCAAATCATGATCCGCCATCGTCCGCAACAACGCCGCCTGAAGCGCCCCCATCCGCTCCCCCCGCACCTCCTCCTCACGCGCCTCAGGCCCCCGCAGCCGCTCCGGAGTCACCACCGGATCCGTCAGCTCAGCCACGATCACCTGATAACGCGCCAGCAACCCCCGCGACACCGCCGACGCCAAGCTGAGCTTGTACAGCACCGGCCCGAAGATCCCCTCATCATCCATCGACGCCGCGAACTCCCCCGGCAGCGCATCCCGCACACCCTCCCGCACCTCCCAATGCGCCGGCCGCTCCTGCCAAATCCGCGGCGTCGCCGTCAGATACAACCGCCGCGCAGCCGGAATCACATCCTGGTCATGAACCAGGGCCCACTTCTTACCCAGAGAACCGGACGTGCGGTGCGCCTCATCGACCACCACCAAATCCAGCGGATTCAGTTTCTGCCCGTACGCACCCTCGAAAGCCTTGGCCAGGACACCGATACTCGCGTACGTGCCGAAAATGGTCACCGGACCTTTCCCATGCCACAGCGAAAGCCGCACAGGATTCGTCGTCGCCCGAACCCTCAGATTCCACAGATCGGGATCATCCTCCAGCGAACACACCGCCACCGCATCGCCACCGTGGCCCGCACCCCGCCACGCCTTGACCGTCTGCGTGAGCAATTCCAGAGTCGGCACCAGAACAAGAACACGCCCACGAGGAACGAGACGCCTGGCGGACACCGCAGCAATAATGGTCTTCCCCGTGCCGCACGCGGCATGCACCTGCCCACGCAGACCGCCGGACGGGATCCCTCCCGGCGGAACATCCAAGCCGCGAACAATGGCATCAACAGCCTCGATCTGATGGTCTCGCAGTTTCACAGCAACATCCATCTCCCTTTCGCGAAAAGGCGGGACCGACGAGAGGGACATCGGCCGCACCAGCAGCCCCAGGTGACAGCATCTAGACCCAGACTCTACACACTGCATCATACCGAAACATCACGTTCAGACACGTTGACTCGACTAAGTTTGCATGTCGCCTCAACCCGCTCCAGCCAAGAACGCCCTGCACATGCAGACCAACCAGACGCCTTGCACGAGAAGCACCCGCAGCTCCTGAGCATGGCGAGGCCGACCTCGCAGGCGGGCGACTACCCGTGAGCCTTTTCAGAGTGGCCACCGATCGGGGGACGTCGCGTCGGTGGCTCGGACCAGCAAGGACAGCGACTGCCCTGCATGGCGGCCTCGTCAACACGCTCGGGACCCTCACTCCCCATAGGGGTGGCTGAAGAAGCTCCGTCAGTTGCGGGTGCACGACTCCGGCGTTCCTTCGATTCCTCTTGCGGCCAGCCTCGTTCGATCCCTGTCCCTGACATGGTCTGCCGACAACCTCGCAGGAGACAGGCATGAAAGGGTAAGCCGGACATTTTGTGAAAATGTCGGAGTCCTTTCTCCCTGTGTTGAACCCATACCGCCCTTCCATACGTTGCATGCGACAGAGGTTCCTGCCGACTGGATGCAGGGCGATATTGATGTGAAAGAGAATGCAGAGTCTTATGCCTACTGATGATGAAAAAGCACAGAAAGATAATGAACGCCGCGCGCAGCAGAGCAAGAGAATGAAAGAGTGGCATGCCAGCAGGCCTCCTGGGGCGGCCAGCGAGTCTACCCGGCAGTGGAATGCCAGCAGGCCTCCTGGGGCGGCCAGCGAGTCTTCCCGGCTGGGACATGCCAGCAGGCCTCCTGGGGCGGCCAGCGAGTCTGCCCGGCAGTGGAATGCCAGCAGGCCTCCTGGGGCGGCCAGCGAGTCTGCCCGACTGGGGAATGCCAGCAGGCCTCCTGGGGCGGCCAGCGAGTCTACCCGGCAGTGGAATGCCAGCAGGCCTCCTGGGGCGGCCAGCGAGTCTGCCCGACTGGGGCATGCCAATAGGAAGCGTAAGGCTGCTTTGGCTGCTGAGCAGGCGGCGTCTGCCGCAGTAGCATCCGGTTCTTCGGTGCCGGTTTCTTCTCTTGCTTCGAGTGCTTCGCTTCCTGTTCCTGGTGTTTCTCCGGTGGAAGTTCGGAGTGGGAGTCAGATGACGTTGCAGCAGGAAGCGGCTTGGTTTTGGGCTGCTCCGAAGCGTGGTCTTGAGTATGCCCTGGGTGTTCCGCCTGAGGTAGTGGCTCAGGAGAGGAAGGATTTCGCGCGGCTTTCTCGTGAGGAGCAGGCGTCTTGGGTGGCACATGCCGTGAGGAGTCATGAGGCTGCGGCCAGTAGGAAGGTGGCGCTTTACGGTCCCTCGTCTTCCGGTCACGGCCCTACCCGTTAGGCGGCATCCGTTTCTGCTGGCTCGGATACCCACACTTGCATGGGTATCCGAGCCAGATCCTCGAGCAGAATTCGCAGGGCGACGCCAGGCTCCGGTACCCTTTGCTGCCCGTCGGCGAAGCCGGTAGGACGGGAGCGCAGCGGACGCCCCGGATTCCCGCTTGCGGGAATTCCCCTCCCCCCGCTTGCGGGGGGAGGCACGCCCTTAGAATTCCGTTTACGGAATTCATTCCCGCGTTTACGCGGGAATCCGAATTGCGCTTGCGCAATTCTTTCTCTATGCCCCGGCTTGCCGGGGCATTACCCGCGGAGCGGGTAATG
>NZ_JBEOVB010000055.1:0-32144 GCF_040295245.1 Streptomyces sp. NPDC002884 | reverse complement strand
GTACTGCAGGGGGGACCCTGTGGGAGAGTAGGACACCGCCGAACAAATATTACGGGAAACCCCCGCACCTTATGGTGCGGGGGTTTTCTGCGTTTGGGCTCGTTTAGGGTCTAGTTCATGCGCTACGACCTGGTGATTTTCGACAACGACGGTGTCCTCGTGGACAGTGAGCCGATCTCGAATCGGCTGCTGGCCGCCTATCTGACCGAGATCGGACACCCCACCTCGTACGAGGACTCCATCCGTGACTACATGGGGTCCGCGATGCATCGCATCCACGACCTGGTCCAGGAGCGCACCGGGCAACTGCTGCCGGCGGAGTTCGACGACACCTTCCACCGGCGGGTGTTCGCCGCCTTCGAGCAGGAGCTGGAGCCCGTGGCGGGTGCCGTGGACGTTCTCGCGAAGCTGGCCGCGGACGGGGTGCCGTACTGCGTGGCGTCTTCCGGGAGCCATGAGCGGATCCGGGTGGGGCATCGGAAGACCGGGCTGGACCGGTGGTTCGAGGACGCGCGGATCTTCAGCTCGCAGGACGTCGGGAAGGGGAAGCCGGCGCCGGATCTCTTCCTGCACGCGGCCGAGCGGATGGGAGCGGCGCCGGAGCGGTGTGTCGTCGTCGAGGACAGTCCGCTGGGGGTGCGGGCGGCTGTGGCGGCCGGGATGGACGTGTACGGGTTCATCGCGATGACGCCGGCCGCGAGGCTCGCGGGCGCCACTCAACTCTTCTCCGACCTGGGGCAGTTGCCTGACCTGCTGATCTGACGGACGTTCCGGTGTGCGGCTGACATTTGTCATGCGTAGCTCCGGACGATCGTTTCTACTGGGGGACCCCTCCCGGCGGCGAAGCTATGGGCATGACGACGAACCAGCACAGGAAGCAGAACGCCTTCGCCCCGCTCCTCGTGGATGTGGCGGTGCCGCTCGGGTCGTACTACCTCTTCAAGGGCGCGTTCGGGATGGGTACCTTCGCCGCTCTCGCCTGGAGCAGTCTGGTCCCGGCCGGGCGGACCGTGTGGAGCGCGGTCAGCGGGCGGACGGTCAACGGGCTCGCCGGGCTCATCCTCGTCGTCAACGTCGTCGGACTGGTACTCAGCCTGGTCTCCGGTGATCCGCGGCTGATGCTGGCCAAGGACAGCGGGGTCAGCAGCACGATCGGGATCGGGATCCTGGTCTCCGTCGCTCTGGGGCGGCCGATGATGACCGCGGCGGTCAAGCCGTTCCTGGTGAAGGGCGACGCGGTCAGGGAGGCGGCGTGGGCGCGGCTGGAGAGTGGCGCGTCGCTCGCGTCGGCGAACTTCCGGAAGCGGGAGCGGGCCTTCTCGGTCGTCTGGGGCGTGGTGCTGCTCGTCGAGTGTGTCGTGCGGGTCGTGGGGGCGTACACGGTGCCGGTGGACACCATGGTGTGGCTCGGGTCCGTGGTCATGGTCGTGGCGATGGGGATCGGCTTCGTGGTCGGCGGGGCGCTCGGCGCCGGGCCGATGGCGGCGATGATCGCCTTCGAGACGAGGGGCACGAAGGCCGTCGGGGCCGAAGCCGAGGTGCCCGAGGTCGTCCTCGCCCGGTGAAGCCGGCAAAGCTGAGGAGAATTCATCTTTGGCTGGATCTACCCACGAGTACGCAGGGGCCCTACGCTCGCCGCCATGACAGAAGTGCTGCGGCGCGGTAGGGCCTCTTTGGCGTTCAGCTTTTTCGCGCAGGGCGCGGCCTTCGCGCTGCTGGTGACCCGGATCCCGGCCATCCAGAACAGGTACGGGGTCTCGGACGCGCTGCTGCCCGTCTTCCTCGCCGCCGTGCCCATCCTGGCCGGGGTCGGCAGTGTGACGACCGAGCAGCTGGTGAGGCGGATACCGCCCAGCCGGGTGCTGCGCTGGTCCCAGCCGGTGGTGCTGCTGGCCCTGCTCGGGGTCGGGGCGGGGCGGGGGACGGCCGAGCTGGGTGTCGCCCTGGCGGTCTTCGGTCTCGCCGTGGGAGCGCTGGACGCCTCGATGAACATGCTCGGGGTGAGTCTTCAGCGGACGTACGGGCGCAGCATCATGCTCAGTTTCCATGCCGTGTACAGCCTGGGCGGGATCGTCGGGGCCTCGCTGGCGTGGGCGGGGGCGCACTGGCATCTCGCGCTGTGGGTGTCGTATCTGCCGGTGGTGGCGGTGCTGTTGCCGGCCGCGCTGGTGGGGAGCCGCTGGTATGTGGACGGGGACGCGGAGGGCGCGGCCGCGAAGGACGGCACGCCGGGGGGCGCCGAGCCGGAGGGCGGCGGTACCGGGGTCGTCTTCAAGCTGTTGCTGCCGTTGTGTCTGGTGATGACCTTCGCCTACATCGGTGACTCGACGGTCTCCAACTGGAGCGCGAAGTATCTCCAGGACGTGCTGGGCAGCAGTGAGCAGCTGGCCACCGTTCCGTACAACGTCTACATGGTGACCACGCTGCTCGGGCGGGCCATCGGGGACTTCGGGGTGCGGCGGTTCGGGGCCGCGGCTGTGGTGCGGCTCGGGGCGCTGGTGGCGGCGGCGGGGTTCGCGGTGGTGGCCGTCGCGCCCGGGGCGTGGGTCGGGATGCTCGGGTTCACGTTCGTGGGACTGGGGTTGTGTGTGCTGGTGCCGCAGACGTTCGCGGCGGCGGGGCGGTTGTTCCCGGGGGCTTCGGATGCGGCGATCGCCCGTCTCAACATCTTCAACTACGTCGGGTTCCTGATCGGTTCGCCGTTGGTGGGGGCGCTGGGGGACGCCTGGACCTACCGGGGCGCGATGGTGGTGCCGATGGTGTTGGTGCTGGTGACCTTGGTGTATGCCCGGTCGTTCGCCGCTCAACCGGACCGATACGGTGGCGGGCATGAGCGGCCGCGCACAGCTGATGTGGGACGAGGCAGTAACGGGCTATGACTTCGGGCCCGAGCATCCGATGGATCCGGTTCGGCTGGACCTGACCCGGAGGCTGGTCGGTGCCCTGGGGCTCGACCGGGAGGTGGACGTCGTCGCGGCGAAGCCCGCCGGGGAGTCGACGTTGCGGCTCGTGCACCGGGAGGACTACGTCCAGGCCGTCAAGGCGGCGTCGGTGGAGCCGGCGTCGGCGGACCAGGCGTACGGGCTGGGGACGATGGACGATCCGGCCTTCGCCGGGATGCACGAGGTGTCCGCTCTCATCGCCGGGCTGTCGGTGGGAGCCGCGGAGGCCGTCTGGCGCGGGGAGGCGCTGCACGCGGTGAACTTCGCGGGCGGGTTGCACCATGCGATGCCGGGTGGTGCGTCGGGGTTCTGTATCTACAACGACGCTTCGCTGGCGATCGCCCGGTTGCTGGAGCTGGGGGCCGAGCGGGTCGCGTATGTGGACGTGGACGTGCATCACGGGGACGGTGTGCAGGCGGCGTTCTGGGACGACCCGCGGGTGCTGACGATCTCCCTGCACGAGCATCCTCGTACCTTGTTCCCGCAGACCGGGTGGCCGGAGGAGACCGGTGGGGAGCGGGCGCAGGGGTCGGCGGTGAACGTCGCGCTGCCGGCCGGGACCGGGGACGCGGGGTGGTTGCGGGCGTTCCACTCGGTGGTCCCGGAGCTGATCGCCGATTTCCGGCCGGATGTGCTGGTGACCCAGCACGGGGCCGACACGCACTTCGAGGATCCGCTGGCTCATCTCGCGGTGTCTCTCGACGCGCAGCGGGCCGTGCAGGTGGCCTGTCACGATCTGGCGCACGAGTACGCCGGAGGCAAGTGGGTCGCGCTGGGCGGGGGCGGGTACGCGGTGGTGGAGGTGGTGCCGCGGTCGTGGACGCATCTGGTGGGGGTGGCGGCGGGGGTGCCGGTGGCGCCGGAGACGGTGATTCCGGAGGGGTGGCGGCAGGAGGTCTTCGCCCGTACTCGGCAGTTGGGGCCGGTGCGGATGACCGATGGGCGGTGGCCGGTGGAGTGGGCCGGGTGGGAGTCGGGGTACGACCCCGCGGATCGGTTGGACCAGGCGGTGCTGGCCACGCGGCGGGCGGTGTTTCCGTTGCGGGGGTTGCTGCCGTAGGGGGTGCGCCCGGTGGGCGCTTACGCCAACTGTGCGGTGTTGGTGCGGTTCTGCCGCGGGGCGGGGTTTCGTCCGTCAGCATCGCTTCTGTGTTGAGTTCCGGGGCGCTTCGGGCGCATCTGCTTGCCGCGCGGCTGGCCGGGGCGGTGGCCACCTCCCGGGAGGAGAGTCTGCGGAGTTATCGGCTCTTCGCCGCGCGTGATCCGCGGGTGCTGATCGGGCTTGATCCCGAGTGGAGTTGGGGGCAGCGGGATCTGATCGCGCTGATGGCCGACAAGTGTGGAGTTTCGGCCGATCCCGGCTGCGTTTCCGGGCATGATGTGATCGATCCTGAGCGCACGCTGGCCGCGCTGGACGCCTTCGCGGAGCGGCTCGCCTCCGTCGCCCAGCGTGGCGCGCCGGTGCTGCTGGGCACCGGGCATCCGCATCGGCTGCTGGGGTTCTACGCCACGGTCGCGGACGCTTTGTCGGCGGCGGGATGTGATGTCCTCACCCCGGCGCAGGGTCACTGTGTCGACATAACGACCCGGTTCGGCCTACGCACACACCACCTCGACTACGTACGGGGAGTCGCGGTCGTACGGGAGGCGGGTGCCGAACGCGCCGGTTGTGCGACCGGTGCGCACAGTCATTCGCCGCTCCCGGTTCGGGTCGCGCTGGCGGCGGCGGCCGAGGGCGGGGGGCCGCTGCCCGAGTTGGTCATCGGGGACCACGGATGGGTCTGCGGGGCAGGTCAGCTGGGGTTCGAGGCCATCGGGCTGGCGGACACCGACGACCCCGCGCTGTTCGTGGGGGAGGCCGAGGGAGTCGTCTCCGTCGTCGTTCCACTTGATGACGCCGTGCGGTCCGCTTACTACAGGCCGCTGACCCGCTACGTACTCAATCGAGCGTGTCTGTCACAGTAGGCCGCTGATGGGTGCACCTCTTCCCCACTCGCATCACCCGCCCCTACATTGGGGAGTGAGCACGCAACGACGAAGAGTCACCGGAAGGGGAAGCCGGTGGCCGTCGAGTCGAGTGCGGAAGGTTCAGGTGTGTCATGGGTGCAGCCGGCGATAGGCCTCTGAACGAGGTTCAGTTCCTTACCGTGGCGGAAGTCGCCTCGGTGATGCGAGTGTCGAAGATGACCGTGTACCGACTGGTGCACAGCGGTCATCTGCCCGCGATCCGGGTGGGGCGGTCCTTCCGCGTCCCCGAGCAAGCGGTGCACGAGTACCTCCGCGAGAGCTACGTGGGGGTGGAAACCGCCTGATGGCCGAGGCCTGTCCGACAGGGCAGGCCCGGGGTGGGGCCCGGCCTCAGGACCGTCTCGGGCCCCTCCCGCCCCTCGATTACGACCTCAGCGCTCGGGCGGGTAGGCTAGCCCCTTGAAGGTCGTGTGGGCCCATGGCGCCCAGCACCGAGTGATGAGAAGTGAGCGAGGGTAGTCGTGGGCTCTGTTATCAAGAAGCGGCGTAAGCGGATGGCCAAGAAGAAGCACCGCAAGCTGCTCAAGCGCACGCGCGTTCAGCGTCGCAACAAGAAGTAAGCGCGAGCGGAAGTAAGCGCAAGCACTTACTTCGCGCGACGCGAGCCGCGTAGGCGTGGTGTGGCCCCCCACCGTGTTATCGGTGGGGGGCCACACGCATATCCGGGCGCCCGTACGGTCGGCTGAACGCCGTGCGTATGCCTGGACGTGCACCATGGCTGATCTGGTCGTATGACCGAAGAGATCTCGTCACTTCGTGCATCGGGCGGTCATCACAGCGCAACATCGACCCGCTAAGTTGGCCCGCAGACGGGAACACGGCAGGGCAGCCGGCGGTCCCAGTACGGAAGGAAGGCGCTGATCTTGGGAAAGGTCGTGCTCGTTACCGGAGTGGCCCGTCAGCTGGGGGGCCGGTTCGTACGGCGGATCCAGCGTGACCCACAGGTGGACCGGGTGGTCGCCGTGGACGCGGTGCGGCCCGAGCACCATCTCGGGGGCGCCGACTTCATCGAGGCCGACATCCGGCAGCCCACCATCGCGCGGGTGCTCGCCGAGACCGGTGCCGACACCGTCGTCCACCTGGACGTGACGGCGACCGCGTTGGGCAGGGGGAGCCGGACCACGGTCAAGGAGACCAACGTCATCGGGACCATGCAGCTGCTCGGCGCCTGTCAGAAATCGCCGAACGTGAAGCGGCTGGTGGTCAAGTCCTCCACCAACGTCTACGGGTCCGCGCCGCGTGATCCCGCCGTGTTCACCGAGACGACCCCGCCCAAGTCGCTGCCCAGCGGCGGCTTCGCCAAGGACGCCGTCGAGGTCGAGGGGTATGTGCGCGGGTTCGCCAGGCGGCGGCCCGATGTCGCCGTGTGCGTGCTGCGGTTCGCCAACATCCTGGGGCCGACCGCCGAGACGCCGCTCGCCTCGTACTTCTCGCTGCCCGTGCTGCCCACCGTGCTCGGCTACGACCCGCGGCTCCAGTTCGTGCACGAGGACGACGTGATCGAGGTGCTGCGGATCGCCTCGCACGAACCGCGGCGGGGCACCCTCAACAGCGGCACCTTCAACATCGCCGGGGACGGGGCGCTGTTGCTGTCGCAGTGTTCGCGGCGGCTCGGTCGGCCCACCGTGCCCCTGCTGCTGCCTGCCGTCACCTGGGCGGGGTCGCTGGTGCGTACGCTGGGCATGACGGACTTCTCGCCCGAGCAGATCCGGTTGCTCACCCACGGCCGGGTCGTGTCCACGGTCCAGATGCGCGAGACGCTGGGGTTCACGCCGCGGTACACCACGGCGGAGACCTTCGCGGACTTCGCGCGCAGTCACGGACCCGGACTCCTGCCGCCCGAGGCCGTTGCCGGAGCCGTCGACCGGATCGCCGCGCTGTCCCTGCCGGGCGGCGGCCACGCCCCGGTCCACCTCCCGACGCAGAGCGCCAACTGAGGAGCGCATCAACGATGGCGGATGCCAAGGTCATTCCGTTCGACGACGACCGGTCCCGGGGGAGCGCCGTCACGCGGCCGCCCCGGCGCCGGGGCGCGGCGAGCCGGCGCCGGAACGGCGAGCCCGCGCCGGTCCGGGAGATCGGCGAGGCCGGCGAGGTCGGTGAGGTCCAGCCCCTGCCCACCAGGGCGGCTGGGCAGGATGATGTTCCTGTGACGGGTGAGGAACGGCTGGACAAGGACGCGGGCGGCCTGGAGCGGCGGATCGCGGGCGGGCTGTCCTTCCTGCGTCGGCGCCTCACGGGCGACTACGAGGTCGACGACTTCGGCTACGACGAGGAACTGACCGACCAGGTCCTGATGTCCCTGCTGCGGCCGCTGTACGAGAAGTACTTCCGGGTCGAGGTGAAGGGCGTCGAGAACATCCCGGCGGAGGGTGGCGCGCTGATCGTCGCCAACCACTCCGGGACGTTGCCGTTGGACGGCCTGATGATGCAGGTCGCCGTCCACGACCACCACCCGGCGGGCCGGCACCTGCGACTCCTGGCCGCCGACCTCGTCTTCGTGCTGCCGGTCGTCAACGAGCTGGCCCGCAAGCTCGGGCACACCCTCGCCTGTGCGGAGGACGCCGAACGGCTGCTCGGCCAGGGCGAGCTGGTCGGGGTGATGCCGGAGGGCTTCAAGGGCATCGGGAAGCCCTTCAGCGAGCGCTACAAGCTTCAGCGGTTCGGCCGGGGCGGCTTCGTCTCCACGGCACTGCGCCAGGGTGCTCCGATCATCCCCTGCTCGATCGTCGGGGCCGAGGAGATCTACCCGATGATCGGCAACGCGAAGACGCTGGCACGGGTGCTCGGCTTCCCGTACTTCCCGCTGACGCCGACCTTCCCGTGGCTGGGACCGCTGGGCGGGATTCCGCTGCCGACGAAGTGGACGATCCAGTTCGGCGAGCCGATTCCGACGGACGGCTACCCGCCGGAGGCGGCGGAGGACCCGATGCTCATGTTCAACCTGACGGACCAGGTACGCGAACAGATCCAGCACACGCTCTACAAACTGTTGGTGCAGCGGCGGTCGGTGTTCTTCTGACCCGGGCTTCGGGCACGGCTGTGGGGGCGCTCCTCTTTTGAGAGGGGCGCCCCCACAGCCGTACGGGCTTGTTCTACTCCGCGTCCTCGCTGTCGATGCCCAGGCCCGGGAGCAGGCCGGGGAGGAGGGGCGGGAGGGTGACGTCGGGTTGGGTGCTGGGGACGATGGTGGTCGGAGCGTTGCCGCCGGTCTCCTTCGGGGGGTCCAGAAGGCCGCCGGTGTTGCCGCCGAGCAGGCCGTCGTCGGAGGTGCCGGAGGTGGACGACTTGCTGGGGCTTCCGGTGTCGGCGCCGGTCCCGTCGGTCGGGGCGTGGCCGGTACCGGTGCCGGGGGTGGTTCCGCGGCGGTCGGTGTCCGAGGTGCCGGTGGACGCCGAGCCGGAGCCCTCACGGGTGCCGCCGCCGCCCGGGGCGGGGGGCCGCGGGAGGAGGGACTGCAGCGGGGCGACCTCTTCGTCTATGGCCTCGAAGACCGACGAGACCTGCTGACTGACGTCGCCGAGCTGGACCGGCAGGCGGTCGCGCAGGGCGCCCCAGACCTCGCGGTGCGAACGGGAGAACGCGTCGAGGGCCTGGATGGGTCCCAGGGAGTTCGGGTCGCGTTCGTACGCCTCGTGGAGGAGCCGGTGGCCTTCCGACGCGTCGTGCTGCATGCCGTTCAGGGCGCGTCGGATCTCGCCGAGGGACTCGTGGTCGAGGTCGCCGCTGCGGCCTCGCTCCATGAGCCGACGAGCCTCGCTGAGCCGGGTGGAGGCCTGGTCGAGATAGGTCCGGCCGCGCTCGTCGTCGCCGTCGGACAGATAGTTGAGCTTGAAGTCCTCGATGCCGCGCTTCAGTCCGTAGAGCCCGTCGCCCGGGAGGGCGTCGGAACTCGCCGCGGCGACGCCGCCGAAGGCACCCGCCGCGACGCCGACGCTGAGGCCGCCCGCGGTGAGGCCCTTGGCAAGGCGGGAACGCGGTCGGAACTTGCCCAGGGGACTGGCCCGGTGCGTGCCCCTGGCCCGGGGGGAGCGTTGCTCCGGTACCGAAGTGTCCGCCGCTTCGCCTCCCGCGGTGCCCGCTTGCAGCATGGCCTCCATAGCGGCGACCAACTGGGCCCGCTGGACGACCTTGACCTCGGGATCGAACTCCGGTTTGGGCAGCTCGGCGAGACTCGTGGCGAGGGCCAGAAGACGGCCCTGCCCGGTCTGGTCCGCAGCGGCCGACGCCGGCGGTGATCCTTCGGTCTGCTCGGCCGCCGTGCCCTGGGAGGAACAGTCGGACTGTTCCTCCCAGGCCTGGGCGAAGGCGTTCGCCCGCCGGTGCGCCGATACGTTCGCGATCACTGGCGGCACCTCCTCTCGTCATGACGGTCGACTCCCCTGGGGTCCTGACGGTTGCACGGCCTGGACCGGATCCACACGATCGAGTGATCGGGGTCGGCCAGGACGTGACCACAGGGAGCCTGTATCCCGCACAACGACTGGCGCGGCACTTGGGTTACGGACTGCGGATGATCGGATCGGGAAGACAACGGACTTTCACTGAAGGTGAGTTGGCGTCACGGACTGTGTGGCGTCGGTCGTGGGCGGGGGACGGGTTCAGCGGGCGTCTTCCGGCAGCAGGCGGGCGAGGGTGCGGACGGCCCGGTACTGGAGCGTCTTGATGGCACCCTCGTTCTTGCCCATCACGCGCGCGGTCTCGGCGACGGAGAGCCCCTGGAGGAACCGGAGCGTCACGCACTCCTGCTGCTGTGGGTTGAGCCGGCGTACGGCGTCCAGGAGGGCGGCGTTGGAGAGGGACTCCAGGACGGAGTCCTCGGGTGAGCGCTCGACCTCGTTGGCGTCGAGCATCTCGCCGGTCGTCACCTCGAGCCGGAACCGGCTCGACTTGAAGTGGTCGGCGACGAGGTTGCGGGCGATGGTGACGAGCCAGGCGCCGAAGTCGCGGCCCTGCCAGGTGAACGTCCCGATGCGGCGCAGGGCGCGCAGGAACGTCTCGCTGGTGAGGTCCTCGGCGGTCGCCTTGCCGCCCACCCGGTAGTAGATGTAGCGGTAGACCGTGTCGCTGTACTGGTCGTACAGGCGCCCGAACGCGTCGGCTTCGCCGGCCTGGGCGCGTTCGACGAGGTCCATCATGCGGGCGCTGTCACTGTCGGCGGCCGGCCGACGGGCGGTGGCCGCGCCGGCCGAGCGTCCTCGTCTGCCCACCGCGGCGCTGCCGTCGGCCAGTGCGTAGCACGGGCCGAGCGGAGCGGTGGCGGCGAAGGCGGGGACGGCGTACGCGGTGGGGACGACGCCGCGCAAGAGGTCATGGACCGTAGCGACCGTTGCGCGCAGCGTAGCCAGGCCCGAGGTGTCAACCCCGACGTGTGGGTACACGGGACTCCCAGAGGCAGAGCTTGCATCACGTGCAGTACGGAACCATTCACCCGTCGTAGCGACGGAAGGGGTACCGGATTGCGTCTGAGGAGAATAACGCTTCGTGCAGGCCCTGCTACACCGAGTTGCTCAAATCATCGATTACGTCGCTTCTGTGGCCTATTGACGCTCGATCAAGTTGCGTAGGGTGAACGATTGTTGATCGAAATGGTTCGAGTTTCGGGTCGGTCCGGGGCGTGTTGTGGCTGTGCGCGGACAACAGGACTGGACCGGGGGTTACGGGGGTAAGGCCGTCGGATTGGTCGGGTTCGGCGCCCGGTGTGGGGTGTTGTCCGGTAACGCGAAAGAGCGGCCGGGCTGTTGCGCCTCGGCCGCTCCGTCGGGTTGTCCGTGCCGTCGTGGTCGTCAGCGCCGTCGTCGGTGCAGCGCGATCGCCGCCGCCGTGCCGCCCGCCACCGCGCCCACGCCGGCCGCGGCCGGGATGCCGACCTTGGCCGCCTTGCGGCCCGTGCGGTAGTCGCGCAGCCGCCAGTCGAGCTTGTGGGCGTGTTTGCGGAGCTTGGCGTCGGGGTTGATGGCGTAGGGGTGCCCGACGAGGGAGAGCATCGGGATGTCGTTGTGGGAGTCGCTGTAGGCGGCGCAGCGGGAGAGGTCCAGGTTCTCCGCCGCCGCCAGCGCGCGTACCGCCTCCGCCTTCGCGGGGCCGTGCAGCGGCTCGCCCACCAGCTTGCCCGTGTAGACGCCGTCGACGGACTCCGCGACCGTGCCCAGCGCGCCGGTCAGGCCGAGGCGGCGGGCGATCACCTGGGCGATCTCCACCGGGGCCGCCGTGACCAGCCACACCTTCTGGCCCGCGTCCAGGTGCGCCTGGGCGAGGGCCCGGGTGCCCGGCCAGATGCGCTCGGCCATGTACTCGTCGTAGATCTCCTCGCCGATCGACATCAGCTCGGAGACCCGGTGGCCCTGCACGATGGAGAGCGCCGAGTCGCGGGCCTCCTGCATGTGCTCGGGGTCCTCGACGCCGGCCAGCCGGAACCACGCCTGCTGCCAGGCGAAGCGGGCCAGGTCGCGGGTCTCGAAGAACTTGCGTTTGTACAGGCCACGGCCGAAGTGGAAGAGCGCGGCGCCCTGCATCACGGTGTTGTCGAGGTCGAAGAAGGCGGCGGCCATCGCGTCGCCGTGCACCGGGAACTGCGGTTCCCGGTCGGGGGTGTCCAGGGGTGCCAGGGTCTCCTGGGAGTCCAGGTTTTCCTGGGTGGACTTGCGGGCTGCCTCCGCCGAGGCCTCGCCTGCCAACACGCTCCGCGCCGTGGCGGAGCGCCTACGGGGAGTGAGCCATCCTAGAGCGGCCATGGCGTGAGCATAGCCAGTCTGTTCGGTGGTTCCGGAGCCGAGAGGTTCGAAGGGTGTGAACTCTCCGCGACCGCGCCGTTAAAGAAGCGCGAGAATGGCGGTATGACTCCCCTCTTTCGACGTAAGGCCGCCGCGGGCGAGCGGTCGGTCACCCTCATTCGTAAGTCCGGTTGTCATCTGTGCGACGACGCCGAGCGCGTGATCGAGAAGGTCTGCGGAGAACTCGGTGTGTCCTGGGAGCAGAAGGACATCGCCGACGACCGGGAACTGTACGACCAGTACTGGGAGCAGATCCCGGTCGTGCTGGTGGACGGCAGGCAGCACACCTTCTGGCGGGTGGACGAGAGTCGCCTGCGCAAAGAACTGGCCGGGTGAGGAACTGACCGAGCAGTACAAGGCTGTACCGAACGTCGCTTAGGATCGATGGCGGTTTTGTCTCGGGGGCGGGATTCACGAGGAGAGTGGCGGTTTTGCCCCCTGGAATGTTGCGCGTGACCCCGGTCACGTTGGCCGGGCAAATCGGACACCATCTTTGTGCACGCGTTCACAAAGACATAGCCTGCTGTCGACGGGGCGGTCTGGGTACGTGTGACCGCCTACAGCCCCGCTCTACCCGCAGGAGCACCGTGGCAACTGGCCGAACTCACCGACCGGCGACCCGTAGCCGAGGGATTCCCGAGGCCACCGTCGCCCGGCTTCCGCTGTACCTCCGCGCGCTGACCGCACTGTCGGAGCGCTCGGTACCCACGGTCTCCTCCGAGGAGCTCGCGGCCGCGGCGGGGGTCAACTCCGCCAAGCTGCGCAAGGACTTCTCCTACCTGGGTTCCTACGGAACGCGGGGTGTCGGCTACGACGTCGAGTACCTCGTCTACCAGATCTCCCGCGAGCTCGGACTCACCCAGGACTGGCCCGTCGTGATCGTCGGGATCGGTAACCTCGGCGCGGCCCTGGCCAACTACGGAGGCTTCGCCTCGCGCGGTTTCCGGGTCGCGGCGCTCATCGACGCCGATCCCGCGATGGCCGGGAAGCAGGTCGCCGGGATCTCCGTCCAGCACAGCGACGGCCTGGAGAAGATCATCTCCGACAACGGCGTCTCCATCGGGGTCATCACCACCCCGCCGGGCGTCGCCCAGCAGGTCTGCGACCGGCTCGTGGCCGCGGGCGTCACGTCCATCCTGAACTTCGCGCCGACCGTGCTGACCGTCCCGGACGGCGTCGACGTGCGCAAGGTCGACCTCTCCATCGAGCTCCAGATCCTCGCCTTCCACGAGCAGCGCAAGGCCGGCGAGGAGGCCGCGGCGAACGAGAGCGCCGTGGCCGCCGCCGCGGGCCGCGCCGACTCCACCGACCAGGGACCCGACGGGGACGTACCCGCCGTGATGCCGGCATGAGTCTCCTCGTCGTCGGGCTGAGCCACCGCAGCGCCCCCGTCAGCGTGCTCGAGCGGGCCTCGCTGTCCACGGACGCCCAGTTCAAGCTGATCCAGGACACGGTCGCCGCGGAGCCGGCCGCCGAGGCCGCGGTGCTCGCCACCTGCAACCGGATCGAGCTGTACGCCGACGTGGACAAGTTCCACGCCGGTGTCGCCGAGCTGTCCACGCTGCTCGCCCAGCACAGCGGGGTGGGGCTCGACGAGCTCACCCCCTACCTGTACGTGCACTACGAGGACCGCGCCGTCCACCACTTCTTCTCGGTGGCCTGCGGCCTGGACTCCATGGTCGTCGGCGAGGGACAGATCCTCGGGCAGATCAAGGACGCCCTGGCCCGGGCGCAGGAGCTGCACACCGCCGGACGGCTGCTGAACGACCTGTTCCAGCAGGCCCTGCGGGTCGGCAAGCGCGCCCACTCCGAGACCGGCATCGACCGCGCCGGGCAGTCCCTGGTCACCTTCGGCCTGGAGCAGCTGGCCGCGGGCGGCGACGTGACCGCGTGGGCGCGGGGCAAGAAGGCGCTGGTCATCGGCGCCGGTTCGATGTCCTCGCTGGCCGCCGCCACGCTCGCGCGCGCCGGGGTCGCCGAGGTCGTCGTCGCCAACCGCACCGCCGACCGGGCCGAGCGGCTCGCGCAGATACTGACCGAGGCCGAGGACACGGACGTGTCGGCCCGCGCGGTACCGATGGAGTCGGTGCCGGCCGAGCTGACACGTGCCGACGTGGCCGTCTCCTGTACCGGGGCGACGGGCCTGGTCCTGACGGCGGAGGCGGTCGCCGAGGCCGTCGAGGGCCGCACCGGGACACCCGTCGCCTTCGACGAGGAGGCCGCGGCGACGGACGTACGACCGCTGCCGCCCACCTCGGTCGGCACCGACGAGAACTGCCCCCTCGACCTGGCCGCCGTACAGCAGGCCCCCGTGCAGCAGTCCGGCTTCTCCGTGCTGGGAGAGGCCGCCGTCGCCGGCATGGACGCGGCGACGCTGGAGCAGCACGCCGCCTGGGTCGACAACGCGACCGTGGATCGTCGGCTCGCCGCCCGGCGCGGCCCCGAGGCCGACGCCGAGCTGATCATCGCGCTCGCCGCGACCGCCGCCGCCCTCGGACGCATCCCCGAGCGCCGCCGGCCCGAGCCGGTCGCCGCGCCCGCCCGGCCGGAGCCGGTCCTCTTCCTGCTCGACCTGGCCATGCCGCGGGACATCGACGCGGCCGCGCACCGGCTGGCCGGCGTGCGGCTGGTGGACATCGAGTCGCTGGCCGAGGCCTCGGCCGACGCGCCGATGGCCGCCGACGTCGACCAGGTGCGGCGGATCGTCGCCGACGAGGTCGCCGCCTTCGGCGCCGCGCAGCGGGCCGCGCACATCACGCCGACCGTGGTCGCCCTGCGCACCATGGCCGCCGACGTCGTGGCCACGGAGATCGCCCGGCTCGACGGGCGGCTGCCCGGCCTGGACGACAAGCACCGCGCCGAGATCACCCAGACCGTGAAGCGGGTCGTCGACAAGCTGCTGCACGCGCCGACCGTACGGGTCAAGCAACTCGCGGCCGAGCCCGGCGGCGCCGGGTACGCGGACGCGCTGCGGACCCTGTTCGACCTCGACCCGGAAGCGGTGGCCGCCGTGTCCCGGGCCGAGGAAAGCACCGAGAAGAACGCAGAGAACCGAGGGCCGGCATGAGCGGCATGAGTACGAAGGCACTGAGACTGGGGACGAGGCGAAGCAGACTCGCCATGGCCCAGTCCGGGCAGGTCGCGGACGCCGTGAGCCAGGTGACCGGACGGCCCGTGGAACTCGTCGAGATCACCACCTACGGTGATGTCTCCCGCGAGCACCTCTCGCAGATCGGCGGCACGGGCGTCTTCGTGACCGCGCTGCGCGACGCGCTGGCCAAGGGCGAGGTCGACTTCGCGGTTCACTCGCTGAAGGACCTGCCGACCACGCAGCCCGAGGACCTGGTCCTGGCCGCCGTACCGGTGCGCGAGGACCCCCGCGACGTGATCGTCGCCAGGGACGCGCTGAAGTTCACCGACCTGCCGCGCGGGGCGCGCATCGGTACGGGTGCGCCGCGCCGCATGGCGCAGCTGAACGCGTACGCGCGCAGCCACGGGCTGGACATCGAGACCGTACCGATCCGCGGGAACGTCGACACGCGGATCAGGTACGTGCACGACGGCGAGCTGGACGCGGTGGTGCTGGCCGCGGCCGGCCTCAGCCGCATCGGCCGCATCGACGAGGTCACCGACTTCCTGTCGATAGACACGGTTCTGCCCGCTCCCGGCCAGGGAGCACTGGCGATCGAGTGTGCCGCGGACAACGCGTCACTGATCGCCGCGCTCGGTGAGCTCGACGACCCCTTCACCCGGGTCGCCGTGACCGCCGAACGGTCCCTGCTCGCCGCCCTGGAGGCCGGCTGCTCCGCCCCTGTGGGCGCGCTGGCCGACCTTCTGGCCGACGGGCAGATTGTCAACGAAATGCGCCTGCGTGGAGTCGTCGGTACGACCGACGGCACGCGCATGGTGCAGCTGTCCACCACCGGTCCCGTGCCCGAGACGCACGACGGGGCAATGGCGCTCGGTCGCGAACTCGCAGCCGAGATGCTCGCCCAGGGCGCGGCCGGTCTGATGGGGGAGCGAGCACTGTGAGCCCCACCACCCTTCCAGCCGCTGGTCCTGAACACGGGCACGTCACCTTCCTGGGTGCCGGACCCGGGGATCCGGGACTACTGACTCTGCGCGCCGTGGAGGCGCTGGCGCACGCGGACGTCCTCGTCGCCGAGCACGAGGTGCTCGACGTCGTACGGACGCACGCGAGGCCGGGCGTCGCCGTCGTGAACACGGAAGAGGGTCCTTCGTCGGACTCGCTTCCGGGCACAGGCGCGCCCTTCCCGACGGTCGTTGACGGCACGTCAACAACCGCTGAGGTACCCGCTGTGCGCGATGCCGCACATCTTGTCATGGAGGCCGCACGGGGCGGCAGGCGGGTCGTCCGTGCGGTGACCGGGGACCCCGGACTTGATACGTACGCGGCCGCGGAAATGCTCGCGTGCGCGGCGGCCGGTGTTCCCTTCGAGGTCGTACCCGGTGTCGCGGCCGCCGTCGGCGTGCCCGCGTACGCCGGTGTCCCGTTGCGGGACGCGCAGGGCGCCGACGTCCGGTTCGTCGACGCGCGCACGGCTTCGGACCGCTGCTGGACCGAGGTCGGGGCGTCCGACGGCACGGTCGTCGTGTCGACGACCCTCGACTCGGTGGCCTCGGCCGCCGGCGAGCTGGTGTCGGCGGGGCGCAAGCCCGATACGCCGATGACGGTCACGGTGGCCGGTACGACGACGCGTCAGCGGACGTGGACGGCGACCCTGGGCACGATCGCGCAGACGCTGAAGCAGGCGAAGGTGCTGCCCTCGCCCGAGGGCGGCCGACCGGTGATAGTCGTGGTCGGCGAGCGTTCCGCCCCCGCCCAGCGCGCCCAGCTGTCGTGGTTCGAGTCCAAGCCGCTGTTCGGCTGGAAGGTGCTCGTGCCGCGTACGAAGGAGCAGGCGGTGTCGCTCTCCGACCAGCTGCGGTCGTACGGAGCCGTGCCGCACGAGGTGCCGACGATCGCCGTCGAGCCGCCGCGCACCCCCCAGCAGATGGAGCGTGCGGTCAAGGGCCTGGTGACGGGCCGCTACGAGTGGATCGCCTTCACCTCGGTGAACGCCGTCAAGGCGGTGCGCGAGAAGTTCGAGGAGTACGGGCTCGACGCGCGTGCCTTCGCGGGCATCAAGGTCGCCGCGGTGGGCGATCAGACGGCGAAGGCACTGGTCGCCTTCGGTGTGAAGCCCGACCTCGTACCGAGCGGTGAGCAGTCGGCTGCCGGGCTCCTCGAGGACTGGCCGCCGTACGACCCGGTCTTCGACCCGATCGACCGGGTGTTCCTGCCGCGCGCCGACATCGCCACCGAGACGCTGGTCGCCGGGCTCATCGAGCTGGGCTGGGAGGTCGACGACGTCACGGCCTACCGGACGGTGCGGGCCTCGCCGCCGCCGGCGGAGACGCGGGAGGCGATCAAGGGCGGCGGCTTCGACGCCGTGCTCTTCACGTCGTCGTCCACCGTGCGGAACCTGGTGGGTATCGCCGGCAAGCCGCACAACGTGACGGTCATCGCCTGCATCGGTCCTGCCACGGCCAAGACGGCCGAGGAGCACGGGCTGCGGGTCGACGTCATGGCGCCCGAGCCGTCCGTGCTCAAGCTGGCCGAGGCGCTGGCCGACTTCGGGCTGCGCCGGCGGGCGGCGGCCCAGGAGGCCGGCGACCCGGTCAGCCGGCCGAGCGAGCGGCGTCCGGGGGCGCGGCGGCGACGAGCCACCTGAGCGGCGGGGGTGGCTGTCCCGGGGGCTGCCGCCCCCGGACCTCCGCCCCCGGACCTCCGCCCCCGGACCTCCGCCCCCGCACCGCCGCTTCGGCCCTGAACGGGCCTCGTCCTCGTCGCCGGACGGGCTGGCTGTGCGCACCCTCGCCGATGCGGCGCCGTCGGGCCGGTGGGCCGGTGGGCCGGTGGGCCGGTGGGCCGGTGGGCCGGTGGGTCGACAGTGCGTCGGCAAGTAGGCCCCGGCGCCGGGCGTAGCGTAGAAGCCATGACGAAGTACGGTTCCTTTCCCGGTGCGCGTCCCCGGCGGCTGCGCACCACCCCCGTCATGCGGCGCATGGTCGCGGAGACCCGGCTGCACCCGGCCGACTTCATCCTGCCCGCCTTCGTGCGGGAGGGTGTGAGCGAGCCGGTGCCGATCCAGGCCATGCCGGGCGTCGTGCAGCACACGCGCGACAGCCTGAAGAAGGCCGCGCTGGAGGCCGTAGAGGCCGGGATCTCCGGGATCATGCTCTTCGGCGTGCCGGAGGAGTCCAGGAAGGACGCGCTCGGCACGCCCGGGACCGACCCGGACGGGATTCTCCAGGTCGCCATCCGGGACGTGCGGGCCGAGGTCGGGGACGACCTGCTCGTCATGTCCGACCTGTGCCTGGACGAGACGACCGATCACGGGCACTGCGGCGTGCTGGACGAGGAAGGACGCGTCGACAACGACGCCACCCTGGAGCGCTACGCCGAGATGGCGCAGGTCCAGGCCGATGCCGGTGCCCATGTCGTCGGGCCCAGCGGCATGATGGACGGGCAGATCGGGGTCATCCGTGACGCTCTCGACCAGATCGGCCGGGAGGACGTCTCGATCCTCGCGTACACCGCCAAGTACTCCTCCGCCTTCTACGGGCCCTTCCGGGAGGCCGTGGGCTCGTCCCTGAAGGGCGACCGGAAGACGTACCAGCAGGATCCGGCGAACCTCCGGGAGTCGATGCGCGAGCTGGCGCTGGACCTGGAGGAGGGCGCCGACATGGTCATGGTGAAGCCGGCCGGCCCCTATCTCGACATCCTGGCCCGGGTCGCCGATGCCGTGGACGTGCCGGTCGCCGCCTACCAGATCTCCGGCGAGTACTCGATGATCGAGGCCGCCGCCGAGAAGGGCTGGATCGACCGCGACCGGGCGATCCTCGAGACGCTGACCGGCATCAAGCGGGCCGGAGCGCGGAACATCCTCACCTACTGGGCCACCGAAGTGGCCCGGAAGCTGCGGTAGTTCGCCGCCTTCACCAGGACAGCGCGTCGTCCGCGTCCTGCTGCCAGTACGTCACCGCCAGCGAGCTGTCGTAGTAGACGCCCTTGGCGGGCAGGGACGGCGTCGCGGAGGCGCCGCCGTCGCTGTTCGGGGTGTAGCCCTGGAAGGCGATCGTCAGCTTCTTGGCCGTCTGTCCGCCGTCACCGCTGCCGTCGGCGGCGGACAGCAGGACGCCCGCGTAGCCGGACTCGCCGGGCGCGAGGGTCGTGACCGCCTGCGGCCGCGTCGCCTCGGCGGCCTGCGGAACCCACTGCATCTCGTCGAAGCGCACGACAGGGTTGTACGTCAGGTCGCAGGTCCTGCTGCCGGTGTTGGTCACCGTGAGCAGCATGTGGTTGAGCGGGCGGGCGACCGGCTGCGCCGTGACCTTGGTGTTCGAGCCGTTGCACAGGACGCGGGTGTCGGAGGCGGTGTCGTCCGTCTTGCCGTCCGTCTTGCCGCCCGAGCCGGCGCCCGTGCCGCCGCCTGTCGTACCGGCCGTCTTGCCGCCCGAGCCGGTCGAGCCCGTCGAGCCCGTCGTGTCCTTCGGCGGGGTCGTGCCGGTGCCGGTGCCCTTGTCCGTGCCGGGGGTGGGCTGAGCCGCCGTGGCCGTCGACGATGCCGGGTGCGACGCGCCCTCGTCCTGTACGCCCGTCCCGTCCTCGCACGCCGTGAGTGCGAGGGCGGCCAGGGCGGTGAGGGCGAGCAGGTGGCTGTTGCGGCGGATACGCATCGTGAAGTCCTCTTCCGGAATGCCGGGTTGAAGCGGCGTGCTTGGATGGCCAAAGCTTGTGGGGGGATCCGTCCCGGCCGCCACGGCCGGCGGACGATCAGGGACGCTGGAATGCCCGCAATGGGTTTGACCTGGGGAAACGGACCATCCCTGGAACACGGGGATGGGACATGGGGAGTGGAGGAACGGTGTCTGCGACCGAGTTCGCCGAACTGCTGCGGGAGTTGAAGGAGCGGTCCGGGCTGAGCTACGGAATGCTCGCGAAACGGCTCCACATGAGTACGTCGACGCTGCACCGCTACTGCAACGGGGACGCCGTCCCCACGGACTACGCGCCCGTGGAGCGGCTGGCCCGGCTCTGCAAAGCGTCACCTCAGGAGCTCGTGGAGCTGCACCGGCGGTGGGTGCTGGCGGACGCGGTGCGGGGACGGAAGGCGACGACGGCCGAGGCGGACGCCGTCGCGGGTCTCGTCGGCGGCGAGGCCGGCGCGGAGACGGCGGTCGTGGACGCGGTGGCCGACGAGGTGGTGACCGTGGACGCGGGTGTCGGGGCCGCGGGTGTCGGGGACGAGCGGACCCGGCGTACCCGCCGCTCCTTGGTCCTCGCCGGGGTCGGTGTCGTTGCCGCCCTCGGCTCGGCCGCCCTGGCGCTCGCCCTGATCCTGCCGTCCGGCGGGTCGGGCGAGGGGGACGGCGTCGGGGCGGCGGGTACGCCGTCCGTGCAGGGGCGGGGGGCGGGGAGCACGTCCTCCGCGTCCGCGTCGGCGTCGCCGTCCGTGTCCGCGTCGCCGTCGGTCTCGGCCTCGGGCTCCGCCTCCCCGTCGGGCTCCGCCACTGCGGGCTCCTCGGCGGCGTCGGACGCGGGGGCCGACGACCCCGTCCCGCTGACGGTCACCACCCGCCCGTACGCCTGGGAGAGCCCCTGCAGCCAGCACTATCTGATCGAGCAGGGGCCGGGGCAGGTCTGGCCGCCGCCCGTCGAGCAGGACGCGCCCGCGTGGGTGGCCCGGCACGGGGCCGTGTCGGCGGGGGAGCAGTTTCTGGAGATCACCGTGCAGGGGACCGGCGAGGAGACCGTCGTCGTGGACAGCCTGACGGTCCGGACCGTCGACAAGAGCGTGCCGCTCGCCTGGAACGACTACGCCATGGGCTACCCGGGCGTGGGCTGCGGTGGCGGGGTACCGACACGCGCCTTCTCCGTCGCCCTCGACGCGGAGCGGCCGGCGCTGGTGCCCGAGGCGGGGCACCAGGACTTCCCGTTCAAGGTGAGCGAGTCCGACCCGGAGGTCTACTACGTCACCGCCGACGCCTCCGCGTACGACGTGCGCTGGTACCTGGAGCTGTCCTGGTCCAGCGGTTCACGGCACGGCACGGTGACGGTCGACGACAAGGGCAGGCCGTTCCGCACGAGCGGCGAGAACGGGCGGCCCGACTACGAGTTCCCGCTCGGCGGCTCCACATGGGGGCCGGCGGGAGCCTCTCCCGCGCCGTAGGAACCGGACCCGGTCAGGGCGCGGGACTCGGTCAGGGGCCCCGGCCCGGTCAGGGTGCCGGCTCCTGTCGCGGTGCCGGCGCCCGACGGGCCCTCGTCGCGCAGGCCCTCGCCGTCGCGGCACGCGGTGAGGGTGAGGGCCGCGGCGGCGGCCAGCGCGGCGGCGAGCAGACGGACACGGCGACGGGTGGGGGGAGTGGGGCGTATGGGCATGGGGCAAGCCTGAGTCGTACGGCCTCCGACCTTCCACATCCGCAGCGCAAGTCGGGACGCCGGTCCGGTCCCATGGCGTCTGACCTGCGATGACAGTGCCCTGACGGGACGGGATGTGGGACGCCCTACTGCCTGGGGAGAGCCCCTTTGTCCGGAAAACCCACTGAACCCACTGAGCCCGCGGTGTCCTCTGAGCCTGCTGAGCCCACGGTGTCCGCGGTGTCCACCGAGTCCGCCGTATCCGCCGCACAGGTGGAGGAGTCCGCGGGGATCGACACCACCAGAGCGCATCCCGCCCGGGTCTACGACGTGTTCCTCGGGGGCCGGGACAACTACCCGGTGGACCGCGCCGCCGCGGCCGCCGCCCTCGCCGCCAACCCGCGCGGCTACCTGGACGTACGGCACAACCGCGACTTCATGCGGCGGGCCGTGACGAAGCTGGCCGCGGACGACGGGATACGCCAGTTCCTCGATCTGGGCACCGGGCTGCCCACCGGGGAGAACGTGCACCAGATCGCCCAACGTGTCGTCCCCGAGGCGCGGGTGGTGTACGTCGACCACGATCCGGTCGTGCTCGCCCACGCGCGGGAGCTGCTGACCAGCGGCCCCGAGGGGCGGACGGACTACCTCGACGCCGATCTGCTGAAGCCGGCCCGGATCCTCGAACAGGCCGCCAGGACACTGGACTTCACCGAGCCGATCGCCCTGTGCCTGGTCGCGGTCCTGCACTTCGTCGAGGACGAGGAGGCGTACCCCGTGCTGCGGGAGCTGGTGGCGGGGCTGCCCGCCGGGAGCAGGGTCGTCCTCACCCACCTCACCGACGAACTGCATCCGGAGCCGACCCGTGCCGTCCAACGGACCTACACGGAGCGCGGGTTCACCTTCGTCTTCCGGTCGAGGGCGCAGGTGGAGCGGTTGTTCGGCGACACTCCGGGCCTCGTCCTGGACGCGCCCGGGGTCGTGCCCGTGCACCGGTGGAACCCGGGACCGGCGCCGGCCCCGCCCGGCATCGAGCCGGACGCCTTCGCCGCCCTGGACGACATCGAGAAGATCCGCTACCGCGGCATCGACGACGTGACGGACGACGACATCAACGTGTACGGGGCGACGGGGACGAAGGTGTGAACGCGTGCCGCTGTCCACATGGCAGAAACCCGTGTGTAGGCGGCATGTATCTCCCTAGGGTGCGGGCATGACTGTCGCAGCCGAGTCCCCCAGTGCGCCCGCCTCCGCCTCCGTCCCCGCCCCCGCCTCCGTCCCCGCCCCCGCGTCCGGTTCCGTCCCCGTGCCTCCGCTCGCCGCCCGGGTCCGGTCGGTCGGCGGCTCGCCCGTGCGGGACATCCTCGCCGTCACCGCCCGCCCCGAGGTGATCAACTTCGCGGGCGGGCTGCCCGCGCCGGAGCTGTTCGACCGCGAGGGCGTGGCCGCCGCGTTCCGGTACGCGCTGGAGGAGGTTCCGGCCCAGGCCCTCCAGTACGCCACGACCGAGGGCGAGCCGAGTCTGCGTGAGCGGCTGGCGGAACGGACGACGGCCCGTGGACTGCCCACGACCGCCGACGACCTCCTCGTCACCACCGGTTCCCAGCAAGGCCTCTCCCTGCTGGCGAGCGCCCTCCTCGACCCCGGCGACACGGTGCTCGTCGAGGCCCCCTGCTACCTGGCCGCCCTTCAGGTCTTCGCTCTGGCAGGAGCGAGGATCGTCGCGGTGCCCGGCGACGCGGACGGCCCGGAACCCGAGGCGCTCGCCGACCTGGTGGTCCGCGAACGGCCCAAGCTCCTCTACACCGTCCCCACCTTCCAGAACCCCACCGGCCGCACACTCTCCGCCGAGCGCCGTGCCGCGGTCGCAGCCGTCGCCGCCCGGCACGGCCTGTGGATCGTCGAGGACGACCCGTACGGCGAGCTCCGCTACGACGGCGAGCGCGTCCCCTGGATCGCCGCCCACCCCGACGCCCGCGACCGTACGGTCCTTCTCGGCTCCTTCTCCAAGGTCATGGCACCCGGCATCCGGCTGGGCTGGCTGCGCGCGCCGGCCGAGCTGCGCCGGGCCTGTGTCGTCGCCAAGCAGGCCGCCGACCTGCACACCCCGACCGTCAACCAGCTCGCCGCGGCCCGGTACCTGACCGTCTTCGACCTGGACGCGCACGTGGCCCGGGTCGCCGCCGTGTACCGGGAGCGCCGGGACGCCATGCTCGCGGGCCTCGCGGACGCGCTCCCGGCGGGGTCGGAGTGGACCCGGCCCGAGGGCGGCATGTTCCTCTGGGCCCGCCTTCCCGAGTCGTACGACACCACGGCCCTGCTCCCGCGGGTCGTCGCCCAGGACGTGGCGTATGTCCCCGGCGCCCCCTTCTACGCCGGTGAGCCCGACCGCTCGACCCTGCGGCTGTGCTTCGTGACGCAGACCCCGGAGGAGATCGGGGAGGGGCTGCGGAGGCTGGGGCGTGGGCTCAGGGGCTGACGAGCGAGGTCAGTCCCACCAGAAGGACCAGGCCGGCTCGTCGACGAGTTCCTCGGCGTAGGCGCGCAGAGCGTCCGGGCCGGTCCCGGTGATGTTGTCCGGGCAGAACGCGAAGTGTTCCGCCGCCACCGCCTCGGCCTCGGCCAGGGTGGTGGGCGGCGCGGCGACGGACACGGCCAGCAGGTCGAAACCGAGGGCCACGACCCGTATGCCGAAGCGGTCCTCCCACGAGCGCAGCACCGCGCAGAGCCTGGCCACGTCGTTCTCGTGGTTCAGCGGGCCGCTCCAGCCGATCGCCGCCGGGATGTCGGCGGACCGGCGGGCCGGGACGAGCGCCAGGCGCGGTTCCTTGAACCAGGACCGGGATCCGTCGGCCAGCGAGTCGGCGACCTGCGCGGCCCGGGTGTCCGGGGCGACGGTGAGCGTCGCCGTGGGGGCGAGACCGGGCCAGTCCGGACCGAAGGGCGCGGTCCCCTCGGCCAGCTCGTCCTCGGCGTACTCCTCCCAGAACTCCGCGAGCACCTCGTCGGCGTCGTGGTCGCCGGGGTAGGTCGTCTCCTGCGGTTGCAACTCCCAGTCCGCCGGGCCGCCTTGGCTGCCACCGAGGTCCACGAGGACCGGCAGCAGCCCGGCCCGGGCGGCCTGCCCGCCCAGCGCGCTCCAGTTCCCGGGTGCGGCGGACTTGCCGGAGTGCCACAGCAGGGGCTTGTCCGACGGGTCGTCCGCCGAGGCCTCGATCAGTCTCCCGGGCGGGAGTTGCAGCCCCAGGGAACGGCCGCTCGGGTCGGTCGCCAGTGTGGGCAGCGGATTGGGAAGAGTCGCCATACCGGTGACTGTAGGGGCAGGCACTGACAGCGGCCCGGGCCGCTGCGTCCCGTCCGGTCCGCGACGGCCGTCAGGCGGGGTGTCTCGCGCGCCGGCGGCGCCGGACGTGCGTCAGCCAGATGCCCAGGCCGACGAGCGGGAGGACGACGACGGCCGGGATGACCACCCCAGCGCCGCCGACCAGCAGGAAGGTGATCAGCGCCTCGCCGATCGACGGGTCGTCCGCGCCGCCCAACTGCCACTCCTCGCACCGGTGTTCTCAGGTCGTCGGGGGGTGGGACGTACGGGTGCGAGGAGTTGGTTCCGGGGCCTGGCCCACCCGGGCCTCGAAGCACTCCTTCGCGCCGCCCGCCGTCGGCAGGAAGCAGGTCAGGACGAGCGTGCCGGGGCGGGTCGCCGTCATGGCGGTGTGCACATAGGTGTCCGCCTCGGCACGGTCCTTGACCTCGGCTCGGTACGTGCGGGCGCCATCCACGGCCTCGGACTCGATCCGGTCGCCGATCCGAGCACCCCACATCCGGGTCCAACTGGTCCCGCACTCCCTGCTGTACCGCAGTTGGACCGATGCCCCGGTGGCGGTGACGTGCTCGGCGACGGTCTCCGGCTCGGTGGCGCACCGCATGTCCGTCGGGCTTCCGCCCTCGCAGGCGGTTCCCCGGCAGCGCGGGCCGGTGGCGGACGTGGACGAGGGCGAGGAGGAGGCCGGGGACGCGGCCGGGTCTGGTGCGGCGTGTCGGCCCGGGAGGAGGAAGAGGGTCAACGCGATGGCCCCGAACACCGCGGCGGACGCCGACGCGAGGACCGCCACGGCCGCGGCTCCCCGGTGGCCGACCGGCGTGGCCCTGTCCGCCGTTGTGGCTGTGGCGGCTGTGGCGGCTGTGGCGGCTGTGGCGGCTGTGGCGGCTGTGGCGGCCGGGAGGGCGGGAGGCGGTGGGGTCGCCGAGGTCGCCGAGGTCGCCGAGGGGCGTGCCGGTCGGGCCGGTCGGGCCGGTCGGGCCGGTCCCGCTTCCCTGGCGCGGCCGCCCCACTCGGACTCCGCGATCTCCCACAGGGCAAGACACCGACCGACCGGTTCGTCCGCGAGACGGCACAACGCCTCCACCGCGGTGCGCGGCGGTAGGGCCCTGCCGTTGAGATAGCGCTCCCAGGACGACTTGCTGAACGCGGTCTTCGCGGCGAGGCCCGCCAGGCTCAGGCCGGTCCGGCCCTTCAACTCCCGGAGCGCGGAGGCCAGTCGGGCACCCTCCGGCGACGAGGCTGGACGGGTCATCCGCGCAGGGCCTTCCAGGTGTTCGGTCCGACCGAGCCGTCCACGGCCAGCCCGGCCCGCGTCTGGAAGGCCTTGACCGCGCGCTGGGTCAGCGGGCCGAACATCCCGTCGATGCCGCCCGGCGAGATCCCGGCCCGGCGCAGCAGACACTGCGCCTCGGCCACTTCGGGCCCCACCGCGCCGTAGGCGAGCTCGGTGTCCCGGGTGCGGCTGATGCCCGCGTACCAGAGGCCGTCGGCCCGCTCGATCCGGCAGGTGTACGCGGGCGCCGACGACGGTGCCGCGGCGGTGGACGCGGCGGGGGGAGCGGCCGCCGGTCCGCCGTCGCCGTGGTCGAGCCGCATGATCAGGAGCGCCGCCGAGGACAGGGCCAGCACCAGGGCCACCGCCCCCGCCACCAGCGCGACGCGCAGCGACCGCCGGGCAGCCGTCACCGATTCCGTCTCCGGTTCTGTTTCCGGGTCCGGGGCCGGGCCCAGGTCCAGGGCCGGGTTCAGACGGGCAGTCGGCCCCACCGTGGGCGCAGGCGCAGGCGCAGGCGCAGGCGCGGGTTCCGGCGCGGGCTCTTGCGGCGCGGAGGGGGCGACGTGCCTGCCGCCGGCCCATGTGTCGGCGGCGACCTCGTGCAGCGCGAGCAGGCGGACCGGGTCGACGCCCCCGATCCGGGCCAGCGCCTCGACCGCCTCCCGGGGCGGCAGCGACCTGCCGCCCAGGTACCGCTCCCACGACTTCTCGCTGTACGCCGTCTTCGCGGCAAGCTGACGCATGCTCAGCCCGCTGTGGTCCTTCAGCCGGCGCAGCTGCGTCAGCAACTGCCGTACACGTGGATCCAGTTCGGTGGACAGCGCTTTCCAGCGCGACATCTTCCCCCCACTTGCGGTCATGGACCGTGGTCAGCGGCCCCCGCTCGATCGCATTCTGCATGAGCATCTCAACACCCGCCACAGCCGTCCCGCGGGACCGTCCCGGCGGACGGTGTCCTCGCAGTTCAGAGCCGGTGTCATCCCGTGAGGCCGTCACCTCGGCGGCAGCCGTGGCGGCCCCCGGCGACCGCCCCGCACGCTCGTGTCGTCACCGGCTCGTCGACCGGGCCGGTGACGACCCACGACCCGAAAGAGGAACGCATGCGACCGAACGTCTTGGCCAGGACTCTCGTCGGACTCACCGCCGTCGCCGGTCTCGCCGCCGGATCCCTGGCGACCGCGGGCACCAGCTTCGCGGCCTCCGTGCCGGCCACGCAGGCGGTGGGCGCCCCCGCCGCCGCACTCGCGACGGAGAACTTCGGCCTGACCACCGCCGAGGCCAAGAACGTCCAGACGTTCCTGGCGGGCGACTGGGACTACACCGGCAAGATCGACGGACAGCTGGGCACCGAGAGCTGGAAGGCGTTCCAGCGCTGCTTCAAGAAGTACTGGGGCTACACCGACGCCATCGACGGCGACCCGGGCCCCAACACGATCATGGCGCTCCAGCGGCTCCTCAAGGACGACTACGGCTACACCGGCAAGATCGACGGCATCGCCGGGACCGGGACCCGCGCGGCCTTCAAGCGGTTCGCTGCCTGACGCACCCCGACACGGCCCTGGCGCGGCCCCGGCACGACCGCGGCCCGCCCTCCCCGGAAACCGGAGGAGGACGGGCCGCGGTGCGTCGATCGGCGGCGCGCCACCTGCCGCTCGTTCCGCCGCTCGGTCCCTCAGAGCTTCTCGGGGGTCCGGATGCCCAGCAGGGCCATGCCCAGGTGGAGGGTGCGGGCCGTGAGGTCCACCAGGAACAGGCGGTTCTCGACGACCTCCGGCGCGTTGTCGGGGGACAGCACGTGGCACTGGTCGTAGAACGTCGTCAGGTGCGAGGCCAGCTGGTAGAGGTACGCCGCCAGCTTGTGCGGCTCGTACGCCGCCGCGACCTCGTGCACCGTCTCGCCGAACTGGTCCAGGTGCAGGCCCAACGCCCGCTCCGCCGGGGCCAGTTCCAGCTCCGGGTGGGCGGCCGGGCGGGCCTCGCCGGCCTTGCGCAGGATCGACTGGATCCGGGCGTACGCGTACTGGAGGTAGACGGACGTGTCGCCGTTCAGCGAGACCATCTGGTCCAGGTCGAACTTGTAGTCCCGCACGGCGGACGTCGACAGGTCGGCGTACTTCACCGCGCCGACGCCCACGTACCGGCCGTTCTCCACGATCTCCGGCTCGGACAGGCCCACCTTCACGGCCTTGTCCCGGACCACCGTCGTGGCCCGCTCGACCGCCTCGTCGAGGAGGTCGACCAGCTTCACCGTCTCGCCCTCACGGGTCTTGAACGGCTTGCCGTCCTTGCCGAGGACCGTGCCGAACGCCAGCTGGTGCGCCTTGACGTCCTCGTTCAGCCAGCCCGCCCTGCGTGCCGTCTCGAAGACCATCTTGAAGTGCAGCGACTGACGGGCGTCCACCACGTACAGCAGCGTGCTCGCCTTGATGTGGAAGACACGGTCGCGGATCGCCGACAGGTCGGTCGCCGCGTAGCCGTAGCCGCCGTCCGACTTCTGGACGATCAGCGGGACCGGGTTGCCGTCCGGGCCCTTGACGTCCTCGAAGAAGACGCAGAGGGCTCCCTCGGAGCGGACCGCGACCCCGGACTCCTCCAGGAGCCGGCAGGTCTCCGCCAGCATGTCGTTGTAGCCCGACTCGCCGACGATGTCCTCGTCCCGGATCTCCATGTCCAGCTTCTCGAAGACCGAGAAGAAGTAGATCTTCGACTCGTCGACGAACTTCTGCCAGGTCGCGAGCGTGTGCGGGTCGCCCGCCTGGAGGTCAACCACCCGGCGCCGGGCCCGGGTCTTGAACTCCTCGTCCGCGTCGAACAGCCTGCGCGCGGCCTTGTAGAGGCGGTCGAGGTTCGACATCGCCTCCTCGCCGCTCACCCGGGAATCCTTGTGGTCCAGCTCGTGCGGGTGCTCGTCCAGGTACTGGATGAGCATGCCGAACTGGGTGCCCCAGTCGCCGATGTGGTGCCGGCGGACCACGCTCTCGCCGGTGAACTCCAGGATCTGCACCGTCGCGTCGCCGATGACCGCCGACCGCAGATGACCGACGTGCATCTCCTTCGCCACGTTCGGCTGGGCGTAGTCGATGACCGTCGTGCCCGGCGCGGCGGAGTGCGGCACGCCCAGGCGGTCCGCGTCCGCGTACCGCGCCGCGAGGTTCCGGGTGATCGCGCCGTCGGTGATCGTCACGTTCAGGAAGCCGGGGCCCGAGACCTCGATCTCCCCGATCAGATCACCCGTGACCACGTGGGACACGACCTGCGTCGCCAGCTCCCGCGGGTTCGCCTTCGCCTTCTTGGCCAGCGCCAGGATGCCGTTGGCCTGGAAGTCGGCCCGGTCGCTTCGTCGCAGCAGCGGGTCCGCGCCGGCGGCCTCCGGCAGGGTGGCCGAGAGGGCGGACGAGAGGTGCTGTTCGACGGAGCGACTGAGGGACGTGACCGGGGCCATAGGAATGGGTGCCGTTCTCCTCGTGGGGATGGATAGACGCAGTCAGTATCCCATGGGGGGTAAAGCCGTTTTCCCGGGCGCGGGGCCGTCTGGGACAATGAAACGCACTTCAAACCCGGAAGCCTTCAGAACAAGAGGACGTGCCGATCGTGGCTCTGAGCACCGAGACCACCGACTGGGTCTCCCGTTTCGCGGATGAGGTCATCGAGGAGTCGGAGCGTCGGGCCGCCGGCAAAGCGACATCGCCCGCCACCGCCCCGGTGGTCGTCGTCGCGTCCGGACTCTCCCCCTCCGGCCCCATCCACCTGGGCAACCTCCGCGAGGTCATGACCCCGCACCTCGTCGCCGACGAGATCCGCCGCCGCGGACACCAGGTCCGCCACCTGATCTCCTGGGACGACTACGACCGCTTCCGCAAGGTGCCCCAGGGCATCGCCGGGATCGACGACTCCTGGGCCGAGCACATCGGCAAGCCGCTGACCTCCGTACCGGCGCCGCAGGGCTCGACACACCCGAACTGGGCGGAGCACTTCAAGGCGGCGATGGTCGAGTCGCTGGCCGAGCTCGGCGTGGAGTTCGACGGGATCAGCCAGACCGCGCAGTACAACTCCGGTGTCTACCGCGAGCAGATCCTGCACGCGGTGAAGCACCGCGGTGACATCGACGCGATCCTCGAGCAGTACCGCACCAAGAAGGCCCCCGCGAAGAAGCAGCAGCAGAAGCCGCTCGACGAGGCCGAGCTCGAGGCGGCGGAGGGGTCCGGCGCGGCGAACGAGGACGACGGCTCGGCAGGCTCGGCCGGCTACTTCCCGTACAAGCCCTACTGCGGCAACTGCGAGAAGGACCTCACCACGGTCACCTCGTACGTCGACGACACCACCGAGCTGTCCTACACCTGCACCGCCTGCGGATTCGCCGAGACCGTCCGGCTGAACGAGTTCAACCGCGGCAAGCTGGTCTGGAAGGTCGACTGGCCCATGCGCTGGGCGTACGAGGGCGTCGTGTTCGAGCCGAGCGGCGTCGACCACTCGTCGCCCGGGTCCAGCTTCCAGGTCGGCGGCCAGATCGTCGGCATCTTCGGCGGCAAGCAGCCCATCGGGCCCATGTACGCCTTCGTCGGCATCAGCGGCATGGCGAAGATGTCGTCCTCGAAGGGCGGGGTCCCCACCGCCGCCGACGCGCTGAAGATCATGGAGCCGCAGCTCCTGCGCTGGCTCTACGCCCGGCGCCGCCCCAACCAGTCCTTCAAGATCGCCTTCGACCAGGAGATCCAGCGGCTCTACGACGAGTGGGACAAGCTGGACGCCAAGGTCGCCGACGGGTCCGCTCTGCCGGCCGACATCGCCGCGCACGCCCGTGCGGTGGGCACGGCCGCCGGTGAGTTGCCGCGCACCGTGCGGCCGCTGGCGTACCGCACGCTGGCCTCCGTCGCCGACATCACCGCCGGACACCAGGACCAGGCCCTGCGGATCCTCTCCGACCTCGACCCGGAGAACCCGCTCGGCTCCCTCGACGAGGCCCGGCCCCGGTACGACAAGGCCGAGGCCTGGATCAACACCCACGTCCCCGCCGACCAGCGCACGATCGTCCGCGCCGAAGTCGACGCCGAGCTGCTGAAGTCCCTCGACGAGGCCTCCCGGCAGTCCCTGCGCCTCCTGCTCGACGGACTCGCCGACCACTGGTCGCTGGACGGCCTCACGCACCTCGTCTACGGCGTCCCCAAGGTCCAGGCCGGATTCTCCGCCGACGCCACGCCCAAGGAGCTCCCGCCGGAGATCAAGACCGCCCAGCGGACGTTCTTCGCCCTGCTCTACCACCTGCTGGTGGGGCGTGACACCGGCCCGCGGCTGCCCACCCTGCTGCTGGCCGTGGGCCAGGAGCGGGTACGGGCCCTGCTCGGGGAGTAGGCGGCACGTCCACGACGGAGGGGGCGCCCGGTGTCAGCACCGGGCGCCCCCTCCGTCGTACGCCTGCGCGTCAGGCGATGTGGTCCTCCTCCAGTTCCGCCGCGTGGCGGTTCTGGAAGCGCATGACCATGCGCTTCGCCTCGGAGTCCGGGATGGGGGTGCCGTAGGTGGCCTCCACGTCGTAGCTGAACTGGCTCGGCGTCGGGTAGCCGCTGCCGCTCATCGACGACTGCTTGAAGATCTGGTAGTACGACTCCTCGTCCGGCTCGGCGATCGGTGTACCGCCGCCCTCACCGAGCTCGCGGCTGCGGCCCGGACCCACCGGGATGGGGAACGAACCGGTCTCCTCCGGAGAGGGCTCCTGCGTCGGAGGCTCCACCTGGTACTGGTCCTGGTACTGCTCGGCCTGCTGCTGCTCCTCGTACCACTGGGCGTACTGCTCCGAGGGGTCGTACGTGGGGTCGTAGCCGCCCTGGTACGCGACCTCGGGCGGAGCCTGGAACCACGGGCTCTGCTCCTCCTCCGTGGGCGCGGAGGCGGGCGCCTGGCCGACCTGCTGTGGCTGCTGTGCCTGCAGCGCCTGCTGGGGCGCGGGAGCCGCCTCGACGGCCCGGACCCCCGGGGCGGCCGCCGACAGCTCCTGCGGGGGCGCCGCGGCCGGTAGCGGCGCCGGGGGGAGCACGGCCGGCTCTATGCCCGCCGCCGCCAGACCCGCCGGGGCGGTCTCCGCCAGCGGGACGCCGTAACGGGCCAGCCGCAGCGGCATGAGCGACTCCACCGGGGCCTTGCGGCGCCAGGCACGGCCGAAACGGGAACGCAGCCTCGCCTGATAGACGAGACGCTCCTGCTCCAGCTTGATCACCTGCTCGTAGGAGCGCAGCTCCCACAGCTTCATCCGGCGCCAGAGCAGGAAGGTGGGCAGCGGGGAGAGCAGCCAGCGCGTGAGGCGCACGCCCTCCATGTGCTTGTCCGCCGTGATGTCCGCGATCCGGCCGATCGCGTGCCGGGCCGCTTCGACGGAGACCAC
>NZ_JBEOVB010000054.1:0-33018 GCF_040295245.1 Streptomyces sp. NPDC002884 | reverse complement strand
CGAAGAGCGAGAAGCCCCCGTACACCGTCGTCATCCCGCCGCCGAACGTCACGGGCAGCCGGATGGGGTCAGACGCTGGTCGAGTTCTTCGTGTGGGCCGGAGTGACCGCTGCGGATCCGTGCGCGGACGTCGGTTCGGGTCCGCTTTCGCTGAGGCCGTACCGCAGGTGGAGCCTGTGCAGGAAACCTGGTGCGTACCAGGCCGTGTGCCCGAGCAGACGCATCGCGGCGGGGACGAGCACGCCGCGGACGGCGAGGGCGTCGAGGAGGACGGCCAGTCCGCTGCCGAGGCCGAACATCTGCATGAAGCTGAGTTCGGCCGTACCGAAGGCGAAGAAGCTCACGGCGAGCAGGAAGGCGGCCGCGCTGACGATACGCCCGGTGTGGCCCAGACCGTTGACCACGGCGGTCTCGTTGTCCGCTCCCTGGTCGTGGAGTTCCTTGATCCTGCTGGTGACGAAGACCTCGTAGTCCATCGAGAGGCCGAAGGCTATGCAGAACATCAGCACGGTCATCGACACCTCCATCGGCTGCGCGGTGAAGCCGAGCGGTGAGGAGAGGTGGCCGTCCTGGAAGATCCAGGTCATCACACCGAGGGTGGCTCCCAGGCTGATCAGGTTGAGGAACAGTGCGCGCAGCGGCTGCACGACGCTGCCGGTGAAGAGGAAGAGCAGCAGGAAGGTGGTGAGGGCGACCAGTGCCACGGCCAGCGGGAGCCGGTCGGCGATGGATTCCTTGGCGTCGACGAGCACCGCGTCCGTGCCCCCGACCAGAGGATGTGCCCCCGAGGGTGGCGTGACGGAGCGCACCTGCCCGACCAGGCTCTGGGCCGCGTCCGACTTGGGCGTCAGGCTGCTCACCACGCTGATCCGCTGCGCGTCGGACCGGCCGAGGGCGGGATTCGCCGGACCGGTCGCCGCCGGCCGGCCCTCGGTGTAGGTTCCCGCGCTGGTCTCGACCCGCACGACACCCTTGAGCGCGGACAGCCGGGCCGCGTACGACGCCAGCGGCGTCTCGTCCACGGGCCGGTCGATGGCGATGTGCAGGGCGGAGTCCTCGCTGCCGGCGAACTTCTCTCGCAGTACCTGTGAGACCTGCCGGCTCTCGGCGTCCTTGGGCAACACGCGTTCGTCCGGCGTGCCGAAGGTGATGTTCAGCAGCGGGCTCGCCGCGAACAGCAGCACGGCGAGGACGGGCAGCGCGGTGAGCGCCGGCCGCCGCATGACGGTGCGCGCCAACCGTCCCCACAGAGGCACCCGGGCGTCGGTGCGCCGCCGCTTCGCCCAGGGCAGCCGGCCACTGTTGACCCGGTGCCCCAGCACCTTCAGCAGAGCCGGCATCACGAACAGGCTGCTGAGGGCGGCGATGGCGACGACACCGACCCCGGCGAAACCGAACGAGCGCAGGAAGTGCTGCGGGAAGACCAGGAGTGCCGCGAGCGCCGCAGCCACCGTCGCGGCGGAGAAGGCGACGGTACGGCCTGCGGTGTGCACCGTTCGCCGGACGGCGTCGTCCACGCTCGCCCCGGCCGCGAGCTGTTCCCGGAAGCGGCTGACCATCAGAAGGGCGTAGTCGATGCCGAGTCCGAGGCCCAGGGCGGTCGTGAGGTTGGTGGCGGTGTCGGCGACCTCGGTGACGCTGCCGAGCAGGAAGAGCTGGGCGAACGAACCGATGATGGCGATGACCGCGATGGCCAGCGGCAGCAGGGCGGCGATCACGCTGCCGAAGACGAACAGGAGCAGGGCGAGGGTCAGCGGTATGGCGATCGCTTCGGCGAGGATCAGATCGTCGACCACCTGGTTCGACAGGTCGGCGCCCACGGCGGCGCCTCCTCCGGCCCGGACGACCAGGCTGCTCTCGTAGGTGCCGCTGTAGATGTCGAGGATCTCGCGGGCGTTCTCCCGCTGTTCCGTGCTGTCGCCTCGCACATGGGCGAGCACCAGGGCCTCGCGGCCGTCCTCGGAGCGCAGTTCGGGGCTGTTCGTCTCCCAGTACGAGATGACGTTGCCGAGCCGCCGCTCCTTCTTGAGGTCGGTCACCAGGGCTCGGCCGCTCTCCCGGGAGGCGGGGGTGTCGATGCGGCCGTCGGGGGAGCGGACCAGCAGGACGAGGTTGGTCTCGCCGCCGAACTTCTCGTCGATGACCTCCGCGGCTCGGGTGGACGGGGAGGCGGGATCGTCGAAGCCGCCTCCGAGCAGCTTGTCGAAGGCGTTGGCGGCCCCCACGCCCATGAGGGCTACGGCCAGGACGGCGACCACCAGAACCAGCCGGGACCGGCGGATCGCTAATTCGGCCATACGTTCGAACACGAGATGATCTCCTCAAATCCTTCTGCAAAGCCAGGGGTTGTCGGTCCGGAAGTCCGGAAGGGGGCCTGCACACATGCGGCGGCAGAGCCCCTTCGCCCCGTCGGAGGGGGCGTGGTGCCGCGCTCTTCGTCGCCGAGCACGACGCTAGTGAGACCGCGAGGTTTTTAGTAGGGGAAGATTTACCTGACACTGTCAAGTAAATCTGTCGGAGTGAAACTTTCTGACACTCCGCCGGATCCGCCTAGGATCGCCGCATGTCCGCAGACGAGTTCGCGACGGTCCTGCCATCCCTGCGTGAGCGACGGCGGGCCGTGGCCGTCCAGGAGATCGTGGACGCCGCCGAGAGTCACTTGGCCGAGCACGGACTGCACGCCCTGTCCCTGAGAGCGGTCGCCCGCAGCCTCGGCATGACCGTGCAAGCCCTCTACCACTACTTTCCGAGCCGGGACGCCCTCGTCACGGCTCTCGTCGCCAAGGCCTACGAGGACCTGGCCGACGCCGTGACGGCAGCCGTCGGCACGGCGGCTGAGGCCGGCGAACCCGCCGCGCCGCGCTTCATGGCCGGCGTCGAGTGCTATCGCCGATGGGCCATCACCCACGTCGAACGGTTCCAACTGCTCTACGGGTCGCCGCTCCGCCATTACGAGGCGCCTGCCGAAGGCCCGACCACTCGGGCGATGCGCCGGATGAGCGAGGTCTTCCAGCGCGAGATGTTCGACGGGTTCACCACCGCCCAACTGGCCGCGGCCGACACCGGGATGCTCTCGCCGGCTCTCCGCTCGCATCTGGAACTCGTGTTTCCGCACGGCCCGGAAACGCTGCCTGCACCTGCGACCGCTCTCCTCCTCAGCGCGTGGGGACACATGCACGGCCTGGTCGTCCTGGAAGCCTTCGGGCACACGTCCTTCGTCGGCGAACACCAGGCCGAGATCTTCCGGACGGCGATGCGAGCGCTGCTCGAGGACACTCATCGCCGGATCCCGGCACCGCCCATGGAGACAGCTGCTGCGCGGTGACAGGAGGCGCCCGGATCGCCGGCTGCGCGCGGGCGGCACGGCGAGCACCTGCCGGGTCACCTGCTGGGCGCCTGCCGGGCACGCTCCGTCCTCGCGTGCGTCGGCTGTCTCAGCGGGAGCCGGCCGCCGGGGCGGGAAGGGAACCGGCGGTGTGTTCCGCGAGCGGCACGGTGTGTCCGGTGATCACGGCGTCCAGGATGGCCGGGCGAACTCTCCCGTCGAGAGGCCGTGCGAGGCAGGATCCCTCCGTGGACGCAGACATGGCAGCGGGATGGATCGGTCTGGTCGGAGCCTCGGTCGGCGCCGCCGGCGCTCTGCTCGGCGGGTGGTTCCAACAGCGGTGGCAGGTGCGTTCGGCTCGCGAGGAACGGCAGGAGGGGTACTCCAGGAAGGCCGGAGAGACGGCCTTGGACGCCCTCGTCCAGATGCAGCAGGCCGTGTTCGCCTACGTACGTGATCATTCCGGTGAGGACGGAGCCGGCCACAAGGCCGAGGTCGTGGACCAGGTCGCGGGCCTTGCCCACGTGGCGAGATCCCAGATCATGCTGATCACGAACGCCGCGGAAACACGCGACCGGCTGAACGAGGTGTTACGGGTACTCATCGACTACACGGCCGCGCAAGGCCGGCCTCGATGGAAGGCCCACAACGCGTGGTTCCTCGGCGCCTCTCAGGAGGGTGCGGACCTCCTCTCCGCCTTCATGAGGGACGAACCGATCCCTGAGAGGAGTGAGGGCTTCGTCAAGCAGATGAGCCATTGCGGCCAGGACGGCCGGTGAAGTGCCGGCTGAGGGGGTTCTCCTCCTGCTACCCGTCGGGCCGACCGGCCTCACCCGGTGACGCACCGGTCGTTCACCGACAGGGCGGGCGCCTGCCGCGGGTTGTCGGACGCCGCGGGACCAGTGCGGGTGGGGCGTCGGTCTCGGTGAGCGCGACCAGAACGGTGTGATCGGGGGAGAGGGAACAGGCCGGGTCGGTGCGGGAAGCGTCGCCTGTCAGGGCGTGGGCCTGACACCGGCAGCCGCCGAAGTCCTCGGTACGACGCTCACAGGTACGGCAGGGAGAGGGCATCCAGGCGGTGCCGCGGTAGGCGTTGAAAGCCGGGGATTCCTCCCAGATCCAGCGCAACGACCGTTCGGCGACGTTCGGCGGGTCCAGGCCGGGGAGAGCTGCCGCGGCCGGGCAGGGAAGCACCGTTCCGTCAGGCGTGACGGTGAGCGATACCGCACCCCAGCCGCCCATGCAGGGCTTGGGCGCGCCGGAGAAGTAGTCGGGTACCACCCAGGTGATCTCCGGAGTGCCGTCCAGGCGCTTTCGCCAGCGTTCCACGGCTTCGGTGGCTGCCTCGAGTTGTTCCCGTCGCGGCATGAGCGCGGCGCGGTTGAGCAGGCCCCAGCCGTAGAACTGGGTGTTGGCCAGTTCGACGCGGTCCGCCTGCCAGGCGACCGCGAGTTCCATGAGGTCGTCCACGGCGTCGAGGTTGTGCCGGTGCAGGACGACGTTGATGCCGAGGGGGAGGTCTCGCTCCTTCACCAGGAGGGCTGCCGCCCGCTTGGCGTCGAAGGACCGCCGGCCGGCGATCTCGTCGGATCGTCCAGGGTCGGCGTGCTGGACGGACAACTGCACACTGTGCAGGCCGGCGCCCACCAAGGCGTCGAGCCGTTCCGCGGACAGCCCGTCGCCGCTGGTCACCAGCTGTGTGTACAGGCCGGCGCCCACCGCGGCCCTCGTGATGTCCTCCAGGTCCCGGCGCAGCAGGGGTTCGCCGCCGGAGAGGTGGGTGTGCAGCACGCCCAGTTCGGCCGCCTGCCGGAAGACGTCCGCCCACTGTGACGCGCTCAGTTCCTGTGAACGCCGGGTCAGTTCAAGGGGGTTGGAGCAGTATCCGCAACGCAGGGGACAGGCGTGGGTGAGTTCGGAGAGCAGGGCATAGGGCGGAGGGGGAGTGGTCATCGCAGGCAGCCTTCCGCGCGCAGCCGGTGCAGGAACGAGGAGACCTCGTCGCGTACGCGGGCTTCGTCGGCGCCGGCCGAGAGCAGGCCGGCCACTTCGTCGACGGTCCGGCTGCCGTCGCACAGCTCGAGCACGGCCCGCCCCGAGCCGTGCAGGACCACGACGCGTTCGGGCAGCAGCAGAACGTCGGTTCCCCGCGTCCGGTCGTGGCGCAGCACCGCGGCTTTGAGGACACTGGGCCGCCAGGACTGGTCGCCTCTCATCGAGGGGTCACCTCCCGCGTGGCTCCCTGGACGCTGTCGAGGAGGCTCCACAGAACGTCGCACTTGAAGGACAGGGCGGCAAGCGCCCGGTCCTGCTGGTCGCGGGTCACTGCCCACTCCTTGACCCACGACAGGGCCTCGCTCCCGTCACGGCGTCCCTGCGGGACGCGATCCCGGAAGTAGGAGAGACCGTCGTCGTCGATCCACGGATAGTGCAGCGGAAAGGTCTCCAGGCGGGTCAGCATGATGGACGGCGCGCACAGCTCGGTCAGCGATGACGCCACGGCCTCGAGTGCGCTGTTGTTGCGGCAGAAGTTGACGTAGCCGTCGACGGCCAGTCGGGCACCGGGCAGAAGGCGCCGTTGGGCGAGCAGTTCGCGCCGGTCGAGGCCCACGGCTTCGCCCAGGCGGAGCCACCTCTCGATCCCGCCGTCCCGGCCTGCCACGCCGTCGTGGTCCTGGATGCGCCGGATCCAGGAGCGGCGCATTGCGGGCAGTTCGAGTTTGGCCAGGATATGGGCGTCCTTGACGGGGATGTTCCACTGGTAGTAGAAGCGGTTGGCCACCCAGGTCCGCAGTTCGTCGGGACTCAGTTCACCCCGGTGCATCCGCTGGTTGAAGGGGTGGTGGTCGTGGTACCGGGCGGTGGCAAGGTCGCGCAGCCGGTTCTCCAGCTGGTCCTCGCTCCACGCGCTTGGATCCGGGTCGGCGCGGTGTGCCGGAGCCGGGACGGTCGTCTCGAACGCGGTCGTGGTCACAGTGACACCACCATCCTGTCCTCAGCCACGCGCAGTCCGAGGCCGGCGAGGCGTCTGTGTGCGGCTGCTTCGGGGTCTGCCAGCGGGTTGGTGTTGTTGAGGTGGGTGTAGTAGACCTGCGCGCCGACGTGTTGCAGGCGGACGGCGGTGCCTTCGGGCCCCTCGATGGGCAGGTGTCCCATCTCGGACGCCGTGCGTCGGGAGATGCCGGCGCCACGCGGCTCGTCCTCGTCCAGGAAGGTGCCGTCGAGAAGGACGCAGTCCGCCAGCGCGATCTGCGCGTCCAGGAGGTCGCTCCAGGCGGCGACCGCCGGCGCGTACAGGGCGCTCGCTCCGGTCACCGGATCGCGCATCTGCAAGGCCGTGCTCCAGGCGGGGTGGGTGGGTTCGTCGGCCGCGTAACGGGGGCGTTTGTCCGACAGAGGCACTGCGCTCACTTCCAGGCCCGCGATCTCGGCCGGTTGCCCGGTGCCGGCGAGCGGGAGGTCGTGCCAGGTGAGCGCGGTGTAGGGGGAAAGGACGTCGGTGAGGGGCAGACGTGCGGTCAGTGCCTTCCGAACGGGCTCCGTGCACCACACGTCGATACGGGCGGCCTCTCGAAGCCGCAGCAGCCCCAGGGTGTGGTCCAGTTCGGCATCGGTGAGGACGACCCGCACCACGGGCGTGCGTTCCTGTCCTGCCCCGGGCCGCAGGCCGGGGTGACCTTCGAGCTGTTCGGCGACATCCGGTGTGGCGTTGACGAGGAACCAGGCGCCCGGGTCCGTGCCGTGGACGGCCAGGCCGTCGTGGAGGCGGCGGCGATCGGGGTGCCGGCGTGCCCCGGCGCAGCCGGGGCACGCGCAGTTCCACTGGGGGAGGCCGCCACCGGCTGCTGTCCCGAGTACGCGCAGCAGCACGGCGGACGCCTACTTCTCGCGCAGCGAGTAGGCGGTGACCTCCAGCGCGGTGTCGACCACCGTGAAGTCGGGGGTCCGCCAGCTGACTCGGGGCTGCTCGGGCTGCGGGGGACGGTGCTGGAGCTGCGGTTCGTTGTGCATGGTGACCTTGCCCTTCGTGGTGGATGAGGCGGTGCTCGCGGAGTTCGGGCCCCGCGCGGCCCCGTGGCCGCCGAGAGATCGGCGGCGGCCACACGTCATTTGCAGAACGGTTCCTTGCCCATGGCCGACTCGATGCCGCCGAGGATCAGCTTCTGGAACTCGGCAGCTCCCGGGAAGGAACCGTCGGTGCTGAAGTCCTTGGCATCGTGTCCGAGCGTGGTGAGCCAGGCACGGCCGCCGTCGTAGTACTGGCACCAGGCGACCGGATGGTTCGCTCCGTGCCCGGGATGGTGGTAGTTGCCTGTCACACCCTTGGTCAGCGTGCTCTCGTCGACGTCGGCCAGGACACGGACCCGGGTGGGAGCGGGGACGAGGTTGTACCACTCGTCGGAGAAGGACCACCGGGAGGGCAGCGACTTGGTGGAGACGTCCTTGCGGTTCACGGTGCGCACCGTGCCGGACTGTTCGGGGCCGTGGTCGTAGAAGTTGGCGTTGCCCAGAAGGCCTTCGTACCAGGGCCAGTTGTACTCGGTGCCGAAGGCGTTGTGGATGCCGACGAAGCCGCCGCCGCCGCGGACGTACTGGCGCAGTGAGGTCTGCGCCGCGTCGTCGAGGGCGTCGCGGCTCGTGGAGTAGAAGATGACGGCGTTGTACTTGAACAGGGTGGCGGGCGAAGCGAGTTGGGTGACGTCCTCGGTGTAGTCCACCTGGAAGCCGTTGTCCGCGCCCATCTTCACCAGAGCCTTCTGGACGACGTTGGCATCGGTGACCGTGGGGTTCAGCCCGGCAGACAGCGCGGGGCCGAGGTCGGCGTGGCGGGGGCCGGCCGTCCTGGTGTAGAGCAGGACCTTGAAGCCCTTGGAGGCATCGAAGTTGCCCCAGTCGTGGTAGCAGCGGGCGTCCACGCCACGGCACACGCCGTAGTCGGGGTCGCCCAGCTCCTGGGCGCCCTGGCCCACGCGCCCCTGGGCCACGCTGAGGGTGCCGGTCGCCACGAGGGCGATGGTGATGCCGAGAGTGCCGGCAGCGCTGGTCAGGGCCGCATGCAGGGGCCGGATGCGCCGTCCTGTTCTGGATGCTGACGTCATGGAGTCGTCCTTACCGCGTCGGAACGGGAGCAGAATGAGGTGGGATGCACGGGAGCAGCGCGCAGCGCTCGCTGCCGGATGGCGGAGCGGGAGGTGGCGCGGATGGTGGAGCCGGGAGGCGGAGCGGGAGGGCGCCGAAGGAGCCGGCGGCCGCGAGACGCAGCGGTCCGGCGACGGGATGCGGCTGTCGTCCTGTGGACGACCACGGGCCGTTCCTCGTGTGCTCCGCTGCGCGCGGTGCCGGTCGGGCTCCGGGCAAGAACGCCGTGGTGTCGGCTACTTGACGACGATCTTGCCGGTGTTCTGCGGGGCGACCGGGTCGTTGTAGAAGAACTCGCCGGGGGTGTCGAAGGTGTAGGTGTAGGACTGACCCGGCATCAGCAGACCGGTGTCGAACTCGGCCTCGAAGAAGGAGACCGCGCCGTGCGCGGACCTGTTGTCGGCCGGATTGACGAAAGTGACGGCGGTGCCCTGGGCGATGCTCAGGTGCTGTGGGGACATGGCGTTCTGGGCCACGAGGTTCTCGGTGGTGCCCGGAGCGCTCTTCGTGCTGTCCCAGATGCGGCCCAGGGTGACGGTGTTGTCGGCGGTGGCGCCGGTGACGGCGGCGCTGCGGATCTGGTTGCGCTTGGACGGCGGGACGGGTGCTGCGGCGGGCTTGACGGTGCCACCGAGCTTGAAGGCCCACAGATGGTCGCCCTTGGGAATGTCCGGGTAGGGCAGCCCGTTGCCGCCGGCGAGTACCGCAACGTACTGCTCGCCGTCGATCTCGTAGGTCAGGGGGCTCGTGTTGACGCCCGCTCCGCACTGCCAGGTCCACAGCTCGCTGCCGTCCCGGTCGTCCAGAGCGGTGAGGACGCCGTCGGGCCGGCCCTGGAAGAGGACACCGCCGGCGGTGCTGAGGATGCCGTTGCCGTGGGCGAGGGACCAGTCGCCCTCCTGGCGCCAGGTGACGGTGTTGGTGCGCGGGTCGACGGCGGCGAGGCCGCCGGCGAAGTACTCGCCGAGCGGGCGGGCGGTGTTGACGCGTCCGCCGTGGGTGTTGGAGTAGGCCGAGTTGATCAGGCCGTAGCCGACGTAGACCAGGCCGGTGCGGTGGCTGAAGGACGGGAAGGACCAGTCGGCGCCGCCGCCGGCGCCGGGGAAGATGATGGTGGCGCGGTCCCAGTGCGCCTCGAAGAGGCCGCCTGTGGGGTAGAACGGCACCGGCCGCGTGGCCTTGTCGAGGCGGGGCTCGGTCTCGACGAACGGCTCGCCGCCCGGGAAGGGCTGGGTGGGTGAGGTCTTCTGCGCGGCGTGCTGCGGTACGGGCCGCTCCTCCATGCCGTGGACGGGTTCGCCGGTCGCACGGTCGAGGATGTAGTACATGCCGGTCTTGCTGCCGTAGACGACGACTCGCTGCTTCCTTCCCTTGACCAGGATGTCGGCGAGGACCGGGGACATGACGCCGTCGTAGTCCCAGATGTCGTGGTGGACGGACTGGAAGTGCCAGCGCCGTTTCCCGGTCTTGGCGTCGATGGCCACGAGGCAGTTGGCGAAGAGGTTGTCGCCGCCCCGGGTGGAGCCGTCGGTGCGGGGATAGGGGTTGCCGAACGTCCAGTAGACGATGCCCAGTTCAGGGTCGACGGCGGGGTGGATCCAGCACACCGCGCCGCCGGTCTTCCAGGAGTCGGCCTCCCAGGTGTCGTGCCCGTACTCGCCGGGCCCGGGGGTTCCCCAGAAGGTCCAGGTGACTTCCCCGGTGGAGGCGTCCAGCGCGTAGGCGCGTCCCCTGGCGCCGGCGGTACTGCCCTGGGTGCCGATGTAGACCAGCCCGTCCCAGTAGACGGCGGCACCGGCCAGTCCGCCCTTGCTGCCCCCGCACTGACCCGAGGCGGGATCGCAGTTCGGGTCTCCCTGGTCCTCGACGAGCAGTTCACGCGTCCAGACGACCGCACCCGTCTTCTGGTCGAGGGCGTAGACCTTGTTGTCGCCGGAGATCGTGAAGGCCAGGCCCCTGCCGAGGGCGAGGCCGCGCATGTTCGTGGTTTCGGTGCCGATGCCGGTCTTCCACTTCACCCTGCCGGTGCGGCCGTCGACGGCGAACACGTTCTGCTGGGTGGTGGCGAGGTAGAGGATGCCGTCCTGGGCGATGACGGCGCACTGCTGGTGGGTGGCGGTGGAGCCGTTCTCGAGGTTGATGTGCCAGGCGCCGCCCAGCTTGCGGACGTTGGCGGCGTTGATCTTGTCGAGTGAGGAGTGGTTCTGGTTTCCGAGATTGCCGCCGGCCTTGGGGAAGTTCTTGCCGGTGGCGGCGTGGGCCTGGGCGGGGACCGGCCGCGCCAGGGTGTCCGCGGCGGCCGTCGCAGTGGTCGAGTTGAGGAGGGCGACGGTGGTGGCCGTTCCGGCGGCTGTCGAGGTGAGGAAACTGCGTCTGTCCATGGTCCCTCTTTCGTGACGGGTGCCTGATGGACTCGCCGGTTGCGGGCCTGGCGGGTCCCAGGAGGGGGGAGGGAGAGGCGAGGCGGATCATGGTCCGCTGTACGGTTCGTATGGTCCGTACTGTGGTTGCCGATTGGCGGAAAGCAACGTTAGGGATGTGGCCGGGATGTGACAAGAGGTGCGACGCGGATTGTTCACGCGTCTTCGGCTCGGGGCAGCCGGGCCGGCAGCACGTTGCGGGGGACGGGGCCCTTGTTGCGTCGGCCCTGTCCGCTCTCCTCCCAGGCGTGGGCGAGGATGCCCACGGAGCGGCTGAGAACGAACAGGCCGCGGGCGAGAGGGGCGGCGAAGCCCAGTTCGGCGTAGATGACGGCTGTCGCCCCGTCGATGTTCATGGGGACCGGCCGGGCGCCGGCCCGGCGCCGTCGCAGGGCGGCCTCCACGGCGAGGGCCGCCTGCAGGAAGTCGCCGCCGACGACATCGTCCGTCACCGCCTGCTGGACCAGGTTCAGCAGGGGGTCGCGCCGGGGGTCGACGGGGTGGAAACGGTGCCCGAATCCCGGGAGGTAGCGCGAGCGGCTCTGCCAGTCGGCCATGACGTCCCGGGCCGCGTCGTGCCAGCTTCGGCCCGAGGAATGCAGGACGCGGATGTCGGTGAGCATCTCCACGCATTGCTGACCCGCTCCGCCGTGGGCGTCGCCGAGCATGTTGACCCCGGTGGCGATCGCGTTGTTCAGTCCGACGCCACAGGTCGCCGCCATGCGGGCGGCGGCGATGGACGGCGCCTGGGGGCCGTGGTCGACTCCGGCGACCAACGCGGCTTCCAGCAGCAGGGATTCGCGCGGAGAGGGCATCGTGCCGCGCAGCATCAACCAGATGACGTCCACCAGGCTCACCTTGCCGATGAGTTCCTGGACCGGCCGGTCACGGAGCTCGATGCTGCCGGGCTCGATGTGGCTGACCGCCGTGGCCCACCACAGGGCGGCTTCGTCCTGGGGGGTGTTCATGAGGCGGCTGCCTCCCCGGCGGTGGCGGTGGCGGCCGCGGCGGACCAGCGCTGGGCGAGAGCCCGGCGCTCATGGTTGTGCTCGCCCAGCAGGGGCGGGGGAGCGGGAGGGGAGAACGCCTCTCCGTCGAACAGCACTCCGTTGCCCACCACGCGCAGCGGCTGCCCGGATCGTCCGGGATGGCTCAGCTCGGTGACGAAGCGGCGATGGGCGAGTTGAGGCTGGTCCAGGGCCTGGGGCACCGTCAGTACCCGGGCCGCGGGCACACCGGCGGTGTTCAGTTCGCGTTCCCAGTCCGCGGCCGGGCGGGTGGCCAGAGCCCGGTTCAGCTCGGTGTCGAGCTCGGCTCGGTGGATCTTGCGCTGCTCACGCTCGCTGAAACGGATGTCCGTGATCAGTTCGGGGACGCCCGCCAGCCGGCACAGCGTCTCGAACTGGCGCTGCTGATTGGCGGCGATGTTGAGCGGGCCGTCCAGGGCCCGGAAGGTGCCGGAGGGGGCCGCTGTCGGGTTCTGGTCGCCCAGGGGCTCCGGCGGGATCCCGCTCACCAGGTAGTTGGAGACGGCCCAGCCCATGGTGGACAAGGACGCCTCCAGCATCGAGACGTCGAGTCTGCTGCCCGTCCCGGTGCGCTCCCGGTGCAGCAGCGCGGTGCTGATCGCGAAGGCCGCCATCAGCCCTCCCGTGGTGTCGCAGACCGGGAAGCCGATGCGCTGGGGCGCGGTGTCCTTGGTGCCGGTGACGCTCATCATGCCGGTCAGGCCCTGGACGATCTGGTCGTAGGCGGGGGCATCGCTCATCGGGCCGGTGTGCCCGAAGCCGGAGATGGAGCAGTAGACGAGGCGTTCGTTGAGCTGGGCGAGGCGTTCGGCGCCGTAGCCCATCCGCTCCAGCACGCCCGCCCGGAAGTTCTCCAGCAACACGTCGGCACCGGCGAGGAGATCGTCGAAAAGGGCGCGGTCCGCCGTGTCCTTCAGGTCGAGTTCGAGTGACTTCTTGCCCGCGTTCTGTGCGAGGAACGACGCCCCGACACCCTCGCGGTTGAGCAGGGGATCGGGGCCGAGACTGCGGGCGAGGTCTCCCTGACCCGGGCGTTCGATCTTGACCACCTCGGCGCCCATGAGCATCAGCTGATAGCTGCAATAGGGCCCGGCGAGCACGTTCGTGAGATCCAGAACGCGTATTCCGTCAAGCGGGCGAACGTGCATACGACGTCTCCTTCCAGCGGCGCCGACACGGCGCCGCCGTCAACGTGCGTGACTGGTTAGGTGCGCGGCCCCAGGGGATGCTGGAAACCCTGCGAGGCGATGCGATCGGCCGTCTCCAGCAGATCGCCCGCGAAGCCCTCGATGGCCCCTTCGGGGATACGAGCGCTCGGGCCGCTGAGCGAGAGCGAGGCGACGACCACGCCCGTCTGGGTGCGGATGGGCACGGCGACGGCCGTGAGGCCGACGTCGCGTTCCCCGTGACTGACCGCGTAGCCGTGGTCGGCGGCCTCCGTCGCCCACAGGCGCAACTGCTCCACGTGCGCCACTCCGTGCGGTGAACCGGCGGCCACCCGCTGCAACAGGCCGTCGGTGGCGCCGATGAGCAGCACCTTGGAGGAGGCGCCCGCCCACATCGGCAGCTCGTCGCCCACCCGCACCACGTGCCGCAGTGGTTGCGGGCTCTCCTGCTGGGCGACGCACACCCGGTGGACGTCGCGGCGGATCATCAGGTTCGCCGTCTCGCCCCGCCGGTCGACCAGCTCGCGCAGCAGCTTCTGCGTGTCGGGCGGGAGTTCCCAGCTGGTGTGCGCCAGGTGGGCCCACCGCCACAGACCGGGGCCGGCCGTGTAGCCCCCCGGCGTCGCCCAGAGCAGACCGTACTGCTCCAGTGTCTGGACCAGGCGTACGACCGTGGTCTTGGGCAGGCCGGTGGCGTCGACCATGTCCTTGAGGGGGACAGTGGGCTGATCTTCGGTCAGCAGCGACAGGATGTCCAGAGCGCGCCGCACACTGCGTACGCCGCCCGGTTCTTGCTCCGCGTCCACGTTTCTCTCCTTCGTCAGTGGTGATCACCGCGGCCGGGGTGAGCGGCCGCGACACCTGGAGCGACAGCTTTGACCAGCGGAGCCCTGTGGGGAACCCGTTGATTTCAACTTACTGACGCCGACCTATTGCCACGGCACCTTGGCGCCCGTACGTTACACGCCAGTCCACAGAGCAGTCCACGAAAACCACTAGATGGTTTTTTCTGGAGACGTGATGCTGCAAGACCTTCTCAAGGCCGCCGACGAGAACGACGTCGCCGAGGCACTTCCCTATCTGGCCGGCGCATGGGGCGGCGAGGGCCCGCCGCTGGAACGCACCGGTCCCTATCTGCGGCGCACCGTCAGCCGAGCCCCCACCGCGACGCCGGCCGAGATCGACGCCGCCGTCGGCCGCGCAGGCCACTACGCGCGGCAGATGGCCGACCTCGCGCCCGCCGCCAGGGCCGACATCCTGGAGGCCGCCGCACGCAACGCCACCGCTCAGCGTGACCGGCTCGCCCGGCTGCTCGCCCTGGAGCTGGGCAAGCCGGTGCGTGACAGCCGCACCGAGATCGACCGGGTTTCCTCCACGTTCGCCGTCTGCGCGGCCGAAGCCCGCCGCATCGACGGCGAGAACCTGCCGGTGGCCGGCTGGAACACCGGCATCGGCAACACCGCCTTCACCTACCGGGCGCCGGCCGGAGTGGCCTTGGCGATCACCCCGTTCAACGCGCCCGCCAACCTTCTCGCGCACAAACTGGGCGCCTCCTTCGCCGCGGGCAACACCACCCTGGTCAAGGCGCCGCCCCAGGCCCCGGCCGTCTCCGCCGCCATCGTCGCGCTCCTCCTGGAGAGCGGCATGCCCCACCAGGCCGTCCAGCTGCTGCACGGCGGCGGCGACGTGGGGTCGGCCCTGTGCCGCGCCGACGCCGTGAGCGTCATCAGCTTCACCGGCAGCGCCGGGACCGGAGCGGCCGTGGCACGCGCGGCCGGCGCCAAGCGCCTCGCCCTCGAACTGGGCGGCAACGCCGCCACCATCGTCTGCCAGGACGCCGACGCCGTCGCCGCCGCCCAGGTCTGCGTACGCACCGGCTACAGCAACTCCGGCCAGAGCTGCATCTCCGTCCAGCGCGTGTACGTCCACCGCAGCCGCTACGACGAGTTCCTCGACGCCTTCACGGCGGCGGTCGACACCTTGGTCGTCGGCGACCCGCTGGAGGACAGCACCGACATCGGCTCCATGGTCGACGAGGACGCGGCCGAACGGGTGGTCGCGTGGTCGCGGGAAGCCCGGCAACTGGGCGCGAGCGTGATCCGCGGGGGCACCCGTGACGGCGCCACCGCCGCGCCGACCATCGTCGCCGACCCGCCCCCGCATGCCTCGGTCGTCGTGCACGAGGTGTTCGGCGCCCTGGTGGCCGTGCTGCCCTACGACGACTTCGACACCGTCATCGAGCAGTGCAACACCAGCCGGTACGGACTCCAGGCGGGCCTGTTCACCCACGACATCAGCCGTATCGTCACCGCCTGGCGGCGGCTGGAGGTCGGCGGACTGATCGTCAACGGCTCCTCCAACTTCCGCCTCGACCACGTGCCCTTCGGCGGGGTGAAGGACTCCGGCTTCGGCCGCGAGGCCCCCCGCTGGCTCATCGACGACTACACCGTCGTCAAGACCCTCATCCTGCGCGGCCTGTCCGTCTGGGGCGACAGCCGCGAGCTGCCCAAGGAGACCTCGTGACCACCGTGACCGCCGCCGAAGCCCTCGTCGCCCAGCTCGAGTCCTACGGCGTCGAATACGTCTTCGGCACCTGCGGGCACACCAACATCGCCCTCCTCGACGCACTCGGACCGAGTTCGATCCGGTTCGTCATCGCCCGTCACGAACAGGCCGCCGCCCACGCGGCCGACGGCTACGCACGCGCCACCGGGCGCCCCGGCGTCCTGCTCACCCACGTGGGCCCCGGCATGATGAACGCCGTCACCGGCGTCGCCACCGCCGCCCTGGACTCGGTCCCCCTGGTCGTCATCACCGGCGACATCCCCTCCTACTACTACGGCCGACACCCGCACCAGGAGGTGAACCTCCACGCCGACGCGGACCAGACGGCCGTCTACCGGCCGTTCTGCAAGCGCACGTGGCAGGTGCAGCGCGCGCAGGACCTGCCACGTACCACCGAACGGGCCTTCTTCACCGCCACCGGCGGACGTCCCGGCGCGGTCCTGATCAACATCCCCATGGACCTGTTCAACCGGCAGGTCACGCCCTACGCCGGCGGTCACCCGCTCCCCGGCCACCTCGGCAGGCCCGGACTGGACGAGGCGACCGCCGACCGGATCGCCGAAGCACTGCTGGAGGCGGAGCGCCCGCTGATCTACTTCGGCGGCGGCCTGCGCGGCCCCGGCGCCCGCACTCAGCTGCTCACCCTGGCCGAGCACCTCGACATCCCCCTCGCCCACTCCCTCATGGGCAAGGGCGCGGTCTCCGACCGGCATCCCCTCCTGCTGGGCATGCCCGGATTCTGGGGACTGGAGACCACCCACGAGCACACCAAGGGCGCCGACGTGGTCCTCGCGCTCGCCACGCGTTTCGCCGAGACCGACGCCAGTTCCTGGAACGCCGCCTACACCTGGAACTTCCCGCCCAGCAGGCTCGTCCAGATAGACATCGACCCCGCCGAGATCGGCCGCAACTACCCGGTCCACATCGGCGCCGTCGCGGACGTCCACCTCGCACTCGAAGCCATCACCGCCGCGGTCCGCACCCGGCGGAGCAGTCCCCTCACCAGGCCCGGACTGCGTGAAGGCATCGCCGCCGCCCGCGGCAGCGTCTTCGACGGCGCACGAGAGGCCGGCCGCAGCGACAACTTCCCGCTGCGCCCGCAGCGCATCCTGGCGGACCTGCACGATGCCCTGCCCGACGACGCCGTCCTCGTCACCGACGTCGGCTGGAACAAGAACGGCGTCGCGCAGTGCTACGAGCTGCCCGAGTCGGGACGGTTCATCACCCCGGGAGGCGCCTCCACCATGGGCTTCGGCCCCGCCGCCGCGGTGGGCGTCCAGATCGCCCAGCCCGACCGTGTCGTGGTCGCCCTCATCGGTGACGGCGGCATGAGCGCCCAACTGCCCGCGGTGCCGATGGCCGTCGAACAAGGCGCCCCTGTCATCTTCGTCGTGATGAACAACCGGGCCCACGGCACCATCGCCGACCTCCAGGCGTCGTCCTTCGGACGCTCCTACGGCTGCGAGTTCACCGACGCCGAAGGCCGGCCCTACAGCCCCGACTTCGCCCGGTACGGCGAGTCCTGCGGCGCCGACGGCTACACCGTCGCCGCACCCGGTGACCTGCGCAAGGCCCTCGAAACCGCCATCGCCCGCCGCCGCCCCGCCGTGCTGGACGTGCCCATGGTCAACGAGCCGGTCCCCACCCCGGGCCACTGGAACATCAAGGACATCTACGCCGGTCACTTCCCGGCCGACGCCGTCTGACCGGCACGGCACCACCGCACCCGCACGCAGCGACCCCGTCGGCCGGGCAACGGCAGTCCGACGGGGCGCGTCGCCTCCCCCCACGCCGTCATGCCCATCCACCGTCTTCCACGAGGTGACCCATGTCCCGTCTGCCCCACCGCTCCCGAATCTCCGTGCCACGCACGGCACTTGTCGGCGCCATCGCCCTGGCCGCCGCCCTGACGGCCTGCACCGCCCCGGGAGAGTCCGACAGCGACACCCAGTCCGACTCCGGCCCCATCAAGATCGCCGTCGTCAACGCCCGCAGCGGCCAGCTCTCCTCGCTGGGCGAGTGGGAGTACAAGGGCGCCAAGCTCGCCGTCGACGAGTGGAACAAGAAGGGCGGCATCAACGGCCGCAAGATCCAGCTGAAGTCGTTCGACGACCAAGGCGACCCCACCACCGGCACCAACCTGGCGCGCAAGATCGACAGCGAGAACTACATCGCGATGCTCGGCACAGCGGAGAGCGCCGTCACCATCGCCATGGCCCCCGTCCTCAAGCAGGCCGGGATACCGAACATCACCTCCGGCCAGTCCGACGGCCTCGTCGCCCAGAAGAGTCCCTTCCTGTTCCTCAACGGCCCCACCAGCACCACCTACGACACCACCCTGGCCAAGCACCTGATCCAGGACAAGGGCTACAAGAAGATCGCCATGATCACCAACAACGGCTCCTTCGGCAAGGGCGAACACGACGCCTTCACCAAGGCGGCCGAGGACCTCGGCGTCTCCCCGGTCACCGACCAGGTCGTCACCACCGACCAGAAGGACTTCAGCGCCGCCCTCACCACGATCCGCTCCAAGAAGCCACAGGTCGTCTTCATCGGCTCCGAGGAGGTCGAGGCCGGCCTCATCGTCAAGCAGGCCCGTGACCTGGGCATCACCGCTCCGTTCGCCGGCGCGGCCCCCCAGGGCACTCCCGTCTTCATCGACACCGCCGGCAAGACCGCCGCCGAGGGAACCATCGTCAGTTCCCCCTACCTCGGCAACGACATCAGCCCCGCCGCCCAGAAGTTCGCCGCCGCCTACCAGGCGGCCTACGGCGAGGAGGCCGAACTGCACGGGGCCAAGGCGTACGACGGCGCCAACATCCTGCTCACCGCCCTGAAGAACAGCAAGGCCGCCACCGGCAAGAAGCTCGCCGACGCCATCCGGGCCACCGCCTACGAGGGACTGCTCGGACAGTTCCGGTACGGGCCCGAAGGCGTCGGCATCACCAAGACGACCATCGGCGTCATCCAGGACGGCAAGCTCGTCGAGCAGAAGTGAGAACGGCGTGCAAGACACCCTGCAAACCCTCGTCAGCGGCCTGAGCCTGGGCGCCGTCTACGCCCTGGTCGCCATGGGATTCTCCCTCGTCTATCGCACCATGGGCCTGGTCAACTTCGCGCACGCCGACATCGCCATGATCGGCGCCTACGCCGCCTCCACCTTCTACATCACCTCCGAACTCCCTTTCGCCGTCGCCATGGTGGCGGCCATCCTCGTCACCGGAGCCATCGGCCTGGTCATCGAGCGCGTCCTGCGTCCGCTGGAGAACAAGGACTTCGACCTGATGCTGATCGGCACGATCGGCTTCGGCATCGTCCTTCAGGCACTGGCCGTCATCATCTGGGGCACCACCGGCCGCGCCGTACCGTCACCGCTGGACTCCGCACCGCTGGACATCTTCGGCATCCGGGTACGCACCTACGACCTGCTGGTCATGGCCGTCGCCGCACTCGCCGTCGTCGGCCTGGCCTTCTTCCTCTCCCGCACCAAGCGCGGCGCGGCCATGCAGGCCGTGGCCATGGACCACGACGCGGCCACCGCGGTCGGGATCGACGTCGGCCGCAGCAACGCCCTCGCCTTCGCCATCGGCGCGGGCCTGGCCGCCCTCGCCGGCGGCCTGGTCGGCCCCATGCTCTACGTCGACGCCTCGCTCGGCGGCGCCCTCGGCATCAAGGGCTTCGCAGCCGCCATGCTCGGCGGATTCGGCTCCATCCACGGGGCCGTGGTCGGCGGCATCGCCATCGGAGTCCTCGACTCCTACGCCGCGGGCCACTTCCAGGGCTACTCCGTCCTGGTCACCTTCCTGGTCTTCACCGTGGCGATCATGATCCGGCCCACCGGCATCTTCGGGGAAAGGACGGTCAGCCGCGCATGAAATCCCGACTCACCACCACCGGTGTCATCGTCCTCGCAGCATGGGCACTGCCCTACGGCCTGGGCGGCTACACCATCCACGTCGTCAACATCGCCCTCATCTACGCCCTGCTCGCCGTCGGCATGGGCCTGGCCATGGGAGTCTCCGGCCAGATCAACCTCGCCCAGGTCGCCTTCTTCGGGGTCGGCGCCTACACCGTCGCCATCCTCACCACCCACTACGGCCACGGCTTCTGGCTCTCGGCCCTGCTCGCCGTACTGGCCACCGTGCTCATCGGTCTGCTCGTCGGCATCCCCGCCCTGCGGATGCAGTCCCACTACCTCGGCATCGTCACCCTCGGTCTCGCCCTGGGTTTCATCAACTGGATCACCAACGCCCACATCACCGGCGGCGCCGACGGCATCTCGGGCATCCCCGTCCCGACCCTGCCCGGAGTGGACCTCTCCAGCGAGTACCTCTACTACTACCTGGAAGTCGTCGTCTTCGGCGCAGCTCTGCTCTTCGGTCTCTTCGTCGTCCACACCTCACTCGGCCGCCGTCTGCGCGCCATGCGCGACGACGCACTCGCCGCCGGGGCCATGGGCGCCGAGATCCCCTTCCTGAGGATGACGGCCTTCCTCCTCGCCAGTTTCTACGGCGGCCTGGCAGGCGTGCTCTACTCCGGCCTCATCCGCTACGTCGCACCCGAGACCTTCTCCATCGGCAACATGTTCATCCTGCTGGCCATGGTCATCATCGGCGGCCGGCGCTCCCTGGTGGGCTGTGTCGTAGGAGCCGTCGGCCTCACGCTGGTGCGCGAACGGCTCACCGACTTCTCCACCTACGCCCAGCTCGGCTACGGGATCGTCGTCGTGCTGATGGTCGTCTTCGCACCCACCGGCCTGGCCGGAGTCCCCGCCCGACTGCGCGCCCTGTACGAACGACGCCGCGGCCGGAGCTCGTCGCGCGCGGAACTGCGGCCCTTCACCCCGTACGCCGTCGTCGACCGGCCCGCCGAGGAGAGCGTGCTGCTGTCCGTCGAAGGCATCACCCAGCAGTTCCGTGGGCTGCGCGCACTCGACCAGGTGTCACTCGCCGTCCACGCGGGAGAGATCCGCGGAGTCGTGGGACCCAACGGATCCGGCAAGACCACGCTCTTCAACGTCATCAGCGGCTTCTATCGCGCGACCGCCGGCACCGTGCGTTTCGCGGACTCCGACACCACCGCGGCCCGTCCCTACAGGCTGTCACTGGGCGGCCTGGCACGCACCTTCCAGAACCTGCGGCTGTTCGCTCAGCTCACGGTCCGCGACAACATCCTCGTCGCTCTCGACCGCACCCGGACCCACACCATCTGGCAGTACGTCCTGTGGCAGCCGGGCGTCGTCGCACGCGAACGCCGCCTGCGCGCCCGTGCCGACGAGGTCCTCGAACGCTACGGCCTCGTCGACTTCGCCGAGGCGGACCCCACCTCACTTCCGTACGGCATCCAGCGTCGCATCGAGATCGCCCGCGCCATGGCGGCAGGCCCCCGCCTCCTTCTGCTCGACGAGCCTGCCGCGGGGCTCAACGGCGAGGAGGTCCAACAGCTCATCCGCATCGTCCGTTCCATCCGCGACAGCGGAACCACCGTGATCCTCATCGAACACAACATGGGCCTGGTCATGTCCCTGTGCGAGAAGGTCACCGTCCTGTCCAGCGGAAAGGTCATCGCGGAAGGCACCCCCCAGGAGGTCGTCTCCGCGCCGGAGGTCATCGAGGCCTACCTCGGAGACTCCGACCTGGCGGGACTCGACCTGGACACACCCCGGACCGACGCACAGCCGGACCGTGCGAAGGAGGCCACCTCATGAGGGTCAGCGGAGCCGACACCGTCCAGAGCCTCACCGTGGAGGAGCTGAGCGTGCACTACGGCGGCGTCTGCGCCGTCAGCTCCATCGGCTTCACCGTCGAACCGGGCCAGTCCGTCGGCATCATCGGCGCCAACGGAGCCGGCAAGACCTCCACGCTCAAGGCGCTCATGGGCCTCGTCCCCCGCAGCAGCGGACGCATCCGCCTCGGCGACCGGGACCTGACCCGCGTCAAGGCCCGCGACATGGTCCGCCACGGGATCGGCTACGTCCCCGAGGGCCGGCACGTCTTCCCCGGCCTGTCCGTGGAGAAGAACCTGCTCCTCGGCGCGTACTCACGACCCTGGGACAAGCACACCCACGGACAACTCGACGAGATCTACACGATGTTCCCGGTCCTGAAGGAGATGCGCGAACGGCTTGCCGGCGCGCTCTCCGGAGGCCAGCAGCAGATGCTCGCCATCGGCCGGGCCCTGATGACCCGTCCGCGTCTGCTCGTCCTGGACGAGCCTTCCATGGGCCTGTCGCCGAAGCTCGTCGGCAGCATCCTCGAGGTCCTGCTGAGGCTGCGTGAGGAGGGCCTGAGCCTGCTGCTCGTGGAGCAGAACGCCAAGCTCACGTTCGGCGCGACCAGCCACTGCATCGTCATGGAGAACGGCGAGGTCGCCATGAGCGGTACCTCGGAAGCGCTCAGTCACGATCCCCGCGTCAGGGAGGTGTACCTGGGCCTGTGACCCCGCCCCTCCGTTCGGCACCGCCGGAAGGGACCCGGCCACCGTGACCGCCGCACGGTCCGGCGGGCTGTGCCGAGCGTCGCGGAACACGGCTTCAGGTCGCCTCGGTACTTCCCGCGGAGCACCGGTCCTGATATGGATAACGAACTGGTTCGTACATTACTCGCCTGGAGTCGCCGTGACCCAGTACTCGTACCTCGTCGGGCTCGTCGGAAGGGACATAGGACACTCGCTGAGCCCTGACCTCCACGAGGCGGAAGCCGACCGGCACGGCGTGCGCTACCTGTACCGGACACTCGACGCCGGCGCCAAACCGTTGGCCCAGTACGACCTTCACGAGCTTCTTCGAGCCGCCCGCACCTGCGGCTACTCCGGCCTGAACATCACTCACCCGTTCAAGCAGCTCGTCATGCCGCATCTCGACGAAGTCGATCCGGCAGCCGCACGGGTGGGGGCTGTCAACACCGTCGTCTTCACGGCCGACGGCCGGTCCGTCGGCCACAACACCGACGTCACAGGCTTCTCCGAAGCCCTCGCCCGTGGCCTTCCCGACGCGAGCCTCGATCAGGTGGTGCTGCTCGGGGCCGGAGGCGCGGGCGCGGCCGTGGCCCATGCCCTGCTCGGCCGAGGAGCCGGACACCTCCATATCGTCGATCCCGTCCCCGACCGGGCCGCGGCCTTGAGCAGGGCGCTCAACGAACAAGTCGGCTCTGAGCGCGCCCGGTTCTGCCCGCACGAGGCCCTGGGGGCGGTGCTGAACGATGCCGACGGGCTCGTCAACGCATCGCCCGTCGGCAGCCTTCACCTTCCCGGACTGCCGCTACCGGTCGAGATGCTGCACGCGCGTCTCTGGCTCGCCGATGTGCACTACCGCCCCCTGCACACGCCCCTCCTGAGGAGCGGCGGTGCGCTGGGTTCCCGGGTCCTGCACGGTGGCGGCATGCTCGTACATCAGGCCGCCCACTCGTTCCACCTCATCACCGGGCTGCCCCCGCACACCGCGCACATGCTCGCCGATTTCGCCGACCTCACAGCGGCTCCGCAGGCACATGCCTGACGGCACCGCCCCCTGAGCGCCAAGGTCGCTGCCGACTCCGACTCAAGGAGGCTGCCAGGGGCAGGTGACCGGCGCGTGCGGCCCTCACGCAGCCGGATCGTCCGGATCGTCCTCGTCACCCAGGCACTGCAACCCGGTGGGAGAAGCTTCCCCGTGCGGTTCGTTCTGCCCGGGGCCCGGCCGCCGACGAGTCGGCTAACGCGTCACGCGATAGCGGAGGTAGACGAATTTCGAGCCGAAGGTGCGGGTCTCGGCGAGTTCGAGATCCACCCGGCGTTCGTGTCGGGGAAAGAACGGAATGCCACCGCCCACCAGTACCGGGTAGACCATGGCGCGGTACTCGTCGATCAGACCCGACGCGGCCGCCTCGGCGGCGAGTGTCGCGCCGCCGATCGCGATGTCGCTCTCGCCGGGCTCGGCTCGCAACCGCTCGATCTCCTCCGCCAGGCCGCCGGAAGCCAGGCGGGCGCTGCCCTGCACCGCCGACAGCGTGGTCGAGAACACCACCTTCGGGAGCGGATTCCAGAGCGCGATCCACTCGCGATCGGAGTCGTCGAGCGCTGGATCCTGGTCAGCCGTTTCCCAGTACAGCATCGTCTCGTACAGCCGTCGTCCCAGCAGATGGACGCCGACCCCTCGAATCTCGTCGATCCAGAAGCGAAAGACCTCAGGATCGGGCGCCGTCCAGTCGAATGTGCCGTCCGGCCCGACGATGTAGCCGTCAAGTGAGACGTTCATCGCATAAGTCACGCTGCGCATCGGAAGTCCTCCTCGGTACCGGGTTCGACAGTACGACCGCCGGGGGCCGCAGGACTCATCGCGGCGCGCGGGATTCCTCGGCCGAGTCACCTCGCGAGACCATCGCTGGCGCGCCTGGACGAGCTGGCCGGAACCGTGCGCGGGACCGGGATGGCCGTTTGCCTGCACCGGGAGGGCGCCTTGGAAGGGCTGCCGGCCACGGTGGGTCTGGCGGCGTACCGGATCGTCCAGGAAGCCCTCACCGACACGCTGCGCCACGCGGTCGGCGCCGACGAGGTGAACGTGCGCGTGACGGCCGATGAGGAGTGCGTGGAAGTCACGGTGGTCGACAACGGGCTTACACCAAACGGGAGTTCGGTCCAGGCGGGCGCGGGGCGCGGTCTCGTGAGGATGCGGGAGCGGGCGCGGTTCGTGGGTGGCAGTCTGCGCGCCGGTCCGCTGGCCGGCGGAGGGTTCGAGGTCACGGTGCGGCTGCCCGTGGAGCGAGTGTCATGACGCCGCGTGTGGTGGTGGCCGACGATCAGGCCCAGGTCCGTACCGGATGCCGCATGATCATCGATGCCCAGGACGACCTGGGGGCGGTGGGTGAGGCGTCGGACGGCCGGGAGGCGGTGCGGCTGACCTTGGAACTGGCGCGCCTGATGTGGTGCTGATGGGTGTACGCATGCCCGTGCTGGACGGCATCGAGGCCACCCGGCAGATCGCGGAGTCGGGTGGTGGAGCCCAGGTGCTCGTGCTGACCACCTGGGGCGTGGACGCGCATGCGATCGCCGCGCTGCGGGACGGGGCGAGCGGTTTCCTGCTGAAGGACATGCGCCCCGGCGAACTCGTCGACGCGATCCGTGTCACCGCGCGCGGGGACACGCTGCTGGTTCCGACCGTACTGGGCGGCGTCCTCGACCGGTTCCTGAGCACCGCGCCCGACCAGACGCCGCCGCCCTCCCTGCGGGACATCTCCGGCCGCGAGCGGGAGGTGCTCACCCTGATCGGGCAGGCGCTGTCCGACACGGAGATCGCGGAGCGGCTGCGGCTGTCGGAGGCCACCGTCAAGAAGCATGTCCGCCCTGCCCGACACCCGCCAGTCCTTCGACCGGGCCCTCACCGGCTTCACCCCGGCCGACCTATCTGATCTAGAGGCCGCCACCGAGAGCTACGGCTACGGCTACCAGGGCCAGGCCCCCACCCGTGTCCTCGCCGACCCGGTCGCGGACTTCGCCGAAATCCGCCCGCTCCTCGACATGCCACAGCCGGTGGCCACCCGTACCCGGCTGTGCCGGACGGCCGGTCAAATGGCGGGCATGGCCGCCATCGTGCTCCGCGACGTCGGAAGCCGCAGAGAAGCCGGCAGCTGGTTCCACACCGCCGCCCGCGCCGTCACCGAATCCGGCGACCAGCAGCTGCACGCCTGCATGCTGGCCCAGGAAGCGATGGTGCCGCTCAACTACGGCGCCCCCAAGGCCGCAGCCGACCTTGCAGAACGCGCCCGCCGGACCGCTGGCACCGCAGCCATCGCCGTGGCGGCTCTCGCTGCCGCCGTAGCCGCCCGCGTCTACGCCCTGTCCGGCCAGACCGAACAGGCACGCGGAGCCCTCGCCGACGCAGACCGCCTCATGGACCGCCTCGACGGAGGCCAGCTCGCAGACACCTGGTTCGGGCACTGCGAGCAGAAACACCACGTCCATCTCAGCCACGCATGGACCGCCTTGGGCGACATTGGGCGGGCTCGGGAGAGCCAGGACCGGGCGTTCGTGCTGTCCGCTCCGACCAGCAGCATGACCCGCACCTTGCTCAAGCTCGACGCAGCCACCTGCGTCTACCGCGACGGGGCGATACCGACCAGGCATGCCGCCTAAATTGAGAGCAACTGACCACTCAACAATCAAGATCCTGGGTGTATGCGTGCGATACCGCGGCATCACAGCCGTTCTAGCCGTGCTCTTAGGTCCTCGGCCTCTCGATGGCGGAGGCTGTCGAGGATGTCCAATGCCTGTACCCAGTGACCACGAGCCTGCATGGTTTGGCCCGAAGATTCCTCAAGTTCTCCGAGACGAATGTGGATGGCTGCTTCGTAGTAGCGGTCTCCGAGCTGGCGGAACAGGTTCAAGGCCTCGTTGTAATTATCTGTGGCCTGGGCTAGCTGACCGAGCCCTCGGTGGGCGTGAGCGATGCTCTCCAGGGTGTAGGCCTCGTCGTGCCGGACCCCGAGTCGGCGAAGAAGGGTGAGCGCTTCCTCGCAGTTGATCAGGGCCTGCTCGTGGTCACCCGACAGAGTCTGGTACCAACCCACGGCGTTGAGTGAACGAGCGTGTCCGACCTCGTCTTCTAATGATGTGTACAGGTCGCGTGCTGCCTGTGCCTGGTAGAGAGCCTGATCGTGCTGGCCGGTCAACTCGTAGGCCCAGGCGTAGTTGAGTCGTACGCTGGCCTGCAGGCTGCTGGCTCCCAGAGCAGAGAATTGACCGACGGCAGCCTGGAAATGTTGGAAGGCGTCGTCGTAGCGCCCCAGCCTGGTATGCGCATGAGCGAGGTTGCGGTGCGACCAGGCCCGCCCCAGAGGGTCGGCTGAGCGCTGTGCAGCGGCCAGGGCGAGGGTCTGGACTGTGGCTTGGTCGTGCCAGTGACCGCATCGGTCGAGGTAGTCCGTGAGTGTCCAGGCGAGTTGCCAGGTGTGGGTGTCCAGTGCGTGAGCGCTAGCCTGCGCAAGCGTGTTGAGAAGGACTGAGTGCTCGGCTTCGTACCACGCCAGCGCTTGGTCGTATGCGTATAGAGTTTCGGGTTGCGTTCCGGCTTCCGGGGGCGTGAGAGGCAATGGGGCGCGGTGCGGGTCGAGGAGCAGGGCGGCGGTGTCATCTGCCGGTAGGCGTGAATCTGTTGTGTCCGACCGGTAGTAGCGGACAAGTTCCTCGGTGCCGCCCTCGATGGTGTGCTGGGGGGACCAGCCGGGGAAGGCTTCCCGGTAGCGATCAAATCGTACGGTGTAAGAGCGGTGATCGGCGGCGGGCTGATAGCGGATCTCGGCAGAGGGAACTGCCTGCCGGACTACGTCGGCGACCTCGTCGAGACGGTGGTTGAGGTTGGTGTCGCCCACATTGAACACGCCTACGCGCAAGAGCTGAGGCGGGGCGGCCAAGACCTGGGTGATTGCGTGGGCGGCGTCTACGACATGAAGCAACGGGCGCTGGACGGCGAAATTACTGACGCGGATGACACCGCACCGTACGGCTGTACCAACCATGCGATTGAGGAGAATGTCGCTGCGGAAGGAAGCCGAGGGGCCGAACAGGGTGGCAAAGCGCAGGGCGACGGGCCAGAAGCCGTCCGTCGCCAGCCCACACAGGGCACGTTCCGCCTTGAATTTGCTGGCCGCGTAGTAGGCGGTCAGCGGGATGATGGCGCAGGACTCGTCGACTTCGTCGTTGGGTGAGTTCCCGTACACGCTGCAGGACGACGCCAGCACGAAGCGGCGTACGCCGACGTCTCGGGCGAGCGTGGCCAGCCGCACGGTCGCGTCGTGGTTGATGGCGTGTGTGGCAGAGGCAGACAGTTCGCCACAGGCGTCGTTGCAGACGGCCGCAAGATGGACAACCGCGTCGAAGCCGGCCACGTCACAGCCCCTGATGTCTCGGATGTCGTGTGCGAATGCTGAGTGCTCTCGTTCGAACAGGCCTGTGTCGACCCCTGCGACCTCATGGCCTCCCGCATGCAGAAGCGTGCCTACGGTTTGTCCCAGGTAGCCGAGGTGGCCGGTGAGGAGGATCTTCATGGGATGGCGCCACTCCCGATCTGTCGTCTGTTCGCTGCGGATGCACTTGAAGGAACCCCGCATCGACGGCAAGAGTGACGGCGTGCGTACAGATGGGCAATGCGCCTGAGTTGTTCCCAGACAACTCCCTACACATGGCGGGTGCCAGCCGCTCGTTGACCTGGACATTCGCTCGACCGGCCCGGACAATACATCGAAGATCCGGATAATTTCGGGGGTACTGTGGCTCGTCCAGAGCAAGCACTTGAGCGGGACGGCTCCCCATTACGGGAGTTTGCGTTTCAACTGCGCAGTGCGCGTGCCGCTTCCGGTCTCACCTATGCGCAACTGGCCACCCGGACGACCTACTCGGTGAGTACCCTTCAGGAGGCGGCTTCGGGTCGTCGACTGCCCACGCTGGCTGTCACTCTGGCCTTCGTCAAGGCGTGCAGAGAAGACACTGAAGAATGGCAGGCTCGCTGGGAACAGGTCCGTGCCATGCCTCACTCGAAGGGTCACGCCGACCTTCTCGTTGCAGTGGTGGCGGAGGACGTTGCACCAGGGGCAGGGACTGGTGGCAAGGCAGCTGACGGCACTGCACCGCAGGAGCGACGTAAGCACGTGCACTCGCCGCCAAAGACCGGACGCCTGTGGTTGATCTGCACGATATCTGTTGCCCTAGCCACCGCAGGGGCGTGCGCCGCGATATTCACATCGTCCCATCCGCCCGCAGACGCTTCCGACGCGGTGATCGTGGTGCAGAACAAAGTTGCTATCGGGCCGAATCAGTTGGTGGAGGATTCCACTCCGGCGTATCTGTCGTCCCGGACCGTGTCCCGCTGTGCCCGGCGGGGTTGCAAACTGGTCGACACGGACTTTTGGAGCGGCGCGAAACTTGTCGCGACCTGCTGGACCCGCGGTGAACGCCTGACCAATCAGGATGCCGGTTCCGACGGTATCCAGCGGAACAAGAACAGGGTCACCTCGGACCTGTGGTACCGGGCAGTCTGGCCCGACGGGCGTAGCGGGTATCTGGCGGAGGTCTATGTGGTGGTCGGTGACCGTGGAGGCCTGGGGCTTGGCAGGTGCAGCGCACGTGGATACTGAACTTGAATGGGTGATGTCGGGGAACGGTGAGCGTGGTGGTACCCCGAACCGCTCCGTGTATGGCTGTTGCGTCAAGATGACCGCATGACCGAGAGCGGAGCGGATCTGCTGGCGTTGCTGCGCGGGCTCGATGATCCGGAGTGGCTGGAGTGGCCGCAGCACTACAATCGTGCCGAGGCCGCAGCCCTGTTCAGCGGGCTGGTGAGCCGACTTGAAGGTGACTTCGCAGCTCGGTGCACGGCTGAGCAGGACACTCAGGACTCCAGCGAGTACGGACGTGTTGTCGTGTCGGCGGACGCGACCGTATGCGGAACCCGGATCGTGGTGTGTGTGAGCAAGTTCGGCTCATTGGCTCTGGTCTGCGCGGACAACCCGGGCGCCTTCTTCGGGACGGAGGATGCCCAGGCTGAGGGCGCACTGGACGGTGTTGACCTTGCCAGGGTGAATCACGCGTTGGTCGAGCTCGGCTACGTGGTGGTCGCCGAGGAAGTGTTGGAGCGCGACTACGACGGGCCGAGCCGACTGCCCTCGCACGTTCAGCGGCCCAGCTGGTGGCATCGCTTCTTCGGCATTTTCTGACGATTACGACTACAGGGTCAGGCCGGTGCCGACGAGGCAGCCGTCGATCACCTCCGGTTGGTACTGCAACATCTTGAGCTTGCGCTTCACAGCGCGGGTGACCTGGCCGAGGTCCGCGGCGGCGAGGTTGCCGATGTCGCGTTTGACCAGGGACCAGATGCCCTCCTGCGGGTTGAGGTCGGGTGCGTAGGTCGGTAGCTGGAACACAGTGAGCCAGTCGGTGTTCGCCCCGAAGAACTCCCGCAGTGGTGCGACCAGGTGCATGCGCAGGTTGTCCCACACCAGAACGATCGGTCCGCCGAGCTGTGTACGGGCGCGGATGACCAGGTTGCGATAGTCCTTCCAGCCGAAGCCCTTCGGTTCCTCCTTGCGGCCCCGATACTCGCGGATCGCGTAGATCAGACGGGACCGCTCACCAGCCTTGTAGCGGGTCATGCCCGCCATCGACACACGGCCCGATCCCCGTCCGCGCACCCGGATGACCGGCGTGCTGCCCCTGCGACCCCACGTCCTGGCGCGCGGCGGCGTCATCGACTGGCCGGCCTCGTCCTCGAAGACCACCCAGGCTCCGTTCGCCGCCGCGGTGCTCTTACCCGCGGCCACACCTCCCGCTTCCACAGCTCCACCGCGTCGTTGTCACGCTCGATCGCGCGCCGGGCGGGCTGCTGCCACGACCAGCCATAGCGCCGCAGCAAACGCCATGTGCCCTCCACGGTGTACGAGAAGTGGAACAGTCGGCCGATCATCGTCTTCACCCGGGCCAGGGTCCAACGCTGGTCGAACCACCCGTGCGCCAGCGGCCCACGCTCCAACTCCCGCTCCATCATGGCCATTTGCGCGTCAGACAGCCGAGGTAGACCAGGTGATCCCTTGGACGCCACCCCGGCGTGGCCGCTCTCGCGCCACTGGCGTCGCCAGCGTTCCACCGACCGCTCCGAGACCCGCAACGCGGCAGCGACCTCCCGGCTCTTCGTCTCACTCTCAAAGCAAGCAACAGCCCGGAGCCGGACCCGCTCCCGAGCGTCCCTCTCGGCGTCAGTCAAGCCGCCACCCTGCGGATATCTCGCCTCGCCAGGACTACCGAGGCCACTTGCGCGCTGTCCGGCGAACAGCCCGACATCACCCGATCAAGTTCAGTAGCGACCTTGGCCTGATCGCTGTCCCGGCCGTGGATCCGCCACCCGCCGCCATCAGGGATCCGGCCGACCTTCTTCACATCCAGGTGCACCATGTGTCCGGGCCAGCGGGCGATGATCTTCCCGGGCATCCGGTTGTTCTCGCCGTCTGGGTCGATGAAGCGGCTTTCGTCGAGGCCGAGCAGGGTCAGGTGTCGGCTGACAGTTCGCCGGTTGATACCGCCTACGGCCAGACCGACGCCACCGTTCGGCACTGGCACCCCAACGTCGACACCGCTCGGCCGACCCCCGCTTCCTGCTGAGCCCGGCCACGACGCACCCTCCTAGGGCCCGGCCGTCGCGACGACGGCTGCCACCGTCCCCAGGAACCTGTCCATGCCCGGCCTGCCCTTCGTGCGTTCCGTGCAACCAGCCCATCGTCGCCGTCCCGATGCGGGCAGGCGTGAGTAGTCGTATTCCGTGCAGGGTGCGGCGCGGCCGGAGGAGGGCGAGGCAGCCGCCGCATGACGGAGCCTGCGAAGCTGGAGCCTTGCGGTCAGTGACGTTGCAAGACGCGAACGCGTCGCTTCTCGGTAGCCTGCGGCTTGCGGTGACCTGTTCAGCCCGAGGGCCGCCCTGTATCCGGCGATGCAGGCCTAGGGCCATGCCCAAGACGGTTCGCGCGCACCGGTCACCCAACCGGCCCGTAGGGATCCGCGACGCGCTGTCCTGTGGGTGTCGCGTTCTGTATCCCGGTTCCTCGCGGGTGTCAGGTCATACGGGTGGTGGAGGCGGTTGGGGGGTGGAGGTGAAGTTGACGGTGAGGTGGCAGTCCAGGGCGAGGGCGATGCGGTCCAGGAGTACCAGGGTGGGCAGGTCGCGTCCTGACTCGATGCGGGAAATCGCGGCTTGTCCGGTACCTGCAAGTTCAGCGAGGCGGGCCTGGGACAGGCCTCGTCGGGTGCGCCATTGCCGGACCAGGCGGGCGGTGTCGTTCACAGGCCGGTGTCCGGGCGGTAGCGGGGCAGCTCTGAGGTGTCGATCTTCCAGCCGGCGATGGTGATGGTGTCTCCGAAGGTGTAGTGCTGCCTGTTGTCGTACGCGGGTGTACCGGTGCGGCGCACGGGAGCCCAGTAGTGAACGGCGCTCCCGTCCCGGGGGTCGACGATCAGGTAGTGCGGCACTCCCATGGAGGGATAGTCGTGCAGCTTGCCCTCGTAGTCATTGCTGGGGTTGGACCGCGAGACGATCTCGATCACGAGATGGGAGCGCCGGGGGTCGATCGCGTCGTTGGCAGCTGTTGCCTCCTCCTCGTCGATCACGATGAGGTCCGGGACCCGCAGGACTCCCAGTGCGGCGTCCTCCACGTCGGTCTCCAGCATGAGGACCAGGTCTGCCGCCAACTGAGGCTCCAGCTGGGTGCGCAGCCGGTGTGCGACGAGCTGATGCTGCTTCTTCGGGCTCATCATCATCAGCAGCTGGCCGCGGCTGATTTCGGGCCAGGCCAGGGGGGCTGGCCTGTCGAAGGCCTCACGGAACTCACGCAGGTGGTGGTAGATGCTCTGTTCCGTCATGCCTGTCACCGTACATGACGAAATCGTCATCGTGCGGGCGGCGCGGGCCTCGCGCTGAACCGTCTGATCTGCTGTAACGATGCCGTCGGCGGGTGGGTGTGGGCGGGGCGTGGCCTGGCGGGTGTGGGCGGCGCCGCAGGTGAAGGCCGGTGGCGCCCCCGTACTCGGGCTCGGCGGCGCGGCATCGACGAGCTGCCCCCTGTGCGGGGGAGTGGCCGGGGGAGCGGTGGAGGAGTGGGGTACCCGATGGCGGGCGTACGGGGTGGTAGTGAACCGTCTGGCCGGTATGTTTTTTTGGTGCCTGTGGGTGTGCCGTGGGTGTCCGGTCCGTGGATCGGGGATGTGCGTGGGCCCCTTTCTCCTTGGGCAAGGTAGGTGGGTGCTTGAGGGCGTCTGGAACGATGTGTCCTGCGGGTGCCGATGATCAGACGGTGGGCGTGGGCGTGGGCGGGCACGGACAGGAGTGGACGGGTGCGGTGAGCCGGCGCCTGCGTTGCTGCGTCTGTGGTGGGCCGACTGATGGCTCTGGGGATTGCGTGCTCGTCGAAGTGACGGCGCAGTTCACTGGCACTCGCCAATGACTGGGTGCGCATGCGGAGCACCTGAACTCCGTCCTTGCAGAGGGGTTCGCCGTGGGGGTTCACGAGATGCAGGGGTTCGCTCCCAGACGGGACTGGTTGCCTTCAGCCCGCTCTGGGCGTCTGGAGGGTTCCGTTGTGGAGCCACGAAAGGGTAAGGGGGCCGGGAGGCAGGACGGTGCTGGCGGAAGCGGTTGTGGAGTCGGCCGGGCTGGTCCGGTGGTCGGCGTGCTGGTCCGGTGGTCTGCCAGCCCGGGGGAGGGTGCTTCGGATTGGTGTCGGTTGGCCGGTCCGGGATCTTGTGGTCTGCCGTTTGTTTGTGGGTTGGGTGGGGTGGGGTGGTGGTGGGTGGTGTTGTTTTGCTTTCGGGTGGGGGGTGGGTCGGTGATACTGGCGCGTGGCGTGGGCGGGGGTTGGGCGTATATG
>NZ_JBEOVB010000053.1:0-33740 GCF_040295245.1 Streptomyces sp. NPDC002884 | reverse complement strand
AAACGCCCGGTTACATTCCGAACCCGGAAGCTAAGCCTCACAGCGCCGATGGTACTGCAGGGGGGACCCTGTGGGAGAGTAGGACACCGCCGAACTCCTTTTAGAGCTCTGGCTCTTGGGCATACAGCCCGAGAGCCAGAGCTTTTTTGCGTTGGGGTAAGGTCAGGGGGCATCGTTGGCTCATTTCCTACTGGAGGCCCCCGGGTGGAGGTCCAGGAGACCCGTGTCCAGACAGATCGGGTTCTCACCATCCCGAACATCCTCAGCATGGCGCGTCTCGTCGGCGTGCCCGTGTTCCTGTGGCTGATCCTCCGGCCCGAGTTCGGAGGCCCGCAGAGCGACGGCTGGGCTCTCCTCGTGCTGGCTTTCAGCGGGATCACCGACTATCTGGACGGCAAGCTCGCGCGGCGCTGGAACCAGATCAGCAGCCTCGGCCGGCTCCTCGACCCCGCTGCGGACCGGCTCTACATTCTCTCGACGCTGGTCGGTCTCACCTGGCGGGAGATTCTGCCTGTCTGGTTGACTGCTGCACTTCTGGCCCGCGAGCTGGTTCTGCTGGTGATGGTCGGCATCCTGAGGCGGCACGGCTATCCGCCGCCGCAGGTGAACTTCCTGGGGAAGGCGGCCACCTTCAACCTGATGTACGCCTTCCCGCTGCTTCTGCTCAGTGACGGAAGTGGCTGGCTGGCGTCACTCGCTGCCATTTTCGGATGGGCGTTCGCAGGATGGGGTACAACGCTCTATTGGTGGGCAGGAGTCCTCTACGTGGTACAGGTCCGCCGCCTGGTTCGTGCGGACGCCATGGCCGACTGACCTCGCCGATTGGCAGCTGCGCAGTGGCTCGATGGCCCGCGGACGAAAAGTGCGGGACAATCTGGACGGGTGAAGTCGGCTAGACAGTCGTCTCTTTAGGAGGACGCTTCCGACATGAAGGCCGTCGTGATGGCCGGAGGCGAAGGCACACGCCTTCGCCCTATGACCTCGAGCATGCCCAAGCCGCTCCTGCCGGTGGCCAACCGGCCGATCATGGAGCACGTCCTGAGGCTGCTCAAAAGGCATGGGCTCAACGAGACCGTCGTTACTGTTCAGTTCCTGGCGTCGCTGGTCAAGAACTACTTCGGTGACGGCGAAGAGCTCGGAATGGAGCTCAGCTATGCCAACGAGGAGAAGCCACTCGGTACCGCCGGAAGCGTCAAGAACGCAGAGGAGGCGTTGAAGGACGACGCCTTCGTCGTCATTTCCGGTGATGCCCTCACTGACTTCGACCTCACCGAGCTGATCACCTTCCACAAGGAAAAGGGTGCGCTGGTCACCGTCTGTCTGACGCGCGTGCCCAATCCGCTGGAATTCGGTATCACCATCGTCGATGAAGAGGGCAAGGTCGAACGGTTCCTGGAGAAGCCGACCTGGGGCCAGGTCTTCTCGGACACCGTGAACACGGGCATCTACGTCATGGAGCCGGAGGTATTCGACTACGTCGAGGCCGACGTGCCCGTCGACTGGTCCGGAGACGTCTTTCCGCAGCTGATGAAGGAGGGGAAGCCGGTCTACGGCTTCATCGCCGAAGGCTACTGGGAGGATGTGGGCACGCACGAGAGCTACGTGAAGGCTCAGGCCGACGTGCTCGAAGGCAAGGTCGACGTCGAGATCGACGGGTTCGAGATCTCGCCCGGTGTGTGGGTGGCCGAAGGCGCCGAGGTGCACCCCGATGCCGTTCTTCGCGGTCCTCTCTACATCGGGGACTACGCGAAGGTCGAGGCCGGCGCCGAAATCCGCGAGCACACGGTCATCGGGTCCAACGTCGTCGTGAAGAGCGGGGCCTTCCTGCACAAGGCCGTCGTGCACGACAACGTGTACATCGGTCCGCACAGCAATCTCCGTGGCTGTGTCGTGGGCAAGAACACCGACATCATGAGGGCGGCCCGGATCGAGGACGGCGCCGTCATCGGCGACGAATGCCTGATCGGTGAAGAATCGATCGTGCAGGGCAATGTGCGGGTCTATCCCTTCAAGACCATCGAAGCCGGCGCGTTCGTCAATACGTCGGTGATCTGGGAGTCCCGTGGGCAGGCGCACCTGTTCGGTGCACGCGGGGTGTCCGGAATCCTGAACGTCGAGATCACGCCCGAGCTGGCCGTACGCCTCGCCGGCGCGTATGCCACGACTCTCAAGAAGGGGTCCACGGTCACCACGGCCCGGGACCACTCGCGTGGTGCCCGTGCGCTGAAGCGGGCGGTCATCTCCGCGCTCCAGGCCAGTGCCATCGACGTACGGGACCTGGAGAACGTACCGCTGCCCGTGGCGCGGCAGCAGACTGCGCGGGGGAGCGCCGGCGGGATCATGATCCGGACCTCGCCCGGGGTACCGGATTCCGTCGACATCATGTTCTTCGACGGGCAGGGCGCGGATCTGTCGCAGGGCAGTCAGCGCAAGCTGGACCGGGTGTTCGCGCGGCAGGAGTACCGGCGGGCGTTCCCCGGAGAGATCGGAGACCTGCATTTCCCGGCCAGCGTCTTCGACTCGTACACCGGGTCGCTGCTGCGGAACGTGGACACGACGGGGATCTCCGAGTCCGGACTGAAGGTCGTGGTGGACGCCTCGAACGGCAGCGCCGGGCTGGTGCTGCCGAGTCTCCTGGGGAAGCTCGGGGTGGACTCGCTGACCGTCAATCCCGGTCTGAACGAGGCCAGGCCCACGGAGACGGGGGATCAGCGGCGCTCCGGGCTCGTCCGGCTCGGAGAGATCGTGGCTTCGTCGCGGGCCGCGTTCGGCGTGCGGTTCGACCCTGTGGGTGAGCGGCTCTCGCTCGTCGACGAGAAGGGCCGGATCATCGAGGACGACCGGGCGCTCCTGGTGCTGCTCGACCTGGTGGCCGCGGAGCGGCGCAGCGGGCGGGTCGCGCTGCCGGTGACCACGACGAGGATCGCCGAGCAGGTGGCCGCGTATCACGGGACGCAGGTCGAGTGGACGACGACGTCGCCGGACGACCTCACCCGGGTCGGGCGGGACGAGACGGCCATCTTCGGCGGGGACGGCAAGGGCGGCTTCATCGTCCCGGAGTTCAGCAGCGTCTTCGACGGTACGGCGGCCTTCGTGCGGCTGATCGGGCTGGTGGCGCGGACGCAGCTCACCCTCAGCCAGATCGACGCGCGGATTCCGCGGGCGCACGTCCTGAAGCGGGATCTGGCGACCCCGTGGGCGGTCAAGGGCCTGGTGATGCGGCGGGTCGTGGAGGTGGCCGGAGACCGCTTCGTGGACACCACCGACGGTGTCCGCGTGGTGGAGACGGACGGGCGCTGGGTGATGGTGCTGCCGGACCCGGCCGAGGCCGTCACCCACCTGTGGGCGGAGGGGCCGGACGACGCGTCCGCGCAGGCCCTGCTCGACGAGTGGTCGTCTGTCGTGGACAGCGCCGGCCGCTGAACGACGCGCACGCGCGCGTGCCGGACAAGTGTCCCCAAGGGGGCCTGTCCGGCACGCCGGTGGGGCCATTCGGAGGTACTGGGCGCGACGTGCGACGATGTGCGGCATGCCGCAGCAGCCCCCCGTTCGGAGCACACCCGCGCGCGTGTCGCGCCCGGACGCGTCCATGTCGCTGCTCACCAACGTCATGGACCACAGCCTCGACGACGGTTACGCCGAGGCCGCCGCCCGTAAGCGGGCCGAGGGCGCCGGTGGCCTGCCCAGGACGGTGCGGGCGAAGCTGGGTCTGGCCGTGGGCTTGGTGCTCGCGGCCCTCGTGGTCACCGTCGGTGCGGCGCAGGCGCGGGTCGCGGCGCCGGTCGTCGCCAAGGAGCGCGAGGAACTCATCGACCGTATCGATCGTGAGACCGATGCGGCCGACGAGCTCGAAGGTACCGTCGACAAGCTGCGCGACGATGTGAGCGGCCGGCAGCAGGAGGCGCTCAAGCAGAGCGGCGGCAGTGACCAGGCGGATCTGGTGGGCATCCTGTCAGGCGCCGTCGAGGTGCACGGGCCGGGCGTGAAGCTGGTCGTGGACGACGCCAAGGAAGCGACCACGGGCGGTGACGGCGACCCGCGTGAGACCTCCGGCTTCTCCGACACCGGGCGGGTCCGGGACCGGGACATGCAGCGTGTGGTCAACGGACTGTGGGCGTCGGGTGCCGAGGCCGTCTCCATCAACGGGCAGCGGCTGACGGCGCTGTCGGCGATCAGGGCCGCGGGTGAAGCGATACTGGTCGACAACAAGCCGCTGGTCCCGCCGTACACGGTGCTCGCGGTGGGGGACGGGAAGAACCTCAGCACCAGGTTCCAGAACAGCGCCGACGGGCTGTATCTGAACGCCTTGCAGGAGAACTACGGCATCAGGACGGCCATCTCCGTGGCGGACGACGTCCGGCTGCCCGCCGCACCGAGTGTGATCGTACGTACAGCGCAGCCTAAGACTGAGAAGGGCACATCGTGATCGCCGTACTGGGCCTCGTCGTGGGAGTCGTGGCCGGCCTGTTGGTCCAGCCCGAGGTTCCCGCGGCCGTCGTGCCTTATCTGCCGATCGCCGTGGTGGCGGCGCTCGACGCCGTGTTCGGCGGGCTGCGGGCCATGCTCGACGGGATCTTCGACGACAAGGTGTTCGTCGTGTCGTTCCTGTCGAACGTGGTGGTGGCCGCGCTGATCGTGTTCCTGGGTGACGAGTTGGGTGTGGGATCGCAGCTGTCCACCGGGGTCGTGGTCGTCCTCGGTATCCGGATCTTCTCCAACGCCGCGGCCATCCGCCGGCACGTCTTCCGGGCGTGAGGTCGATGAGCAACCAGGACGAGACGCCTGAGTACAGGCTCCGCAAGGAGCTGCCCGACGAGGTCCCGGTGACGTCGTCCGCCGACGCAGTGGCCGAGAAGCCGGCCGAGCCCGTGGTGACCGGTCGGCAGCGGCTGGTGCAGGGCATCTGGCCGCCGCGCGTGTCGCGGGCCCAACTCATCGTCGCCCTGTTGCTGTTCGGTCTGGGCTTCGGCCTGGCCGTGCAGGTCGCCTCCAACAGCGACAGCGGAAACGCGTTGCGCGGTGCGCGTCAGGAAGATCTCGTACGCATCCTCGATGAACTCGATGACCGCAGTCAGCGTCTTGAGGACGAGAAGCAGGGACTCGAGAAGCAGCAGCAGGAGCTGGAGAACAGCTCCGACCAGGCCGAGGAGGCCCGGAAGCAGACGGTCGAGAAGGAGAAACAACTCGGCATTCTGGCGGGCACGGTGGCTGCGCAGGGGCCCGGCATCACGATGACCATCGAGGACACGAAGGGGACGGTCGAGGCGGACATGTTGCTCGACGCGATCCAGGAGCTGCGCGCGGCCGGGGCCGAGGCGATCCAGGTGAACGGAGTGCGGGTCGTCGCCGGCACCTTCCTGACGGATTCCGGCAAGAGCGTGAGTGTCGACGGGAACAAGATCAACACGCCCTTTCGTTTCAAGGTCATCGGCAACCCGCAGGACCTTGAGCCGGCGCTGAACATTCCTGGAGGAGTGGTGCAGACTCTCGAGAAGGAGCAGGCCACGGTGACCGTCGAGCGGTCGGACAAGATCGTCGTGGATGCCTTGCGAGCGGCGAAGCGGCCTGACTACGCTCGGTCGTCGGGCCAGTGAACCGGGGGTGCATGGGGGGCATCCGGCAGGGGCATGAGGTTGCGGGGGGTCGACGCACCGATCGGGTGGTGCGTGGTGGAAACTGTCTGGTGGACACGGACGTTGTGAAGATGTCCGGGTCGGCCGGTGTATTCAGTCAGGGTTCGTCCTGCCCCACGGGCGGGTCTGTTTCGGTCAAGGGGAATCGCCCGTGAAGTTGTTTGCGAAGTTGTTCGGCAAGAGCGCGCGAGAGGGCAGCGACAACGCGACCGCTCGCCATCGCGCACAGCCTGACGCAGAGGGTCAGCGGCCGCTGTTCAGGGATCAGGTGGCTGGTCAGGGCGGCGACATTTCCGGAGGCCAGGGCGCGGCGTCTGTTGACCCTGCGCAGTCCGGCGGCATAGGTTTCGGCCAACCGTCAACCTCAAGTACGGGTGGAGGGTTTTCCCCTATGTCGGCCCTGGTGTGTACGAGGTGCGGTAACCGCAACGCGGAGAACAGCCGCTTCTGCTCCAACTGCGGCGCGCCGCTGCGTCCCGGGCTGACGCCCGAGCGGCCGTCGGAGACGACCTCCACCATTTCCATCTCCGGTCTCGAGGCCTACGACGCCGAGGTCACCGGTCAGACGCAGCTGCCCGCGCTCTCACCCGAGGCGCAGGCCGCCGTCGACGCGCTGCCGCTGGGTTCCGCCCTGCTGGTCGTGCGACGCGGACCGAACTCGGGCAGCCGTTTCCTTCTGGACGGCGACCTGACGACGGCCGGTCGTCACCCGCAGAGCGACATCTTCCTGGACGACGTGACGGTCTCGCGTCGCCACGTGGAGTTCCGGCGCAACCAGGACGGCACGTTCAAGGTGGCGGACGTCGGCAGTCTGAACGGCACGTACGTCAACCGGGAGCGGATCGACGAGGTTCCTCTGTCGAACGGTGACGAGGTGCAGATCGGCAAGTACCGGCTGGTCTTCTACGCGAGCCAGCGGGGCTTCTGACCGGCCCCCGGGCACCGTCCGGGGGGACTCCCCAGGGAAGGTCCATGCTTCAAACACCGAGGGGCGGTGTCGGACACGACACCGCCGCCGCGGACGGTGGTCCGATGAGCATCGGTACGGTGCTGAACGCGCTGCGCGACGAGTTTCCCGAAGTGACGATCTCCAAGATCCGTTTCCTGGAGTCGGAAGGGCTCATCGAGCCGCAGCGGACCCCTTCGGGGTACCGGAAGTTCAGTGTGCAGGACGTCGAGCGCCTCGGTCACGTCCTGCGGATGCAGCGGGACCACTATCTGCCGCTCAAGGTCATCCGGGAGCACCTGGACGCCATGGAGCGCGGTGAGGCCGCGCCGTTGCCGACCGTGGGCCGGCAGCGGGACGGCGAGGCCGTGCTGGTGGAGCCGTCGGAAGCGCCCACGGTCGCCAGGATCGGTCGGTCCGAGCTGCTGGCGGCGGCGGGGATCGGTGAGCCGGAGCTCCAGGAGTGGGAGTCGTACGGTCTCGTCGTGCCGTTGGAGGACGGGGTCTACGACGCCGAGGCGGCCACGGTGGCGGCGCTGGTCTCCGAGCTGGGCAGGTTCGGGATCGAGCCCCGACACCTGCGGGTGATGAAGGCCGCGGCCGATCGTGAGGCCGGGCTCGTGGACCAGGTGGTGGCCCCGCTCAAGCGCCACCGCAATCCGCAGACCAGGGCTCACGCGCAGGCCCGTACGAAGGAACTGGCGGGGCTCACGGTGCGGCTGCACGCGGCGTTGGTGCAGACGGCGCTCGGGGTGCGGCTGCCCTGAGCGGGCGGTTTCGCCCTGGGCGGATCGGTCACCCGTTCCCGGCCCGACTACCCAAACGTCCCGGGCACGGCCTAGGGTTGCTGTGTGAACGAGCTCGATGTCGTAGGTGTCCGGGTCGAGATGCCCTCCAACCAACCGATCGTGCTGCTGCGTGAAGTGGGAGGCGACCGTTACCTTCCCATCTGGATCGGACCGGGTGAGGCGACGGCGATCGCCTTCGCCCAGCAGGGCATGGCTCCCGCGCGACCGCTGACCCACGACCTGTTCAAGGACGTGCTGGAAGCCGTCGGCCAGGAGCTCACCGAGGTGCGCATCACGGACCTGCGGGAGGGCGTCTTCTACGCGGAGCTGGTTTTCGCCAGCGGGGTCGAGGTGAGCGCGCGTCCGTCGGACGCCATAGCGCTGGCGTTGCGTACGGGGACACCGATCTACGGCAGTGACACGGTGCTGGACGACGCGGGGATCGCCATCCCGGACGAGCAGGAGGACGAGGTGGAGAAGTTCCGCGAGTTCCTCGACCAGATCTCGCCGGAGGACTTCGGCACCAGCAACCAGTAGTCGGCACATGCGCGGAACGCGGGCGTCCTGCACGGGGACGCCCGCCCTGTTCTCGGCAAATGCCAACGGCGAGTGAGAGCGTCCTACGGCTACTTCTCAGCGCATTCGGCTAGCCTTTCCCCGCGACGGGGTGCGGGAAACCACTCTCAGGGTGATTATCACTCGGCGTGCCGAGTGTGGCGATCGTTGACGCACCCCTGGTGACTGCCTACCGTCGACAAGGCAGGTCAAGGACGGAGGTCGGCGTGAGAAGCAGCGGCGACGGTACGGCTGGGGGTGCCCCCGGACTCGGTGTCGGGGGAAGCGGTCCGTACCCTTCCCCGGGCTCTCCAGCACGCTCTAGCAGGGCGTATCCCCAGCAGAGCAGCGCGGCCGATCACGCACCGCAGCGACCGGCGGCCGTGCCGAGCAGCGGAGGGGCGACGTCCATGGCGTCCGAGCAGATCGGCTATCGCGGACCGACGGCCTGCGCGGCCGCGGGCATCACCTACCGGCAACTGGACTACTGGGCCCGCACCGGGCTGGTCGAGCCGAGCGTGCGGCCCGCCCACGGGTCCGGAACGCAGCGTCTGTACAGCTTCCGGGACGTCGTCGTCCTGAAGATCGTCAAGCGGTTCCTCGACACCGGGGTGTCGCTCCAGAACATCCGCACCGCCGTGCAGCATCTGCGGGAGCGCGGGTTCAGCGACCTGGAGCGCATGACGCTGATGAGCGACGGCGCCACCGTCTACGAGTGCACCTCCCCGGACGAGGTCCACGCACTGCTCCAGGGCGGTCAGGGCATCTTCGGGATCGCCGTGGGCGTGGTGTGGCGGGACGTCGAGAGCGCGCTGTCGCAGTTGCACGGGGAGCGTGTCGACACCGGGGAGACGCTCGTCGGGCACAACCCGGCGGACGAACTCGCACGTCGGCGCAACCGGGCGGTCTGAAGCCCCCTCCAGGGCGCGGGGCGGCCGCACGACGTCATTGTCAGTGGCGTGGTGCAGCATCGGACATGTGAGAAACGCGCCCACGATCCTGCATCTCGACATGGATGCCTTCTTCGCACAGGCGGAGCAGGCGTCCAAGCCGAGCCTGCGCGGGAAAGCCGTGGTCGTGGGCGGTCTGGGGCCGCGCGGAGTGGTCGCCACCGCCTCCTACGAGGCGCGGGTCTTCGGAGTGAACTCGGCGATGCCCATGGCCCAGGCGCGCCGGCGGGCTCCGAACGCCGCGTATCTGGTTCCGCGCTTCGCGTTCTACCGGTCGATCAGCGAGCAGGTCATGGGGCTGCTGCGGGCCCTGTCGCCACTGGTGGAGCCGCTGAGTCTGGACGAGGCATTCGTGGACCTGGATGCCGGGGGAGCGGCCTGGGACAGCGAGTCGGCGCGGCTGGCGGGGATCAGGCTGCGCGCGGACATACGGGCCGTCACCGGGCTCACGGGTTCCGTGGGTCTGGCCTCCTGCAAGATGCTGGCGAAGATCGCCTCGGAGCAGGCGAAGCCCGACGGGCTGGTGCTCATCGAGCCGGGGACCGAGCGGGCCCTGCTCGGCCCGTTGTCGGTGCGGACCCTGCCGGGGGTCGGCCCGGCGACGGGGGACCATCTGCGGCGGGCCGGCATCACCACGATCGACGAGATCGCCGAGGCCGGTGAGGACGAGCTGGTGCGGCTGCTGGGCAAGGCGCACGGGCACGCGCTGTACGCCATGGCGCTGGCCCGTGACGACCGGCCGGTGGTGGCGGAGCGGGAGGCCAAGTCGGTGTCGGTCGAGGACACGTACGACGTGGACATCCACGACCGGGTCCGGGTGGAGCTGGAGGTGCAGCGGCTCGCCGACCGGTGTGTGCGCCGGCTGCGGGGGGCCGGTCTGTCCGGGCGGACCATCGTGCTGAAGGTGCGGCGGTACGACTTCTCCACGCTCACCCGGTCCGAGACCCTGCGTGGGCCCACCGACGATCCGACGGTGGTCAGGGAGGCGGCTGCCCGGTTGCTGGACTCGGTGGACACGACGGGCGGGGTCCGGCTTCTCGGGGTGGGCGTGAGCGGGCTGGCGGACTTCACGCAGGAGGATCTGTTCGCGCAGGCCGCCGAGGACCGGGTGGAGGGGGCCGAGGAGGAGCCGGTGGACGAGCCCGTCGGCGAGGCGCCGGTCCCGGTCGAGCGCCAGTGGCGCCCGGGACACGATGTGCGGCATGCCGAGCTCGGACACGGATGGGTGCAGGGCAGCGGGTTGGGCCGGGTCACCGTGCGGTTCGAGACACCCGAGTCGGAGCCGGGACGGGTACGCACTTTCCGGACGGACGATCCGGGGCTGGAGCCGGCGGATCCGTTGCCGCTGGTGCGAAGGAGACCCGACGCTGAGGGGGCGCCGAGCGCGAGACCCGACGACGAGGGCGCGCCGAGCGCAGGAGCGCCGCATCCGGAGACGAACTCGCCGACGGTGGAGACCGGGAACTCTGCGTGAGGCGGATCAGTTACACAGAGTGAAGCGGTGCGAAGTCCGGGGTGGGTCGGAGCGGTGCCGGTGTTCCGCGAGGTGACATCGGTGAGGGATGAGGAGCTGCATGAAGCTGCACGGAGGTCAGTTCGCGGATCCGGCCGGGGTGTCGCCGGAGCGGGAACACGAGGTGCGCCGGGTGGTGGACCGGGTCACCCGGTGGGCCGGGAACCGGAGCGACGTGGTGGGGCTGCTGCTCGTCGGGGCCGTCGCACGCGAGGCGGCGGGTCCCGACTCGGATGTGCACCTCGTGGTGTTGTCGACCGTGCCCGCCCGGTACACCGAGGACGACGGGTGGGCGGGTGAGCTGGGCCTGGGGGAGGTGGTCCGCGTCGGGGAACGGGGGCCCGTCACCGAATGGCGGTATGCGACCGCCTCCGGTCTGGCGGTCGAGGTGGGCGTCGGCTCCGCCCACTGGGCGCGGACCGATCCGGTCGACGCCGGCACGCGAAGAGTCGTCACGGGCGGCGCCCGGCCGCTGTACGACCCCGCCGGGATTCTCGGGGCGCTGATACGGGCCTGCGGCTGAGGGTTCAGCTGTCGTCCGTGCCGGCCAGCCGGCCGAAGTCGTGGTCGGGGATCGGGGGAGGGGCGCCCACGTCGAGGCCGTAGTGGTGATAGAGCTGGAGTTCCTGCTCCGGGGAGAGGTGGCGGCCCACGCCGAAGTCCGGTGCGTCCTTGATCAGGGCCCGGTCGAAGGGGATGCGCAGGGCGCCCTCGACCAGTTGGCTGGGCTCCAGGGGCACGAACGCGTCGCGGGAGAACAGACCGGTGCGTATGGCCGCCCACTCCGGTACCCCGGTCGCGTCGTCGAGGTAGACCTCGTCGACGGTGCCGATCTTGGTGCCGTTGCGGTCGAACGCCTTGCGGCCGATCAGGTTGCGCGGATCGATGTCGGTCTGCACGGGCCCTCCACTTATCGCAACTCATCCGTAAGCACTACAAAAGAGCACATTGGGACGGGCGGCCACTCGAGCGAGTCTCGTTGACCCCGCTGGTACTCTGACAACGGCTGCTGACACCGCGCGGGAGAGTCCTCCGGACATCACCGGAGGCGCCGAAGGAGCAAATCCTCCCCGGAATCTCTCAGGCTCACGTACCGCACGGACGAGGTCACTCTGGAAAGCAGGGCGGGTGCCGACGGCGTCGACGGCTTCCGCTCTCACCGACGGTGAAAGCCGGGTGCCCTCGGGCGGCCCGGTGAAGCTCTCAGGTTGAGATGACAGAGGGGGAGGCCGTCCGGGTACCCACCGTGGTGACCCTCGAAGGTCGTGTCAGACCAGGAGGCCTCCGTAATGACCGCCCATCGCATTCCGCTCGCAGAGCTCGAGCAGGGTATTCCCTTCGAACAGCGCCACATCGGGCCCGACCTCGAGGCGCGGGCCAAGATGCTCGCACAGGTCGGCTACGGCTCGCTCGACGAGCTCACCGCCGCAGCGGTCCCCGATGTGATCAAGAACGCCGACGCACTGGACCTGCCGGGCGCGCGTACCGAGGCCGAGGTGCTGGCCGAGCTGCGCTCGCTGGCCGACCGCAACCAGGTCCTCGACCCGATGATCGGGCTCGGCTACTACGGGACGTTCACACCGCCCGTCATCCTGCGCAACGTCATGGAGAACCCGGCCTGGTACACGGCCTACACGCCGTACCAGCCGGAGATCTCGCAGGGCCGGCTCGAGGCGCTGCTGAACTTCCAGACCGTGGTCGCCGATCTCACCGGGCTGCCGACCTCCGGCGCGTCACTGCTCGACGAGGGCACCGCCGCCGCCGAGGCGATGGCGCTGTCCCGGCGCATGGGGAAGAACAAGAAGGGCCTCTTCCTCATCGACGCGGACGCGCTGCCGCAGACCATCGCCGTGATCGAGACCCGCGCCGAGCCGACGGGCGTGGAGATCGTCGTCGCCGACCTGAGCGACGGGATCCCGGCGGAGATCGCCGCGCGGGAGATCAACGGCGTGCTCGTCCAGTACCCCGGCGCCTCCGGTGCCGTACGCGACCTCAAGGCGATCGTCGACCAGGCGCACGGGCTCGGCGCGCTCGTCACCGTCGCCGCGGACCTGCTCGCGCTGACGCTGCTCAAGTCGCCGGGCGAGCTGGGCGCGGACATCGCGGTCGGTACGACGCAGCGGTTCGGTGTGCCGATGGGCTTCGGCGGGCCGCACGCCGGTTACATGGCCGTCCGTGAGCAGTTCGCGCGCAGTCTGCCCGGGCGGCTGGTGGGCGTGTCGGTGGACGCCGACGGGCACAAGGCCTACCGGCTCGCACTCCAGACGCGTGAGCAGCACATCCGGCGCGAGAAGGCCACCAGCAACATCTGCACGGCGCAGGTGCTGCTGGCGGTCATGGCGGGGATGTACGCCGTCTACCACGGTCCCGACGGGCTGCGGGCGATCGCCCGGCGCACGCACCGGTACGCCTCGATCCTCGCTGCCGGGCTCACGGCCGGCGGTGTCGAGGTGGTGCACGGGTCGTACTTCGACACGCTGACCGTGCGGGTGCCGGGGAAGGCCTCCGAGGTCGTCGCCGCCGCGCGGGAGCTCGGGGTCAACCTGCACCTCGTCGACGCCGACCAGGTGTCGATCGCCTGCGACGAGACGACCGCTCGGGCGCAGGTGTCCGCCGTCTGGGCCGCCTTCGGGGTGGACGGCGACATCGAGTCGCTCGACGCGGCCACCGCCGACTCGCTGCCCGCCGGGCTGCTGCGGTCCGACGCGATCCTGACGCACCCCGTCTTCCACCAGCACCGTTCCGAGACCGCGATGCTGCGCTATCTGCGCCGGCTCGCCGACCGGGACTACGCGCTGGACCGGGGCATGATCCCGCTGGGCTCCTGCACCATGAAGCTCAACGCGACCACCGAGATGGAGCCGGTCACCTGGCCCGAGTTCGGGCAGCTGCACCCCTTCGCGCCGGCCGAGCAGGCGGAGGGCTACCTGACGCTCATCCGTGAGCTGGAGGAGCGGCTCGCGGAGGTCACCGGGTACGACAACGTGTCGCTGCAGCCGAACGCCGGGTCGCAGGGCGAGCTGGCCGGGCTGCTCGCCGTCCGCGGGTACCACCGCGGCAACGGGGACGACCAGCGGACCGTGTGTCTCATCCCGTCCTCCGCGCACGGCACGAACGCGGCCAGTGCCGTGATGGCGGGCATGAAGGTCGTCGTCGTGAAGACCGCCGAGGACGGCGAGATCGACGTCGAGGACCTGCGGGCGAAGATCGAGCGGCACCGGGACGAGCTGTCGGTGCTGATGATCACCTACCCGTCGACGCACGGGGTGTTCGAGGAGCATGTCGCCGACATCTGCGCCCAGGTGCACGAGGCGGGCGGGCAGGTGTACGTCGACGGCGCCAACCTCAACGCGCTCGTCGGTCTCGCCAAGCCGGGGCACTTCGGCGGTGACGTGTCGCACCTGAACCTGCACAAGACCTTCTGCATCCCCCACGGGGGCGGCGGCCCGGGCGTCGGGCCCGTCGCCGTACGGTCGCATCTGGCGCCGTACCTGCCGAACCACCCGCTCCAGCCCGCCGCCGGGCCGGACACCGGGGTGGGCCCGGTCTCCGCGGCTCCCTGGGGTTCCGCGGGGATACTGCCGATCTCGTGGGCGTATGTGCGGCTCATGGGCGGCGAGGGGCTCAAGCGGGCCACGCAGGTGGCCGTGCTGAGCGCCAACTACATCGCCAAGCGGCTGGAGCCGCACTACCCGGTGCTCTACAACGGGCCGGGCGGGCTGGTCGCGCACGAGTGCATCATCGACCTGCGGCCGCTGACCAAGGCGACCGGCGTGAGCGTCGACGACGTCGCCAAGCGGCTCATCGACTACGGGTTCCACGCGCCGACGATGTCGTTCCCGGTGGCCGGGACGCTGATGATCGAGCCGACCGAGTCCGAGGACCTGATCGAGATCGACCGTTTCTGCGAGGCGATGATCGCCATCCGCGCGGAGATCGAGAAGGTCGGGGCGGGCGAGTGGCCGGCCGAGGACAACCCGCTGAGCGGCGCCCCGCACACGGCGGCCGCGCTGGGCGGGGAGTGGGAGCACGCGTACACGCGTGAGGAGGCCGTCTTCCCGGCCGGTGTGTCGGCCGCCGACAAGTACTGGCCGCCGGTGCGCCGGATCGACCAGGCCTTCGGTGACCGGAACCTGGTCTGCTCGTGCCCGCCGCTGGACGCGTACGAGGACTGAGCGAGTGGGTGAGGGCCCCCGTCCGTTCCGGGCGGGGGCCCTCACGCGCTCTACGCCGTCGCCAGGGACACCTCGGTCGCCTTGATGAGCGCGACGACGTCGGAGCCGACGAAGAGGCCGAGGTCGGTGGCCGCTTCCTTGGTGATCACGGCGGTGACTTCGCCCCCGTCCATGGAGACCTTGACCGAGGCCATGACCTCGCCCGTCACGAGGCCGGTGATCGCGCCGGTGAGCTGGTTGCGGATCGAGAGTCCGTCGACCCGGCCGGTGGCCAGGGAGACCTCCGTCGACTTCACCAGAGCGCGGACGGCGGTGCCGGCGGTGAGGGCGAGTTGGTTCACGGCCTCCAGCGTGATGGCCGCCGTGAGGTCCTGGCCGCCGTCCAGACGGATCTTGACGATGGCCATCACCTCACCGGGACGGACGGCGGTGACGGTGCCGGGGAGTTGGTTGCGGATGCTCAGGCTCATGGGCGTCAACGGTAGGCCGCCGGGCGCCTTATGTGGCGTATGTGCAGGTGTGCGTCGCCTTGACGGCGTCGGGGCGCGCCGGGGCGACGACCCGGGACCGGGACCGGGACCGGGAGCGGGAGCGGGAGCGGGTCAGCCCGTGTGGACGCGGGGGCGGCGGTCGCGGTCCGGTTCGGCCTCGCGCAGGACCTCCCGGGTGACCGGGGCCACCTCGCCCTGGCCGAAGAGGAAGAAGCGCAGGAAGTTGGCGAAGGGGTTGCCCTCGGTCCACTCGAAGTAGATGTGCGGGATGCAGCCGGTGGAGTCACGGGTGTGCAGCAGCAGTGCGGCCAGGGCGTTCGAGATGGAGGAGGACTCCAGGGTCAGGACGCGGTAGCGGTTGTGCAGTACCTCGCCGCGCACGGTCAGGCCCGACTCGAACTCGGAGGGGTCGACGACGGTGACCTCGACGAAGACGAAATCCTCCCCGGGGATGTCGTTGTCCTGCCGGATCTGTTCGATCTTGTCGCGGTACTCGGCCTTGTCGCGCTGGTCGGGCTCGTTGGCGATGAACCGTATCTTGCGGCTGGCCATGTCCCGGATGAAACGTTCCGCCATGTCGTCCAGCGTCACGCTGGTCACGCGGAGCTCGAAGGCCCGGGCCAGCCGGGACAGCAGCGAGACCAGGATGATTCCCGCGATGAAGCAGGCGCCGATCTTCACGCCGTCGGGGCGCTCGATGACGTTCACGACGGTCACGTAGAGCAGGACCGCCGAGACCACGGCGAAACCGACCGTCCAGCCCCGCTGCCGGGCGCGGCGGGCGGCGATGGTCACCGCGATCGCCGCCGAGGACATCAGGACCAGCACGCCGGTGGCGTAGGCGCCGCCCTGGGCGTCGACGTCGGCGTCGAAGATCCAGGTGACGAGGAAGGCGACGAGGGTGAAGACGATGACCATGGGGCGCACGGCGCGGGCCCAGTGCGGGGCCATGCCGTAGCGGGGGAGATAGCGGGGCATCAGGTTGAGCAGCCCCGCCATCGCGGAGGCGCCGGCGAACCACAGGATGGCGATCGTCGAGACGTCGTACACCGTGCCGAAGGCGTTGCCCAGGTACTCGTGGGCGAGGTACGCGAGGGCGCGTCCGTTGGCCTGGCCGCCGGACTCGAACTCCTTCTCCGGGATCAGCACCGTGGTGATGAAGCTGGTCGCGATGAGGAAGACGCTCATGATCAGGGCGGCGGTCGTCAGCAGCTTCTTCGTGTCGCGGATACGGCCCCTGGGGTTCTCCGCGGTGTCGTCCGGGTCGCCCTGGACGTGCGGCATGACCGCGACGCCGGTCTCGAAGCCGGACAGGCCCAGCGCGAGCTTGGGGAAGACGAGCAGGGAGACGCCGATCATCGCGAACACGTTGCCGTGCTCGGCGGTCAGGGCGTCGGCCCAGTCGGTCACGACATGGCCCTCGGTGAGCACATGCCCCAGACCGACGACCACGACGACGACGTTCAGGCCGAGATAGACGACGACCAGCGCGACCGCGACGCCGATGGCCTCCAGGAAGCCCTTGAGGAACACGGCGCCGAGCAGGGCGACGAGGACGAGCGTGATCACCATCTGCCGGTCGTGCAGAGTGCTGGTCAGGTGCGGGTTCTCGACCAGGTGGGTGGAGGCGTCCGCCGCGGACAGGGTGATCGTGATCAGGAAGTCGGTGGCGGCGAACCCGAGCAGGGTCAGGACGAACAGCTTGCCCTTCCAGAAGGACAGCAGCCGTTCCAGCATGGCGATCGAGCCCTCGCCGTGCGGACTCTCCTCGGCGACGCGCCGGTAGACCGGCAGGGCGCCCAGCAGGGTGACGAGCACCAGCACGATCGTCGCCACCGGGGAGAGCAGGCCGGCCGCGAGGGCGGCGATGCCCGGCTGGTAGCCGAGGGTCGAGAAGTAGTCGACACCCGTCAGGCACATCACCCGGTACCAGCGCTGGCCCTTGTGCTCGGGCGCGGCACCGGTCTTCGGAGCCGCCGGCTGAGCGTGACCCTTGCCCATGTCGGAGAGGCCCTCCAGCATCCAGGCGCGCAGGCGACCGGGAGGAGGGTGCTCGGTGGTGGCCATCGACGTGCTCCTGATGTGCGGGTCGGCGTGTGGTTTCGGCCATCACGCGGACGGCGGAATCAGCGTAAGCGGAGAGTGACGCCCGGGCCCCTGGATCATGGGCCGGACGGCGTCAAGCTTCCGTTAAGACTGGTCGCGGGGCGGACACGCAGTGTGACGTACCGCCGGGTTCGTTTCCGGCCGCCGGATCATCACTCCCGCACGCTTCGTAATGTTCGCCGAATGATCCGAATGTTTCGACGTCTTCTGGTGCCTCGCTGCGCCTTCTTTTGTGAACAGACCCCCGGATTCCCTGTGTTCAAGGGGTTGCCACCCGTCGGAGGGTGTCTCTAGGGTGCGGCAGCAGCGAAGCTTTCTGGATCTGGTTCGAAACTTTCGATCTATCAAGGAGCGCAAGATGGGCGACCCGGCACTCTCCCGCCGTGGCTTCCTGGCGGTTTCCGCCGCGGCCGGTCTGAGCATGACGGCACTGAGCGCCTGCGGCGGCGACTCGGACGGAGGGTCGTCGGGGACGACCACCATCGAGTGGTGGAACATCTCCACCACCCAGCCGACGAAGGACGTCTGGGCCGGTCTCGCCAAGCAGTTCGAGGCCCAGAACCCCAAGGTGAAGATCAAGATCGTGCAGTTGGAGAACGACGCCTACAAGTCGAAGATGACGGCGCTCACCGCCTCCGGGAAGCTGCCCGACATCTTCCACACCTGGGGCGGCGGTGTCCTGAAGCAGCAGGTCGACGCCGGGCTCGTCGAGGACCTCACGGAGCGGACGAAGGAGTGGGGCGACGCCCTGCTCCCGGTCGCCCGCGAGCCCTACCTGCTCGACAAGAAGGCGTACGGCGTCCCGTTCGACATCGGCATGATCGGGTTCTGGTACAACAAGGCGCTCTTCCAGCAGGCCGGGATCAGCGCGCCCCCGACCACCTGGAGCGGCTTCCTCGACGCGGTGCGCAAGCTGAAGGCCGCCAAGATCACCCCGCTGGCGCTCGCGGGCAAGGAGAAGTGGCCCGGCATGTACTACTGGGCGTATCTCGCGATGCGCACCGCCGGCGTCGACGCCCTGCGCGAGGCCGGGGAGGGCAAGGACTTCACCGGGGACGGGTTCGTCCAGGCCGGGCAGCACCTCCAGGACCTCGTCGACCTCCAGCCGTTCCAGAAGGGCTTCCTCGGCGCCGCCTACTCCAGCCCCACCGGCCAGGCCGCCGCCGTCGGCAACGGCAAGGCGGCGATGGAACTCATGGGCCAGTGGGCGCCGGTGGTGGAGGCCGACGCGGGCAAGGGGCTCGGCGCGAACCTCGGCTTCTTCCCGTTCCCGGCGGTCGACGGCGGCAAGGGTGTCATCACCGAGGTGTTCGGCGGAGGCGGCGGGCACGCCCTGCGCAAGAACGCCCCGCAGGCGGCCGTCGACTTCCTGAAGTTCTTCGCCACCGCCGCCACGGACACCGAACTGGTCAAGAAGACCGGGGTGCTGCCCGTCGTGCCGGCCGCCGAGAGCGCCATCACCGACCCCAACATCAAGGCCGTACAGACCCAGTTGAAGGCCGCCACCGGCTTCCAGCTCTACCTCGACCAGGCCTACGCGCCGGCCCTCGGCCAGGAGGTCAACGACAGCGTCGCCGCCCTCATCGCCGGGTCCAAGTCGGCCCAGCAGGTCACCGAGTCGATCACCAAGGTCGCGAAGGAAGAGCAGTAGCCGGCGATGACCTCCACCTTCCTTCCGGACAAGCGCAGCGGCCCGGACGTCGGCCCGCCGCCTCCGTCTCCCGGCGCGGGCCGGGGCCGGGCGCGGCGGCGGGCGCGGCACTGGCTCACCGCCGTCGCCTTCCAGGTGCCCGCGCTGGTCCTGTTCGGCACGCTCGTGCTGCTGCCGATGCTGTTCGCGCTGTACGCCTCGTTCTTCCGCTGGGGCGGCTTCGGCATGCCCGACGACTACATCGGCGGCGACAACTTCACCCGCCTCTTCCAGGACCCGGTGTTCCTGGGCGACCTGTGGCGCTGCCTGCTCCTGGTCGGGCTCTCGCTCGTCCTCCAGCTGCCGTTCGCGCTCGCCCTCGCGGTCGCGCTCAACCAGAAGATCCGCGGCCGGGCCGTGTACCGGATGCTGTTCTTCGCGCCGTACATCCTCTCCGAGGCGATCACCGGCGTGCTGTTCAGCATGATCTTCGCCCCGGACGACGGTCTCGCCGACCACGTCCTGGGCGCGATCGGCCTGGACGGCGTGGGCGGCGAGTGGTTCGCCGACCCCTCCACCGTCATGGCCACCCTCTTCCTGGTCATGACGTGGAAGTACTTCGGCTTCCACATGATGCTCTACCTGGCCGGACTCCAGTCCATCCCGGCCGAGTTGACGGAGGCCGCCCTGATCGACGGAGCGGGCCCCTGGCAGCGCTTCCGCAACGTCACCCTGCCGCTGCTCGCGCCGACCCTGCGGATCAGCGTCTTCCTGTCGGTCATCGGCTCGATCCAGCTCTTCGACCTGGTGTGGGTGGTCACCGCGGGCGGCCCCGACCACCACTCCGAGACGATGGCCGTGACCATGTTCCAGTACGGCTTCAAGCGCTACCAGGTCGGCTATGCCAGCGCGATCAGCGTGGCCATGTTCGGCATCAGCCTCGTCTTCGCCCTCGCCTACCAGCGGTTCGTGCTCCGCCGGGACCTTCAGGGCGCCACCACGACCATGCGAGGAGGCGGCGCGTGAAAACCCGCGAGACCGGCATGAGCACCCGCGGGACCGGACGGGGCGCCCGAGGGGCCCGCCGGACGCTTCCCCTGCACCTCGTCCTCGGGATCGTCGGCGTGGTGATGGCCGTACCGCTCGGCTACGCCGTGCTGTCCGGCTTCAAGTCCACCGACCAGCTCTCCCGCAACCCCATCGGCCTGCCCGATCCCTGGGTCACCTCCAACTACACGGACATCCTCGGGTCCGGTTCCTTCTGGCAGCTCGTCGGCAGCAGCACGCTCATCGCGGCCGGTACGACGGTGGTGGTCGTCGCGGTGTCCGCGCTGGCCGCGTTCTCCTTCGCCCGGTTCGCCTTCCGCGGCCGGGAGATGCTGTTCACACTGTTCACGATGGGGCTGATGTTCCCCTTCGCGGTGGCGGCGCTGCCCCTGTTCCTGCTGCTGCGCTCGATGGGCCTGCTGGACAACCCGCTGGGCGTGATCCTGCCGCAGGCCGCCTTCGGGCTGCCGATGACCATCGTCGTCCTGCGCGGGTTCTTCCGGGAGATCCCCGCCGAGCTGGAGGAGGCGGCCACCCTCGACGGCTGCGGGCCCCTCACGTTCTTCTGGCGGATCCTGCTGCCCATGGCCAGGCCCGCCCTCGGCACGGTCTCCGTGCTCGCCGTGGTCGGCAGCTGGAACAACTTCCTGCTGCCACTGCTGGTCTTCAACGAGCCCACCTGGTGGACCATCCCGATCGGCGTCCAGCAGTTCCAGGGCCAGTACTCCGCGGAGTACGCGCGGGTCTTCGCCTATCTCGTGCTCGCCATGGTGCCCGCCCTGGCGTTCTACTCCGTCGCCGAGCGCCAGCTCGTCGGCGGCCTCGCCGCCGGCGCCACGAAGGGATGACGCGCGCCCGCGGACCCGTACGGCTCACCCCTACCGTGAGGAGTCGCACCATGCCCAGCACCGCCGCCCGCACCCGGCTCAGACTCGCCGGCGCCCTCGCAGCCGTCCTCGTCGCCGCCGGTGTCGTCACCGGACCGGCCGCCGAGGCGCACGAGGGCCCGGCGCACGGAAAGCCGCGTACGACCCTCGCCGACCTCGCGCAGCGCCACGGACGCTACTTCGGCAGCGCCACCGACAACCCCGAACTCACCGACACCGCCTATACGAGGATCCTGGGCGAGGAGTTCGACATGATCACCCCGGGCAACGGCATGAAGTGGTACGCCACCGAACCGCAGCAGGGCGTCTTCGACTGGACCGCCGGCGACGAGATCGTCGACCTCGCGCGCGACCACCACCAGAGGGTCCGCGCCCACACCCTGGTCTGGCACAGCCAGCTCCCCGGCTGGCTGACCGGCAAGGAGTGGACGGCCGACGAGCTGCGGGCCGTCCTGAAGAACCACATCCAGACCGAGGTGCGCCACTACCGGGGCAAGGTCTACGCCTGGGACGTCGTCAACGAGGCGTTCAACGAGGACGGCACCTACCGTGAGACGGTCTTCTACAAGACCCTCGGCCCCGGTTACATCGCCGATGCCCTGCGGTGGGCCCATCAGGCCGATCCGAAGGCGAAGCTCTACCTCAACGACTACAACATCGAGGCCGTCGGCCCGAAGAGCGATGCCTACTACGCCCTGGCCAAGGAGCTGAAGGCCCAGCGCGTTCCGCTCGACGGCATCGGCCTGCAGGCGCACCTCGCCCTCCAGTACGGCTATCCGACGACCCTGGAGGACAACCTCCGCCGCTTCTCCCGGCTCGGCCTGGACACCGCGCTCACCGAGGTCGACGTACGGATGCTGCTGCCCGCGACCGACGAGAAGCTGGCCCAACAGGCCGACTGGTACCGGGACATGACCGAGGCGTGCCTCGCGGTGCGGCGGTGCGTCGGCATCACCGTCTGGGACTACACCGACAAGTACTCGTGGATCCCGGCGTTCTTCCCCGGCCAGGGCGCGGCGCTGCCCTGGGACGAGCAGCTCGCGCCGAAGCCGGCCTACCGGGCGATCCGGGAGGCGCTCGGCTAGGCGCCGGGGGCCGGGGCGGTGCTCGAGCGGATCACCAGCTCCGTGCCCAGTTCCACCCGCGGCGAGTCGGGGCGCTCGCCGCGGGCCAGGCTCAGGACGGTACGGGCGGCGAGTTTGCCCATGTCCGCGAGGGGCTGGCGGACGGTCGTCAACGGCGGGGCGGACCAGCGGACTTCCGGCAGGTCGTCGAACCCGACCACGCTCATGTCCTCCGGGGCCCGCAGGCCGCGCCGGCGCAGCGCCTCGATCGCGCCGAGCGCCATCTGGTCGCTGGCCGCGAACACGGCGGTGGGCGGTTCGGGCAGAGCGAGGAGGGCGGTGCAGCCGGTGAAGCCCGACTCGGGGCGGAAGTCGCCGGGGACGACGAGGCTCTCGTCGACGGCGAGACCCGCCGCCTCCAGAGCCGCCCGGTAGCCGTCGTAGCGGGCGCGGGAGCACAGCAGCCGGGGCGGGCCGGCGATCAGGCCGATCCTGCGGTGCCCCAGCGACAGCAGATGCTCGGTGGCCGCCAGGCCGCCCGCCCAGTTGGCGGCGCCGATGGTCGGGGTGTCGACGGCCGGGGAGCCCATCGGATCGACGACGACCAGAGGGACGCCCAGGATGCGCAGCTGCTCGTGCAGGGTGGGTTCGAGGGCCGAGGTGACGAGGATGACGCCGTCGGAGGCGCGGGCGCGCAGGTTGCGCATCCACTCGCGGGCGTCGCCCGAGCGGCCGTGGATCGCCGACACCACGGTGCCCACGCCGGCCGCGTGGGCGACCTCCTCGACCCCTCGGATGATCTCCACCGCCCAGGGGCTGTCGAGGTCGTTGAAGACCAGGTCGAGCAGTGCGGCCCGGGTGCGGGAGGCGGCGGGGCGCTTGCGGTAGCCGTGCAGCCGCAGCAGGTCCTCGACCCGGGCCCGGGTTCCCGGCGAGACGTCGGAGCGGCCGTTGACGACCCGGGACACGGTCGGCACCGAGACGCCGGCCTCACGGGCGATCTCCGTGATCGTGATTCTGCCCCGGGACGCGGGCACGGTGTCGTCCGCTGTCACTTCCCACCTCCGTCGCGTGGTTCCGGCCGCTGCGCCGAAACTTCCAGGAGTCTTCCGGAACATGCGTTGCCGTGGGAAGACGTACAGGAGGACGCACCGCGCCGAGACCGGGCGGCTACGGGGAGTGAGCGGCCCTGAACATGCGTCGGGGCCGGTTCGCGGTGGTCTCCGCGGGCCGGCCCCTCATGTCTGCGGACGGCGGTCCCGCGCCGTCCGGCTGGTGTTCAGGCGGCGGTCACTACCCGGTGGGGGGCGATGACCCGGCCGTCCGGCAGGAGTTCGCCGGTGTCCTCGAAGAGCAGGACGCCGTTGCACAGCAGGCTCCAGCCCTGTTCCGGGTGGTGCGCCACGAGGCGCGCGGACTCCCGGTCGGCCGAGGTCGCTGTCGGGCACGGTGTCTGGTGCTGGCACATGGATGGGAACTTCCGCTCTGGCGTGAGATCTGAGATGGCTGTGGTGTCTGTTCCGCGGCGTGAAACGTCGTTCATGGCCGCCCCCCGTTGTGATAAGTCCGTCGGAACCCAGTGTTGCCCCACGGAGGTCGATCCGCAGGGATTTCGCGGCACCGCTTCTCACAGGTTCATGACGCGTCACCCACGCGGACGGTTCATCCCCATCGCACTGTCACTTCGGGTGGTTTCCAGTGGCCGGATAGGGCTAGTCCGGTCAGCGCCCGGGGGATTCCCGGGCATCGGAGCGCGCCGGACCGCGCCGCGCCGTACCCCGCCACCGGGGCCGCGGTGACGGGGTACGGGGTGAGGGGGTACGGGGTGAGGGGGGCGCCGGCCGAGCGGTCAGGCCGGCGAACCGAGCAGCGGCGGCGCGGCCGGTGTCACCCGCAGGGTCAGCAGCGGGAGCAACTCGGCGACCCGGTGCGCCCGGTGTGCGGCGATCCCGGGCGGTGCCGGGGCCAGCGGCACCAGGAGGTCGGTCGGGGCGGGCTGGCCCGCGGTGCCGTCCGAGGCGCTGTCCCCGTGCAGCCAGAGAGTGAGCATGTAGAGCCCGGGCACCGACAACAGCCGCGCCTGGAACGGCTGGGCGGTCGACTCGGCCTGGCGCAAGGCGCGTTCGGTGGAGGCGATGTACGGGCCTTCGAAGAAGTGCGAGAACGCCCAGCCGTCCGGGGTGAGCCGGGTGTCGGCCGCGGCCACGGCGCGGTCGCCGCAGCGGATCAGGAAGCGCCAGCCGGCCAGCCGGGTCGCGGCCACGCCTTCGGGGGCGATCCGGTCCAGGACGTGCAGGGGCAGCGGGAGTTCGGGAGTGACGTCGCCCTGGGCGTTGCGCAGGGAGGGGGTACGAGCCTCGCGGACCGCGGTGGGGGAACCGAGTGCCATGAGGACGGAGCGAAGGGCGGGCGCGGGAGCCGGGGGGACATGCAAAGGCATGGTGGGTCGCCTCTCATTCGACAGGCACGGTGGCGCGAGGGCGTGGGCGGACGGCGCTGTCAGCTAGCTCTCGAACAGGTCGGAGAGGCGGGGGCCGGAGTCTGGGGTTGCAGGGGTGCGCGAGCGGCCCACCGTCACCTCGACGGCAGGCTCCTTCGACTGTGGGCGCCAACCTTCTCTGCCTTGTTCGCGGAGTTTATACGACATGTGTTCAGACTGTGTTTCGTCTAGTCGATCCCGGGACACTCGGCAAGGGTTCATCCGGTCGAAGCGCGGGGTGAAAAATCCCGATTCAAAGCGGGTCGCGCGGCGGTGACCTCGGCTTATACGCCCGTAGCGGTCGGCCTATTCTCGTCGGCGTTTTTCACGAGTTCCACATTTCGCGAAAGGGCCTTCGGCCGCATGCCCCGTGAATGTGCCAGCGGTCACCGCCGGTGGCTTTCGGTCAGCGTAGCGGGTGCCGGGCCGCGCGGGGGACGTTATCGATCGGCCCGGCTGGGCATCATCCCCCCTGACCCGGATCATCCGGCGGCCGGGATCCCCGGCCCGCCACGCGAGGAGGGACGCTTCGATGGGGGAAAAGGTCGTGGCAGGCGCGTTCGACCTGTCCGATCGTCAGGACTACCGGGACAAGCTCCGGCGGTGCCTGACGGGGCTCGAGCGGCTCCTGGCCCAGAAGCGCTTCGACCGCCCCAAGAACCTCATGGGGCTCGAGATCGAACTGAATCTCGCGGGTGCCGACGGCCAGCCGAAAATGCTGAATGGGCAAGTACTGGAGAGGATCGCGAGCCGAGATTTCCAAACAGAACTCGCCATGTTCAACCTGGAAGTGAACATAGCCCCACACCGGCTGGGCGGCCGGGTATTCGACCGTCTCGCGGAAGAACTCCGTACGTCACTGGCATATGCCCATCGAAAGGCGGGCGAGGTCGACGCCGGTATCGTGATGATCGGTATTCTGCCCACCCTCGACCGGGATGATCTGGTCTCGTCGAACCTTTCCGAGGTCGACCGCTACACCCTTCTCAACGACCAGATCGTGGCCGCCAGAGGAGAGGACTTCACGCTCGAGATCGACGGCGTCGAGCGGCTGTCGTGCACCTCGAAGTCGATCGTGCCGGAGGCCGCCTGCACCTCTGTGCAACTGCACCTCCAGGTCACGCCGGCCCGCTTCGCCGCGGTGTGGAACGCCGCGCAGGCGGTCACCGCCGCGCAGATCGCCGTGGGCGCCAACTCGCCCTTCCTGTTCGGCCACGAGCTGTGGCGCGAGTCGCGGCCCCCGCTGTTCCAGCAGGCCACCGACACCCGGCCGCCGGAGCTCCAGGCGCAGGGCGTACGGCCGCGGACCTGGTTCGGGGAGCGGTGGATCAGCTCGGCGTACGAGCTGTTCGAGGAGAACCTGCGGTTCTTCCCGCCGCTGCTGCCCATCTGCGACGAGGAGGACCCGCTGGAGGTCCTGGAGGCGGGCGGGGTGCCCTCGCTCGCCGAGCTCGTCCTGCACAACGGTACGGTCTACCGCTGGAACCGGCCCGTCTACGGCATCGCCGACGGCGTTCCGCACCTGCGGGTGGAGAACCGCGTCCTGCCCGCCGGGCCGACCGTGACCGACGTGGTCGCCAACGCGGCCTTCTACTACGGCGTGGTCCGGGCCCTGGCGGAGGAGTCCCGGCCGGTGTGGTCCCGGCTGCCGTTCGAGGCGGCCGAGGCCAACTTCGACGCGGCCTGCCGGTACGGGATCGAGGCGCGGCTCCAGTGGCCGCGGCGCGGGCGGCTGGGCGGCGTGGCCGAGGTGGACGCGGTGAGTCTCGTGAGGGACGAGCTGCTGCCGCTGGCGGAGGCCGGGCTCGACGCGTGGGGGGTGGAGCCGGCCGACCGCGATTTCTACCTGGGGGTCATCGACGAGCGGTGCCGGCGGCGGACCAACGGGGCGACCTGGCAGGTGGCGACGTTCCACCGGGCGGTGGAGGCCGGATTGTCGCGGGACGCGGCGTTGGCGGCGACGACGCGGCGGTACGCGGAGCTGATGCATCTCGGGGAGCCGGTGCATACGTGGCCCGTGGGGTTGCCCGAGCCTGCGTCTTCGGGGTGAGGCGGCCTCGGGCGGGGTCCGGGGGCTTGTCCGGAGGCTTTCGGTGGTTCGCCGGCTGCGGGGAGGTGGGGGCCGGTCGCGCAGATCCCCGCGCCCCTGACCGGGTGAGGGGGAGGCGGGGATCCGGTTCGGCCGGGACCCGTTCTCCTGGGGTGGGTGAGGGGGAGGTGGGGTTCGGTTCGGTCGGGGCCCGTACTCGTGGGGTGGGTGAGGGGAGACAGGGATCCGGTTCGGTCGGGTCCTGTGACCTGGGGGCGTGGAGGTGGGTCGCCGGGGGATCAGCTGTCGTCGCCTTGGGATCCTGCTGCCACTATCGCCTTGAGGATCACCGTGTGGATCTGGGAGGGGTCGGTCACCGACTGGCCCGAGCCGCCCGTCGCCCTGGCTATCTCCTCGGCCTCCTCGCGGTCCGCGTCGGGGCCGACCGCGATCATGATGAGGGGGACAGGGCGTTCCGGGCCGGCGAGTTTCCTGAGTTCGGTGAGGAGCGTGGTGCGGGAGATGCTGCCCGGGTCCTGGTTGACGCCGTCGGTCAGGATGACCAGGGCGTTGAACTTGCCCTTCACGTAGGAGGCGGTGGCCTGCCGGTACGCGGCGAGCGTCGTGTCGTACAGGCCCGTCGCACCGTTGGGGACCGGTGCCAGGTCGCCGAAAGCCGACGACAGCCGGTCGCGCTGGGTGTCTTTGCCGCCCGCGGTGCCGCCGAGCCGTTCGGTGGGGACCAGGACGCGGTAGTCCTTGTCGCCGTCCAGCTCGGTGGAGAACTCCCACAGACCGATCTCGTCCTCCTGCGTGAAGGTGGCGAGGGCCTGGAGGAGCGAGGCCTTGGTGACGTCCATGCGGGAACGGCCTGTGCCCGGGACCGGTTCGGACATGGAGGACGAGGCGTCGACGACCGTGGTGAGCCGGGCGCTCTGCACCGTGATCGTCCACGTCCCCAGCGTCTCCTCGACGGCCGTGTCCGACGCGGGCCGGGCGGCGGGCTCGGCGAACGGCTGTGGGCTGCTGCCGCCGGCCGCGGTCACCAGCGTCTGCGGGGCGTCGTAGTCGGAGGTCCGGAAGCCGTGTTCCTGGAGGAGTCTCTGCTGCTCGGGGCGGCGCAGATAGGTCATGAACCGGATCGCCGCCCGGCTCTCGTCGGTGCTCAGCCGGGTCTTGTCGACCAGCGTGTACGGATAGTCGAGCCGGGGTGAGCCGTCCTTCGGGTAGAACAGGTCGAGGCCGGCGCCCGAGTCCGCCGACGCGTTGTACGTGAACGAGGCCTGCTCGGTGACGACGACCGCCTGGTTGCGCCCGGGATCGTCCTGCTCGGCGCCCGAGGTGTCGCGCGGCAGCGTCTGCAGGACCTGGGCGTCGGTGTCCGACGCACGCCGGGACAGCGTCTTCATCAGGGCGGCGGCCTGGGTGTCCCCGTCCTTGACGCCGGCCGTGGCGGCGCCGATCTGGGTCAGCGCGAGCAGCCCGGCCGCACTGCGCGCCGGGTCGGCCGCGCCCAGCCGCGGCGAGTCGTTCCGGAGGGTGGCGCCGGCCAGCTCCAGCCAGGAGTACGTCTTCTTCGGCCAGCCCAGCGATTTCGCGGCCGCCGGGACCATCGCCACCCCGACGGGGGTGGAGGCCACGTTGCCCACCGGGGTCACCCCGGTCGCCTTGCGGTCGGCGGTGATCCGCTGGACCCACAGATCGGAGTCGGCCACCCACACCTGCGCCTCCGGGTCCTTGCCCGCCGCCAGCGTCCCGGCGACCTCGGACGACTCACGTGCCGTGACGCTGACCGCGAGGCACTGTCCGTCGGAGGTGAGGCCGCTGTCCGCGGCCTGCTTCGCCGCGGCCGTGAGCGCCGGGGCCATGTCCGGGGAGGCGGCCACCGTCAGCCGTACGGGGTGGTCGCGGCAGGACGAGCCGAAGGAGAGTAATCCGCTGCGTACGGCGGCCGCGGCGCCCCCGGCGACCGTGAGCACGAGGGCGGTCGCGACGGCCACGGTGCGGCGGCGGAGACGAGGACGGGGGTCGCTGCCGCCCGCCCCGTACTGATCGGGCAAGCTGTGACGTCCCATGACGGTGGTGCCCCTCCCTGTCGGCCCCGTGGCGGATTTCCGCCGCACGGCCCGCGAAGGGGAGGTACGCCCCGTACGGCGTCCGTCCCCCCGACGGCCTGTCACGCACGATCTTCGTAACTTCTTTCGAGACCCTAGCGAGACAGGGGTGGGGATGCGGCGGGTTTACGCAACTGGAGGCACGTGTGCAGGTGGAGGCAGGGCAGGTGGCTGACTCATTTCCGCGGGAGCGGCTCTCGCGACGGATCTTCCGCGACGAGACACTGCTCGTTCTGGGGGTTTCGCTCGGTGCGAGCGGTGTGTCCGCCCTGATCAGTTTTGTCGGATCGGTCACCAGGCCGGGCGGCCTGAAGGACCAGGCGGCGACCCTCAACGCCTCGGCCGCGCCCGGCCGTCCATGGCTCGATCTCGCCTGGCAGCTGTTCGGGATCGCCTCGGCGCTCGTCCCGGTGGCCCTCGTCGCGCACTTCCTGCTGCGCGAGGGGCAGGGGTTGCGGACCCTGGGCTTCGACCGCACGCGGCCCTGGCCGGACCTCGGCCGCGGGGCGGCGATCGCGGCCGTGATCGGCAGCTCCGGCATCGCCTTCTATCTGGCGGCACGCGGCCTCGGCTTCAACCTCACGGTGGTGCCGGAGGCGCTGCCGGACGTGTGGTGGAAGTACCCGGTGCTGATCATGTCCGCGCTGCAGAACGCGATCCTCGAAGAGGTCATCGTCGTCGGCTATCTGCTGCGCCGGCTGGGCCAGTTGGGCTGGACGCCGGGCGCCGCGCTCGTGGCCAGCTCGGTGCTGCGCGGCTCGTACCACCTCTACCAGGGCATCGGCGGCTTCATCGGCAACATGGTGATGGGCGTGGTGTTCGTCTACCTCTACCGGCGCTGGGGCCGGGTCGGCCCCCTGGTGGTGGCGCACTCCCTGCTCGACATCGGGGCCTTCGTGGGCTACGCGCTGCTGGCGGGGAAGGTGGGGTGGCTGCCGACCGCGTGAGCCGTGCCGGACGGCCGCGCGGGACGGTATCTGCCGTGCCGGAGGGCGCCTGCCGTGGCGGAGGACACCTGGTGCCGTACGGCAGCTGCCGAGCTCTACGACAGCTGCCGAGCCCGACGACGCCTGCCGTGCCGCAGGACACCTCCCCGCCGCACAGCCCTCAGGCGAGCAGCTCGCCCTCGATGACCGTGACCGCGCGGCCGCTCAGCAGGGTGCGTTCGCCGCACACTTCGGTACGGACCCGGCCTCCCCGGGGCGAGGCCTGGAGGCCGGTCAGGGCGGTGCGGCCGAGCCGCTCGGCCCAGTAGGGCGCCAGCGCCGTGTGGGCGCTGCCCGTCACCGGGTCCTCGTCGATGCCGAGGTTGGGGAAGAAGCAGCGGGAGACGAAGTCGTGTCCCAGGTCCGCGTTCTCGGCGCGGGCGGTCGCGATGACGCCGCGGCGGGAGTGGGCGGCCAGGGCCTTGTGGTCGGGCCGCAGGGCGTGGACGGTCTTCTCGTCGGCCAGCTCGATCAGGAGGTCGCCGACGTGCGGGCCGGTGTCGAGACAGGCGAGCGGTTCGGCGCCCAGGGCTTCGGCGATCCCGGCCGGGATCTCGACCCTGGTCAGCGGGGCGGTCGGGAAGTCCATGGTGATCGAGCCGTCCTCGGCGGGCGTCGCGACGAGGACACCACTGCGGGTGGCGAAGCGCACCGGGCCCCGATGGGCGCCCGTGGTGTGCAGGACGTGGGCCGTGGCGAGCGTGGCGTGGCCGCACATGTCGACCTCGGCGACGGGTGTGAACCAGCGCAGGGCCCAGTCCGCCTCACCGCCCTCGGGGAGCGGGTGAGCGAACGCCGTCTCGGAATGGTTGACCTCCAGAGCCACCTGCTGGAGCCGGTCGTCGTCCGGGAAGGCGTCCAGGAGCAGGACCCCGGCCGGGTTGCCGGTGAAGGGGCGGTCGGTGAAGGCGTCGACGATTCGCATGCGCATGCCGGTGACGGTAGGCGGTCGCCGCGACCGTCGGCCACGGCCAATCCACGAGCCCTGGCCCGCTTTCCCTGGCGGTGGCTCCGCCCCCCGCCCCGGCCACGCACATGCCGTGGCCGGGGTGCGCTGCCTCGGCCGCGAACACGCTGCGGCCGGTTCGTCGCGGATCCCGCCGCGAGCGCGCCGTGGCGGGATCGCGCCGGCTCCCGCAGTCAACGGGCCGCGGCCGGGCCCGTGCCTGCCGTGGCGCCCACCTGCCGTGGCCGGGTTTCGTTGCCTGCGTGCCTGCGTGCCTGCGTGCCTGCGTGCCTGCGTGCCTGCGTGCCTGCGTGCCTGCGTGCCTGCGTGCCTGCGTGCCTGCGTGCCTGCGTGCCCGCCTGGCCTCGCCCTGGCTGTCTTGCCTTGTCTTGTCTTGTCTTGCCTTGCTTTGCCTGGCCGCGAGCGTGCCGCGCGCCCTCTCTCGTGGATCTCTCGCAGGGCACTCGGGGCTGAACCCTGGGATCCTGAGGGGGAGTGCTACCCATGACCTGACGACCAATGGCGGTGAGCGCCATGGCTGGGCTCGACGAGAGCGATACCGATCCGGCGACGGCGTCGTCGGCGGATCCCCAAGGGGATCCGTTCCTGCGCACCCGGTTCGTCGTTCCGGCCCGGCCGGTGACGTTCCTGCGGCGCGAGCGGCTGGTCAGACATCTCGACCAGGCGCTGCGCACACCGCTGACGATGGTCAACGGCGCCGCGGGAGCCGGCAAGACGCTGCTGGTCGCCGACTGGGCCGCGGCACGCGACCGGCCCGTCGCCTGGCTCACCACCGACGCGGCGTCGCAGGGTCCCGGGATGCTCTGGGCGTACCTGCTCCAGGCGCTGCGCGCGTCCGGCACGTCCCTGCCCGCCGAGATCGGCTGCCCCGCGGACGCGAGCAGGGTGACCCCCCAGCTCCTGGCTCGGCTCGCCGCGGAACTGAGCACCCTGGACCGGCCCGCGATCGTGGTGCTCGACGAGTACGACCGGGTGATCGACCCGGAGATCGCGGAGCAACTGGAGTTCGTGCTGCACCACGCCGGCGACGGCCTGCGCCTGATCCTCGTCTCCCGAACCGAGCCGCTGCTGCCGCTGCACCGCTACCGGGCGGCCGGTGACCTGACGGAGATCCGGGGCGCGGAACTGGCCTTCACCTCCGAGGAGGCGGCCGAGCTGCTGGAACTGCACGGGCTGCGGCTGTCGGCGCCCGCCACACAGGGTCTCGTGGACCGCACCCGGGGCTGGGCCGCCGGCCTGCGGCTGTGTGCCCTCGCCGCTCGGGAGAACCCGGATCCGGAGACGTATCTGAAGGAGTTCGAGGCCGACCGCACCACCGTCGCCGACTTCCTGCTGGCGGAGGTGCTCAGACGGCAGCCCCCCGAGACCCAGGACCTCCTGCTGCGGGTCAGCGTCCTCGACCGGTTCCGCCCCGAGCTGGTGAACGCGCTGACGGAGCGCACCGACGCCGGGCCCATCCTGGCCGGCCTGCACCGCGAGAACGCGTTCGTGGAGCATCTCGGACAGGACTGGTACCGCCTCCACCCGCTGTTCGCCGAGATCCTCCGGGCCCATCTGCGGATGCGCTCGCCCGGCCTGGAGCCCGAACTGCATCTGCGGGCCGCGCACTGGCTGCGGGGCTCGGGGTCGCTCACGGAGACGCTGGGCCAGGGCGCCGCCGCCGGCGACTGGGAGTTCACCGCCGGCGCCCTGATCGACGACCTCGCCATCGGCTGGCTCTTCACCGGTCTGCGCTCCGACGAACTCGCCGAGCTGTTCTCCCGCATGGGACCGGAGGCCGCGAGCCCCGCGACGGACCTGGTCCGCGCCGCCCGGGACCTGTCCCGGCGTGATCTCGACCGGGGCCTGACGCACCTGCGGCACGCGGAGGAGAGGCTGACGGCCGAACTGGGTCCGGCGGCCGGGCCGGGCCTTGCGGCGGAACAGGCACTGACGGCCGAGTGGAGTCCCGGCGAGGCGCCCGGCCTCGTGGCGGCCCGGTTGAGCTGTGCCCTGCTCGAGGCGCTGGCCGCCCGGCTGACCGGCGCGCCGGGCCGGGCGGAGTGGGCCGCAGCGGCGGCCGAGATGCTGTGCGACCGGGCGCCGGCCCATCTGCTGGAGAGACATCCCGAGCTCACCGCGCTCCTGCTGGCCCATCTGGGCTCGGCACGGCTGTGGGCCGGGCGGTTCGAGGACGCGTGTGCCGTCCTGTCGAGGGTCGCCGGGTCGTCGGCGCAGGCCTCGACCGCGCTCGCCCGCGAGGACTCGCTGGGCCGGCTCGCCCTGATCGACTACCTGAACGGCTGGCTCGGCAGGGCGGAGCGCAAGGCCCGGGCGGCGGTGACCGAGACGGAGCGGCACGGTCTGCCCAGGCCGTCCGGTTCCGGCATGGGACGCCTGGTGCTGGCCGCCGTCGCCGTGGACCGTGACGACCTGACCCTGGCGCGGACCCTCCTCGACGAGGCGGCCGAGTCGGACCCGGCGCTGCGGGACCCCGTCATGGAGGCGGGCCGGGCCATCGCCACCGCCCGTCTGCACCTGGCCCGCGGCGACACCCGGGCCGCCCTCGAAGCGGCGGAACGCGCTGTGCCCGCCGCCGTGATCTCCCCCTGGGCGGAGGGCCAGACGGCACTCGTCGTCTCCGCCGCCCATCTGGCCGAGGGCCGGCCGGAGACGGCCGTCGAGGTGTGGCGGGCGGTGTCCGACGAGCAGTCGGCGTACGCGGTCGGGGCCGCGCGGGCCCAGCTCGCGGCGGGCCGGCCGCAGGCGGCGATCGACCTCCTCGACGGCGTGCGGTCCGAAGGGCGCGCGGGCCCCGCGGTGACCGTCCGGGCCATCCTGGTGCGGGCGCAGGTGGCGGACGAGGCGGGCGACGCGGCCACCTCGCGCCGACTGGTCGCCCAGGCCCTGCGTGAGGCGCGGCGGGACGGACTGCGGCGGCCCTTCCTCGAGGCCGGGCCATGGATCCGCCCGTTCCTGGACACGGTGTCGCCGCGGGGGCCGGCGGGGGACCGGCTCGCCCGCGGCGGGCCGGTGTCCGACGGCCGGTCGCTCCCGGTCGTGGAGGCGCTGAGCGGACGTGAACTCGACGTACTGCGCAGGCTCGCCCTGACGATGTCGACGGAGGAGATCGCCGCCGATCTGTTCGTCTCCGTGAACACGGTCAAGACCCACCTCAAGAGCGCCTACCGGAAGCTGGCGGTCAACCGCCGCAACGACGCGGTGCGCCGCGCCCGTGAGCTGAAGCTGTTGTGACCGAGGACGCCGGGACGTCCCGGATCGCCCGTGGTGGGTGAGGCCGGACGTCCCGCGGGGGCGGACGATCGCAGGGGTGAGTGCGCAGCCCGCCAGTCCCAGGCCATCCCGGGGAGAGCAGCTCATGCGCTACGAGATCCGCGTCG